>NZ_BAABDD010000001.1:0-545228 GCF_039539445.1 Salinactinospora qingdaonensis
GCCACAACCAGGCCCTACTCTGCCTGGCACGCAGACGCTGCGACGTGTTGTTCGCGATGCTGCGTGACGGCACGTTCTACCAACCACCCACCGCTCTCGCGGCTTGACAAACCCATAGAAGCACCCCCCCGGGGGTGCGGGAGGCCGCTAGAGGCCGGAAAGCGACGACGGAGCCCCCTTGTCTCCCCGACACCTAGGGCCCTGGCCATCCAAACACAAGGCCAGGCTCGCGTGCCTGTTCGCGAAACCGCCACCTCGTGGCACAGGGTGGGGATGGCGCCCGCCCTAGATGCCGCCCCCTTGGACCGTCGAGACCGCGCAACAATCGAGGCACAAGCCGCAGGCCCCCACGCCCTCACCAGCAACAGCCATCCCCACATCCACGAGACATAGACCCGACCGACGTCACAGCCGGGTGTTTCTCTAGGGGGCACGTCGGGTTCGGCGGTAACGAAGGCTGATCGTCTCACCACAAGTCCGAGCCCCGCAGCGAGACGACACCGGCCACGATCGACCCAAGCGACACCGTGGGGACCGCGCGGCGCATCGCCGCCGGCTACTTCGCCGCTCTGGACCAGCGACACCGGCACGGCGCCCAAGCGCCCATCCGCGAGTACGGGGACCGGAGACTGTCGATGCTCCGGGGCCGCCCCCCATCGGGCCGTGAGCGGGCCGCCGGCACGGTGGTCACGGGCGGTGCGGCGCCAGCGTCGCCCATGGCCGCATCGGTGCCGCCCTGCCGGCCCGGCTTTCCGTATGGCCGCTGGCAGCGGCCTCGGGTCGGCGCGGATGTGCGGCGCTGGCGGCAGTGCCACTGGGCGCGGCGGTCCACCCGCGCCGGGCACGAGCCGCCCGCCGCTCCCTTCCGTTCTTGGCACTACGCCGACCCGAACCATTCGGAGGGGCTGACGGAGCCCACCTGGCACGGCAGAGTCAGCCACGCCAGAAGAGTTCGAGGAGGAACCGTTCCATGGCCGAAGAGCCGGTGGCCGTCAGCGATCTTGAAAAGCTGCGCGAGAGGATGAGCCAGATCGACGAGCGTCTGCTCGACACCCTGCGCGAACGCATCGAATGCGGGGTGGAGATCGCCCATCACAAGCGCGAGAACAACATACCGATGATGCAGCCCCACCGGATCGGCGTCGCGCAGCAGCGGGCCGCCGAGTACGGGCAACGGCACGGGATCAACACCGACTTCCTGCGGCAGCTCTACGATCTCGTCATCAGCGAGACCTGCCGAGTGGAGGACGTCGTGATCGGGAGATCAGAGTGAGATCTCTGCTCATCGACAACTATGACTCCTTCACCTACAACCTCTACCAACTCATCAGCGAGGTGACCGAGCAGCCGCCGGTCGTGGTACGCAACGACGCCGACTGGCGGGAACTGCGGCTCAGCGAGTTCGACGCCGTGGTGATCTCTCCTGGCCCTGGTCGACCGGAGCGGCAACGCGACTTCGGGGTGAGCTCGCGTGTCATCGTCGAGAGCGGGCTTCCGGTACTGGGGGTCTGCCTGGGCCATCAAGGGGTGTGCCATCTCTTCGGCGGCGGGATCGTCTCCGCTCCCGAGCCGATGCACGGCCGGGTCTCGGCGGTGCATCACAGCGGTGTCGACATCTTCGCCGGCCTGCCCTCCCCGTTCGACACGGTGCGCTACCACTCGTTGGCAGCGGCCGACCTGCCCGAGGAGCTAGAGGCGATCGCCTGGACCGACGACGGGGTCGTGATGGGGGTGCGCCACCGGAGCGAGCCCATCTGGGGTGTGCAGTTCCATCCGGAGTCGATCAGCAGCACCTACGGTCACGATCTGGTGGCCAATTTCCGTGATCTGGCGCTCCAACAGCGGCGCTCGCCTTACCGGGTGCACGTGCGAAAACTGGCCGACTGCCCCGACACCGAGGCGGCCTACCGCGCACTGTTCGCCGGACAGCAGCACAGTTTCTGGCTGGACAGCAGCAGCGTGATCGAGGGGTTCTCCCGCTTCTCGTTCATGGGTGGCTGCGGTCCGCTGGGCGAGTACGTCACCTACCGGGTGCCAGAGGGCGTGGTCACCGTGCATCGGCCCGGCCGCGACGAGACCGCCGGTGAGGCTGTTGAGCAGGAGCCCGCAGAGGAGCGAGTCGAGCAGGGGTTCTTCAGCTACCTGGAGGATCAACTCCAGCAGCGCGCGGTCCCCAAACCCGAAGGGCTACCGTTCGACTTCAATCTGGGCTATGTGGGCTATCTGGGCTATGAGCTCAAGGCCGAAAGCGGCGGTCAGGCCGTGCACAAGGCCGAGACCCCCGACGCGGCGCTGCTGTTCACCGACCGGATGCTGGCCGTCGACCACGTCGAGGGCACCTGCTACCTGCTGACACTGTCGCGCGGCGACGCGACCGAGCCGCTGGCCTGGCTGGAGCAGGCCAGGGCGCGGCTGGCACACGTGACCGAACCGACGCCGGCGCCGCCGGAGCACACGACCTTCACCGGCACAGGGATGACCGATCCCGCCAGCGCAGAACTCGTCGAGCTGCGCCATGACCGGCAGGGCTACCTCAACCGCATCGCCGAGAGTCTGGAGCTGATCCGCCAAGGGGAGAGCTACGAGATCTGCCTGACCAACGCGGTCACGGTACGAACCCCTATCGTGGCGCTGGACACCTACGCGCTGCTGCGACGCATCAGCCCCGTCCCCTACGGGGCGCTGCTGGACTTTCCCGAGGTCGCCGTGCTCAGCGCCTCCCCCGAGCGCTTCCTCACCATGGGGACCGACCGGGTGTTCGAGTCCAAACCCATCAAGGGGACGCGCCCCCGCGGCGCCACCCCCGAAGAGGACGAGGAGCTGCGCCAGGATCTGCTCACTCGGGAGAAGGACCGCTCCGAGAACCTGATGATCGTGGACCTGCTGCGCAACGACCTCAACCGGGTGGGGGAGGTCGGGTCGGTGCACGTGCCGCGACTGTTCCACGTGGAGACCTACGCGACGGTGCACCAGTTAGTGTCGACGATCCGCGGCACGCTGCGCGCGGAGGAGTCGGCGGTGGGGTGCGTGCGGGCCGCCTTCCCCGGCGGGTCGATGACCGGGGCGCCCAAGATCCGCACTATGGAGATCATCGACCAACTCGAAGAGGGACCGCGCGGAGTGTACTCCGGTGCTTTGGGGTGGTTCTCGCTGAGCGGGGCCATGGACCTGAGCATCGTCATCCGAACCCTGGTGGCTCACGGTGACCGGGTCAGCTTCGGGGTGGGGGGCGCCATCGTCGCGCTCTCGGACCCTGAAGAGGAGTTCGAGGAGACCACGGTGAAGTCGCGGGCCATGGTCTCGGCCGTGCTGGCCACCGCTACCCCACCGACGCCGGCTCGCCCCGAGGTGACGTCCGGAGAGGCGCCCTCGCCGTCGGGGAGCGCGGCGTCCCGACTGACACCGGCGGGGGGCTCGACATGATCGGGCGCTGCGTGGTGATCGGCGGCGGCGCTGTGGGCAAACTGTTCGCCGAGCGGCTCCACAACACGGGAGCGCGGGTCCGCGTCTTCGACCGGGCTGCCCAGGAGCGGTCCGCGGGTACGGGCGTGCCCCAGGAGCACGGTGACGTCACCGCCATCGACCCCGCCATGGCAGCCGAGCTCGGTCAGGCCGATCTGGTGGTGCTGGCGGTGCCGGAGCCGGTGGCCATAGCCGCGGTTCCCGGGCTGTTGGCCGCGCTGCCCGCCGGCTCGCTACTGGTGGACACGCTCTCGGTGAAGCAACCCATCGCCGCCGCCGTGGAGTCGGCCGCCCCCGGCGCGAAGGACGTCGAGGTGGTGAGTGTGAACCCGATGTTCGCCCCGGCGCTGGGGTTCGAGAACCGGCCGGTGGCGGCAGTGGCCCTACGGGAAGGGCCACGGTCCCAGGAGATGCTGGGGCTGATCGAGTCGTGGGGCGGAGGCGTGGTGCGGATGAGCGCCGAGCAGCACGACCGGCTGAGCAGCGCAACCCAAGCGTTGACGCACGCGACGGTGCTGGCGTTTGGCACCGCTCTGACCGAGTTGGGCGTCGATGCCGAGGAGCTGCGCGCGGTCGCCCCGCCCCCGCACGCCACTCTGCTGGCGCTGCTGGCTCGGATCGTCTCCGGGGCTCCGGAAGTGTACTGGGACGTGCAGTCGGCCAACCCGGAGGCAGCACGGGCGCGCGAGGCGCTGGCCGAGGGCGCGCGCCGGATCGACACAGCCGTGCAAGACGGCGGCGAAGCCGACTTCACCAACGCCTTAGCCGCTGTGCGGTCCTTCCTCGGCGATGACCTGCCCGCCCACGGCGAACGCTGCGCGCGGCTGTTCGCCCTGATCTAACCCCCCTCGGGCGCGGTCGAGCCGATCACCCCTGCGACCGCCCCGAATCCCTGTCGATCCATTCTCCTAAGGAAGGTGGATTCATGTCCGAGTTCGCGGCAACTGTCCTCTCGCCAGGGCAGCGCGAGAAAATGTCGGAGGACACCACAGTGGGGGGTGGCAACCTGCTGGCCTCGGCTATCGCTACCAACCCCGCTCCCGCCACCCCCTTCATCCACAGTGCCCGTCCGCTGACCACAACCGACGGCGAGCGCAAGCACGACTTCAGCCTGCTGCAACTGGATCAGCTAACCCAAAGCTGGTCGGCCTGGTACCTGGAGCAGGGCGTGGCTCCGCGCGACCGCGTCGCGGTGTGGCTGGAAGACTCCTTCGCCTACTCGCTGCACTTCTACGCGCTGGCCCAGATCGGCGCCATCGCGGTGCTGATCAACAGCAAGGCGCCGGAAGCCATCGCGCGCTCGCTGATCGAACAGACCGGGCCGGTGGGGCTGTACACCGACCGGGCCCGCGCGGCGATCCTGCGGGAGGGGGCGGGCACTCCCGAGGAGCTGAGCTGGGTCCAGACGGAAGAGGAGCTTCCCGCTCCCGCTCCGGCGCAACTGCCCGACAGCGCCCGCTTCGGCCACGTCGCGGAGGACCCGGTGGTCATCCTGCACTCCTCGGGGACCACCGGCCGCCCCAAGCCGACCATCCACACCCACCGCTCGATCGTCTCCGGCCCGGCGTTTCGGCTGGTGGATCACAAGGAGAGCCCGGGCGCGCTGATGATGACGGCGCTGCCGCAGTCGCACCTGGGCTGCATCGCCTACACCGTCTACGCCGTGCTGGGCGGAACCCCCATCGTGGCGTTGCGGGACTGCCCCGGCGCCGAGCTGGCCGAGGCCGTGCGGCGGCACCGGCCGACCTCGGTGATGTCGTTCGCGCACGGCTATGCCGAATTGGCGGCGCTGGACCTGGAGCCGGGAACGCTGGACTCGGTGGACGTGTGGGTCTCCATCGGCGACGCCGTGCACCAGTCCCACATGACCCGAATCCTCTCCCAACGCGACCCGCAGCGGGCGCCGGCGGCGTTCTTCGACCGGCTCGGCACCACCGAGCTGGGCTGGGGGGTGCTGCTGAAGATCCGCACTTTGGAGACCGAGCGCAACGACCGTTGCGCCGGCAAGCCGGTGGGGGTCGCCGACGTCGCCGTGCTACGCAAGGACGGCACACCCACTCAGCCGGGCGAGGTCGGTCTGCTGGGTGCGAGGGGCCCCGCGATCACGGCCGGCTACTGGAACGCCTCCGACCTGACCTACCGGCACCGGCTGGCCGGCTACTGGCTCACCGGTGACATGGCCTACCGAGACGACAACGACGACCACTATCTGGTGGACCGTGCCGTCGACACCCTCGAGACCGCCGAAGGTCCCGGGTACTCGGTGCTGATGGAGGAGCTGCTGCTCAACGAGGTCCCCGAGATCGTCGACGCCGCCGTGGTCGCCGGCCACCGGCAGGGACAGCAGGTTCCGGTGGCGGTGGTGACCACCGGCGACGCTCGCGCGGAGCCGGAGAAGCTGCTCGCCAAAGCCAACGAGGTCCTCCAGGGGGCGAACCAGCCCCGGCTGGCACTGCTGGAGATCGCCCACACCGAGGCGGACTTCCCGGTCGGCGTGACCGGAAAAGTCCTCAAGCGTCAGCTTCGGGAGAAGTACGACGCTGTGGATTCCTACCTCCACAATGGTGACGGTAAGTCGCTGGCAGTCACATTCTGAGCCCCACGGAGGCACTTCCATGACCCCCCACGACTCCCCTGGCGCCACCGTCGACGACCGTCGGGACACCGGCCGGGAGGGGACCCCGTTGCCCCGAGTCGACTTCTACTTCGATCCCGCCTGCCCGTTCGCCTGGATCACCTCCCGCTGGATGCTGGAGGTGAGCCGGTACCGGGAACTGGAGCTGCACTTCCGCGTGATGAGCCTCTACGTGCTCAACGAGGAGCGCGAGCTGCCGGACTGGTACCGCGAGCTCGTCGACAAGTCACTGGCGCTGGTGCGCATCGCCACCGCTGCCGCGCAGCAGCACGGCGAGGAGGTGCTGGACGGCCTCTACACGGCTATGGGCACCCGCATCCACAACGGCGGCGAGAAAGATTTCCACGCCGTCGCGCGCGACGCGCTGGCCGAGACAGGGCTGCCCGCGGCGCTGCTGGCGGCGGGCGAGAGCGAGGACTACGACGAGGCCCTGCGCAAAAGCCATCACGAGGGACTGGCCCCGGTCGGTGAGGACCTGGGAACCCCCGCCGTCCACATCGACGGGGTGGCGTTCTTCGGGCCGGTGCTGAACTCGATCCCCCGCGGCGAGGAAGCGGTCCGCATCTTCGACGGTGCCCGGGCCCTCGCCGGCTACCCGGACTTCTTCGAGATGAAGCGTGCCCGGACCGGGAAGCTGAGGTTCGACTGAGCCCCCGTCATGGCCACCGGTGGAGCGCTGCCCCCTGCCGGGTGGCGCTCCACCCCTGCTCTTTGTGAGGAAACGAACATGCCACAGCTCGCCGGTAGGCAGGACGCTCCCTCCGGGGCACCGTCCTCGCGTCCGGATGCCTTCATTCTCAGCGGCTCGTTCCTGGCCGTGGCCCGAGCGCCGCTCTACCTGGAAGAGCTGACCCGACGGGGCCTGCGGGTCCTGCTCATCACCCCTTCCCGTTGGCGGGACGCGGCGTTGACGGCCATGCACGACACCGAACACCCGGCGGCGGCCGTGCACGAGGTCGCCTTCGTCGAAGGCGAGGCCGGGCGCGAGAGCTCTTACGTGGCCGACGCGGTCGCCGCCGCGCGCCGGTGGCGGGAGCGGTACCGCATCGTCGGCGCCTGCGCGGTCGGGGAGACCCAAGTCGAGCCCACCGGGCTGCTCGCCGACGGCCTCGGCCTGCCATCGCCGGGCCTGCGAGCCACCCGCGCCTGCCGCAGCAAGTACCTACAGCGCTGGTATCTGCCCGAATTCAGCCCGGCCGCGCTGGTCATCCCGCCCGGTGAACGCGAGCGGGTCGACCTGACCCACGCCGGCCTGCCGGCCGTGATCAAACCCTCCGGGGGCCACTCCAGTTCGGGCGTGCAGACGGTGAACGACGCCGACGAGTTGCGGGCACGGCTGGCCGAGTACCCCGACCACGAGACAGTGCTGGTCGAGGAGAGGGTCCGCGGCCAGGAGTTCTCGGTGGAAAGCCTGGTTCAGGGCGGCGAAGTGGTCTTCGCCTCAGTCACCCGTAAGGAGACCACCGACACCGGGACCGCCACGACCTTCGTGGAACTGTCACACACCGTGCCCAACGACCACACGGCGCTGGACGCCACGCTGCTCGACGCGAACCGGCGGATGCTGCGGGCGCTGGCCTTCGAGGACGGTGTCAGCCACGCGGAGTGGCGCATCGACCCCGAGGGCCGCCCCGTGCTCATGGAGGTGGCCGCCCGACCGCCGGGCGACGGGATCTGCGAGTTGTTCCGGCTGGCGACGGGGCGTTCGCTGGAGCCCGAAATCATCCGGGTGGCCCTGGGAGAGCCGGTGGCGGCGCCGCGCTTCTCGCGGCAGGCACGCCAGATCTACCTGGAGCACCAGCCGGGGCTGCTGCGCGACGTCACCGTGGACTGGGAAGGCGTGCAACCCCAGTGGGTCGGCTCGGGCGACCTGTGGCCCCGCATCGGCCCCGCCGCCCCGGAGGACCCCGCTAGCCTGCGGGCCGTGCTGGTGCACCGGGAGCACGGTACGGAACTGGGGGCGCTGCGCTCCTCCGACGACCGCGTGGCCTCGGTGTTCATCGACGCCCCCACTGTTGCGCAGGTGGACGCGCTGGAGCGGCGGGTCCGGGAGGCCGTGGCCGTGCACACCGACCCCGCTCCCACCGACCCCCCCCTGGAAAGCGTCACCCACGTTCTGGTGGGCTACAGCCCGGTGATGTTGGGCAAGCTCGACTCCCACCTGCCCGAGGGTGCGGTGCTGGTCGTGGAGGAGCCCGACGTGATCGAGGCGCGGGGCCTCGCTGACCTGGCCCAGCGCCACGCCTGTGTCGCCGCGCTGCTTCCCGGGCCCAGCCAGGACGAAAAACACCCGGAGCGGATCACCGATACGGTCCCCCGCCCGCCCCAGGCGCGGGTCGTGGTGCCGGTCGTGGAGTACGGCGTCGTAACCGCGGCCACGCTGGCCGAAGCGTGGGGGCTGCCCGGCGCCGGGCCGAAGGCGGCCCGGATCTTGCGCGACAAGGCACTGCTGCGCGAGACCATCGACCACACCGACATCGCCCAGCCGCAGTGGACGGTGGCGCACGGCCCCGAGGATGTGGCGCGGTTTCGCTCCCGCCACGGCGGCGCGTGCGTACTCAAGCCGACCAACCGCCAAGCCAGCCTGGGCGTGCAACTCTTGACGGCCGACGACGACACCACGCAGGCATGGCAGGTCACCACTGCGGCCGACGAGCCCTGGCTCCGTGCCCGTTACGCCACCACCGAGCGGGTGCTGGTGGAGCAACGGATGGCGGGCCGCGAGGTCAGCGTTGAGGCGCTGGTTCACAACGGCGCCGTCGCGTTCAGCACCATCACCGCCAAGAGCGTGCTGGAGTCACGCCACCCAGTGGAGACCGGCCACGCGCTGCCGGCCGACGTGGACGAGGGCACGGCCGCGGCGCTGCGCGAGGCGATGGCCACCCTGGTGGCGGCCACCGGTTTCGACTACGGGGTGTTGCACGCCGAATGGATGCTGGACGAGGGCCGCCCGCAGTTGGTGGAGTGCGCGGGGCGGCTGCCTGGGGACGGGATCACCGTGCTGGTCGACCTCGCCTACGACACCGACGTCTTGCACCAACTGTTGGGGGTGCTGGAAGGTCGGGCGCCGGACGTGCGCGCCGAGGCGGTGCGCGGCGCCGCCGTCCGCTTCCTCATCGCCACTCCGGGCACTGTGACAGCGGTGGAAGGTGCCGATACGGCGCGCGACCGTGACGGCGTGCACGAGGTGCATCTCAACGTCGAGCCCGGTGGTGAGGTCCACGCCGCCACCAGCAGTTGGGAGCGCGCCGGATTCGTGATCGCCGCCGGTGCCGACGCCGAGGAGGCGGCGCGCAACGCTGACCGGGCCGCCACCGCCATCACCGTGACCACCCGCGAGCACGACAGCGGGGGTGAGCGGTGAAGGGGATCTCGGTACGGGACTACGTGCCCGCCACCGCGGCCGGCCGTACCTTCGTACTGATCTCGCTGCTGAACGCCATCGGCACGGGGCTGTTCCTGACCGGCTCCACGATCTTCTTCGTGCGCCAAGTCGGGCTCAGCTCCGGTCAGGTCGGGCTGGGCCTGGCCGTGGCCAGTGCGGTGGGGTTCCTGGCCACCGTGCCCATCGGGGGGATCGGCGACCGGTACGGCGCCAAACCCACCCTGGTGGGGCTGCTGCTGTGGCGGGGCGTGTGGTTCGTGGCCCTGGCCTTCACGACGGGGATGGCGAGTTTCGTGGTGGTGGCCTGCTGCCTGGCTGTGGCCGAGGCCGCGACCATGCCGATGACGCACGCGGTGGCAGCCGCCACCGCTGCCCCCGCTGACCGCACCCGCACGATGGCGATCCTGCGCACGGTGCGCAACATCGGCTTCTCGCTGGGGGCGCTGGCCGCGGCGCCGCTGCTGGCCGCGGACAGCCCATGGGCCTACCGGGGGCTCATCTTGGGCACCGCCGTAGCCTTCCTGGTGTCGGCGCTGCTGTTGGTTCGGCTCACGCTGGTCCAACCCAGCACCGTGGAGCGCAAGATGGGGCCGCTGCAAGCCGTCAAGGGCTTCCGGGACTGGCGCTATGCGCTGCTGGGCGGACTGGGCGGAGCGTTGGACCTGCACCAGACGATCCTGACCGTGGGACTCCCGCTGTGGGCGTTGCAGGCCACCGACCTGTCTCCCAGCTTCGTGTCGCTGCTGGTGCTGGTCAACACCGTCCTGGCGGTCCTGCTACAGGTACCGCTGTCGCGCGGGGTGGAGCAGGCCGGGCGCGCGCAACGCGCGCTGCGGCTGAGCGGCGTCGCGTTGGCCGGCTGCGCGATAGCGCTGGCCGTTGCTGCCGCCCCGATGCCCACGCTCGTGGCGGGCGGGGTGCTCGTCGTCGGGTGCGTGCTGCTGACACTGGGAGAGCTGTGGCACGCCGTGGGCGCGTGGGAACTGTCCTACACCTTGGCTCCCGCGGAGCGCAGGGCCGTCTACCTGTCGGTGTTCAGCCTGGGCAACACCGGCCAGCGCATCGTGGGACCGGTGTTGCTCACCAGCGCGGTGATCGCGGCCGGCTCGGCCGGCTGGGTGGTGCTGGCCGTGGGTTTCGTCCTCGTGGCGGCGCTGGTCACCCCGGTGGCGCGCATGCAGCTCTCGACGCGGGGGAAAGCGGAGGAGTCGCCCGCACCGGACTCATCGGAGGAAGTGTCGTCTTGAAGGATCTGCTGCTTGTCGGGGTCGGCGTGATGGGCCGGCCCTACCTCGACGCCGCCGCGCGGCTGGGGCTGCGGGTGCGAGCCGTCGATGTCAGCGACCCCGAACGCGACGGGGTCGAGCACCATCCGGTCGACAACAGTGTGGAGGAGTCGTGGGTGGGCGGGGTGACGCGGGCGCTGGCCGCGGGCCCGCCCGGCGGGATCGTCGCCTTCGCCGAACCCCACGTGGTCGCGGCTGCGCTGGCTCAGGAGCGGCTGGAGCTGCCCGGGCCGTCGCTGCACGCCGCAACCATCTCACGCAACAAGGCGATGCAGCGCTCCCAGTTCGGAGCCTGCGGGGTCGCCCAGCCGGAGTACCTGGTCACCGAGGAGCTGGAGCAGGCCCGGCCGTGGCTGCTGGAGCGGCTACCGGTGGTCGTCAAGCCGCTGGACGGCTCGGGCAGTCACGGCGTCGAGTTGATCGCCGACAAGGACGCGGTGGACGAGGTCGTGGCCCGCCGCGGCGGCGAGGGCAAGCTGCTGGTCGAGACGGCGGTGCAGGGGCCGGAATATAGCTGGGAGGCGCTGGTCGGCGACGGCGAGGTGCTGTTCGAGAACATCACCGCCAAGGAGACCACGCCGCCGCCCTACTTCGTGGAGCTGTGCCACCGCACCGGCCACGCCTTCGAGTCGCCTCTGGCCGAGCAGGTCAACCACCTGACCCGGTCAGTGCTGCGGGCAATCGGGATGCGCACCGGCCTGATGCACCTGGAATTCCGGGTGGGGCCGCAGGGGCCGGTGCTGATGGAGGTGGCGGTGCGCACCCCTGGCGACTACCTCGTCGACGCCGTCAACCTGGCCTACGGGACCGACCTGTACGAGGCCGTCGTGCGGCTGGCGCTGGGGATGCCGGTACCGGAGATGGCGCACCGTCCCCGGTCGTATGCGGCCACCGTGTTCCTCACCTGCGATCCCGGAAGGGTCACGCAGATCTCGGGTGAGGAGGAGGTCGCCGCCCACCCCGATGTGGCGCGTATCCGACTGCGCTACGGCCCCGGGCACGTCGCCGGTGCACTGACCTCCTCAGACGAACGACTCGGACATGTGCTGGTCAACGCGGCTTCGGCCGAGGAACGCGAAGAGGCGGTGGCGTTCGTCCGGCAGCGGCTGCGTGTGACCGTCGAGCAGCTCTAGGTTTTGCGAACGGCTGGAGGTGGGGGCTGTGAGAGTGTTCTTCGATCGCTGCGACCTCGGCAGCCTCCGGGGTGACAGCGGAGGCGCTCACCCGCTTGCGCCCACCGCCGGCCCTCGCCGCCCGTCCAAAAAACAGAACCTAGTAGCGCTGAACTGGACAGGAGAAAGGTGCCGACGATGACGAGCACTCAACCGCCCTACCGGCTGGCGGCCAACGAGAACCCCTACCCGCCGCTTCCCTCGGTGGTGGAGACGCTGCGCGGCGAGGCCGCGCAGCGGGTGAACCGCTACCCGGACTGGTTCTGCGACGACCTGCGGGCGGCGCTGGCCCAGCGGTTGGGGGTGCCCTTTGAACACGTCGCGGTGGGCGTGGGCTCCGTGGCACTGACCCAGCAACTGGTGCAGGCCACCGCCGACCGCGGCGACGAGGTCGTCTACGCCTGGCAGTCGTTCGAGGCCTATCCTCACCTGGTCCGGGTCAACGGCGCGCAGTCGGTCCCGGTCCCGCTGCACGAGGAGACGCACGACCTCGACGCGATGGCGGCTGCCGTGGGGGAACGCACTCGGCTGGTGATCGTGTGCAACCCGAACAACCCCACCAGCACCGTGGTGCGCCGTGCCGCACTGGAGCGGTTCCTGGACCGGATACCGCCGCAGGTGCCGGTGGTCCTCGACGAGGCCTACCGGGAATTCGTCTCCGACGACGACGTACCCGACGGCCTCGCCCTTCACCTGGACCGCCCCAACGTGGTGGTGCTGCGCACGTTCTCCAAGGCCTACGGGCTGGCGGGGCTCCGGGTGGGCTACGCCGTAGCCCGGGAGCCACTGGCGACGGCGGTGCGCGACTGCGCGATCGCCTTCGGCGTGACCGATCTGGCTCAGCAGGCAGCGTTGGCGTCGCTGCGCGCCGAGCCCGAGCTGCGCGAACGGGTCGCCCGCTTGGCCAAGGAGCGGGACCGGGTCGTCGGGGAACTGCGGGCCATGGGGTGGACGGTGCCGCCGGCTGAGGCGAACTTCTACTGGCTGCGCTTGGGCGAACGGAGTCGGGCGTTCGCCCAAGCCTGCCGGGAAGCCGGTGTGGCGGTGCGCGCCTTCGACGGCGAGGGAGTGCGGATCACGGTCGGTGACCCTCCGGCCAACGACGCGCTGCTACGCGCGGCGGCGGATTTTGGTTCCACGGTGTAGGGCTAACCGAACTACCGCCGCCGACGCGGCCAGTCAGGCCGGGCTGTCCAGGTCAGCCTGGGGTTCGCTGGGGGTGGAGGACTGGTTGGCGGGTGTGGCGCCGGCCTCGCTGAGCCCGATCAGGTAGCCCAACTGGAGACGGTGCTGAGCGCCGAACTCCTCCTTGAGGCAGGCCACATGGCTTTGCAGCGAACGCTGGCTGATCCCCATCCGGCGGGCGATCTGCCTATCTGAGCGTCCCTGCACGAGCAAGCGGCGGATGGAATCACGGATGGAGGGGATGACCTGCGAGGCGGCGTTGGCGGCACGGGTGGGCACGAAGGGGTAGGTCTCGGCACGATCCCATGCCCGCTCGAAGATGTCGGTCAAGAACCTGACCAGGGCGGCGTCTGACACCCGCACCGCCGATGTTTTGTCGGCGTTGGCTGGAACGAAGGCAACGCAGCGATCGACGATGATGAGTCGGTTGAAGAACTCGTCGAGGGTGCGTATCTCGACTCCATAACGTGCCACACTTCTTACATACTGTTTGGTGGGTTCATGGAACCTCGTGGTGTGTTGATAAAGCGTGCGCATTCTGACACCGTGAGCGAGCTTGTCCTGCACCGAGGCCAGTGCCTGTTCAAGCACGGCTTTGGGGCGTGGGCCGTCGGGCTGGGCGGTGAGGATCTCCTCTCTGGCCCTGTCGAGTTCGCTGGCGATGGCCTCATTGGTGGCGGTCAATCCATGTAGGTAGCGGATACCGGCGGCGCCCCCCGGAGCACGACTCTCGCTGAGCTCGGCGGGCGCCGCGTCACAGGTCAGGTGCTCGTCAACGCGCCGCGAGAGCGCTTCGAGCCTGGAGGCCATGTTCTGGAGTAGGTCACGGGTCTCTGGGGAGTGCAACGGGGCCGAGCGGGACAGCTCCTGCAACGTAAATGGTTGATGCACGACGGCCGCACCAGATCCGGGCATGCCCGCCTCGCCGTGGTTGACGGTCATTGTTTAGTTACCCCTCGCTTCGTAGCAGTGCGCTTACCTGAACCATCGAAAAGCTTTATCGGCATCCCCCAAACGGGCAGAGTACTCCCCGGGGGAAAAGTGGCAAAATTTCCCGTTCCTGCCTTTGTAGAAAATTCACGCCAGCCAGGGACAAGGCCATAAACCCTTTACTCACCCGACAGTTAACTGATCTCACCAGGAATGTCGCAGAGAGTGAAAACTCATGAATAAAGGAACGAGTGGCGGGGCGCGGGCCCGACACACCCGTGCCCGCCCGAACCGCCATACCGCAGCATTGAGCTGCGCCGAGGGCAACAAAAGCGGCTACCGAGACGTGGGCTGGAACCGCACCCCGGTCGAGTAACCGTAAGCTTGGGCCGGCCGTGCCGGCTGCCGAGGCGCTCAACCGCCGGCGCGGCCACGCCTAGAACGGGCACCCCGCGGCTGCGGCCACCGAGCAACGGTGACGCGACCGCCGATCGGAAACCGCCCCCGCACTGCCACAGCAACGGAAGGACAGTCGCCGGTGACCACACGTTGCGCCACCCTGCGCGCCCTGCACCATGGCCGACCCTCAGGCGACCCGCTGGTCTTGCCCAACATCTGGGACGCCGACAGTGCCCGGGTCTTCGCCGACGCGGGCTTTCCCGCCCTGGCGACCTCCAGCGGAGCGGTCGCCGCCACATTGGGCTATGCCGACGGCGAGCACACTCCGGCCGACGAGATGTTCGCCGCCATCGCCCGGATCGTCCGCGCCGTCGATATCCCCGTCACCGCCGATATCGAGGCCGGATACCGGCTGGCCCCCAAGGAGATCGCCGAGCGGCTGCTGGAAGCCGGAGCGGCCGGGTGCAACCTGGAGGACTCGGTGCCCGGTCCGCGTCCGCGAGAGCTCCGCGAGCCCGCCGAGCAGGGGGATCGACTGGCCGAGGTACGCGCGGCGTCCGGGAGCGAGCTGGTGATCAATGCCCGCATCGACAGCTTCCTCTTCGGGGACCGCACCCCGGCCTCGGCCGCTGAGCGGGGCCGCCACTACGCCCGCGCCGGAGTGGACTGCGTCTACCCGATCCTGGCGCCGCCGGAGTCGCTGCCAGAGATCGCGCAGGCGGTCGACGTGGCGCTCAACGCCCTCTACCTGCCCGAAGGCCCGACGCCGAGCCGACTGGGCGAGCTGGGGGCGACCCGCGTGACCTACGGTGAACTGCTGTACAAGCGCGCTACCGCCCCTACACGGAAGCTGGCCCATCAGATCGCCACCGCGGCCGGCTCGGGTCTGCCCGGCTAGGGGCGAGACCGGCCTACGGCAGCGCGGTGCGAGGGCGCTCCGCCGGCGGCAAAATGACGCCCCTCCCCTATAGTTCCCGCCACGCGCACGCCCCTGCCGCTATCGCCTTGGCGAGTCCACACATTTTTTGATAACGCTAAGGCGATGGCGGCTGCCTAAAATCCGCAGCCAATCCAATGACACGGAAAACGCAAAGGACGGCAACCGGAGACGGCAGAGGAATAAGAATTCTCTAACGCATGCTCGATACTTCCACCCGAGTCATCACATGTTTTGCGCTGGCATGATCACAAAATAAAAATGCATTGATTTTTTTGTCCGTACCCCCTGTTGATGCCATGTGTTTGGCTGTGATGACGAAGCGAAACCGATCACCCATGGCATACGCTACAAGACTCACTGCACATCACAGTGGCCTTAGGGCGGCTGTGAGCTCCCCAAAGGAACCGCCGAACAAACGATCGGCGTTGGCAATGCAGAACTGCGGGGAAACGCTCCTGCACCGACAGTCAACGGCACGGTCTCGCACACCGGACACTTTGGGTGATGGACTGAACGTGTTTCGGAGGGGAAGCGATCACGAAGCACTCGCCCCGCGCACGCAGGCGGCAGCGCGCTCGCGCAGCAGGGTACGTTCCCGTTCATTGGAGGCCAGCGACGCGGTCTTCCCGGCTCCCTTAGCTCGGGGGTGAACTCCGCTCCGAAACCCTCCGCTTCGAACACCTGCCGACCCTCGATCTCGGCGCCCTCGGCGGGGCAGCACTTGATCCACTCCAACACCTCGTCCCACGAGGCGGCCTGGAGCAGCCAGCACCCGGCGATCAACTCCTTGGCCTCGGTGAAGACGCCGTCGATCACGGTGCGCTGCTTGCCGGAGAACTTGGCCCGAGCCCCCTTGGAACTGGGTGGAGCCCTTCGCCGGCCAGAAGCACACCGGCCTTGACCAGCTCCTCGTTGTAGCTGGTCATCGCGGTGATGATCTCTTCACTGGGCATCACGCCGGCCTCGCTGTTCTCGTCGGCTTTCATCAACGCCATGAACCGCATCGTCGTTGTCCTTTCCTGCGTGTGCTGTAGGGCAACGGCAGCGCCAGGCGATACCTCCTCGCTGCCTCCACGTCGAACGGCTAACAGCCGGATCGACGTCTCGACGCCAACTTTTTCGGACCGAATTGCCGGCGCAACGGCGAACTCGGTGGGGCTACCGTCGGGCAACCGCCGCGCAGCGGGGCGCGACTGGGACCGAGGAAGCGGAAACGCCGGCGAGGCTGGAGAATCGCGGCGGCGGGGTGCGGTAGACCGGGAGCGAACACATTGGCACCGCTAACAGGAGGTACCCGTGGCTCAGCCGCCATCTCCGTACGACTTCCTGCCCGAGGTCGCGAGCTTCACCGTGGTCAGCGACGACGTCACCGACGGGCAGACCCTGCCCAAGGCCCAGGTCAGCGGAATCCTGGGAGCGGGAGGCGAGGACGTCTCGCCGCACCTGAGCTGGAGTGGCTTCCCAGCGGGCACGCAGAGTTTCGCGGTCACCTGCTTTGACCCCGACGCGCCCACGGCGAGCGGCTTTTGGCACTGGGGGGTTTTCGACATCCCGGCCGACGTCACCGAACTCGCTTCCGGCGCCGGTGACGAGAGCGGGTCGGGGCTGCCGGCCGGGGCTGTGACGATCCGCAACGACGCCGGAAGTAAGCGCTACATCGGGGCGGCCCCGCCGGAGGGGCACGGGCCGCACCGTTACTTCTTCGTCGTGCACGCGGTGGACGTGCCGTCCCTGGGCATCGACGACAGCGCCTCCCCTGCCTTCCTCGGGTTCAACCTGTTCTTCCACACGCTTGGGCGAGCGATGGTCACGCCCGTCTACGAGCTGTAGGGCATCACTGCGCAGGAGCCGTCTTCACGGGTGAGGGCGGCTCCTGCCGCATGTGCGAGCGAACCTAGAGTGGACGCGAAAAACATTTGACTTCCTCCGCTCCCTTACTGGGAGGGGGTCTGCCCCTCGCGAGGTGGGTTTCCTGCTTCGTCGCCGATTGCGGACGGGGCCCGTGCCGTCTGACATCGGCTCCACAGGCCTCGCTCGCATGGCGGGCTGCGACTCCACCAGCCGCACACCCCGAACGTGGGCCCCACTGGGTCGCCCGCTCGGAGCCCAAGGAGACCCGAACCTTGTACGCTGTGCGCACACAACACAGTATGCACCAAGAGACTGTGAGTGAGCACAACGCGAAAAACGCAGGAACGCCGCCCCGGATTCCTCCCGGCCTGAAGGCCGGAGCATCCTCCGGGAAGTCAGGTAAAAAGTTTTTAAGGGGTTCTTCCTATGGGGGTTGACCGCCAGGCGACGGTGATCTTCGACTATGGCGAGGTCATCTCGCTCGCGCCGGATTCCACTGCTCGCGCGGCGATAGAACGCATCAGTGGCGTGCCGGCCGAGGTCTTGTGGCCGGCCTACTGGGCAGAACGAGGCGACTACGACCGCGGCCTGGCCGCACCGGAGTACTGGCGACGTGTGGCCCAGCGGTGCCAGACCACGTGGAGCACCACCCAACTCCAGGAGATCTGGGCTGCCGACGTGGCCTCCTGGCTCCATGTCGCCCCGACGAGTGTGGCCCTCATCGACCGGCTTGCCACGCGCGGTGTCGAGCTGGCGCTGCTGTCGAACGCGCCCGCCGACATCGCTGGTGCACTGCGCCGTTCCCCCATAGTGCGTCCCTTCAGCGCGCTGTTCTTTAGCTGCGACATCGGGCTGTCCAAGCCCGATCCCGCGATCTACCGCCATGTGCTTAGCGAACTGGCGAGCTCTCCCAGCGAGACGATCTTCGTCGACGACCGGGAGGACAACATCGTGACCGCCAAGGAACTGGGCATCGACGCCCACCACTACACGGACGCAGCGGAGCTGGAGTCGTTTCTGAGTGACCGCCTCGGTTGACGGTGAACCGGCGTTTCCTGTGAAAACGAGCTGAGCAGCGGCGGTACGAAGGGGGTATTGGGGGCGGGCCGGGGTATGATCAAACCGGCTACAGGGGCAACAGCACGCGCATAAGAGCCAATCGGTTGACATAACAACCGGAAGTGGTCAAAAGAGACGATGGCGGCGATTGTCGGCCTACTCTCGTACACAAGATCGCCGATCTTGATCCGGGCCTGTTTGCGCCCCGTACCGATCCCGATCCAAACGTTCACATCGAGTGGAAAGGATGATCGGTGTCCGCTGAGCAACCCTTCGAGCCGCAGACCATCGTAGTGACCACCGCCGGCTCGGCCCCAACGGCAGGAACGATCCTGCGGCTGCGCCGCAACGGCTATCGCGTCGTCGCCACCGATATCGACGCCACTGCGCCCGGGCTGTACCTAGCCGATCGCAGCTACATCGTGGCGCCCGGCGATACCGACGACTTCCTCGCCGATATCCGTGCCATTTGCGTCAAAGAGGAGGCACAAGCGCTCGTCCCACTGGTCGACGAGGAACTCGTCGCCGCCACGGAACTGGAGGATGCCGGGGTCGTCGTCCTGCTGCCTCGCCGCGAGTTCGTCTCACTGTGTCTGGACAAGTACGTGTTGATGCGGCGTCTGGAGGCGATGGGGCTACCGGTGCCGCGGACACGCCTGGCCACGGAATGGTCGGGCGATGTGGAGTTTCCCCTCGTGGTCAAGCCGCGGCGCGGCCGGGGCAGCCGTGGGGTCTCCACCTGCACCTCGCCCACTGAGTTGCGGCAGTTGCTCAAGGACAGCCCTTACGCGGCCGACGAGTTGATCTGCCAAACGAGGGTTCCCGGTACCGAATTCACGGTCTCGGTGGTGGTCTGGCGCGACGGGGTGGTGCAGGCGGTCGTACCGAAGGAGGTCATCCTCAAACGGGGAGTCACGCAGTTCGCGGTGACCCGCCGCAACGAACGCATCACGCGCATGTGCCGCCAGGTGCAGCAGCGGCTGCGCGCCGACGGCCCGTTCAACGTCCAACTGGCGCTGGACGACGCCGGGGAGCCCTATATCTTCGAGATCAACCCACGTTTCTCGTCAACGACCGCACTGACCTCGGCGGCCGGGGTCGACGAGGTCGCCGGTCTCCTCGACCAGGAACTGCGGGGCGGCTCGCGGCTCCAAGACGAGTGGCGCACCGGCCTGGCGATGGTTCGTCGCTGCGCCGACGAGTTCCTGGACGAGGAGCGGTTCGCTGCTCACGGTCTGCTGGCCAGCCACACAACTCCCACGGACAACGCCGGCCCTGTGGCAGACGTTGCTGAATGAGCGACTACGGCACTGATGACAGCGTTGTGCCCCCACCCGCCGATCTGATCGATCCGCTGAGTACGGCGGTGCGGCAGGTGGGGGCGCTGCTGCGCGAATGGCGCGCCGATCCAGCGGCCACCGACGGGGGGTGGCAGGGACAGCAGTTCAAGGCCCACGCCGATGGAATGGCCCATGAGGCGCTGACCCTGCGATTGCACGCGATCACGCCGGGACTGCCCGTGATCAGCGAGGAAGATCCCGAGTCGCTGTACGGCCCCCGTCCGGCCGGTTACTGGCTGATCGACCCGATCGACGGCACGGCCAGCTATGCCCACGGGTTCGCGGGCTATGTCACCCAAGCCGCGCTAATCGTCGACGACACTGCGGTGGTAGCCGCGATCTACGCGCCGGAGTTCGACATCGTCTACGCGGCCATGCACCGGGGCGGCGCCACCGCCAACGGAGTGGCACTGCCCGCTGTGGCGGCCCCGCTAGAAGGTGGGATCGTCACCGACAACACTCCCGAACCGCGGGGGATCGCCCGGGCGGTGCGGGATTACCTCGGCTACACCGGCTACCTGGAGTGCGGCAGTATCGCGCTGAAACTGTGCCGGATCGCCGAAGGGGCGGCCCACCTGTTCGTGAAGGATGTCACCGTACGCGACTGGGACGTAGCGGCTCCGGGGTTGATCCTGGCCGAGGTGGGCGGGTGGCTACGACGGCTGGACGGCACCCGCTTCAGTTATCGCGGTGACTTCGCACACACCGGCCTCATCGCCGCCGCGGACGCGGCCACATGCGCGGCCGTTGCCGCTTGGTACAGCGGGGGTGAGCCCGCCGCGAGCCCCGCACGGTGACACTCGCGCGCCAGTCCTACCGCGGATTCTTCCCTTAGCAGGGAATTGACTGCGAGGGAAGTACGTTTCGGGGAGATTTGCGAAGTTTCACCATGGGGTCAGGTTTCCACTCCGGGGTAGTCGACGTATCGTAAATCAACCCATCATCGCGCGGAGGGGGTGTGCGGTGGATGACGAACGTGTCCCCGAGAGCCGGATGCGGGCCTCGGACGCCGACCGGGACGCTGTCGCCGAACGTCTCGCCATCGCCCTGTCCGAAGGACGACTTGATCTCAACGAGTACGAGCGACGCCTGGACCTGGCGATGAACGCTGTGGTCATGGGAGATCTGACGCCGCTGACGGCCGATCTCCCAACGCCCGTCGAAACTCAGCCCGCGGAAAGCGACGAAGGGAAGGGCCTCGTCACCTCGGAGGCCCCCGGGTTTCCCACGGCCTCTGGATGGCGGGAATGGGTCGACGAATGGCGTTGGTGGCTGGGCGGCGCCGTCATCATGACCGGCATCTGGGGAGTGACCAGCATTGTTGGCGGGGCGCTCCTGCCATTTTGGCCACTCGTCCCACTCGGGATCTGGGCGGCGATCCTTATCGCCGCGGCGATCTGGCCCGATGACAGCACCAATCGCCGTGATTGATCTTGGCGCCTTGACGACAGCGGAACATAGACTGTAAAGGGGATGACACGGATTTTCCGGGAGCCAGACGCCCGGCTTACCCAGGAGTCGGTATGGACGAAGAAGGTCAAGAACAGTTGCGCGTGTCCGACGCCGACCGCGACGCCGTCGCGGAACGGCTGGGCACCGCACTGTCGGAAGGCAGACTGGACCTCGCCGAGTACAACGAGCGGTTGGAAACGGCCATGGCCGCCAAGACCTTCGCAGACCTTGCCCCACTGACCAAGGACCTGCCCGTGTCGCTGTCGGAGACCACTACGAGCCACGACAGCTCCGAGCCACTGGACCTCGCCGCTGTCGGCGAGGCCAACACACCCCAGCGACGCTGGCACGACCACATCGACCAATGGCGAGGCCTGGGCGGCTTGGCAGTGATCCTGGTGGGGATCTGGGTCGTCACGAGCGTGGTCGCCGGGCAGATGCTGGCATTCTGGCCCGTGTGGCCCCTGGGCTTCATGCTCATCTTCACCATCGCTTCGCAGGTCAGCGGAAACAGAAAACGCTAACACCACGGCATCGCCGATCTTGCCGATCTGACCGGCCTCGACCGGGCGTGGGGCACGCCCGTCGCCACGGCGGCACCAGCCCCCCGGCCGACAACACCGACAGGGGGCTCCCAGCTCGCGCCTCGACCGCTGCGCGATCTCGGGCAGCCAGAGGGGGACGGTATCCAGGGCGGGTGTCACCACCTCCCCTGTGCCACAACAAGGCGCCTGTTTCGCTGTTCCGCGAACAGTCACGCCACCCCGGGGCCTCCTCTCCAGAGAGAGGGGTCCCCGTCGTCGCCTCCCGGCCTCTAGCGGCCTTCCCCCACCCCAGGACCACCCACGTCGCTGCGCCCAGCCCTCAAGCCACCATGCCCTCTCAGAGCACCGATCCTCCGAAACGATCGAGAAAAATCGCCCCAGCGATCCCGCCCCAAGCTGTCGCACCCTCCCAGCCCGCCGAGACCGCGAATCGTTGGAGAGAAGCGACCGCAGCCACCCCAGTTCCCAGGTGGCCGTGCCCTCTCAAGCTGCCGCGACCGCGCAGTGATCGAGACACGAACAAACGACACCATCTACCCACTCCCGGCTTGACAAACCCATAGATCCCCGCGCCATGCCGCCGGTGGCGCCCTGGCTTAGGTCCTGTTGTTTGGAAGGGCGGCGAGAGCGAGCGGTGGGTGGAAACGGGCGAGCGCGTCCGCCGGCGCCCCGCGGGCTGTCGAGATCGCGCGGCGATCAAGGCACGAGCCGACGAAGAACGCCCCCACGGCCCCACCCGTTAGAAAACCAGAATCTAGCCGGCGGCGTGCAGCCAGCGCACCGGGGCACCGTCACCGGCGTAGCGGAACGGCTCCAACTCCTCGTCCCAGGCGCGGCCCATAAGACGTTCGAGCTGTCCGACGAGTTCACCGTCATCGCCGGCTGCGCGGTCCATAGCGGCACGAATCCGCGCCTCGGGGACGAGAACCTCGCCGCTGGCCCCCGTCACAGCGGTGTAGACGCCCAGCGTGGGGGTATAGCTGTAGCGCACGCCGTCACATCCGGGTGAGGCATCTTCGGTGATCTCAAAGCGGAGGCGCTGCCAATTGTTCAGAGCCGACGCGATACCGCCGGATGTGCCGGGGGCTCCCTGCCAGTTGAGCTCAGCGCGGTAAGTACCGGGAGCCGCCGGCTGGGGCTGCCAGTCGAGTTTCACAGGCACGCCAACCACACCCGCGACCGCCCACTCGACGTGTGGGCACAGCGCCGCGGGCGCGGAGTGGACGTACAGGACGCCACGTGCGGACACCGAACCTCCTGATACGAACGAGTGCGCTTCCCCGACGCCCTCGAACCCGCAGCGAAGATGAAGATGTCCGTGATGAGTTCTCTCCGCGAACTATTGTGCCCCATGCGCCCCAGCGACACCAGGGCTCTTTGACAGCCGGAGCCCCCAGGGACCGAATGCGACGGAACCCACAACATTCACCGCCACGAACAGTTACCGTTCTTCTCCGTATGTGACAGATATATGAACCCACTTGGGGGGAACGGGTGCCAGACCAACCCGATGGCGATATCCCGGACGCGGAACTCGTGTGGCGCGCCGCGCAGGACAGCGCCGAAGCGTGGGAACTTCTGGTATCACGCTACTCGAAGCTGCTGTGGGCCGTTGCCCGATCTTACGGCCTCTCCACCCATGATGCCCAGGACGTCGCGCAAACCGTATGGCGCACCCTGGCCGAACACCTCCCCCGGCTCCGGCACCCCGAGAGCTTACGCACCTGGCTGGCCGTCACCGCCCAACGCGAGTCGTTTCGGCACCTGCGCGCGCGACACCGTGCCCGGCCATGCGACCCCACCGACCTCCTCGACATCCCCACCGACCACGACCCTGCCCAACAGCACGTGGCCGGCGAACGCGCACGACTGGTCCGCGAAGCGCTGCGGCTGCTTCCGGTGACCGAACGGATCGTGGCCGTGCTGCGTATGGACGCCCCGGAACTGACCGTTGCCGACATCGCCGAGATCGCCGGCGTGCCGGCCCATGAGGTGCGCAACATCCGCCGACGCGCGTTTCGCAAACTACGCAGCCACCTGGAGCCTCGGCTCACGGAAGGCTCCCCGGACACCTGAAGCGCCCCCACCGCGACAGCGGCCGGTCTGGCCGGCTAGAGAACTCCGTGACCATGCATCATCGAAAGACACGAGATCAACCACACCGTGGCTGCCGCCCCGGGCCCGCCAACCGCCCCGGTCGGGCCGTAACGCTGGGAAGGACACCTACATGCCCCTCGACGACCCCACTGACGACGAGTGGTTCGTGATCCGCGCTCTGGGGGGCTCCGCGCCGGTGGATCCGATGCCCGCAGAGCTTCCCGCCAAGGCCCGCGTCGGCTACCGGGCGCGCCGCCCAGAAGCCGACGTCGCGGACCTGGTCGACGACTCGGCCACGGACCCACCGCGGGGCGTACGCGAGCTCTCGGCGTTCGGCGAAGGCACACGTCTGCTGACCTTCGCAACCCCCGATGTCCACGTGCGACTGGAGATCACCTCACGGGACCGGTTGTGCGACATCGTGGGGCAGCTCACCCCGGGCGGGGCCGGCACGGTCGAAGTGCGCTGGGATGACGGGGCCACGACAGCAACCGTGGACACGGCGGGGGCCTTCGTCGTCCACAACATCCCGCCCGGCCCCATGAGCATCGTGTTCCACCGCACCGGTCAAAGCCCCCTCGCCACCCGCTGGGTGACCGTCTAAGCCCACTCCCCCAGCCACAGGTTCCCCACGGCGAGGTGTGCCAGACGACACCGGCCACCGCCGGCCTCGCCAACGCCCGGACCGATGGCTCCCATGTCTGGCGCACGATCGTCACCGACCGAAGGCGACAAAAGATATGACGAGTCAGCGACCCGGGACCGACGAGCGTGCCCCTCACCCCGTGGCCTTGGTAGGACGTGACCCTGGACACGCGCGCCACCACGCCGAACGTGTCCTCGCCGAAGCGCGCGACCCCGCGACGCGGTCAGTGGCGCTGCGGGCCCGCGGGCTGGCGCTCCACGAGCTCGGCGACACGGCAGCAGCCCACCACTCCCTGGCCCGTGCCGCCGAGGTGGCCCAGCGCGCGCACCTCCCCCACCTGGCCGCCCAGGCCCGAGCCTCCCGCCTGGGCCTGCTGGCACGCCGCGGCGCAGGCGCGGCAGCGCTACTGGAGCACGCGGTGCGTCGCGAGCCCGCCACACGCGCGCTGGCCCTGCTCAACCGGGGAGTCGCAGCCTCCCAGCAAGGACGGTTCGACGCCGCACTCAGCGACTTCGACGCAGCCGAGCAGCGCCTGCGCGGCGGTGGAGACGACAGGCTCCTACTGCCAGGGCTGCTCAGCAACCGCGGGCTCGCCCTGCTCTACACCGGCAACCCCCACGAATCGACAGCGGTCCTGGAACGGGCGGCGGAACTGGCCCAACGCCACCATCTGCACCACCTGCGCGGACTGGCGCTACAGAACCTGGGATGCGCGGCGGCGGGGCAGGGAGACATCGCCCGGGCCATGCTGCTGTTCGCCACCGCCGCCGGATTCCTGCCCCCCGGGCCTCGCGAGACGCTCCTCATGGATCGCGCCGGCGCGCTGCTGGCAGCCGGACAGTTCCGGGACGCGGAAACCCTGCTGCGCTCGGTGGCACCAGCCATGGCCACAGACGCCGGCGCGGGCTACGCCACCCACCTGCTGCTGCGGGCCAAACTGCTGCTGGGCATCGGCGACCGGGACGGCGCGGCGACCCTCGCCCGGCGCGTAAACACCGCCTTCGGCCCGGCCTCGGTGTGGAGCCGGCTGGCGCGCCAGATCGAATGGGCGGCGCGCCACGTGCCCCCGGCCCCGACCACCAAACTCGGGCAGGCACAGCCCCGGCGCACCTGCGCCCCGCTTGCGCGGGCGCCGCGGGAAGCGGCGAGTAGGCACGCTGGGGTCAGCGCGACGGCGGCGGCAGCGACCCTAGCCTCCAGCGTCGCCACCGCTCCCCTGGGCGCGCCCGCCCTCGCGGCTCCCCCACCTTCGCGGCTGCGGGCGTTGCGCGCCCTTGCTCAGGGAGACCACACCGCCGCCCGCGCCCACCTGGAACGCCCCGACGATACGGCGCGGCCGGGGCGCCTGACCGTGGCGGGACACCTCGAACCCCTGGCGCACGTGCCCACCGCGGCCACCACGATCGCGCGGGCGGGCGCGCACCTGGCGCTGGAGGCCGGACAGGCGTGGCCGGCGCTGGAATGGATCGAGCGGGTCCCCACCGCCCCGCGCCCCAAGCGGCGTTGCCGCGACACGAGTTGGCGGCGCCTCCTTGACCGCTACCGCGCCGCGTGCGCCCGCGCGTGGACCCACGGCGACCAAGACGAGCCGTGGGCGCACGGTCACACCCCTCTCGACGAGGTGGAGCGGATCGAGACCGAACTCGGCCTGGCCCAGTGGCACGCAGGATGCGTGCGCCGCTGCGCCCCGGAGGTCCCGGCGACGGGCGCGGCGGGGCCGACGTTGGCCAGCGCCTTGGGACGCCGCGTGTTCCTGCGCTATGTCGAACTGGCCGGGCAGGTCAACGCCGTGGTGATGGTCGACGGCGAGGTCACCCTCCGCCCGTTGGGCGAGGCGGGCGCGATCGCCGACGCGGCGGCGAAGCTGCTGCACGCCGCGCGGCTCAACGCCGTCGCGCCCGAGGTGGGACAGGACGCGGTCACCGCCGACCGTGCATCACACCTGGCCGACCTGCTCGTCGCGCCCGTGGCCGACCTCCTGGCGGAGCGTCCCGTCGTTCTCGCCCCCGAACCGGGGCTTCCCGGCCTGCCATGGGGGCTACTCCCCGGCCTGACCGGGCGCCCGCTCGTGGTAGCTTCCTCGGCCCGCGCGTGGCTTTGCCGCCGGCGGCGCGTACGCCACCAGCTCGCGGCCGAACGAACCGTGCTGGTTGCCGGCCCCGACCTGCCCGGGGCGGGCGGGGAAACCCGCCGGCTGCGCCGGATCTATCCCGGCGCTACGCTGCTGGCCGGCGAGGGGGCGGCCCGCCCCACCACGGCGCGGGTACTGGCTGAGCTGGGACGAGCTGACCTCGCTCACCTGAGCGCGCACGGGGTGTTCCCACCCCGGAGCCCGATGCTGTCGGGGCTGCTGTTGGCCGATGGGCCGCTGCTGGCCTACGATCTCGAACGCGCCCACCGTGTACCGCGAGTGACGGTGCTGTCCTCCTGCGCGGTGGGACGCTCGGTGGCCTCCCCCACAGGGGTGCCGCTGGGGCTGGCCGCAACGCTGCTGGCGATGGGCGCAACCACGGTCGTCGCCGGGATACTGCCGGTGCGCGACGACGCGATAACCGACGCCATGACCCGAGCCCACACCGATTTGAGCAGGGGTGTTTCCCCGGCGAAGGTCGTGGCCAGGCATCTGGCCCACGCGGGGTTCGTGTGCTTGGGCGCCGGGTAAGCCCACGGACACGAGGAACGGCCTCAGGCGCAGACGAGCCGAGCCGGCCGTAGCCGCCTGAACCGAGGCCGGTAACGTACGGTACATGGGCGAGACCTATAACATGCCGGACCCGTGGGGCAGCGCGGCAGAGGACGAGCGGCGAACCTTCGAGATCGAGGAGGCCCACGCGCTGATGCCCCAAGTACGCGCCCAGGTGGCCGAACTGGTGGAGGTACGGGCCGATCTGGCCGAACTCGCGGCTGATTTGCGCGCCACCGACGGTTCGTCGCTGGGAGGCATGCCCGAACTCAAAGCATTGGAGGCACGGCTGAGCGAATTGCAGGCGTGGTTCCCCGAACAGGGCATCGAGGTCAAAGGGCTGGCGCCGGTGCTGCTGGACTTTCCCGCCGTCCTGAGCGGAGTATCGGTACGGCTGTGCTGGCTGGAGGGCGAGCACGAACTTGGCTGGTACCACCGCACCGACCTCGGATTCATCGCCAGGCGTCGGCTGCCGCCGACGGCCGCGGCCCACGATTGAGCTGACCGAGCTGAAGCAGCACGACTGGGCAGCCCACCGTCCTGCATGAAGGTGTCCCACTGTGGTAGGCGGCGAATATGACTGCCTACGACCCTGAGCACGACCCTGAACGCGGCTCCGACCCGATCAACGCCGAAGCCACAGACTGGGAAGCGGCTGGGCTGCCCGCCCAAGAGGACGACACCGAAGACCAGATACTGCCTGGGGACGAACCGGTGGCGATGAGCGAGTTCGGCCCCACCGGCACCGATGACGAGGCCGGAGAATCTCTCGACACAGCGGTGTCGCGGGAAGTTCCCGACGTCACCGCTGCCTTCCAGGAGAGCGAGGAAGAGGGCGAGACCGTAACGGAGCCCGGACTACGGCTGGTGGAGGAGGACGAGGGCGCCCGCGAGGACCGAGAGGCCAGCCTGGTGGCCGAGGAAGCCGGCACCGACCAGGCAGCGATGAGCGCCGAGGAAGAAGCCGTCCACACCGAAGAAGAGCCCGAAAGCATCTGAGGCGACCACGCCGAACCGTTGCCGTGGGACACTAGCGGGCGAGTATTCAGCGGAAAGCCCAGCCGCCCAAGCGAGCCACCCCGGCGGCCAGCACAACCACCCCGGCCCGGCCGCCTCTAGACTCCGCCCCATAAATAACAAAAAGATAACCCGCAACAAATCCCCAGGTCATTTCCTGTGAGCCCCGCGCACGCGGGGATGGACCGCGCGTCGCGCACCTGCGCGCTGAGTTCGCGCAGTGAGCCCCGCGCACGCGGGGATGGACCGCGCGTCGCGCACCTGCGCGCTGAGTTCGCGCAGTGAGCCCCGCGCACGCGGGGATGGACCTTCGGGCTCGCCCCAGGGACACGGCACCGCGACGTGCTCCCCGCGCGAGGGGTGGTTGTGTTCGGCGGGGTGGGAGAGTGCGTCGTCCGCTCGTGCCTCGATCGCTGCGCGATCTCAGCAGCCTGAAGGAGGCGCGGTGGTTGAGGTGACATGAGAAGTGTGGGGGCACGGTGGCTGGGGTGACACGAGAAGTGTGAGTGTGGGGGCGCGGTAGTTGAGGCGCCCTGAAGGGGGGCGGTGGTTGAGGTGGCGCGAGACGATACGGGCACCCCGGAGTCGAAGGGGCATGAAACGAGGCCGGTGGCCGCCCGGGCGAAGGAACACTGCGCTAGGTCGACACACAACAAGCAGGCGACAACCTCCCCGGATACGGGGCCCGGTGAGCGCAGCCGCCCAAGGGCAGGCGGCGCCATGACCGCGCCATGGCCCACCCGGTGGCCAAGGCGCGAGCACACCCGCCCAAGGGCAGGCGGCACCCCCGAAAAGTGGCAGGCGAGCCCCTCGGCATACCCCCCTGCGCCCGACACTCCGAGAAGCGACACCAAGCTAGGCCCCAGGCACAACCCCTGCGGCAGATACCCCGAAGGACGACGCAAGGCTAAGGCACCCACCCCAGGCACACCCCACCCTCAGCAACCGGGCGGATTCCTGTGGGGACGTGGCGCTAGGGCACCCGCCCCAAGCACACCCCACCCTCAGCAACCGGGCGGATTCCTGTGGAGACGTGGCGCTAGGGCACCCGCCCCAAGCACACCCCACCCTCAGCAACCGGGCGGATTCCTGTGGAGACGCGGCGCTAGAACACCCACCCCAAGCACACCCCACCCTCAGCAGCCCGGCGGATTCCTGTGGAGACGCGGCGCTAGAACACCCACCCCAAGCACACCCCACCCTCAGCAGCCCGGCGGATTCCTATGGAGACGCGGCGCTAGAACACCCACCCCAAACACACCCCACCCTCAGCAGCCCGGCGGATTCCTATGGAGACGCGGCGCTAGAACACCCACCCCAAACACACCCCACCCTCAGCAGCCCGGCGGATCCCTATGAAGACGCGGCACTAGAACACCCACCCCAAACACACCCCACCCTCAACAGCCCGGCGGATCCCTATGAAGACGCGGCACTAGAACACCCACCCCAAACACACCCCACCCCTGGCTGCTGAGATCGCGAAGCGATCGAGGCACGAGCGACGGGAAACACCACACGTCTCCCCCAACCCAAACCCACACAGCGCCGAAGACCCCACTGGAGTAAGGCTGCTCCCCACTGTCACACCAACGCGGCCAGCTCGCCGAAACGCTCCCCCGCCCGCAGGGATGGCCCCACCACACCCCACGTGGTGGGACCGACCGAATGATGCTCCCCGCGCGTGCGGGGATATTCCGGCTCCTGTCCCGATAACGGGGTCACCGGAGGCGCCCACGGGAGGTGTCCCCGCGGCCCAGGGGTGGCCGCGGGGAGGGGGTGAGCGTTAGGTGGGCCGCTGCTGCCTATCATCGGTCGACAACCCACCGTTTTTGGGAGTGGGCCGTGGCCGGCAGCCGAACTGCCACAGCCCGACAGTCCGGGGGTTACCAGCCGCGTTCCCGCCACTGCGGCAACTGGCCGCGCTCGGCTCCGAGGGTGGTGTCCTTGCCGTGTCCCGGGTAGACCCAGGTGTCGTCGTCCATCTCGGCGAAGATCCGCTCTTCCACGTCGGAGAGCAACTGTCGGAAGTCGGCGTCGCCCCAGGTTTTGCCGACCCCGCCGGGGAAGAGGCTGTCGCCGGTGAACAGGTGGGTCCGGCCCTCGGGGTCGTCGTAGCGCAGGGCGATAGATCCGGGGGTGTGGCCGCGCAGGTGGATGACCTGCAACTCGCATGCACCTACGGGGATGCGGTCGCCGTGCTCGACTGGCTCGTCGACCGACACGGGGAGGACTTCGCCGTCGATGGGGTGGGCCACGGTGCGGGCGCTCGTGGCGCCGACGACCTCGGCGAGGGCTTGCCAGTGGTCTTGGTGCTGATGGGTGGTGATGACGCGATCCAGTCCGTTCCCATCGATGAGTTCCAGCAGCCGGTCAGCCTCGTTCGCGGCGTCGATGAGGACGGCTTCGCCTGTGCGTTTGCAGCGCAGCAGGTAAGCGTTGTTGTCCATCGGACCCACTGCAAGTTTGCTGATGGTCAGCTCGGACAGGTCACGTAGGTCGGCGGGTCCGCCGACCCTGGTATCTCCGGAGTAACTCACGTTTCCTATTGTGCTGCGTGAGGCTCAGGCCGCGCCACGCGCCTTAGAAGCAAAAACCCGGTTGGGACGGGGGTCGCGCTGCGGCGACCTGCAAGGGTTGGGCGTGGCGGGAGCGCCCGATTGGCTGCTGGTCGGCTCGTCGCCGCAGCGGCGTTTGTGCGCGTGGGCAGGACGGCATCGGCTGCGGCGACAGCAGGAGCGCTTGGGCGCGAGCTTTCCCGTCTCTGCCCTTGGCCGCTGCCGCCCCGCGCCTGGAGACTGGGGCGGGAGGGGCGGCGAAAGCAGCGGGGCGAGACCTTGGACGGTGTTTACCGGTTGCGCAGAGCGCTCAGTGCTTTGTCGGCGTGGACCTGCATGCGGACTTCGTCGGAGATGACGTCGAGTACGCGCCGGTCGGTGTCGATCACGAACGTGCGGCGGCGGGTGGGCGATAGTCCCGACATCAGACCGCCGCGGCGGACTCCGAACATGTCAGCCACTGAGCCGTCGGGGTCGGACAGGAGTGGATAGTCGAAGTTGTTGGCGGTGGCGAACTCGCGCTGTTTGCTGACGGGGTCGGCGCTGATGCCCACGCGGGTGGCGCCGAGTTCGGCGAACTCGGCGGCGAGGTCACGGAAATGGCAACTCTCAGCCGTGCACCCCTTCGTCATGGCCGCGGGGTAGAAGAACAGCACCACCGGCCCTTCGGCCAGCAGGTCGCTCAACTTACGCTTCACCCCGTCCTGGTCGTCGAGTTCGAAATCGGGAACCTGGTCACCGGTCTTCATGCGGCTTCTCCTGGCGTGTTGGCGCTGGGACCTGACGGGACGGCGGAGTATGGAGACGGCGGTGGCCGCGCCGCCCCGAGCGGGAAGATGCCCCGAAACGGCCGGGGCCGCCGAAGGTGCTGTGGTGCGAACGCTTCGTGAGGAAAGCCTATGCTGTGGGTGCTCGACGAGCGGGGCGGGGTGGGATCAACCGCCTGGGGTACGCGCCGCTGCGGGACGCCTGACCGCTGAGGGGGCGGTGGGGGATGTCGGGCCGCCTGCCGGCTACGACTCGGAGGTGGCCCGCAGCAGGGGTACACGCAACTCTTGGGAGGTCAGGGAGCCGTGGTGGCCCACGAGCTGGGATTCGACCTCCTCCTGGTGGGGTGCGATCAAGGCGGTGTCGCCGCGAGCGAGCGCGAGCACGTCACCGAGGCGGGGCAGGAACTCGGCCGCGACCGCGCCGAACCAGCCCTCGTCGATGGCTTGCTCTCGGCTGAGGACAACCGCTCGTTCGCCCAACCGCTCCCGCCATGCGGCTAGCACGTCGGCGGCGGCACCTGGTTCGGTGTAGACGTGGCGGACGCGCGCCTCACCGCCGAGCAGCCGAACACCGTCGGCCAGCGCGGGCTCGGAGCCCACGTCGATCCGGCTGGCCGGCGTGGTGTCGACCATGCCGTGGTCAGCGGTGATGTAGAGCGCACCGCCGGCGGGCAGGATCGCGGCGAGCTGTTCGGCGAGCCGGTCGACGTGGCCGAGGTGGTGGCGCCAGTGGGCGGAGTCCGCTCCGAACATGTGACCGTAGGTATCGAGGTCGGAGTGGTAGACGAAGACGTAGGAGGGGGTCGGCGAACGCAGCGCCGTTTCGGCTTGCACCACGAGTTCGGTGGCGCCGTTGGCGGCGAGGTAACGGCTCCCCCGCGCCGAGGCACGGGAGAACCCGCTGCCCTCGAATGCGGCGGCGGCGACGTAGGCCGTGCTGACCCCGGCGGCCTGCGCGCGCTGGTAGACGGTGGAGTGTGGCTGCCACTGCTCCGGGTCGATGTCGTGGTCCCAGCGCAGGGAATTCATGATGCGGTCCGCGCCGGGTACCGCCACTTGGTAGCCGAGGATGCCGTGATGGCCGGGTGCCAGACCGGTCCCCAGGGAGGTGAGGCTGGTCGCGGTCGTGGTGGGAAACCCGGTGGTGATGGCTTGTTCGGGGCCACCGGTGTCGATCAGGCTGGCCAGGAACGGTGCCCGGTCGCGGTTGGCGTGCAGCAGTTCCCACCCCATGCCGTCCACCAGCAGCACGCAGATGTGGCGCGCTGGAGGGAGTGCGAGGGTGTTGGGCTCTCCGGGCACTCCCAGCGCGGCAAGCGCCGAGGGGGCCAGGTCCGCCACGGAGGCTGAGCCGTAGCGTGGTTGCTCGAAGTCGGTGACGTCGGTACTCATAGGCTGCTTCTTAGCACCTAGGCGGGGCTATGCCTCCTGGGCGGGGCCTGCCCGCGTGGTGACCGTGGGGTGGTGTGGAGCGGTGCGCGGGTCAGCTCATTTGGCGGTGGCTTCCGACAACGCCTGAGTGAAGTCGAGCATGTTGGCGACGGCGTCGGCGCCGTCAGCGGCCTGGCTGACCCGCAGGGTCAATGGCTCTGCGGTGATGGAGCCCGTATAGCCGTGATCGGCTTCGCAGGACTCGTCGGTGCAGGTGGCCGGCTCAAGATCGACCTGGGCGAGTGATCCCCAGTTCACGGCCAGACTGATGCTGAGCACGACTTCGCTGGGAAGCGTGTCAGGCGCGTACTGCTCAGGGTCAGGGACCAGCCGCGTCAAAGCGACGGACTGCACACTGGACAGTTTGATCGAATCTGTGGTTGTGGAGGCGTGGGGACGCTCGCCGGGGCCGGCCGGTGGGTGCTCGTCGGTGTGGCAGACCAGCAGCCGGGTTGCTGTGAGCAGTAGAACGGTGATGTGGCGGCGCACTTCCATAGCTGGGTCGAAGGTCGCCTCGTGGTGGACCACGAACGCTTCCGCGTTCTCGTCGCCGAGCGCGGCGGCGACGGCGTCGGCCACAAGCACCGGATAATAGCCGCTGCGCTCGATCTCCAAGCGCCAGTCGGTGGACACAGCCCGCGTTTTCCTCATAGTCCCATCCTGCCTTCTCCGGACACCCGCGCGCACCTGAGAGTCGGCTGCTCCCGACGTGATGGATAAGCTCACTCGACACGGGTAGTGGCCCGATATGTATGCGACCGTACCGCCAACACCGCCGGAACCCCCCGGCCCGATGCCAGAACCGGAGCCGGTACCACCCGAGCCGGAACCCGAGCCCCCGGTGCCCGGGCCCGGGCCGATGCCTCCAGAGCCTGAGCCGCAGCCCGAGCCTGCCTAGAGTCTGTTTTTGAAAAGGGCGGCGGGGAGCGGCGGTGGGCACACGCGGGTGAGCGTGTCCGGCTGCCGCCCCACGGGTTGGCGAGATCGCGTAGCGAACGAGGCACACTCCACGGCCCACACCCCCAGCCGTTCGCACAACAGAACCTAAGTCGGGGCTGCGCGTAAAGCGAACGTTCGGGTGCCGGGGAGGCGGCGCCATCTCCGGCACCCGTGACCACGCGCCAGTAGCGCGGGCAGGTTGCGGGCAGCAGTGCGGCTTCCGTTGCCGCGGCCGAACACCGGCTACGAAAGCCGGAGACGACAGGCACCAGCCGGGGCAGACAGGAACCGCAGCCGAGCTTGCCCCGCTGCTGTCGGCGCCCCGCCCCGGCCGAGGGCGGGGTCGGACTGGCCGGCGCGACCCGCGCCTCTCACGGCAGAGTCCTCTCACGGCATGGCCAGATGCCGGCCCTCAGAACGGTACCCGCAGCCGGCGCGGCCCGTAGTCCAACCGCACATCGGGGGTTTCGCGTAGCCACACGCGGGCGCCGAGCACGTGAGCACCGGTGGCGTTGACGATGATCGGGTCCAAGTCGACGTGGGCCACTTCGGGCAGCGCGTCGACCAGCCGGGACACGCGCACCAGCAGTTCCTCCAGCGCGTCGACGTCAGGCTGGTCGGCCAGCGACGACGCTCCGGCGGGCAGCCCGAACAGCAGGGGCGAGGAGCGCACGGCCCGCACGAGATCGGCGGCGTCGGTGTCGGTGAGGGGCGCGAGGCGGTAGGCCCGGTCGTCCAGCAGCTCGGCGGTGACGTCGGCGAGCCCGAAGGCCACAACGGAGCCGAAGGAGGGGTTCTCCCCCGCGCGGATCACCGCGGGCACCCCGGGCACGGCCATGGCCTGCACGACGAGCATGGCGTCATCGCCCAACCTGCCGTGGAGAGCCTCGAATGCGCCCCGGACCGCGTCGGTTCCGCGCAGGTCGGAGCGGATTCCGCTGCCGCCGGCGCGCAGCCGCAGGTCGGGAGCGTTGGCTTTGATGACGACCGGATAGCCGATCTCTTCGGCCGCCGCGACGGCCTCGTCAGCGGAGGAGACGGGGATGTCGCGCCAGACCGGCACCCCGTAGCAGGCCAAGAGCTGGCGCGCTTCCTCTGGGGCGACCGCGGACTCTTCCTCTTCGGCGTGCAGCGGCTCACTGGTGAACCACACCGAGTGGGGGGAGCTGCCACGGGCTTGGGGGTCGCTCAGCGTGGCGTCGATGATGGCGCGGGCGCCGGCCCGGTCGATGTCGGCCAACTCGGGGTGACGCCCGGGGTCGCGGCCACGCCAGACCGCGTAGCGGGTGGCGTGGGAGAGCGCGCGCACAGCGTCCTCGGGGGCGGGGTAGGAGGGTACCGAGCCGCGCACGGTCTCGCCGTTGGGGCCGAGACGGCGCAGCTCCTCGGGGAGCCCCTGGTAGCCCAGGTAGGTGGTGATGATCGGTTTGGCGGAGGTGGCTGCTGTGCGGCGCATGACCTCGGCGACGTCCCCGGAGATCGGCGTGAGGGCGGGGATGAAGACGACGACGAGAGAGTGCACCTCGTCGTCGTCCAAGGCCGCGCTGAGCGCCTGCTCGAAGTCGGCCGCGGTGGCGTTGGGTCCCAGGTCGACGGGGTCGTGGGGTTTGAGTCCCATGCGGGTGCAGGCGTCTTTGACCATGAGCCCCAGAGAATCGGAGTTGCCGATGATGCCCACGCGCGGCCCGGCGGGCAGCGGCTGGTAGGCCAGGAGTTGGGCCACGTCGAACATCTGGGTGATGTCTTCCACCCGCACCACCCCGGCCTGCTGGAACAGCGACGTCACCGCATAGTCGGGCAGTTCCAAGGCGTTGGCGGCGTGCCCCGTGGGCACTCCCTGCGAGGAGCCGCCGGTGCGCACCGCCACCACCGGCTTGTGCTGGGCGAGACGGCGCGACAGGCGGGAGAACTTGCGGGGGTTCCCCAACGACTCCAGGTATTGGAGGACAACCTCGGTGGCGGGGTCCTCCTCCCAGTACTGCATCAGGTCGTTGCCGGAGACGTCGGCGCGGTTGCCGGCGGAGACGAAGGTGGACAGCCCTATTCCGCGCTGGGCGACACGCTGTAGGATCGCGCGGCCGAGCGCGCCGGACTGGGAGAAGAAACCGATGGTGCCCCGCGCGGGGATCTCCGGTGCCAGGGTGGCGTTGAGGGAGACCTTCGGGTCGGTGTTGGCGATGCCGAGACAGTTGGGGCCGATCACGCGCAGCCCCTCAGCGCGGGCGGTGAGAACGAGCTGGTCTTGGCGGGCGCGCCCTTCCGGGCCTACCTCGCCGAATCCGGAGCTGACCACGACCAGCCCGTGCACCCCTTTCTGGGCGCACTGGGCGACGACGTCGGCCACCATGTCGGCGCGTACCGCCACCACAGCCAGATCAACAGGGTCGGGGATGTCGAGGACACTGGGGTAGGCGCGCACCCCGGCGACGGCTTTGGCCTCGGGGTGAACGGGAAACACCGGCCCTTGGAAGTCACCGGCGAGCAGGTTGCGCAGCGCTGTCTGGCCGATGGTGTGGGCGGTGCGGCTGGCGCCGATGACCGCCACCGACTCCGGGAACAGCAGCCGGGAGATCGAGCGGGCCTCCGCGCGCTGCTCGCGTGCGCGCATGACCTCCTGGGAGTAGTCGGTGGGCTCAAGGTCGAGCGTGAGCCGGATGACTCCTTCGTCGAAGGTCTGCTCGGCGGTATAGCCGGCTTCCCGGAACACGTTGATCATGCGCCGGTTCTCTGGCAACACGTCGGCGATGAAACGCCGCACCCCGCGTTCGCGGGCCGCGGCACCGATGTGTTCCAGCAGCACCGAGGCGAGCCCGCGGCCCTGGTGCTCGTCAGCGACCACGAAGGCGACCTCGGCCTCGTCTTCGCTGACCTTGTCGTAACGCACGACCGCGACCATGACTCCGCTGATGGTGGCGATGAGCGCGACCCGATCCTCGTAGTCGACGTGGGTGAATCGTTTGACGTCGCGTTGGGACAGTCGCGGGTAGGGAGCGAAGAAACGGTAGTAGATCGTCTCGGCCGACAGCTTCGCGTGGAACTCCTGCAACAGTTGGCCGTCGTCGGGGACGATGGGGCGCAAGTGTGCGGTACCGCCATCGGTGAGAACAACGTCGGCTTCCCAGTGGTTCGGGTATGACTGCACGTTTTTGAGGGTAGACGAGATGATCGCTTTAGGGAGGAAAAGATCGTTAATCGTGGCCGGGCGTGGCGCACGAGGCCAGAGCGATCTAACCTTCCGGCAGTCGCACCGCATTCAGTTCGTTACCCGCGTTCACCCTTGAACCTGTTAACGTCAGGGAACGCTTACGGGATGCACAGCGGATAGGCGCGCCGCAGTGGCTGGCAAGGTGGTGACGAAATGACGCGCGTGGTCGTGATCGGGGACCTCATGACCGACGCTGTCGCACGAGCTTTCTACGCACTGGCTCGCGGCAGCGACACCCCTGCCTCAGTGACCACCTACGGGGGCGGTTCAGGAGCCAACGTGGCGTCGTGGCTGGCTCTTGAGGGCACCGACACCACCCTTGTGGGCCGACGCGGCTCCGACATCACGGGCCGCACCCGCGAGATGGAGTTGATGGGCTACGGGGTGGACGCCCGCATGGTGATGGACCCCGAGCGGCCCACGGGAACCTGCGTGGTGATGATTACCCACCGCGGCGACCGCACCATGCTCAGCGACCCGGGTGCCAACGCCGCACTGCAACCCGAGGACCTGCCGCGCGAAGCGTTCACCCCCGGCGCCCACCTGCACGTCTCGGGGTTCACGTTGATCAACGAAGGCTCGCGCCGCGCCGGCCGGGTGGCGCTGCGCATGGCGCGCGAGGCCCGGATGTCGATCTCGGTCGACGGCGGCTCGCACGCGCCCCTGGAGCGCGCGGGCGCCGAGAACTTCCTGGAGTGGACCAACGGCGCTAGCCTGCTGTTCGCCAACAAGGAGCAGGCCAAGGTCCTGACTGGGCGCGAGGAGGCCGAGGCGGCGGCGAAGGTGCTGTGCGCCTGGTACCCCAACGTGGTGCTCAAGCTGGGCGACGAGGGGGCGATGTGGGCCGCCAAGTCCCGCGACGACACGGTGACGCTCCCGGCTGAACCCGTCGAACCCTCCCCCGGATCGATCGGCGCGGGTGACGCCTTCATCGCCGGTTTCCTGCCGCCCTGGCTCGACGGCAAGACACCCAAGGACGCGCTCGCAGCGGGCCACCAGTTGGCCGCCCGCGCCCTGCACCAACCCGGCGCCCGCCCCGACCTGTAGGGCCTGTAGAGCCTTGTAAGCGCCCGCTTGCCGCCACGTGCGGAAGTGAGGGCGGGGACCCCTGCCCGCGATCGGGTCGGAATCGGCAGGGGCCGCTTGGGGCGATTCCGTTCAGTTGTCGCCGGGTGGTGTGGCGCCGAGGATGCGTGAGATCTGGGTGGCGATTCCGGTGGCGCTGGTGCCTTCGGGGATTTCGTCGCCGGCTTCGAGGTTCCATTCGGCGCTGCGGTCGTCGCGCATGTCGAGTTCGAGGGTTTGCCCGGTGCGGGGGTTGCGGATCTCCAGTGAGCCCGGGTCGCCGGAGTGGGGAACGTGGACGTCCAGGCCCAGGGCGGTCAGTAGCGCGGTCACGGTCTGGGTGTAGCGGTCGAACTGCTCGTCAGAGAGCAGGCGGGGGTGCTCGTCGTCGATGGAGGTGTCGATCTCGTCCCACCCGTGGTGGACAATCGAGTCCGGGAGTGCGTGGACATCGGGCATCGATAGTTCCCCTCTCCTGTAGGGCACCGCCCGGGACGTGTCGGAGGGTCAGTTCGTCCGCGCCCCGGGCGGTGGTCTGTACGGCAAAAGCCACCTGTTTTGACTTCTCTGAGTGAGCAACAGGTCACATGCTGCTAGAGTGACATTCACAGAAGACGAAAGCAAGAGAAAATGTAAATTTACACAAGAGGCTTGGGGGTGCCGTGGGCAACGTCCGAGGGGTCACTCTACGCGCGCAATGGCTTGGCCAGATCTTGCGTGACCTACGCGAGGACAGAGGACTCACACTCAGAGAGGCAGGCGAGTACCTACAACGCACCGGCGCGACGATCAGCCGTTTCGAGACGGGGCTCTATCCGATCCGTCGTGTCGACACCGCAGCGCTCCTGGATCTTTACGGGGTCGAGGATGCCGGTCGCCGAGACACATTGCTCCAACTAGCCGGGGAACTCTGGCAAACCGGCTGGTGGGAGAGTTACTCCAAAGACGCCTGGAGTTCCACCATCGATATGGCATGGCTGGAGAACCGGGCACTTAAGATCCGAAGCTTCGCGGGCCTCGTACTTCCAGGGCTTCTTCAGACTCGCAACTACGCCCTCAGTCTCTTCCAAGCCACGAGTCCAGAGATCCCCCAGCGCCAGATTGAACGCGGAGTGGAGCTGCGCATCCAACGGCAACGCATCCTGACACGTGAAAATCCGGCAGCTCTGGCTGTGATCCTCGATGAGGCGGCGTTACGACGGCCGGTTGGTGGCGCGAAGGTCATGGCGGAACAACTACGCCATCTGCGCGAGGCGGCGAAAAGCCCACACGTAGATGTTCATGTGATCCCCTTCGCCAGCGAAGCTCACGCCAGCCCCGGGGGAAGCTTCACCCTCATTGACCTGGAAGAGCCGTTCTCTGAAGTTGCTCACGCAGAAAGCCCGGGAGGGGCGCTCTATCTCGAACGGGAGGACGTCGATCGGTTGGCTGATGTGTACGATCGCTTGCAGGAGAACAGTCTGAGCATCGAAGAATCGATCGCGTTCATCGCTGCTGTCGAGAAGGAGTTGTCATGAACCTGGATGCGGCTTCCGTAGTGGGGTGGCGCACCAGCAGCTACAGCGTCAACGGCAACCCGAAGTGCGTCGAGGTCGGCTGGCACATCAGCAGCTACAGCGCCAACGGCAATGCGAAGTGTGTGGAAGCCGGCCCCCTCCTGGACGGCTCCGCGCGGTTCGCTGTTCGTGACTCCACCCAACGCGACCTCGGCTTTCTCTCCTTCAGCACCACCGAATGGTCAGCCTTCCTACGCGGCATCGAACACGACGCCCTCTAACCTCCCTCCTACTTCCCAGGGCTGCCGCTCCCCCTCACCCCCTCGCCTGGCCGGTGCGGCCCTGGTCGCACCCTCCCTTTTTGTGCTGAGTCAGGCGTCGGCCGCGAGCGGGCGGCGAGGACGAGCGGTGGGCGGGGTGGGCACCGGGCCGGTTCGGCCACGCTAGGGGCGAGGGTCCGTGACGTCGGGCAGCGAGGGCCGGCAGGGGCGGGGAGGCGCCGGTTGAGTGGCCGGTCGCAGGGGTGAGTGCCGCTAGCGCGGGCGGTGGCGGCGCCGGTACGCAAGGAGCATAGGAGCCCCCGGGGGTCTCGCTTGGTGAGACGGCGGAGTCGGGGAATGCGTCCAGTGTCGGGGGGGAGCGCAACACTGAACGCGGGAAGTCGCGAGAACCGCGCCCGCAAAAGCGACAAAGCCCCCATGGCCCCCCGCGGCCGCAGCCCGAGCGCCCAGCATGCGAGACACTTGTTCGAGAATCAACATTCTCCCCCATCAGGAAAGCGGCATAACCGGCTAAACCGGACACAGAAGGGGGCGGTGCCTGCGCCCAGTGTCGCCCCCACCCGACAAGTGATACCGCACGGCGACCCCCACGCCCTCCCACCGCCCAGCGGCCCCGACTCGCCGCACTCAGACCGCCGAAGCCACCCCGGCCCCCCGGCACCACCAACACCGGAGACCGCCTCACGTCCCCCGCCCGCCCCGGGGCTTGAGGCGCGATGTGCGCCCGAATCCGAGGGAGGCACATAGTGTTTCACCCCCGCTCGTGCCTCGATCGCTTCGCGATCTCAGCAGCCTAAGGAGGCGCTGTGCCCAAGGGCCGGCACCACCCCAAACCCCCGTCTCCACCACCCCAACGACGGGCCCTACCTAAGACAACCCCCCAGCCCCAAAAAACCGCCCCTTTTCACCTCGCAGGACGGGCCCTACCTAAGACAGCCGCCACAGACCGACACCACCCCAGGAAAGAACCACCCCCATGCCAAGAATCGAGCTATAGCAACATCGCCCCCCTCATCTCCCACGCCCAGGAGTCGCCCTCATCGTTTAAAACCACCCCACCCACCACACCCCTCAGGCTGCCGAGATCGCGAAGCGATCGAGGCACGAGCGAACCCCACCCCAACCCGACCACCCTCACCACCAGCAACCCCAACCCACACCACCGATGACCACCACCTCCCCACCCACCACTCCCCTTGCCGCCTCCCGTCGCCACCCCCGCCCCAACAAGCAGCACCGATGACCGGACCACCCCACCCTCAGGGATGGGGGCAGAGGCAGCCAGCCTCAGGCTCGGGTAGCCAGAACCAACGGCAGGACCTCTTCGGCTCCGGCCTCGCGCAGTAGGTGGGCGGCGAGGGTGAGGGTCCAGCCGGTGTCGGTGTAGTCGTCGACCAACAGCACGGGACCCGTGCACCCGGCGAGGCCGGCGCGGAGTTCGTCGGGCACGGCGAGAGCCTGGTGCAGGGCGGCGAGCCGCTGCGCGCTGTTGTGGCGCCGGACTCCGGCGCCGTCGGGGCCGGTGTAGGCGAGCCCACCCAGATGGTCCAGTCGGCCGGTGCGTGCCACGCGCGCGGCGAGGTCGGTGATCATGTGGGGCCGGGTGCGGGAGGGCATCGTGACCACGCCGGCAGGGCGCCGCTGCCACGGCCAGGCGGCGAGCACGGTGACGACGCGGTCGAACATCTGATCCGGGATCGCCTCGTCCGGACTCTCCTCAGCCAGGAGGCGGCGCAGCACCGTCCCCCAGCCGATGTCGGTGAGGCGGGCCAGCGCCCGCCCCTCGGCGGCGCGGCGCTCGGGGCGGATGGTGCCGGAGAAGTCAACGCCGAGTTCGGCCATGCCCGAGGGCCACTGCTTGCGCGGGGCGACCACCACGCCCGGCCGGTCGATGTGCTGGGCCGCGGCGCGGCGCTGCTCGGGGGCGACCTCGTCGCTCCAGACCGTGCCGGCGCAGGTGTCGCAGCGCCCGCAGGGCCGCGCGGCGGGGTCGTCGAGTTGCCGGCGCAAGAAAAGCATGCGGCATTCGGTGGTGGCGATGTAGTCGAGCATCGCCGTGCGCTCAGCCTCGCGCGCCGCAGCCACGGCCGCGTAACGCTGGGCGTCGTAGTGCCACGGCTGGCCGGTGGCCTCCCAGCCGCCGCGCACCCGGCGCACGGCGCCGTCGACGTCGAGCACCTTGAGCATCTGCTCCAGCCGGGCGCGGCCGAGGTCGACGCGCGTCTCCAGCCGCGGCAGCGACATGGGGCCGCCCGCCTCAGCGAGGACGTCGAGCGTGTGGCGCACGGTCTCCTCGTCGGGGAAGGCCATGCTCGCGAAGTAGGCCCAGATCTCGCGGTCTTCGCGCCCGGGCAGCAGGATCGCCTCGGCGCGCGCCACGCCGCGCCCGGCCCGGCCGATCTGCTGGTAGTAGGCGATCGGCGACGGTGGGGCACCCAGGTGGATCACGAATCCCAGGTCGGGTTTGTCGAAACCCATCCCCAGGGCGCTGGTGGCCACGACCGCCTTGACACGGTTGTCGAGCAGGTCGCGCTCGACGCGGGTGCGTTCCTCGGGGTCGGTCTGGCCGGTGTAGGAGGCGACCGTGTGGCCGCGTTCGCTGAGGAAGGCCGCGGTCTCGGTAGCGGCGGCCACGGTGAGCGCATAGATGATGCCGGAGCCGGGCAGTTCGTCGAGGTGTTGGGCGAGCCAGCTCAGCCGGGCTGTGCTGTCGGATAGCGAGACGACGGCCAGGCGCAGGCTTTCGCGGTCGAGTTCGCCGCGCAGCACCAGGGGCGCGGCGGCGTCGGCGGCGTCGGCTCCGGCCAGTTGCTCGGCGACGTCGCGGGTGACGCGCTCGTTGGCGGTGGCGGTGGTGGCCAGCACGGGCACGTCGTGGCCGAGCCCGGCCAGAAGGGTGCGGATACGGCGGTAGTCGGGGCGGAAGTCGTGGCCCCAGTCGGAGACGCAGTGCGCTTCGTCGATGACGACGAGCCCGGCGCCGGCGGCCAGCTCGGGTAGGACACGGTCGCGGAACTCGGGGTTGTTGAGGCGTTCCGGGCTGATCAGCAGCACGTCGACGTCGCCGGCTTCGACCTCGGCGTAGACGCGCTCCCAGGCGTCGATGTTGGCGCTGTTGACGGTGTGGGCGCGGATGCCGGCGCGCTGGGCGGCCTCGATCTGGTTGCGCATCAGGGCCAGCAGCGGCGAGATGATGACGGTGGGGCCGGCTTTTCGCGCGCGGCACAGGGCGGTGGCCACAAAGTACACCGCGGACTTGCCCCAGCCGGTGCGCTGCACGACCAGCGCGCGGCGCCGCTGGGCCACCAGGGCGTGTATGGCCCGCCACTGATCCTCGCGCAGCCGAGCCTGCCGGCCGGCGAGGGCACGCAGCCACCCTTCGGCCTCTTCGCGCATCTCGGGGGATTCGGTGTCACGCCCTGGTGCGACCATGCTGTCCTTGCTACCAGAGCCGGCGCGCACATGCGGCCGGTTGTCCACAGGCGGGGCGCGCCGGCTGGCCTCACTCACTCGCTTTGGCGGGCCTTGGCCTCGGGCAGCGCATCGGCGAGTTCGTCGACGACCAAGCGTTCGGCGTCGATCTGGCCACGGCTGTAGGCCACCCGCCCCAACGTCTGGGCGAGCACGGGGATGGTGACGCACTGGAACAGCGCCACGAGTACCAGTGGGAGCGCGGCGCCGAGACCGGGCAACTGAAACGCCGTGCCCAGCAGGATAAGGATGAGCCCTACCGTGTCAGGCTTGGCGGCGGCGTGCATGCGGCCCAGGAGCGTGGGGAAGCGCACCAATCCGATCATACCGATAAGGGAGAACAGGGCTCCCAGCGGGATGAGGACGGCGGTGATCCAGTCAGCCGCGGTCATGGGCGCGCCTTTCGGCGAATCGGGCGGCGGTGAGGGTGGCGACGAAGCCGATGAGTGCGACGGTGACCATCAGCCCCACATAGGCGGTGTCGGCGCGCACGGCGGCCTCGACCGCGATGGAGCTGACCAGCAGCACCGACAGGGCGTTGAGGCAGACGAGCCGGTCGAGGACGGAGGGGCCGCGCACCAGGCGCAGCAGGGCGCACAGCGCGCCGAGGCCCAACATGACGAAGGTCGCGATGTAGACGTAGTCCAGGATGGTCAATTCGTACTCCCACCGTTGGCGCGGCGTTGGAACTCGGCCAGATCGTGGTTGGTGCCGAACGCCCGCACGAATAGTTCCTCGGTGCGGCGGATCTGGCGGCGCAACTGTTCCACCGACCGGGGCGAGTTCATGGGGATGCCGTGCATGTAGACGACCCCCTCCTCGCGGTTGAGTTCGATCACCAGGCTTCCGGTGACCAGTGACAGCCCGCCGGTGATCATGGCGAGCAGGAAGTCGGAGTCGGTGCGTAACGGTTCGGCGACGATGGCGCCGCTGGTGCGGTTGGGCCGCCACAGCGAGTGGATGGCCACGCGCACGCTGGAGGCGACGAGGTCGTAGCCGATGTAGGCGACCAGCCGCAGCGCCGCGAGCGGGCGGAAGCTGAGACGCACGGGGATGTGCGGCAGCTTGGCCGCCCAGTAGCACAGCGTGGCGACGATGGCGCCGGCGACGATCGTACCCGGCTCGGGCTTGCCCCACAGGATGACCCACATGGTGGTGAGCAGGACGATTGTGGGCAGCCGGGTCAAGATCCGCCGCAGCCGGGAGCGGTCGGCGGGCACGGCGCTGGTGCTGCGAGGGTCGCCGGGCTCGGCGTGGGACTGGCTCACGGTGTCGGCGCCTCCTCCCCGAGGACGGCGTGGATGTAGGCTTCGCCGTCGACGAGATCGTGGGCGGCGGTGAAGCCGAGTTCGCTGAGCGGCCCGGCGACGAGGGCCACGACGAGCCCGGCGGTCACCATCACGGCGGTCATGGCGGTCATCATGCGCAGCCCGCCCCGGTTGCTGGCGTTGCGGAGCCGCTGTTTGGCCTCGACCATGTCGGGCAGCGGCGTCCCCCAGAACGCGCGGGTCCAGATCCGAAACAGCGCGATCAGGGTGAGGGCGCTGGTGAGCACGCCGGCCGCGATGCCGACGTAGGCCTGCCAGGTGCCGAGGGCGACCCCGGCCTGAAAAAGGGCGACCTTGGCGACAAACCCCGAGGTGGGGGGCAAGCCGGCCAGGCTCATGGCCGGCACAAAGAACAGTGCCGCCAGCACCGGCGACACAGTGGTCAGTCCGCGGATCGCCCGCAGTGAGGTGTGGCCGACGAACTGGCGTATGAGCCCGTTGACGAGGAACAGGCTGGCCTGGGCGACGATGTGGTGGACGAGGTAGAGGAGCACACCGGCCAGCGCCGCCACGGTCCCCAACGCCAGCCCGAAGATCATGAACCCGATGTGGCTCACCAAGGCGAAGGAGGCGACCCGGTTGACGTCGTCTTGGACCAGCGCGCCGAGGATGCCCACGATCATGGTCGCCACGGCCACCCACAGCAGCACGGTGGAGATGTCGTCGCGGGCGAAGAGCAGGGTTTGGGTGCGGATGACCGCGTACACGGCGACCTTGGTGAGCAGGGCCGCGAAGATGGCCGAGATGCGGGTCAGCGCCACAGGGTAGCTGTCGGGCAGCCAGAAGTGCATGGGCACGATCGCCGCCTTGATGCCGAAGACGACGAGGAAGAGCAACGCCAGCACCATGCGCAGCGCCGGCGTGGCGGCGCCGAGCTTGCCCGCGATGTCGGCGAGGTTGATCGTACCGGTCAGCGCGTAGACCAGCGCGATGCCGGTCAGGAAGAGGATGGAGGAGGTGAGGCTGACGAGCGTGTAGATCATGCTGGCGCGTACCCGCGAGCGGGTGGGCGCCTGGGTGATGAGCGCGTAGCTGGCGGTCAGCATCATCTCGAAGCCGACGAAGAGGTTGAACAGGTCGCCGGAGACGAAGCTGAGGCACACCCCCGCGGTCAGCACCAAATAGATCGGGTGGAACACCTGCGGGGTGGCGCGGCTGAGCCCGCCGATGTCTTGCCCGATCGCATACAGCAAGACGATCAGCAGCACGACCGAGGAGACCAGCACCAGCAGCGCCGCCAGCGGGTCGGCCACGAGGGTGATCCCCAGCGGGGCGGGCCAGCCGCCGGCTTGGCTGACCACCACGGTGCCGTCGGCGGTGTGGGCGAGCAGCACGGCGGCGTCTGCCACGACGACGAGCAGTACGAGGGAACTGGCGATCTGCTGGGCCGTGGGCAGGCGGCGCAGCAGCAGCGTGAGCGCAGCCCCCAGCAGCGGGACGACCAGGGGGACGGCGAGGAGGACGTTCACGAGGAGTCCTCCGGTTCGCGCAGCCGGCGGATACGGCGGTCCTCCAGGTCATCGGGGACCTCGTCGGTGTTGTCGCCCAGCCACACCCGGTAGGCCAGCGCCAGCAGGAACGTCGTCACCCCGAAGGTGATGACGATGGCCGTCAACACCAGGGCTTGCGGCAGCGGATCGGAGATTTCGCCGGCGGGGCCGTCGAGGAGCGGCGGCAGCGTGATGGAGTGGTCGGTGAGCATCAGGGACAGGTTGGCGGCGTGGCCGAGTATGACGATGCCCAGCACGACTCGCATGAGCGAGCGCTGCAACAGCAGGTAGAAGCCTGACGAGTACAGCACGGCCACGGCGATGATCAGCAGCAGGCTGGGAGTCGTTATCAAAGCTGCCCTCCCGTGTTACGGCGCCGGCGCCGTTCGCGGCGTCGCCGCTCGGCTCGCGCCTCTTCTTCCTCGGCTTCCATGCGGGCTCCCAGGGCGGCCACCACCGACAGCACCAGCCCCACCACGATCAGGTAGACGCCGGCTTCAAACGCCAGCGCGCTGAGGATCTTGACCTCGCCGAAAAGCGGCAGGGTGAGTGTGACTTTGGTGGTGTCCAGGATGGGGTGGTCGAAGACGAGCGGGAGCCCGGCGGTGCAGCACGCCACCAGCAGTCCCAGCGCCAGCAGCGCGTTGGGAGGCATCGGTATGCCGGCGGCGAGCTCGCGGCGGCCGCCGGCGACGTAGCGCAGCACGTAGGCCATGCTGGCCACGAGCCCGCCGGCGAAGCCGCCGCCGGGACGGTCGTGTCCGGCGACCAGCATGAAGATCGATAGCAGCAGGATCGCCGGGACCAGCAGCCGCACGACGACTTCCAGGAGCACCGACCGGGGGCCGAAGGCGGGACGGGCGGCGGTGCTTAGCCACTGCTCGCGGGGCGCCTCCCAGCCTTCCGGGGGGCCGGCGGTGTCCTCGGAGCGGGGCGAGCCGGGGTCCACGGGCTTTCCGAGCACGGCACTCACCTGCTTTCCTGGTCGGGTGGGGCGGTGTCGGCGGAGCCGCTGCCGGCCGCACTCGCCTCCTGGGTAGTTGAGGAGGCGGTCGCGGCACCGGCCGCTGGGGCGCCGGGCGGGGCGGCTTCCTCCTCGGTGGTGTCGAGATCGGCGTCGGGAGCCTCGACGACACGGTCACGGCGGTTGAGCAGCACCAGCGAGGCGACCGCGATAGCCGCGGTGACGAGCACGACGATCTCGCCAAAAGTGTCGAGGGCACGGAAGTCGGCCAGGATCATGTTGACCAGGTTTTGGCCGCCGGCCTCTTCGGCGCGCTCGGCGAAGCCCCGGGAGACGGGGGCGTCGGTGCGGGCGTGGGTCATCAGCCACAGCGAGACGGCGACGAAGGTGCCGGCAGCCGCGCACAGTAGCGCGGTCAACCGCTTGCCCCACCCGTCGGGGCGGGTGGGAAACACCGCGGGCAGGCGACGCAGCACGAAGACGAGGATGATCGTGGCCAGCGTCTCCACCAGGACCACGGTCAGGGCGAGGTCGGGGGCGCCGTGGAGGACGAACAGGCCGGCGATGCCAAAGCCCATGGCGCTGATGAGGATGAGGGCCGGGAAACGGCGGTGCTCGCGAACCGTGGCCACGGCGGTCACGATGAGGATGAGCGCCACCACCAGCTCCAGCGGGTTATCCCACAGCCGTAGCCCCTCGCTGGGCTGGGGATAGTCCACCTCTTGGCCGATGATGGCCATGAGCAGGCGCACGCCGGGCAGGGCGAGCATCGTCGCCAGGATGATGCCCAGATAGACCGGCAGCGACCCGCTCTGGGCGCGCCGGGTCACCCGCAGCCCCACGGTGAAGATGCCGTGGATGGCCAGGTTGTAGACCGCTTCGGCCTCGGGCCAGCGCGGCAGCGCCTTCTGCGCGCGCGCCACCCGGTCACGCTGGATGAACATGACCACGCCGGCGGCCACGATGAGCGTCGAGACCCCCAACGCCGGAGTGAGGCCGTGCCACAACTCCAAGTGGTAGGACGCGCCGGTGTAGGCGTCGGCGTAGCGCTGGGCGATCGGATCGACCAGGAACGGCAGTACGCCCAACAGCAGCCCTGCCGCTGAGAGCACCACCGGCGCGGCCAGGAAGGCGGCGCTGGGGGCGGGGAAGCGGCGCTCGGCGACGGTCTCCTTGTCGGCGAAGGCGCCCCACAGGAACCGGGCGCTGTAGGCGAAGGTCAGGATCGAGGCCACAACCACCCCGATCAGCACGAGCGTGGCCGCCGACCGCGGCAACGAGCCGAGGTGGCCGGGCAGGTAGGCCGCTAGCGCCGCCTCCTTGGCCACGAACCCCAACAGCGGTGGCAGGCCGGCCATCGACGCCGCAGCCGCGAGCGAGGCGAGCGCCAGCACCGGTGTGCGCCGCCACAGCCCGGAGAGGCCGCTGATACTGCGGGTGCCCGCCTTGTGGTCGATGATGCCGACGACGAGGAACAGGGTGGACTTGAACAGGCCGTGGGCCAGCAGCACACCCTCGGTGGCGAGGGCTGCCACGTGGGTTCCGGTTCCGGCCAGCAGCGTCAGGAACCCGAGTTGGCTGACCGTGCCGTAGGCCAGCAGCAGTTTCAGGTCGTCTTGGCGCAGGGCGCGCCAGCCGCCGATGACCATGGTGGCCAGCCCGGCGGTGAGCACGAGCGCGCGCCAGGGGTCGACGTCGGCGAAGCCGGGGGCCAGGCGCGCGACGAGGTAGACACCGCCTTTGACCATCGCCGCGGCGTGCAGATAGGCGCTGACCGGCGTGGGGGCCACCATCGCCGCGGGCAGCCAAAAATGCAGCGGCGCCTGGGCGGACTTGGCGAAGGCCCCGGCCAGCACGAGCACCAGCGCCACCGGCAACCATGGGCTGTCCACGGGCGGGGCGGCGAGCAGTGCGGAGATGCGGTAGGTGCCGCCGATGTGGCCGAGCAGCACGAACCCGATGAGCATGAGCAGGCCAAAGCCCGCGGTGACGATGAGCGCCTGGATGGCGGAGCGGCGGGCGTGCTCCTTGCGGTCGTTGTGGGCGATCAGCAGGAACGACGAGACCGACGTCAGTTCCCAGAACACATACAGCGCGAAGAGGTTGTCGGTGGTGACCACACCGAGCATGGCACCGGCGAAAACGGCCATCGAGGCGACCAACCGCCCCAGGGCGCGTTCGCGCGCGGGGAAGTAGGCGGCGCCGTAACAGAAGATGACCGTGCCGACTCCCGACACCAGCAGCACCATGGTCAGTGCCAGGGCGTCGAGGCGAAAGTCCAGCGTGATCCCCAAAGCGGGAATCCACGCCACCGAGGCGGTCACCTCGTTACCGGCCAGCAGATCGGACGACTGGGTGAGCGCCCACACAGCCGAGGCTGCCAAGGGAAGACTCGCGACGAGGAACGCGCGCGCTCCGATGGCTCGAACCAGCCACGGAACGAGCACGGCCACGACAGCGTGGGACACGATCAGGTAAGGCAGCAGCATGAGCGAGGCTATCGGCGGTTGGACCGGCGGTTCAGGTGCTTACCGGCCAAGGACGGGACCAGAACGGATGAACGAACCGAACACCCCAAAGGTTAGCCGCAGTCACATTTCTCGATTTGCGCTGACCCGCATCAGGTGTACTATTCGCCGCGCCACTGTCGGACGGATCACCCGGTAACGTTTTGTGTTTCCCCTGTTGAGCGCGGAGGCAACGGGGCGCAGGACGTATATCCGCACATCATATTCCCGCATCCGGCGTGGCTCATCTCCTGGCTGGTGTCGGGGACACCGGCGAACGAGCGGCAACGCTGCCCCGCTGCGCCCCACGTGACCGCTCGCGCCGCGGTTTCCGAAAGGTTGTCGTGGCGCCCGGCTTGGCCGGATGTGCCTACGGTGCGTCACCCAACGTCGCGGCAGGAGCGCCCCGGGTGGGCGTACGGCGGTACGGCGGGGTGTGGCTCTGGCCTGAGGAAAGTATGTGGGGTTTCCCGCCGCTCGTGCCTCAATCGCTTCGCGACCTTGGCAGCCTGGGGTGGGCTTGGGCCAAGGTGGGACGAGCACCACAACGGGCGGACTGAGGCTGGGTCGGGTGCCGCTACTCAACGCCTCCTGAGGCGCCCGCTACCACCGCCCCGCCAAAGGTATCCCCACGACAGCGACACTCCGCACGACAGCGATGTCTTGGGGTACAGCAGCATCCCGCGCGACAAGTGACACCCCCGCGCTGGAGCGGCGCTGCCTCAAGCCGGTGGCTGCCCGCCTCGTTTCCGACCGCCTCCAGCCAAAGCACCCGCACAGGCTGCCGAGATCGCGAAGCGATCGAGGCACGAGCAAACAGCAAGCTTCCTCGGTGCGGGCGGGCGGCAACTCCTCTCAGCGTGGCCACCGGCGGGCTGCCGAGATCGCGAAGCGATCGAACGGCAAACCCTCCATGCACAACCCGCCCCCGGCTTGATAGCCCCATAGAACTCCATCGTTGACCTGCCAGTGACGCCTTGCGGGCGTGAAAATCAGTGCGGGCCTCCCGCTGACGCCGCATGATGCTCTTGGGCCGCCAGACCCGCATAGGAGCCCCCAGGATCGGCGCAGGTGCTCGCCACAATGTCAGCGCTGCCGGGGACGAGGGCGCCGGTGGGCGTGTCTTTTCCCGCCGGTAGCGGGCGAGCCCTCGGTCCTGCCACCCAGCCACCTGAAACTGAAACACGTGATCCCGGTTACAGTGCCCGCCCGGGCTGATCCCCTCGGGGACAGCGGTGGTATGGCGGGGCCGTCTTTGCCGTTGTGCGCCGGGAGCGACCCGCGCCCACCGGCGTTCAGTTCGGCCGTGAACGGGCGTTTCGCCGCCTCACCGACGGCGCATCGGCGGGGTGGTCGAACGATTCATCCCGGCGTGCTGTGCCGGGCGTGTCGTATGAGCGGACATAATGACGGCATGGCCCCTACGACGTCCCAACCTCCCGAGGAACTCGCTGAGAAGATCGTCGACATCGACGTCTCCGAGGAGATGCGCGGCAGCTTCCTGGAGTACGCCTATTCCGTGATCTATCAGCGTGCGCTTCCCGACGCGCGCGATGGGCTCAAGCCCGTCCAGCGGCGCATCATCTACCAGATGAGCGAGATGGCGCTCCGCCCCGACCGGGCGCACGTCAAGTGCGCCCGGGTGGTCGGCGAGGTCATGGGTAAGCTGCACCCCCACGGCGACAGCGCCATCTACGATGCGCTGGTGCGGATGAGCCAGTCCTTTGCCATGCGGGTGCCGCTGATCGACGGGCACGGCAACTTCGGGTCCCTGGGTGGCGACGACGCGCCCGCGGCCATGCGCTACACCGAGTCGCGACTGACCTCGGCGGCCCAACTCATGGCCGCCTCCATCGACGAGGACGTCGTCGACTTCCAGCCCAACTACGACGGCCAGGAAACCGAGCCCGGCGTGCTGCCGGCGGCTTTCCCCAATCTGCTGGTCAACGGAGCCTCCGGTATCGCCGTGGGCATGGCCACCAACATGGCGCCGCACAACCTGGGCGAGGTGATCGCCGCCGCACGCCACCTCATCACCCATCCGGGCGCCAGCCTGGAAGAGCTGATGGAGTACGTGCCCGGCCCCGACCTTCCCACCGGGGGCACCATCGTCGGCCTCGACGGCATCCGCGACGCCTACGCGCGTGGCCGCGGCACGTTCCGGACCCGCGCCACGGTCTCCATCGAGAAGGTGTCGCCGCGGCGCACCGGGTTGGTGGTCACCGAACTGCCCTACAACGTCGGCCCCGAGAAGGTCGTCAGCCGCATCAAGGAACTGGTGCAGGCCAAGAAGCTTCAAGGCATCTCCGACCTGAAGGACCTCACCGACCGCTCCCAAGGGCTGCGGCTGGTCATCGAACTCAAGAACGGCTTCAACCCCGAGGCCGTGCTGGAGGAGCTGTACCGGCTCACGCCCATGGAGGAGACGTTCGGCATCAACAACGTCGCGCTCGTCGACGGCCAGCCCCAGACCCTGGGACTGCGTGATCTGCTCCAGGTCTATGTCGACCACCGGCTCGACGTGGTGCGTCGGCGCTGCCACTACCGGCGCGGCAAACGCGAGGAACGGCTGCACCTGGTCGCGGGCTTGCTCATCGCACTGCTCAACATCGACGAGGTCATCGCGCTGATCCGCGAGTCCGAGGACTCCGCCCAAGCGCGCCAGCGACTGATGGACACCTTTGAACTGTCCGACACCCAGGCACGCTACATCCTCGACACCCCGCTGCGCCGGCTCACCAAATACGACCGCCTGGAGTTGGAAACCGAACGCGATCGGCTCAACAAGGAGATCGCCGAGCTGACCGCGATCCTGGAGTCCGACAGCAAGCTGCGCAAGGTCGTCTCCAAGGAACTGGCCGCTGTCGCCAAGGAGTACGCGACGCCGCGGCGCACCGTGCTCATGGAGGACTCCGGGGTCACCCGCAGCGCCGCCGTGCCGTTGGAGATGGGCGACGACCCCTGTCACGTGCTGCTCAGCAGCAGCGGCCTGCTGGGCCGCAGCAAGGGGGCCGAGGTGCCGCGCATGTACGAGGGGCTGCGTACCCGCCACGACGCGATCGCGGTCTCGCTGCCGACGACGACGCGCGGCGAGGTCGCGCTCGTCACCGACCACGGGCGACTGATCCGGCTACCGACCTTAGAGGTGCCCGAGATCCCCGACGCCAACGATGACGCGCCCCCGATCAGTTCGGGGTTACCAGTCTCGGACTTTGTGGATCTGGGCGAGGACGAACACGTCATCTCGCTGGTGTCGCTGGCCAGCGACACCCCCGGAATCGTCGTGGGCACCCGTGCCGGTGTGGTCAAACGGCTCAGCGCCGACTACCCGCAAAACAAAGACGAGTTCGAGATCATCGCGCTACGCGACGACGACCGGCTCGTGGGGGCCACACAATTGGTCACCGGCGAGGAAGACCTCATCTTCGTCACCTCCGAAGCCCAACTGCTGCGCTTCTCCAGCACCGCCGTGCGCGCGCAGGGCCGCGCGGCGGGCGGCGTGAGCGGGGTCCGGCTGGGCGAGAACGCCCACGCCGTGTGGTTCGGCGCCGTCCCTATGCCCGAGGACTCCGTTGTGGTGACGATCGCCGGCAACTCCGAAGCACTACCGGGCACCCAGGCCGGTTCGGCCAAGGTGACCCCGGTCGACGCCTTCCCCGTCAAGGGCCGGGCCACCGGCGGGATACGCTGCCACCGGTTCCTCAAAGGCGAGGACACGCTGCTGTTCGCCTGGGTCGGTCGGACTCCGGCGCGCGCGTCGCGCGCTGACGGCGGGCCGGTGCGACTGCCCGAGACCGACGAGCGCCGCGACGGCTCCGGAGAGGCGCTGCCCCGCGCGATCGCGGCGGTGGGCACCGCAAAGACCGACACCGGGATGGCAGCGCTGGCCACGGGAAGCTGACCTTCAGGCCCTTCGACACCGACAATGGAGTTACCTGTGAGCACCCCCTTCGACGATGTGGTGACCGCTAACGCCGCCTACGCCGAGAAGTTCGACCTTTCGGGGTTGCAGGCCAAGGCCGCGCGCGGACTCGCCTTGGTGACGTGCATGGATTCGCGGATCGACCCGCTGGGCGCGCTTGGGCTGACCACCGGCGACGCCAAGATCCTGCGCAACGCCGGAGGGCGCGTCACCGACGACACGCTGACCGCGCTGGTGCTGGCCGCCTACCTGCTGGAGGTGGACCGGGTGCTGGTTATGCCGCACACCCGGTGCAAGATGGCGTCCGTCTCCAGCGACGACGAGGTGCACGAAGCGATCAGGCAGGCGAGCGGGGTCGACACCCGCAGTCTGGAGTTCAACACCATCGCCGACCAGCGGGCCGCACTCCGCCACGACCTGGAACGTATCCGGCACCACCCGATGCTGCCGGCCGACCTGGCGGTGGCCGGCGCCATCTACGACGTCGAAACCGGCCAGGTCACGCTGACCGACGACTGACCAGAAGGGGTCACGAGTGTTCGGAGCTTCCGCGAGGGGATGACGGGGAATGCCGTTTTCGGTCAGTCTGTTGTCATGCCCGAAGAAGGGAGACCGCATGGCGGAGACGACATACGAGACTTTCGCCCGTGGCCGTCAGCGCTTCGACCTTGGTGACCCCATCAGTGCGGCCCGCATCCTGGCCCCACTTGCCGAGGCCGAACCCGGTAACCGTTCGGTCCTGGAACTGTTGGGTCGCTCCTACTTCCATTCGGCCCAGCTAGCCAAGGCTGAGGCAACATTCCGCAAGATCATCGAACTCGACCCCGGTGACGCATGGGCCCACCTTGCGCTGGCCCGTTCCCTGGAGCGGCAGAATCGCGAGGCGGAAGCCGGACCGTACCGGCGCATGCACTCGGCTATGGCCGGCGGTTCCCGCGACTGAGCCCATGGCCGACACCTATTGGCCGCCAGGACCACCCCGAGCGGCCACGCGGACCTCGGGGCCGCATCCCACCGGGGTGCGGCCCGTCCGCCGGATAGCCTGTTCCCCATGTCCTCACCCGCTGACCTCCCCGGCCCCGACTGGGTGGAGCACTCGCAGGCGCACGACACGAAAGTGGGCGTTTCTGGTCCGTGGCCCCAGAAACGGGGGTGGCCACGGACCGCTCAGCTCGCTTGGCGCACCTGTTCGAGCCAAACGTTGAGCCGCATACCCAGTGCCACAGCCACACGTTCCAGCACCGGGATGGTAGGCATCGTTCCCCCCGCCTCTAGGCGGGCCACAGCGGGCTGTTTGAGGCCGCTGCGCCGCGCGAGCTCTTGCTGGGTGATCCCGAGCTCCTCACGCTGGTTTCGCACCGCCTCTCCCAGCTCAAAACGGAGCCGCGCGGCTTCATAGGCCGCGCCCGCTCCCGGACGGCTCATAATCTCAGCGCGTTTGTCAGCCCAACTCTTGCGCTCCGGCATCCGCTCACTCCTCATCGGCGGTGTGCGCCTCGACCATACAGCGTCGCATGGCACGCCAGGCGCGTTCGATCTCAACCGACTCGCGCCTCCGCTGCTTGCGGAACACGGTCAGCAAGATGATTCGTCTCCCTGGCGCGATCCAGTAGGTGACACGTACCTGTTGCCGTTCAAGATGGAAGCGCAACTCTCTTAGCTTGCCGTGAAGCTGTTTCGTGTAAGGCTCACCGAGCAGTGCGCCACGCTCAGCCAACAGGTCGATATAGAACGCCGCGGTCTCCTGACTGGATTGGTCGAGCGTGTCGAACCACTGCTCCACCTCGGGTTCGAGTTCCACTTCTCCCCACATCATAACGCTGATGTTATTAATTTGGGAGGAGCTTCACCGGCGGTATCGGAAAAGACGCTCTGGGCGGCCACGCGGACCTCGGGGCCGCATCCCACCGGGGTGCGGCCCGTCCGCCGGATAGCCTGTTCCCCATGTCCTCACCCGCTGACCTCCCCGGCCCCGACTGGGTGGAGCACTCGCAGGCGCACACACGTGCGTGGGTGGACGAGGCGATCCGCAAGGTGATCGCTGACGCCAACCGTTCGGCCGACACCCACCTGCACGTGTTCCCTCTGCCGCCGGAGTGGGGCATCGACCTCTACCTCAAAGACGAGTCGGTGCACCCCACCGGCAGCCTCAAGCACCGGCTGGCCCGGTCGCTGTTCCTCTACGGGCTGGCCAACGGCTGGATCGACGGTGACACCACCATCGTCGAGGCCAGCTCCGGCTCGACGGCGGTCTCGGAAGCCTACTTCGCGCAACTGCTCGGGCTGGACTTCGTCACCGTCGTCCCTCGCAAGACCAGCCCGGAAAAGATCGAACTGATCGAACGCTACGGCGGCCGGTGTCACTTCGTCGACATCCCCGCCGAGATGTACCCCGAGGCCGAGCGGCTGGCCGCTGAGACCCACGGCCACTACATGGACCAGTTCACCTACGCCGAGCGGGCCACCGACTGGCGCGGCAACAACAACATCGCGATGTCGATATTCGAGCAGATGGCCCTGGAGCGCCACCCGGTGCCGGAGTGGATCGTGGTGGGGGCAGGCACCGGCGGCACGTCGGCCACCATCGGCCGCTACCTGCGCTACCGGCGCCACCACACCCGGCTGGCGGTGGTCGACCCGGAGAACTCGGCGTTCTTTCCCAGTTGGGTCCACAACACGCCCGACTACAGCACCGGGACGCCCTCCCGGATCGAGGGCATCGGCCGACCCCGGGTCGAGCCCAGCTTCATCCCCTCGATCATCGACCTGATGGTCCCCGTTCCCGACGCCGCCAGCATCGCGGCCATGCGCCACCTGCATCGGGTCACCGGACTGTCGGGCGGCGGCTCCACCGGCACGAACCTATGGGGGGTGTGGCACCTCGTCGCGCGCATGCTGGAGTCGGACATCCGCGGCAGCGTCGTCACGCTGATCTGCGACAGCGGCGAACGCTACGGCCACAGCTACTACAACGACGACTGGGTGGCCCGGCGTGGCCTGGACCTGGCCCCCTACACCAGCGCGATCGAGCACTTCCTGGCCACCGGCGCCTGGAAGCCGCCCCACTCCCCCACCCACGACGGCTGAAGCGCCACCCCCACACGCCGGTGCTCACCCCACCACCTCGCGCAGTAGCCGGCGGGCCGCGCGCAGCACGGGCTGCCCCCGAGTGGGGGTGACGTTGGCGAGCACGGCCACCCCCGCTTGGGCCGTGGGGCTGAACCCGACGAAGGCGGTGAACCCCCCGGTGCCGCCGGTGTGCCACAGCAGCGTGTGCCCGCGTGTGACGCGGTGCCCCCATGCCAGGGCCATAGCTGGTCCTTCGGCGGAGGCGGCCATCGAATAGCGCGGCACGTGTGTTGCGAGTACGGCCTCGGCCAGCGGCCAGCCGGCCTCCTCGGGGCGCACCTGGGCGCGCAGGTAGCTCAGCAGGTCGGCGGCGCTGGCGCGGAGGCCACCGGCGCCGGCGATCGCGTCGAAGCGCCATGGGGGCACGGGTCGGCCCCGCCGGTGGCCGGTGGCCGCTCGCGTGGCGGGGTCCCCTGCCGGGGGCACACCGGAGTCGGCCATGCCCAGCGGGCGCAGGACCCGCTCGGCGAGGAGCTGCGGGTAACCGGTGCCCGCGACCTCGGCGAGGACCTCGCCGAGCAGGGCGAACCCGAACGTGGAGTAGCGCGGCGGGCCGGCGGCGCGGCGACGCCGGATTCTGGCCGTGGCCCGGTAGAGGTCGGCGCGGGTGTAGCCGGCGTAGGGACCGGCGGACCGGCGCATGGCCATGCGGCAGTAGATCTCGCGGGGCAGGCGAGGCGTGCCGCCGGTGTGGGTGGCCAGCTCGCCCAAGGTGATGGGCGGATCGTCGCGGCGCGGCCGGGCGTGGGGTGGCAGGTGGCGGGTGACCGGGTCGGTGAGGTTGACCTCGCCGCGGACGGCCATCTCGGCGAGCAGCAGGGCCGTGAGGGGCTTGGTGACCGACCCCGTCTCAAAGGCGGTGCGGGTATCGACGGACTCGGGCGAGCCACGCTTGAGGTGGCCGGCGGTGAACAGGGTCTCGTCGGCCGCACCGGGGCCGTGGATGGCCGCCGCGGCCACGCCGGGCACGCCTGCCTCGGTGAGCAGGGCACACAGGTGCTTGCCGGCCAGAGCAAAGCTGGCGCTCACCCCGGCTCCCGCTGCGCGGGCGCGAGGGGACTGAGGGCACGCGACACGGTCAGGGTGGTGGCCACGACGGCGACCACGGTGGGGTGATGGTGGTTGCGAAACGCCCGCTCGGGCTCTTCATGGGGTCGGGTGACCCCGTTGGGCACCATCCCGTCGTCGCGCTGGGCCTGGGCGATGTGCTCCCACACGTGCGGATAGAAATGGGGACGGCGCAGGCAAACACCGACGATGAGGAGTTCGGCGAGCAGGTCCCAGAACCCGGCCTCGTCGAACGTCTCGACCCACACCGGCAGCCAGTGGTGCAGGTAGTCCTCCAACTCCCACGGCAGCCCTTCCGGGGTGGCGCCCCAGTCGGTGAGGTGGAAGACGGTGTGGGTGAGGCCATAGGCGTTGTTGGCGTCGAGCATCCACGGCTCCGGTGTACCGCCCAGCCAGGTGAGGGCGGTGAGCGTGGCGGGGTCGTCGTGGATCGGAATGCCGATCCGGCGGGCGGCGGCCAGGACCGCCAGACGGCGGTTCGGCACCTGCTCGGGCACCCGCGAGGCGCGCAGCCCCGCAAGGTGGGTGGTGAGCTCTTCCAAGGCCGGATGACGGTAGCCGGTGGCGGCGAAGAAGGAGTAGATCTCCAGCGGGTGGGTGGCGGCCGGGGTGTGCTGCTGGAGCTGGTGCAGCAGGTCCCCGTTGTGCAACTCCCGCCAGGCGAACTCCAGCAGGGCTTCGGCGGTGGCCGCGGTGCGCGGCCCCGACACGGCCTCCCGTCTGACGATCCACATGGCCAGCGCCAGTTCGCTCAGCGACTTCAGCGCGTCGCCGTCGATCTCGTGGGCGGGGGTCTCGGACGGCAGCGCGAAACAGGAGCGGACGGCTCCGAGCCAGTCCAGCGCCCGGTCGCCTACCCGGTGGGCCAGTCCGATGGCGACGGTCTCCATCAGTGCTCCGTTTCCGTGATGCGGCGGGCCAACGCCAGCTCCAGCAGCACGCGTGGCTGGTCGGCGCTGAGCAGTTCCAGGTGCTTCAGCGCGGGATCGAGCAGCGGCTCGGCTGCGGCGTGGGTGTCGAGGGCGAGCCAACGCGCCAGGCGAGCGGCGGTGAGGTGGTCGCGGCGCAGCATCGAGCGGGCCAGGCCGCGGGTGAGGTCCACCCGAGCGGCCAGGGTTTCGGCGCGGACGGCGCTGTCGAGGCCGGGAAGCGCCAGTGCGGTGAGCTGTGCCAGGCTCGCGCACCACGCAGGCCATCGCTGGCTCTTGGCGACCTCGGACAGGCCGGGACCGGTGTCGGAGCCGCCGACGGCGGTGAGGCATAGGCCCTCCCATTCGGAGGCGTCTACCCCGAATCGGCGCAGGACGCGGTACAGCGCCCAGTCCCGCGCCGCCCACAGCGGATCGGGCGCCGGTGTGGCCGGCGGTGCGGGGAAGGCCCGCACCGCCGCTCTCACCACAGCGACGTCGCCGGGATCAGGGAGCCGGCCTGAGAGAACGAAGGGGGCCAGCACATCCGTGCCGAGGACACGGACCGCTCCCGGGCCGCTGCCCTGCTCGTCGAGCGCGGCAACCCGCCGCTCCAGCGGGAAGGGGTGCTCGTGATCCCGCAGCGCACGGGTCACGTCGGCGGCCAGCGCCCGGGTGGCGGCCTCGAACCTGGTCGGTGACGCTGAGGTCGACATAGACATCGGTCGTTAGAAGACCTGCGCGCAGGCGAGGTTCTGGATAATGCCCTCGTAGGCGTCCTCGATCGGCTCGCCGTCGTCGGGATCGGCCGACAGCAATGCGGCGGCGGCCAGAGCGAGCAGGGCGGCCCCGCGGGGGGCCGCGTGGGCCGGCATCTGGGCCGTCTCGGTGCTGCTCACCAGCTCGGCCACCGCGGCGCGGTCCATAGCTGTCACCTCGCCGTCGAGGCCCGGCAGGGACGTGTTCGCTGCCATAGTGTTCCTCCAATCCATCGAGAATTCGATTCCTTGAACCAAGATGACCAAAGAAAAACAACAGAAACAAGCCCCCCGCCTTCCATAAACAAAATTATGGACACTGCACAACGCGGGCAAATATGAACTCTTCACACTTAACGCACCCTCTCGCCACCCCCAAGCAACACCCACCACATTTCGCCCCACAAAATTCCTATTAGAAATACAGTGAAAAATATACAGACCGACAAAAAAGGTTTTCTAGAAAAAATATCCACCGAGGAAACGGTTTAACCAACCGGAAGTCGCAGGTCAAAGGCCACATATATCCCGCCCGCCACGGTCATGACAAGCACGGCCACGCGGCACCATACGGGGGACGCGAGAGGAGGGATCTACGCCCACCGACCTCACCAGCGAATTCGATCATGGCTTATCGCCACATGCGGTATCTATCCCATCAGGACGGCCTCAACAGTTTCCTCGAAACAGATCTCTACCCGCCAGCGATCTCGATCGAGGAGCCTACCGACGTGAATCCATTCGCACACAATCGAAGTATCGAGGCCCACGAGAGCGGCGAACTCACCCGCGCTCTCCTCCGGTTTTCGGCGGTTGTACTCAGACCGTCGTCGATCCCTACCGAACTCGCCTCGCAGTGCCGCGGGGCGGGCGGGAGAGCGCCGCTGTGGTTCCGGCTCTTGCGGATCTCGAAGCCGTCCGTCACACCCCTCTAGAGGCGAGGGTGTTGCAACGACCTCTGGAACTCAAGCCCACGCGGGACCTGGGGCGTGGTGTGGAGCGGTACGGAGGAGGGCGCAGGGCGTCTCCCACCGCTCGTGCCTCGATCGCTCCGCGATCTCGGCAGCCCAATGGGGCGGGTCTTCCTGGGGGCGGACACCACGCCCTGACGCCATTCCCGGGGCACTCGCCTGTCGCGTCCCGGGGCGGTAATGGCAACCTCTCACCCCGATGGTCCCCACCTCGTTTGCGGCCACCTCAGCCACCATCCCCCTCAAGCTAACGACGCCACCCACCCCACCCCAGGAACCGCCCCGACCGCTGCCGCAGCGGGGTACTGTTGCCGGCCGGCTGGGAACCGCCCACGCTTGGGCCGCCGAGAACTGCGGGCAAAGTGGGCCGCGGGTGGCCTCAGCGGTCCGAGACCCCTAGCCGCAGGTGCTCGATGTGGTAGACCGCCTGGTCGAGCAGTTCGGCGACATGGTGGTCGTAGAGCGCGTAGCTGATGCTGCGGCCATCGCGCGTTCCGATGACCAGACCGAGGTTGCGCAGCAGCCGCAACTGGTGTGAGACCGCCGACTGGGTCATGCCAACCGTCTCGACGAGTTGGCCCACCGTTTGCGGCTCGGCGCGCAGCGCGGTCAGGATCAGCAGTCGGCTGGGCGTAGCGAGCGCCTGTAGCGTCTCGGCGACCGCCGCGGCTCCAGCGGCGTCCAACCGCGCCGGGCCCGCCGAAACCGTCGCGGACATATCACTCGCCTTGTGCCCCATGTCCGCAATGGTACGGGGCACGCCACGGCACCACATCCCACGCAGGGGCCACATCACCGCCACCCCCAAACCAATCATCAAATGAAGACGTCTTCATATGTACGTGTATGGTTGGTCGGGTCGTACCGCCGATCCGGAAGGGCCACCGATGCCCCCGACCGTCGCCACCGCACAGGAGCACCAGCCCCACTCCTGCCCACGCGGCGCGCCGGCCACGTCCCGCACCCCGATATTCGCCGTGGCCGAGGCGCGCTGGGCGACTGTAGCCCTTGCCCTGTTCGCACTGGCCGCCACTGCCGATTTCCTCGGCGCACCGCCATGGCTGCACCTGCCGCTGTACGCCGGCTGCTACCTCGCCGGAGGCTGGGAGCCGGCCTGGGCGGGACTACGCGCGCTGCGGGACAAGACCCTGGACGTGGATTTGCTGATGGTGATCGCGGCAGCCGGCGCCGCCGCGATCGGCCAAGTCTTCGACGGCGCCCTGCTGATCGTGGTCTTCGCCACCTCCGGCGCGCTGGAGGCCCTGGCCACCCGCCGCACTGAGGACTCCGTCCGCGGCCTGCTGGACCTCGCCCCTCCCCGTGGTTCCCGGCTGCGCTCCGACGGCAGCGAGGAACTCGTAGCAGCCGAAGACCTGGCTGTGGGTGAGGAAATCCTCGTGCGCCCCGGTGAACGGATCGCCGCCGACGCGGTGGTGATCGAGGGCGCCAGCGAGGTCGACCAGGCCGGCATCACCGGCGAGGCGCTGCCCGCGGCCAAGGAAGCCGGGCGCGAGATCTTCGCCGGAACGATCAACGGCACCGGCACGCTGCGGGCACGGGTCATCCGGCCGGCCCACGACACGGTCGTGGCGCGCATCGTGGCGATGGTGCGCCAGGCTTCGGCCACCAAGGCGCGCGTGCAACTGTTCATCGAACGCTTCGAGCAGCGCTACTCCGTCGGCGTGGTCGTCGCCACCGTGGCGCTGTTCTGCGTCCCCCTCTTGCTGGGCTCCGACGTGGAGTCGGCACTGCTGCGCGCCATGACCTTCATGATCGTCGCCTCACCCTGCGCGATCGTGCTGGCCACCATGCCGCCACTGTTGGCGGCCATGTCCACCGCCGGACGTCACGGCGTGCTCGTCAAAAACGCCGTGGTGCTGGAACGCCTCGCCGACACCAGCGTGGTGGCCCTGGACAAGACCGGGACCGTCACAGCGGGCCGGCCGGTGTTGGAGGAGGTCCGCCTCCTCGGCGAGGCTCCCCTGGAACACGAACAGGTGCTGCGGCTGGCTGGCGCGGCCGAGTACCCCAGCGAGCATCCCCTAGCCACTGCCATCGTCACCGCCAGCCGGCAGGCGAAAGTGACCGTGACCGGCGCGAGCGACTTCGTCTCCCTGCCCGGGCGCGGGGTCACGGCCACCGTGGACGGACACCGAGTCGAGGTCGGCACCGCCGACCGGCTCGCGATCAGCGGCCCGGCGGCACAGCGGGCAAGGACGGTCGCGCACACCATGACCGACGCCGGACACACTGCCGTGGTGGTGGCGCGCGACGGGGTTCCCGTCGCCGTCCTTGGCGTGCGCGACGTGGCGCGCCCCGAGGCTGCCGACGCACTGCACCGCTGCACCACCCTCACCCGCACCCCGCCGCTGCTGCTCACCGGCGACAACGCCGCCGCAGCGGCGCGGGTGGCCGCGTCGGTGGGGATCACTGATGTGCGGGCTGGGCTGCTCCCCGAGGACAAGGTAGCCGCAGTGAACGAACTGAGCCAGCGCGGTGAACGGGTCGCGCTGGTGGGCGACGGGGTGAACGACGCGCCGGCGATGGCCACCGCCCACACCGGTATCGCCATGGGGCAAGCGGGCACCGACGTCGCTTTGGAGACCGCCGACGCCGTCGTGGTGCGTGACGAGCTGCACGCGATCCCGACCGTCATCGCGCTCGCGCGACGCGCCCGCCGGCTCGTCATCGCCAACCTGGTGATCGCGGGAACGGTGATCGTGGGGCTGGTGACATGGGATCTCGTGGGGACGCTGCCGCTCCCGCTCGGCGTGGCCGGCCACGAGGGCTCTACCGTGCTCGTGGCCCTCAACGGGCTGCGGCTGCTGCGTTCCAAAGCCTGGCGTGACGCTCAAGGCTCCTGAGGTGCCATGAAGACGGCCCCCGTGCCGTGCGCGGGGCGGGGCCGGCCAGCGAACCGGCGGCAGCGCGCCGCCACTATAGGGGCGCACCCACTGCGCCGAAGGTGCCCTCGGCTGCGCGCGACCGGCCGCTGTGCAGAGAAGGCCCTTGCCTGAGCACCGCAATGCCACGAGCGCCTCGGCCGCTCCGGTAGCACCCGTGCGGCGCTACGGCGCCGTGGCTCATGCGTCGATGCGCGACAGGTCCAGATCCTGGGCGCTCTTGGCCAGAAACTCCCGCCGGGGAGCGACCTCGTTGCCCATGAGCAGGCTGAAGACCCGCGTGGCCTCCTCGGCGTCCTCCACACGGATACGGCGCAACGTGCGGTAACGCGGGTCCATCGTGGTCTCGGCGAGCTGGTCGGCGTCCATCTCCCCCAGCCCCTTGTAGCGCTGCACCGGCTCCTTCCAGGTGAAGCCCTTCTGCTCCAGCTCCAACAGCTTGGCGTGCAGCTCGGCGTCGGAGTAGGTGTAGATGTACTTGTCGCGCTGCTTGGCGCCGCGCTTCTTCTTGCCGATGTTGGTGAGCTCAACCCGGTGCAGCGGCGGCACGGCCGCGTAGACGCGCCCGCTTTCCAGCATGGGGCGCATGTAGCGGTAGACCAGCGTCAGCAGCAGACAGCGAATGTGCGCGCCGTCGACATCGGCGTCGGCCATAAGGATGACGCGACCGTAGCGAGCGGCGTCGACGTCGAAGGTGCGGCCGGAACCGGCCCCGATGACCTGGAGAATGGCCGCGCATTCGGCGTTTTTGAGCATGTCGGCTACTGACGACTTCTGCACGTTGAGGATCTTGCCCCGGATCGGCAGCAGCGCCTGGAACTCGGAGTCGCGGGCCAGCTTGGCCGTGCCGAGCGCGGAGTCGCCCTCCACGATGAACAGTTCGCTGCGGTCAAGACCCTCGCTGCGGCAGTCGACCAGCTTGGCCGGCAGCGCCGAGTTTTCCAGTGCGTTCTTGCGCCGCTGGTTCTCCCGCTGCTGCCGGGCAGCCATGCGCGCCTTGGCGGCGTTGACGACCTTGTCCAGCACCGCACGCGCCTGCTGCTTCTCGGTGCGCTTGGTTGAGGTGAGGAAGTGCCGCAGATCCTTGCCCACCACTTGGGAGACGATCCGGCTCGCCGCTGACGTGCCCAAAATCTCCTTGGTCTGGCCCTCGAACTGCGGCTCGGGCAGTCGCACCGTCACCACGGCGGTCAGCCCTTCGAGCACGTCCTCCTTGACCACCGGGTCGTCGTTGGTCTTGAGGAGTTTGCTGCTGCGCAGTTGGTCGTTGATCACCCGCACCAGGGCACGCTCAAAACCGGCGAGGTGGGTGCCCCCCTTGGGGGTGGCGATGATGTTGACGAAGGAGCGAACCGTTGTGTCGTAGCCGGTGCCCCACCGCAGCGCGATGTCGACTTCAAGTCTGCGTTCGACCTCGGTCGGGGTCATGTGGCCCTCGTCGTCGAGCACCGGGACCGTCTCGGTGAACTGCCCGCTGCCCTGGATGCGCAGCACGTCGCAGATCCCCTCGTCAGGGGCGAGATAGGTGCAGAACTCGCCGATGCCACCCTCGAAACGGAACTCCTCCTCGTAGGGAGTCTCCTCTTCGACGCGCTCGTCTCGAACCGCGATCGTCAGTCCCGGGATGAGGAAAGCGGTCTGGCGGGCCCGGTCGAGCAGCGAGTCGCGGGAGATCTCGGCTTCCTTGAGGAAGATCTGCCGGTCGGCCCAGAAACGGACCCGCGTTCCGGTGACCTTCTTGGCGACGCGGCGCACCTCCCTCAAGCCGGTGCCGGGGGTGAAGTCGGCGTCGGGGCCGGCGTCGGCGAACTGGCCGGGGATGCCGCGCCGGAAGCTGATGGCGTGGGTGTGGCCCTGCCGGTCCACCTCGACGTCCAACCGCCCCGAGAGCGCGTTGACGACCGAGGCGCCCACCCCGTGCAGGCCACCTGAGGCCATGTAGGAGCCAGAACCGAACTTGCCTCCAGCGTGCAGCTTGGTCATGACAAGTTCCACACCCGACAGCCCAGACTTGGGTTCGACGTCGACGGGGATGCCCCGACCGTTGTCACGGACCTCAACGGAGCCGTCACGGTGCAACACGACGTCGATGCGGGTGCAGTGGCCACCGAGCGCTTCGTCGACCGCATTGTCGATGATCTCCCACATACAGTGAGTAAGACCACGGCTGTCGGTGGACCCGATATACATACCTGGCCGCTTGCGAACCGCCTCAAGGCCTTCCAGGACCGAAAGGTGTCGCGCGGAGTAATCCTCGGGGTCGTGGAGGGCTGCTGGGAGGGCGGTCACGTGGACTCTCCTGCTTATCGGGGGCTGATCGGGCACACAGCGAGCGCTTCCCACTCGTTGTCGGTCGAGCGTGCGCGCTTACTTGAATACGCCATAGGCACAGTAGTTCGAATTGCAGGGTAGCGGCACATACGACCATCCGCGTAGTGCGGCACAGTACCGGGTAGGAGGAGGAGCAACGATCTCAACGACCCAGAACGGCTTAGAGAGCTACATCACAAACCTGGCCGATTCCGCTGTCGGCGTACAGAAGGCCTGGTTGGGAAGTTCTTGATCCGGTTAGATGTTGTCCCGAGTGACTAACGCCGAGTATTGAGGAAGGCGAAGTGACTGGAACCCTTGCCCCCACGCAACAGTTGACGGCAGCCGACCGCTGCGATCGTTGCAACGCGCAAGCGTATGTCCGAGTGGTTCTCAACTCTGGTGGCGAACTGCTGTTCTGCGCTCACCACATGCGCCAGCACGACGACTCGATCCGCAAGATGGCCTCGGAGATCCAGGACGAGACCGACCGGCTGCACGCCTCGACGCCAGCCGTTGCCCCCGATGAAGAGCGTTAGGGCTCGAAAAAAGACTTGCAGCGGTGGCCCTGTGAGAACGGGGCCGCCGCTGATTCGTATGCCGTGACCTTCCCGCCCAGCCCTCGCCGACTGTGCAAAGCTCTGGCCGCCGGAGAGGTTTCCCACGCCGTGCTCCCGAGGCGGCCCACCGATAGCCGCGCACCGTCGCCGTAGCACCACCTCGGGCGATCGCATTGCTAACACCGGGGCTACGCACCAGCGCCCCACGCGCCATGGTCGCGCCCCGTCGTGCCCTAAGGCGCCGCAGGCTCACCATGCTCCCGAAACCGCCGCTGTGCCCGTGACGGCCCGGTCGTGGCCCTACAAGCACCCGCCGGTTTCTGCCGTACGCGCCCGTCACGCATACCTAGACTCGACGGGCGGCCCACAGCCTCGCCTGCCTGGGCCGGGAAACAGCGAGCCCACCGACCAAGAAAGACCAAAAAGCCAGCCCATGCTCATCCTGCTACCGCCTTCGGAGGGCAAGGCCGCCGCTGGAGACGGCCCGCCGCTGGACCTGGCGACGCTGAGTCTTCCGGAAATCAACGGGGCACGCGCGCAGGTCCTGGAGGAGCTGGAAGAACTGTGCGCCGGCCCCGCTGAGCGGGCCCGCACAGTCCTGGGGCTCTCCGCACGCCAGATGGGCGAGGTGGAGCGCGACCGCTCAGTGCGCACAGCGGCCACGCTGCCGGCCTGCCGGCTGTACACGGGCGTGCTCTACGACGCGCTGCGCCTCCCCGAACTCTTGGCGGGAGACTCCGCCGCTGTAACCCGCGCCTCGGTGGTGATCTTCTCGGGGTTGTGGGGTGTGGTTACCCCGGAGGACCACTTACCGCCCTACCGCCTCTCGATGGGCGTGAAACTGCCCCGACTGGGAGGGCTGGGCGCGTTCTGGCGCGGCCACCTGAGCGAGCCGCTGACAAAGCAGGCCACGGGACAACTGATCGTCGACTGCCGCTCCGCGGCCTACGCCGCCGCGTTCAAGCCCGACCCCGACACGGCCGGCCACTCGGTGAGCGTGCGCGTGTGCAGCGAGCGAGTGGTCAACGGCGAGACCCACCGGTCGGTGGTGAGCCACATGGCCAAGGCCACGCGCGGCGCGGTCGCCCACGATCTTCTGGCTGCCCGTGTCGACGCGGAGACGCCGCAGGAACTGAGCGCGGCACTGCACGACCTGGGCTACCGGGTCGAACTCGGCCCACCGCCGCGCCACGGCACGACCCGCACCATGGACGTGATCGTGGCCGAGACCTCGGGTGGCGGTCACAAGAAGGGGCCGTAGTCACGCCGGCCGGCGGCCCGGCTTCACGTGATGGGCCGTGGCGGGCGGGAGAGATTCGGGCGCCTCCCCCGCCACGCCAAGCGCACCGGCTCCGGCCAGACCGCAGCGCCACCGCCACAGCACCGAGCGGCGGAGCGTTTGTGCAGCGTAACGAATAGATCTCGGTGCTTTATCCCGTCCATACACGCTGTAAGGCAGCATCGTGAGTGTCGGATGACGGGGATCACCGCGTTTCCGCCGCAGGAGCGTCCGGGCTTCGCCACACCACGGGCGCCCCGGCGGCGGAAGACGCCGGGCATGCCGGGCCGGCCGGTGCGACCGGCCCGGCACACCGGACAGAGCAGGCGAGCCAGCCACACACGGTAGTCATGGCCAAGCGACTATCTCGTACCTCAATCCAGGTAGTCGCGGAGCACCTGAGAGCGAGACGGATGGCGCAGCTTCGACATCGTCTTACTCTCTATCTGGCGGATTCGTTCCCGAGTGACCCCGTAGACCTTCCCTATCTCGTCGAGGGTCTTGGGTTGGCCGTCAGTAAGCCCGAAGCGCATGGAGACCACGCCGGCTTCGCGCTCAGACAGCGTGTCGAGTACGGAGTGGAGCTGTTCCTGGAGGAGGGTGAAGCTGACCGCCTCGCCGGGCTGGATCGCCTCGGAGTCCTCGATGAGGTCACCGAACTCGCTGTCGCCGTCCTCACCCAACGGAGTGTGCAGCGAGATGGGCTCGCGCCCGTACTTCTGCACCTCGACGACCTTCTCCGGAGTCATGTCGAGTTCCTTGGCCAACTCTTCCGGAGTGGGCTCGCGCCCGAGGTCTTGCAGCATCTGGCGCTGTACCCGGGCCAGCTTGTTGATGACCTCGACCATGTGCACCGGGATGCGGATGGTGCGCGCCTGGTCGGCCATGGCGCGGGTGATGGCCTGGCGAATCCACCACGTGGCGTAGGTGGAGAACTTGTAGCCCTTGGTGTAGTCGAACTTCTCCACCGCACGGATCAGCCCGAGGTTGCCCTCCTGGATGAGATCGAGGAAGAGCATGCCGCGCCCGGTGTAGCGCTTGGCGAGCGAGACCACCAGCCGAAGGTTGGCCTCCAGCAGGTGCTTCTTCGCCCGGCCGCCGTCGTCGGCGATCCATTCGAGCTCGTCGCGGAAGTCCCTGCTGAGTTCGTGGCCGTCCTCGGCGAGCTTCTCCTCGGCGAACAGCCCCGCCTCGATACGTTTGGCCAGTTCCACCTCCTGCTCGGCATTGAGCAGCGGCACCTTCCCTATCTGTTTCAGATAGTCCTTGACAGGGTCGGCGGTGGCACCGGCGGCGATGACCTGAGCGGCGGGCGCGTCGTCGTCATCCTCGTAAAGGACAAACGACTCGTCATCGGAGGTGTTGGCGGCGGCCTTCTCCGGGATACCGGCGGTTTCGGGTTTGAGTCCGGAGCCCGCGACAGGACCATCAACGCTCTCGGGGCTGTCGTCGCTGTCGTCGACGAGCTCCAGTTCAGCACCGGCGTCCTCAAGGTCGTCGGTGGCCTCCAGCTCAAGGGTCTCCTCGTCCTCCGTGGATTCGAGGACGACCTCGTCCTTGGTGTCCTTGGCCTTGGTCGCGCCGTCGTTGGCCTCGGCGGCGGGCGCGTCAGCGGTGACGGCCTCGTCGGTGGTCGCCTTGGCCGATTCCTCGGTCTCAGTCTCGGCCGTCTCGGACGTCGTTGTAGCGGAGGACTCCTTGGTGGCGGCCGAGCTCTTCGAGGAGTTGCTCTTGGCCGAGGACTTCTTCGTCGACTTCGACGACCTCTTGGTCTTGGCCGAACTAGTCGAACGTTTGGTGGTCCCCTCGCCACTGTCCGAAGACGTGGCCTCGTGCTTCTTCGAAGCGGTGGTGGTCGCCGCATCGGCCGTGTCGACCACGGCGGTCACGGTGTCAGACTGCTCTTGGGCAGCCGCCGCCCGCTTGGCCTGGGCCCCACCGTTCTTTGCGGCGGCCGTCTTGCGGCGCGTGGACTTGCGGCGCGCCGGTGCGGACTCTTCGGCCCCCACAACCAGAGTGACGCCTTCTTTGGTCAAGCTGCGGAGCACGGCCTGGGCCCGCGACATCGGAATGTCGGCCTCTTCAAAGGCACGGCGCACGTCCTCGGGCTCAAGGTACCCCTGGGACCGCCCACGCTCGATCAACTGCTGGATGACGGGCTCGTGCAGCGACTCCGACTGCTTCGAGCGGGTCGAACTGGCAGGTGACACAAACACCTCTCGAACGGACGTGTGGCGAGATTGCTGGACCCGGCGGCCCGAAGAGTCAGGAGGGAGAGTGTCACTCATTCCTCGCTCAAGCCCGGGGTCGTCCCCGCGTGAACGGGGCATCGTTTTCACTAGAGCGTACGTGCCATCTCTAGCGTTCTGACACGTGCGCCCAGTAGGATCTTGCCCGCGGTTAGGCGACCGAGACCCCATCGTCGGGTCCTCATCAGATACATTCCCGCGTTAACGGGAACACCACTGTGCTTCCTCTCCACCTTAGGTAAGGCGCGAGAGTTCTTCGTACGGTCTAGTTGTCGTCTCGGCTCTCGACGGCCGGGATGTGGACGGCGAGCAATGTGACGTCGTCGTCTTGCTCATACCCTGCGAGCATGCCCTCCACAAGGTATCCGAGTATCTTTTCTGGGTCCCCCACCACCTCCGCAGGTGCTTTCGACGCGACGGTGACAAGTTCCTCGATGCCGGAGGCGACGGCTCGTCTCCGGTTCTCTACAAGTCCATCGGAGTAGAGGACGACGGTGTTACCGGGTGGGACGAAAAATTTGTGGTCGACTCGCTCCGACGACACACCCAGCGGGGTCGCTGGCTCCGTCTCGACGAGCACCGGCCCGCTCTGCGGCGAGACGAGCAGGGGCGGGAGATGACCAGCGTTGGCGAGTCGACCGTGCCCGGTGGCCGGGTCGAGAACGAAATAGGCCAGGGTGGTGATCTGGTCGGCGCTCTCGGTGGCGTCGAACATGCGATCCAACCCGGTGAGCACGTCGGCCGGCTCAGGCATGCTGAAAGCCAACGCGCGCAGGGCGTTACGGACACGGCTCATGCCGGTGGCCGCCTTGATGCCCTTGCCCATGACATCCCCGAGCACACCGGCCACCCGGCCATCAGGCAGCGGGAAGGCGTCGTACCAGTCACCGCCGACCTGCACGTGCTGTGAGCCGGAACGGTAGAACGCCTTCATGCGGATGCCCTTGACCTCGGGCAGGTCCTCAGGGAGGAAACTGTTTTGCAGCGACTCGGCCACGCCGTGTTCGCGCTCGAAGAGCGTGGCTCGCTCCAAGGCGAGCGCGCACTGCCCGGCGAGGGCTTCGAGGAAGACCTTCTCCTCGTCGGAAATGTTGCGCGGCTCGTTGAAGGCGAACCGTAGCGCGCCGATGGGAAGGCCGGCGCTGAGCAGCGGCAGTGCCACCCAGGCGCGTTCATCGGTGTCGCGCAGGAAGGACACGACCTGAGGATCGTCGTCGAGCAGGGCCCGTAGTTCGGGCGGACTACCGGCGATGAAAGTCGTGCGATCCCGCACGGCCATCGTCATAGGGGTTGGTTGGTCCAAGCTGGTCTCGGGTTCGCCGGTCGAGACCGTGCCCAAGGAGTCGTCGGCGTTGACCAGCCGCAGCCGCAACCGTTCGCGGTCCAGCATGGCCACACCCGTGCGGTCGACTCCTACCGCCGAGCGGCCGATCTCAGCCATGGCGCGCACGACCTCGTCGACGGTCAGGGCTTCGGCGAGGTCGGAGGTGGCTTTCTGTAACCGCACGGTGCGTAGCGCCGCCTCTCCCAATTGCTGGGTGAGACGGTGGCGCATCTCGTCGGCTTCACGCTGGGTGGTGACATCGGTGTTGGTGCCGACCCACTCCACCAATTCGCTGCCGCGTTTGATCGGCACGGCACGTGACTGGTAGTAGCGGAAGTCTCCCGAGCGAGTACGGATACGGAATGTGGTGTCGAAGGGAACACATTCGGTGACTGATTCGTTCCAGTCACGTTCCACGCGCTCGCGGTCGTCGGGGTGGAGTGCGTCGAGCCAGCCAGTTCCCAGGTACTCCTCGAGCGACTGGCCGGTGATCGCCCGCCACTCGGCACAGTCCTCGTAGAGGAGGCCATCGGGTCCGGCGGCCCAGACCACCTGGTTGCTGGCGCGCAACAGTGAACGGTAGCGCTCCTCGCTGCGCCGCAGCGCAGTTTCGACCTTGTGCTGGTCGCTGAGGTCGACCGCAATCAACGCGACTCCCGCGATCTCGTCCTCGGGACCATAGGTGGGAAACCACGACATGGACCACTGCGCTTGGCTGTGCCCCTCGGCTGAGGGGCCACCGACGAGTTGGCGGTCGCTGGTGACCACCGGACGGCCGGCCAGGACCGCAGAGATCGCGCTGTCGTGTGCCGCCGCGTCGTCAGCCGGCAGGATATCTCCGGGTGTTCGCCCCGCACACTCCTCCTCCGTCTTGGCGTAGATCGCCTGCAAGGTGCTGTTGACCCGCCGGAACCGACCATCGGTGCTGAAGAACGCCAACCCGATGGGAGCCTCTTTGAACAGTGTCTCCAGCAGAGCGGTGTCAGTGGGGTCGAGTCTGGACACGCGCGGGAACGAAATGGACGTCTCGGTGCTCACCGTTCACACCTCCGGGGTCCTTGATCCCTGTGCGCGGGGCCACTCACGCGAGCGTCAGCAGCATAACGAATATCGCTTCACTCCACGGAGCCGTCACGGCCCTGTGTCTTTCGCGGGCTGCCGCCCGCGCCCTCCGGAATCGTTTCCCTCACCCAATGACTCCGGGCGACGCGGTCGGTTACCAGCGAAAGAGGCGGTTGGGGCCGAAGTCGAGGTGCCGACATCGCCTCAGCATAAGACACGCGCCCAAGGCAGCCTGAACCTCAGCCCATCGGAAAGTTATCGGACATAGCGGAAAGTAAATAATACGAGGCGATCGGCCATGGCGCCGCGATCGATTCGTTTCTGGACTTCCCTAATCCGTGGATCATGCCCCACTCACCGCCACATCGTCTTGCTACCCAGAGTTACTAGTTTTACACCTACCGAAATCAACGGTATCTGTGGCACCACGGCCAACGACGAGAGCCACAGCGCGGGCTCAGCCACTCGCCCCTGTGTCGGCCAACCCTGGGGAGTCTGCCAGGCTCGCTTTGGTCTTGGCCTTCTGCCCCTGCTTGAACGCGCGCACCTGTGCCAGGGTTTGTGGGTCACGCACGTCAGCGACAGAGCGTAGCGAGTCTTCGGCTCCGTAGTCGCCGGCCGCCGCGCGCCACCCCTGCGGCCGTACGTCGAGTTGCTTTCCCAAAAGCGCTACAAAGATCTGACTCTTCTGGTTGCCAAATCCGGGAAGCGCCCGCAGGCGACGGAACAATTCCTGGCCAGACGGTGCGTCGCGCCAGACGGCCCCGGGGTCACCGCCGTAATATCGGACGATATAGGCACATAGCGTCTGGATGCGCTTCGCCATAGCGCCAGGGTAGCGATGGACAGCGGGCTTTCTCGATAGCAACTCCGCGAATACCGCGGGATCTTGATCGGCGATCTCGTGAGCGTCGAGGTCGTCACGACCGAGTCGGCGCGCGATCAGTAGTGGGCCGGCGAACGCCCGTTCCATGGGTATCTGTTGGTCAAGGAGCATCCCCGTCAGCAGTGCCAGTGGACTACGCGCGAGTAGTTCATCGGCTTCGGCGTCCTGGGCCAGGTGGAGCGGGACCGTCATAGCTCAAGGGTCGCACAAAGGGTGGGTAAGGGTGGCCCTGACAGGGCTTGACAGGCGAAAAGCGCGTTGTGAAATGGAGTGTGGTCACCGTCTAGACCACCGTGGCAAAGGGGGGCGTGAGCGAGGATGCTCAAGACGTACCACGCGGGTGGCCTACAGCAGGTCACCGCGCGGCTAGTCAGCGAATTCAGCGCCGTTTCGCACAGCCGCGTCGAGAGATGTGTGTCCGACACGTGGAGATGTGCCGAGCACCTCGGGTTCGAGGCCACCCCTGGACTTGTTGAACGGGTCGCCAGAGAGCATTTGCAAGCTATGGTCAAGTCTGAGCCACCCTCGGGCCTCGGCTCGGCGCTGCACCCCCGTACGGCCGGCCACGACCGGCTCAGTTGATTCTCGCGGGCCTCACGCGCCACTCCAAGTGTCCGGCGCCTCTTTGGACACCACTTTGCCGTGTGCCCGCCCCGCCGGTTGGGCCCGGCTCGGTCGAGCCGGGCCCAACCCATGCCAGTGAAGACCCGCGGGCCAGTAGTGGTGAGGTGGGTTGAGACTGCTCACTCACCGGCGCAGCCACAATTTCATGAGAATCCCGAACCCAAGAGATGGGAAAGCTGGTCACCGCGGCGCCGGGCTTCCCCGCAGCGTCGGGACGCCTACCGAAAACACTGTCCGTCATCTCTTCGCTCACTGTTTCCGTGCCCTAGGCTCGAAAAGTGTCCTCACCGCCCCCTTCCCGCAAAACCCACTCTGTGCCTCCGCCTGACGACGTCTTCGCCGAAATGCTGCGAGTCGCGCGTACCCTCCTGGCGCTACGCGATCCACTCGACGCCGAGGTGGTCATCAGTGAACTGCTCGGCGCATGGTGGGCACAAAACATCCCCGGTCTCGATCTCGAACGGCTCCTGGGCGAGGAGCTCGTGTCCTATGCCACCGCCGACGGCAGCCCCGCCGCACTGGCGCTGCTAGCCGGCGTGGCCTCGCTCGGTCCCTCCCAACGGCAACGAATCCTCGCCAAGAAGGCGGTGCTGGGCATGGTCCGGCAGGGCACCCGCCGCCCGCAATGGGCAGGCCGCATCGGCGCGGTGCGCCCCGTAGCCGCCTACATGTCCGGCTCCCGATTCGGCGACGCCGACGACATCGTCTGTGTCTTCCGCTATGAGGAGGGCGAGGACGGCGACGACCCGAGTGAGCCCTCGGCGGGAACAGGAGCGAGTACGGCCAGCGAACACGCGGTGATCGCAGTCATCGACCACAACTCAGGGGGTGTACTCCGCGACGCCTGGGTGACGACCAAGGTCACCGAGCTGCTCGCCCGCTGCCGTAAGCAGGCCGAGGTCGACACCATGGCCACGTTCTCCGAACTGAGCCCCGAACGTGCGCGCTCGCTCCTCGAAAGCGCACTCCAGCGCTCCGAGGCGCACCTGGATTCCGCCGCCACAGCCGGGGGTGCGGGTGAGGTTACCGGCCGTAGCAGTAACGGCGCCGGCAGCGAGCCGCTACCCAAGCACCACGTGCTCGTGCGTGCCCGAGCCAGAGCGCTGGCCGACGAGCCCCGTTCTGGGCGTACGCCTGTGTGGCGGCGCGACCGGCGGTCATTCCTGGCCGCACGGTTTCTGTCGTCGGAGGCCGCCGCTGACCTGTCCGACAGCTACGCCGCCAGCCGCTGTGTCGACCACATCATCGACTACGGCTGCGACGTCGACTTCGGGCGCCCACTGCGGGTCAGCCCCCGCAAGGTCGAGACGTTCTTGCTCAGTTGGCTGCCGCGGCGGGTGGTGCTGCTGCCCGAAGAGCAAGAGGCGATGCCGCACGTGCTGGCAGCGTGGGTGCGCTGGGCGGGCCCCCGCGCCGGGCTCCCCGAAGAAGCGATGCTGGCCACGCTCGACGCCGTTTGGGAGTCAACCGCGGCGTTCATGACCTCCTACCGTGACCCCACCGCCTCGTTCGGGTTGCGCCGCGAGGTGATCCGCCGACTGCTGCCCGATGGCGACCTCTCCGCGCTGCCGCGCCGCATGTTCGCCTTCCCGCTGCTCGCCAGCGACCTTCTCTCCGACGATGTCGGAGAGTTCGACCCCACGACCTCCGCGGGCCGGCGCGCGCTGCTGAAACTCGACCACTTCGGCGAATACGACGTCGATCCCCAAAGCCGTGGCCGCCACTGCGCAGCCTCCACCGAGACACCGGCCGAGGAGCGCCGGGAGGCCTCCGCCCCCGACATCGACGACGCCCTTGACGCACACGAACGGCTCGCCGAACGGTTGTGGGACGGCAACCCGCCCAGCCTGTGGGCGGCGGCGCAACGGCTGCTCGACCGCGGGCACACCCGCCCGGCCGTTGTCGAGACACTACTGGACGTGCTGGAGGAAGCCGAAAACGACGACGTGTTGGCTAAGCGGCTGGACGAACTGTGACCCCGCCCGCGCCACGGTGGGTGGCGATGGCCCACCTGCCGGCGGGACACCGGCCCGGCAGGCGTCTCAGTGGGTGAGCGCAGGGTGGGCGCTACCGGACTCTCGGAAGCTGCGCAGCAGCTCGGGAACTTGCTCACCGGCCTCTTTGACGTCCTTGACGGTGTCGACACCGCGCCAGAAGCCGTTGATGCGGTAGCCGAAGAGCCGTGACTGCGCGGCCAGCTCAGGGAAGGTGGTGGACTCGTGGTCACCCTTCTCCGGCAACAGCGGCGTGGCCTCGGCCTCGAACACGTAGACGCCGGCATTGATCCAAAACGGCAGTAGCGGGCTCTGCGTGAAACCCTCGATGCTGCCGTCTTCCGTGACCTCGACAATGCCCCAGTTCGTGCGGTATTGCGCCAGAGCCAACGTCACCAGCCCGCCGTGATCGCGGTGGAATTGGGTGAACTCGTCCAGGGGAAACCAGGTGAGGACATCGCCGTTGAGGGCGAAATAGGGGGCGCTCTGGTCGGTCAGGCCAGTGGCGGCGAACCGCAGTGCTCCGCCCCGGCCCAGGGGCTCCTCCTCCACCCTGAGGGTGATCTCGGGCCCCTCCGTGCGCGCGGCGAGGTGCTGGCGCAACACGTCGGCCTTGTAACCGCACGAGACGACGACGTGCTCGACACCATGACTCGCGAGCCATTCGAGCTGGTAATCGATGATGGGCCGATCGGCGATCTCCACCATTGCCTTCGGGCGGGTGTCGGTATAGGGGCGCAGGCGCGTAGCCTGCCCGCCCGCCAGAATGACAGCCTGGGTAATACGGGCTGTGGAAGGACTCATGGGGCGGACACTAGCAGTGCGGTGTCCCGTATTGGGGGGTTCGATCGTGGGTTTCCATCGCCATTCACCCTGGCGTCTCCCCTAAGGGGACCGGGCACGCCAGGTCAGCCCACTTCGGACACAGCACATGTTGCATAACGGACCCTCCGGAGTCGCCACGGGGGCTGCGCAGGAACAGTCGGTCAGCGCTGGGTGAGCTCACCGTAGGCTTCACGAAGATCGGCACTGGTCAACAAGGTGAGGTCAGCGGCGGTGGCCGCCTCGCCCAGGTGGTCGTTGACACGCAGGTCACGGCAGGAACAGGCTTTCTCAAACAGGGAGCGGGCAAAGCGCCCGTTGCCCAGTTCGTCGATCCAGCCGGTCTGGCACACGTGGGCGAAGATCGTGTGAAGATCCGCGCGGGCCTGCTCGTCGAAGGTGTCGCCCGTGTGGGCGGCGACGCTCTCAGCGATCTCGGTCAACTCGGTAGGCGTGTAGCTGGGGAAGGCCACCTGGACGTTGAAACGCGAGGACAGCCCGGAGTTGCTCGCCAGGAACCGCTCCATTTCGGCGGGGTAGCCGGCGAGAACGATGACCAGACGCGACCGGTCGTCCTCAGCGCGCTTGAGCAGGGTCTGGATGGCCTCGGCCCCGAAGGCGTCGCCGCCACTGTAGCCCGGGTTAGCCAGCGCATAGGCCTCGTCGATGAAGAGCACCCCACCCAGAGCGCGGTCGATGAGCTTGTTGGTCTTCACCGCGGTGGCACCCAAGTGCTCGCCGACCAGGTCGGCCCGGCTGGCCTCGATGACGTCGGGCCGGTTGAGCAGCCCGAGCGCGGCGAAGACCCGCCCGAGTATGCGGGCCACGGTGGTCTTGCCCGTTCCCGGAGGTCCGACGAAAACGAAGTGGCGCATCGGCGGCTGGGTGCGCAGCCCTTGTCCCTGACGCAACTTGCCGACCTGGAGCTGGGCCGCGATGGAACGCACCTGGCGTTTGACCGGGTCGAGGCCGATCATGGCGTCCAACTCCGCCAGGGTCTCAGAGACGTCGGGGATAGGGGTGAAACCGGGGAGGCGCTCCGTGAGCTGGTCGTAGGCCGTAGCGATGTCCACAGAGCGAACGGTGACCAACTCTTGAGGTTCGGGCTGGTGCGCGCCGTCGCCGCTGGTGACCACGCGAACATCGCGGGCTTGGCCCGCCTTTTCCACCAGGGAGCGCGCGAACCGGCCGTTCCCCAACTCGTCGACCACGTCGCGCTGCTCGGCCTGCTCGAAGCGGGTGCGCAGCGCCGGTGCCGCCCCCTCGTCGAGGATGTCGCCGCGCTGGGCGAACAGCGACTCGGCGATGTGCTGGAGCTCCTCGGGGGTGTAGCGGGGGAAGGTGATCCGCGTGGCGAACCGGGATGCCAGACCGGGGTTGGAGGTGAGGAAGCGCTCCATCTCGCGCTCGTAGCCGGCCAGGATGATGACAAGGTGGTCACGGTCGTCCTCGGCGCGCTTGAGCAGCGTCTGCACGGCCTCATTACCGAACCGGTCGGGTTGGCCGTCACCTTCATTGACCAGGGCATATGCCTCGTCAATGAAGAGAACGCCCCCCAGGGCACGGTCGACGAGCTCGTTGGTCTTGATCGCCGTGGCGCCGAGATACTCGCCGACGAGATCGGCGCGCTGCGCCTCGATGACGGTGGGCGAGGACAGCAGGCCAAAAGAGTGGAAGATCGTCGCCAGCGTGCGCGCGACACTGGTCTTTCCGGTCCCGGGAGGGCCGGAGAAGACCAGGTGGCGCAGCGGCTTGTCCACGGTGTAGCCGGCGTCGGCGCGCAGCCGCGCCGCCTCGATAGAGGCCGCGATCGAGCGCACTTGCTGCTTGACCGGTTCCAAACCGATCATGTTCTCCAACTCCGCCAGGGCCTCGTCGACCGGCACGGGGGCGGGTGCCGTCTCGGCGACGCTTGTGGCGGGAGCGGCGCCGCGCGAGGCGCTGTCGCGAGCGCGATGGCGCTGGTGGCTTGCGGCCGGAGGCGCGCCAGTGGAGGGCGCGGCGGCGTCGGCGACGCGCGTACGCACGTCGCGTTCCATCCGGTAGCCGGCGGCGAGCCGCCATAGCAGCGCCAGCCCTGCCGCCGCGGCGGTGGCGGCCACGCCAACGGCCGGCGGGACGGCGTCGGTGAGCATGCTCGTCAGTGACACGCCCATGCCCACGATGAGACCGACGAGCAGCGCGATCAGGGTGGTGTGCCACACCGGGAAGGCGCGGATGCGTGAGGCCGCCAAGGCCACCAGCGGTGGCAGCAACGCCAGGGCGAGCACGATCGAAGCGCCGGCCAGCGGCACCTGAAAGAGGGGGTAGGCGAGCACGATCCACCCCAGGCAAACGGCGGTCGTCGCCACCGCCTCCGTGGAACGCATGAGGGCCGCGAACACCGCTAGGGCCATGGCGGCGATGACCACCGCGGGCAGCACCGGCAGACTCAACACGAAGGCGAGCAGCGCCACAGCGGTCACCACGGCAAGACCGGCGAAGAGGCGCACGCGCGGCGGTCGGCGATAGTAGAGATCCCGCAGCCGCGCCACCAGTGACGCCGCCCCAGATTGCCGCCTCGACTGGGGTCGCTCACCGCGTGGCATGTCGTTGCCCCCTTCGCCGCGTGCCGCCCGCACGCCCGCCTAACCGTCGTCGTCCAGCGTGCCCGCTGCCGCTGCCCGAGCGTGCCGTTGTGCCACCTCCAGTGCGTGCCCATGCGCGCACGGCGCCTGCGGCCCCGTGCAACGGCCACCGGTCGCTGGCGGTTCCATACTGCCCGCGATCGGCCTGAGTCAGAAGAAGTTCACGCCCGGAAAGACTCGGCGTGTCGCAGCGAAACCGCGTCACGGTCACGCGAGGCGCCGTCAAAGGAGTGAGGTCTGGCGACCGGCTGCGGGCGGCGGTTTGCGCAGGTGCTTCCACTGCGGCAAGTCATCGAGGTAGGCCCAGCTCATCCGATGGTGCGGGGTGGGGCCGAACTCGGCCAACGCGGCCCGATGGGCGGGCGTGGGGTAGCCGACTCCAGTGGCGAAGCCGTAAGCAGGGTACTCGGCGTCGAGTCCGACCATGTAGGCGTCACGGTGCACCTTCGCCAGGATTGAGGCCGCGGCGACCGACACGCACGACAGGTCGCCCTTGACCTGGGTGCGCACCCGCCAGGGCCGGCCGAGATAGTCGTGCTTGCCGTCGAGGATGACGGCGTCGGGGCCCGGGCGCAGGTGCGCCAGCGCCCGCGAGGCGGCCAGCCGCAGCGCGGCGGTCATGCCGACCTCGTCGATTTCCTCCGGTTCGGCCCGACCGAACGCGTGATCGCGTACCCAGTCGCGCAGGAGTTCGCTCATGGCCTCGCGGCGCGCCGGCGTGAGCTTCTTGGAATCGGTCAACCCGGGGGGCGGCTCCGTTCCGTCGGTGACAGTCGCACACACGACGACCGGACCGGCCCAGGCCCCGCGCCCCACTTCGTCAACACCAGCGACGAGTGTGGCGCCGTCGGCGGCGAGTTCACGTTCCAGGGCGTAGCCGGGCGCGTCGGCGTCGGTTGTGGAGTGGGCTGACACGGGGCCAAGCGTAGCGGTAGGGGCCGCGGGCATCGAACCGGACGCCCGGGGCCGGAAGCCGCCCTGTGGGCGGGTCGCTGGCCGGAGAAGGCTTTCGCACAATTCCTGAGCACAGCGGGTTTCTCCTCTATGCTGAAGGTCCTGGGCCGCTATTGAGGAGGAGACGGCCCAGTTTGTGCTGCCCGGGGGCACGGCGAGTCGCACGCTGTCGGCCTCCGGCATTCGCCCGCATCCAGCCCGTACGGAACCGTCTTGGGGGCCACCGGTATGTCCGCCGCCACTGAACCAACAGGTGGATCGCAATCCCGTGGAGAGGAATCGGGGATGAGCGACGCCTCCGTGGCCAAGCTCATCGAGATCGCGCGCCGTCCCACCTTTGGTCAGCGGATCATCTCTTGGGCTTCGCGACCTCCCGGGCGGCTCTACCTTCCCGCTTGTGCGCTGGCCGCTGTGGTCCTGCTGTACGAGGACAGCATGCCCGGAGGACACCTGCCCAGCGCACTGATCGGGCTGGGCGGCGGAGCGCTGCTGGCGGCGATGGGCGCGTTGCGGCTGGGGATCGCCCTGACGGTGGCGCGCCCGATGATCCGCTTCTACTGGCTGCGCTGGATCACCGCGCCACTCATCGCGGCCGTGGCGATCGCGCTATCGCTGAGCGACGTCGCTCTCAAAGCACGGGTGGAGGCCTCAACGAGTGACCTGGCCGGGGTTCGCGAGACCGTAAGCTCCTCCACCACGGTCCCGCTGAACGGCGCCTGGTTCGGGCTGTACCCGCTACGAGCCGCCGAAGCCGAGGAGGGGGTCACGCGCTTCACGGTCGAGGGGGCGGGACTGTTGCACACTTCAGGTCTGGCCTACAGCCGGGAACCGCTGGCCACCGAGATCTTCCTGCCCGGCCATGGCAGCGTCGTCTACGAGCACATCAGCGGCCCCTGGTACTCCTGGACCGAGTACTGAAGCGCTGGTCTCCTTGGCTCGCCTCGGGCTCGGGGATGAGGTGAGGGCGGTGTCGCGCGTGGACAACGGCGCGTCGCCGCGCTTCCTCGGGACCGCTGACCGGGGTGGCTCCCAGCCCGCCGGGTGAGTGGTGGTGCACCGCCTGCCCAACGGCGGGTCCGCCTCTGGTGCGCGGAGCTTGCCTGCCCGGACGGCCATAGCTCGGCGGGCGCTCCGCGGCCGGACGCCGGGCTCGCCCCAACGAGGCCCCGCCCCCGCGTGTCCTCTTCCGTCTCTTCCGTTGACCGGTGGCTCTCCCTAGTATCGCGCGAGCGAGTCCGCTCAGGGGGGGCGCCACGGGGCCGTCTTGCGCGAGAGCCGGTCGGCTCGACCGGCCCGGTAATGGCGGATCGAGCCGGTGGTGTTCCACGAATCACTGTTTCCCGGAAGGGTTGTAGTGTGCCTTTCACTTTGTTCTTAACCTAGAGCGGGTACACATTTAAGAGCAGCGCGAAACGGCGTCAGGCCAACCATGGGGAGAGGCGATGACGGAATTCATGACAACACTCCATCTGCGTATCCACGACGCGCTGGAGTCGTTGCGCCGGGCCCGCGCGCGAGGGGACGAGGATCTCGCGGTCACCCAAGCCGGCGAGATCGAGGACCTCGTGGAGATCGCAGGACGGCATGGAGTGGATCTCTCCTGCGCCTACCGTGAGCTGGCCGATGCGGCCTGAGCGGCAGGCCGGGCACGTCCCGCCCGCCGGTCACCGCAACGCAGCGGGCCGGCCGCGGCCCCGCGGCCAGATCTTCCGCGAGAAAATTGGGGCCGTCACGCCGGGGAAGCAGTAGCTATTACCCCGAGAACAAAAAATATAACTGGAGAAAAATCCAAGTTTAGGTAATCGTGCATACAACGGTCTGCCAGCATCAGGAAAACAAAAACACCGCCGTCCCGCGTTTTCGTGGGGCGGCGGTGGTGTATGGCGGTGCAAGGCCCAGCTAGCGACGGTTGGAGCGCCCTTCGCGCTGGCCGCGCTGTTGCGTGCCCTGCTGCTCTTGGGGCTGGTGATGGTGCTGGGCCGCCGCAGCCAGGGAGCCCTGGGCCTGCTGTAGAGCGTCAGCGGTGGCCTCGGCCGACTGGGCGGCGGAGGCGTGGCTGTCCGCCTGCCGGTCGGGGCGCTGCTGGCCCATCTGCGGCAGCAACTGCGCCATGAGCAGAGTTGACAGTGCCGAGGTGTCCCCCGAGCCCGACTCGGTGTGCACGATCACCGGCTGTGGGGCGCGCTCGGCGAGCGTGGCGCCAACGTCGAGGCGGCGCCGCGCCAACTCGTACTCCAGGAACGCCCGATTGTCCCGGTAGGAGGTGGCCAACCGTCGCTTGGCCTTGGCCTCGTTCTGGGCCGCGACGAGGTCGCCGCGCCCCCGGGTCTCGATCTCGTAGCGGACCCGCTGTGCCTCGGTCTCCTGCTCCTCCAGCATCTGGGCGACGTCCTTGCGTGCCTGGTTGAGGGCAGCGTTGACCTCGACGATCTTGGCGTCGCGGGTCTTCTTGGAGCGTTCGATGTCCATCAGCAACGTGTCGATGCGGCGCTTGCGCGTGAGTTCCCACTCCTGCTCGTAGGCCACCAACTCCTTGGCGACCCGCTCGCGGGTGGCCAGGTTCTGCTGATACTGGTTGGGAAGCTGCACGTCGGGGATGTTGCACCCCATGATCTGCACCCCGTAGCGACTGAGCTGGCGGTTGAGCAGATCTTGCATGTCAGCCACGTCGGAACCGCGCAGGTCATAAGCGCTTTCGGTCTGCACCCGCCGACTGCGCTGGCGAATGGCGTCCTGTACGGCGTTGGACAGCACCAGGTCGAAGTTGCTGGCCCCGATGGTGCGCACGAAAGCCACCGCGTCGTTGATGCGGAACTTCAAGAAGAACTCGATGGACTTCAGCGGCACGTTCTCGTGGGTGGGGCACGCCAAAACAGGGGCGGTGTAGGGGATCTCCGTGGTGATGTCGACGACAAAGTCAACCCGTGACCAGGGATTCCACAGGTAGTGCCGCCCGGGGGCGAGCCTGCCCTCGGGTTCGATCTTGCCGAACTTGGTGAGAATACCGACCGTGCCCTGCTCGATTTCGACGATGGAGGAACGCCACCACCACAGCAGGGCCAGCAGCAGCGACGCCACACCGAGCACGAACGCGGGAATGGCCAGCCACCCCAGCAGCAGAGGTTGGGCGAGCAGCGCGACGCCGCCCAAACACAGCAGGTAGAGGCCAATCCAGACGAGCACCATCCACTTCAGCCCGCGGCTGTCGCGGGGAATGACCACGGGCACCAACGCACCCTGGTCACCGCCACGCAGCAGGCCGGCGATGTCACTCCAAGAAGCCAGCGACTCCTTGATACTGGAGGAGCCGCGCCCCATCGTTGTTGCCGCCTGACTCATCAGACGTCACCTCCTTGCCGGCCGGGCTCGGCGGCCGTGGAACCGGCGTCACCGTCGACGATGGAGTCGAGCCGGTCGTCGATCGCGCCGTCGGAGACGGACTCGCGGATCTGTTCCACCCGGTCGGCGCCGGGCACGTCCTCGGTGTCCGCAGGGTCGGGCGTGTCGACGGTGCGCTCTTCGTGCTCCAACAGCTCGTTGATCTCGGCCTCGCGGGAGGCGATGCGTTCGGAGATCTCCTCGACGCGGGCGCGGATGGCGGCCATGTCGGAATCGGAGAACAGCTCGCTGTCGGCCCCGCCGACGATCTCCTGAGCCACCTGCAAGAAGTTGACGGCGGCGGAGTCGACGGCGCCGATGCGCACTATCTGCGGGAGGCTGTCGGCCACCGACTCCAGCTTGTCGAGCAAGTCTTGCTGGTAGGTGTAGTTGAGGATCTCGGGAGCCTCAGCGGCGCTGACCGCCCGGATGTCGAGTGCCTGGGCTTCCAGAAGCGCCGCGTTGGCTTGGGCGGTGCTCTCAGCCTCGACGAAGCGCTGGCGGGCCAGGGAGCGCGCCCGGTTGGTCTCGCGTTCCAGGGCGGTGTCCATCTGGGCCTGGTACTGCGCGATCTCGGCCTGAATGGCCGACAGCGTTTCGTTTAGCGAGGCCAACTCCTTGTTGAGGTCCCCCTCGTTTTGCTCCTTGCGCAACTGGAGCTCGTATTCGTAGGTGTAGGCCTCCTTGGCCACGCGCACCATCTCGGTGGCGGCCAAGTCCATCCGATACTCCTGGCTGGAGGGCTCGGCGTGGGTGATATTGGCGTTGGTCAAGCGCACTGCCGGCAGGAACTGCTGGTTGAGCTGTTCCAGCAGCCCTGCGGTGCTCTCACCGACCAGGTCGTAGATCGCCGATGCCTCTTGGTCGTAGATGAGGCTGCGGGTGGTCTCGCTGGTGGCGTTGGTCAGCTTGTCCTGGAACCCCTGGACCGCGCCGAGCGTGTAGATGAACTGCTCAGGGTCCTCGATGCGGAACTGTAGGAACAGGTCGACCGAAGCCTTGACCCCGCTCTTGGTGGGCGCCTCGCGGATGGGGGCGTTGAACGGGTACTCCCGCGTGGTGTTGACGAGGTAGGAGACCCGCTTCCACGGGTTGAGCAGCGTGACCTTGCCCGGCGGCGCGATGTTTTCGAGCTTGCCGAACTTGGTGATGAGAGCATGGCAGCCGTCAGGCACCATGACCATGCCCTGGCGCCACCACATGAACGCGGCGATAGCCACGACGATCAGCCAGAAGTGCAAGCCGAAGAAGAGCAGCGTCGCGCCGGGGATGGGAACGGTGACCGCCGTGCCCAACAGGCCGACCACGGCGAGCAGGATCACCGGGAGCATGGCGGTCAGGGTGCGTCCGCGTGGGATCACCATGGGAGTGATGACGTGGACCGGGCCTTCGGGTCCGGACTCGTAGCTACTGCTGTTGAGGGCCTCGCCGGCGTTGCCCAAAGAGGTGGTCTTCTGTTCGATGCGGGTGCCGGTGGAGGCACCCTGCTCACGGGCGGCGAGGAAGTCGCCCGGATCAAGCCCGACCCCCTCCGCCGCCTGGCCCAGCGCGTCGGAAGCCGCCTCTCGCGGATCGCCCCCTTGGGCGAGCTGGTCGGCGGCCCCGCGCACCGTCTGCGCGAAGGACATTGGTGTTGCTCCTTGCATATGAGGGACATGACTCAGACGCGATCGTGCGCGATCCGGTTCCGTCGTGGCTGATGAGCCGCTGTGGAGGTGGCAGGGCGGCAGTGGTCACCGTAGAAAAAAGGGAGCCGCTCGCCAGGGGCCGACCCTACGGTGGTGGATCGGGTATAAGCGGACCCTAACGGATACCTCGGCATATACGAAGAAACAGCGACGGAAAAGGCATGTCGGAAACGCCCGCCTTAAGCGGATGCGTAGCGCGGCGAGCAACGTGGGCACGGCGGGTGGGTGGCGGCTCTGGCACCCCCGCCGCTCGCCCCTACGACGCTGGTGGAGCGATCGTCGGGCTAGGTTCTGTTTTTTGGAAAGGGCGGCGAGAACGGGCACCCCGCAGGCTGCCGAGATCGCGCAGCGATCGAGGCACGAGCGAACGGAGAACACTGCCTACGGCCCACACCCCCGGCCGTTCAAAAACAACAACCTAGCCCTGCGTAATATAGGCCTCAAGCTGGCGGCGATGCTGCTCGAGTTGGCTGATATGGCTCTTGACCACGTCGCCGATGCTGACGATGCCCATGAGGTTGCCCTCAGAGAGGACGGGCACGTGGCGGACACGGTTCTCGGTCATGAGCATGGTCAGCGTGTCGACGGTGTCGCTGGGAGCACAGGTGATCACGACGGCGGTCATGATGTCAGCGACTGGGGCGCTGAGCAGGTCAGCGCCGTACTCGTCCAAGCGGCGGACGACATCGCGCTCGGAGGCGATCCCGGCGAGCGTGCCGTTGTGGGTCACCACCACCGCGCCGATGTTGTGTCGGGACAGTTCGGTCAGGAGTTGGGCGACGGTCGTGTCGGTGTCGACGGTCACCACGGCGGCACCTTTGGTCCGCAGAATCTCAGCGATCAACATGGCGGCCACCTTTCGATCGGTGCCCATGGGTTACCCTGCCGCCAAGATCCATAATCGCCAGATTCGCCGCACAATATCCCAGCTCACAAAGTGATCCCTGGAACCGGCAGAACGTCCCATCCCGGAGCCACCCGGCCGCAAAACCTCGATCAGTCGCCGTCGATCCAATACCGCTGCACCCTGGCGACTGCCGCCTCCTTGCTCATCATCTTGACCTCAGCCTCATCAAAGCCGCCGACTTCGGTGCCCAGCAGGTGAACGAGGTCGACCGGCAAGGCTGACTTAGGGGTGTCGACGTTCCCCGGTCCATGCGGCCTCCGCTTCCGCCAGGAGTTCTTCAGAGACCGGGCCGTGCTCGTGCTCAAGCAGTACTGCGGGGTCAGCCAGCAGGTCCAGCTCTGACCGGCGAGCAGGCCAAGCACTACGTCAAGCACCACGCACAGGGCTCCCAGGGGGTCCTCAGATCGCTCACGCTGCTGGCCGAGAACCGATCGGCCAGATAAGGCACGGGGGAGCCGGCACCTGCCCGACTCCCCCGACCGCCACCAGCGCTCCTAACGGAAAGCGGCCAGTGCTAGCTGCAACCGCTGGTGGAGCCGCAGCCCTCGCAGACGTAGCAACTGCCGGAGGGGCGCATCTTGGTACCGCAGGTGACGCACAGCGGGGCGTCGGCAGTGAAGCCGCCCTTGGTCTCGGCCAGCTCGGTAGTGTCGTGGGCGCCCACGTCCTCGAGAGCCGGCTCGTCGGGCTCGTGCTCGGTGTCGTCACGGCCGGCCAGCGGGGCCGACTGGGCGTAGGACTCGACTTGGGCCGCCACCTGGGCGGGGTCCTCGCCGGCGGCTTGGGCGGCGCGCTCCTCAGCCGAGAGCACCCCCAGGGCGGCGCGCTCCTCGTAGGACAGGTAGTCCAAGGCCAGCCGGCGGAAGATGTAGTCGACGACCGACTGCGCCATGCGGATGTCGGGGTCGTCGGTCATACCCGCCGGGTCGAAGCGCATGTTGGTGAACTTCTCGACGTAGGTCTCCAGCGGGACGCCGTACTGCAACGCGATGGAGATCGCGATGGAGAAGGCGTCCATGACACCGGCCAGGGTCGACCCCTGCTTGCCGAGCTTCATGAATACCTCGCCGAGCCCGTCGTCGGGGTAGGAGCCTGCGGTGATGTAGCCTTCAGCGCCACCCACCGAGAAGGAGATGGTCTCGCTGGGGCGCTTCTTGGGCAGCCGGCGCCGGATCGGCCGATGCACCTCGACAACTTGGGGCTCGGGCTTGGTCTGCTCGGCTTCCTCGGACTTGGCGGTGGACAACGGCTGGCCCACCTTGCAGTTGTCGCGGTAGACGGCCAGCGCTTTGAGGCCGAGCTTCCAGCCCTCGAAGTAGATGCGCTCGAAATCCTCGACGGTGGCTTCCTCGGGCACGTTGACCGTCTTGGATATGGCACCGGACAGGAACGGCTGCACGGCGGCCATCATCTTCACGTGACCCATGGGCTCGATGTAGCGCGTACCCATGGCGCAGTCGAAGACCTCGTAGTGCTCGGGACGCAGGCCGGGGGCGTCGACCACATGACCGTTCTCGGAGATGTACTCGACGATCGCCTCGATCTGCTCCTGGGGGTAGCCCAGGTTCTTCAATGCCCGCGGGATGGCCTGGTTGACGATCTGCATGGAACCGCCGCCGACCAGCTTCTTGTATTTGACCAGCGAGAAGTCGGGCTCGATACCGGTGGTGTCGCAGTCCATCATGAAGCCGATGGTGCCGGTGGGGGCGAGCAGGCTGGCCTGGGCGTTGCGCCACCCGTTGCGCTCGCCGGTCTTGAGGCAGCCCTCCCACTCGCGGGTGGCCGCGGCCACGATGTCGCGGTCCATCTCGTGGATCGTGCGCAGGTCGTCGTTGGCCGCGGCGTGCTTGCGCATGACCCGCTTGTGCGGCTCGGCGTTCTTGGCGTAGCCCTCGTAGGGGCCGACGATGCCGGCCAGTTCGGCGCTGCGCTTGTAGGCGGTACCGGTCATCAGGGAGGTGATGGCCGCCGCGAGGGCCCGGCCCCCGTCGGAGTCGTAGGCGTGACCGGTAGCCATGAGCAGTGCGCCGAGGTTGGCGTAGCCGATGCCGAGCTGGCGGAAGGCGCGGGTGGTCTCGGCGATCTTGTCGGTGGGGAAGTCGGCGAAGGTGATGGAGATGTCCATCGCCGTGATGACCAACTCGGTGAGCTTGACGAACCGCTCGACGTCGAAGGTGTCGTCGGGGCGTAGGAACTTCAGCAGGTTGATCGATGCCAGGTTGCACGAGGAGTTGTCCAGGTGGACATACTCCGAGCAGGGGTTGCTGGCGGAGATGCGGCCACTCTCGGGGGCGGTGTGCCAGTCGTTGATCGTGTCGTCGTATTGCAGCCCGGGGTCGGCACACTCCCAGGCGGCGGTGGCCATCTTGCGGAACAGGGTGGGGGCGTCGACGGTAACGACGGACTCGCCGGTGGTGCGCGAGGTGAGGTGGAACTCCGACCCCGATTCCACGGCGCGCATGAAGGCGTCGGAGACCCGCACCGAGTTGTTGGCGTTTTGGTACTGGACGCTGACGATGTCGGAGCCTCCGAGGTCAACGTCGAACCCGGCGTCGCGCAGGGCACGGATCTTGTGTTCCTCGCGTGCCTTGGTCTCGATGAATTCCTCGACGTCGGGGTGGTCGACGTCGAGGACGACCATCTTGGCCGCGCGGCGGGTGGCGCCGCCGGACTTGATGGTGCCCGCCGAGGCGTCGGCGCCGCGCATGAAGGAGACCGGACCCGAGGCGGTGCCGCCCGAGGACAGCAGCTCGCTGCTGGAGCGGATGCGCGACAGGTTGACTCCGGCGCCGGAGCCGCCCTTGAAAATGATGCCCTCTTCCTTGTACCAGTCGAGGATCGACTCCATGGTGTCGTCGACCGACAGGATGAAGCAGGCCGAGACCTGCTGTTGGGAAGCGGTGCCGACGTTGAACCACACCGGGGAGTTGAAGCTGAAAAGCTGGTGTACCAGGGCGTACTTCAGCTCGTGGTCGAAGACCTCGGCGTCGTCATCGGTCGCGAAGTAGCCGTAACGGAGGCCGGTCTGGGTGTAGGTGCCGGCGACCCGGTCGACGAGCTGTTTGAGGCTCCACTCCCGCTCGGGAGTGCCCAGCGCGCCGCGGAAGTACTTGCTCGCGACGATCTGTGTGGCGTTCATGGACCAGGCAGCGGGAAACTCCACGCCGTGCTGTTCAAAGTTGACCGAACCGTCACGCCAGTTGGTCATCACGACGTCGCGGCGTTCCCACTCGATCTCGTCGTAGGGATGGACGCCGGGTGTGGTGAAAATACGCTGCATCTTCAAGCCTTTGCGCTGGGACTGCTTGCCTTTGCGCGCCGATGCTCCGCTGGTCGTCTCGGTCATCTCGTTCCCCTTGTGGTTTGCCCATACCCGGTTAACGCCATCTCACAAGGCACTTTGTGAGTGCCCCATACGCGCGTTCGCGCGGTGGTGCTGTTCGGGCGCTCGCCAGCCCGGCGCCCACGGCGGCACCATGCGCCGATGGAGACCGGCTAGGCCGGCCCGTCACGCTCGGCCCGCAGGCCGGCGATCTCGCGTTCGAAGTCCTCCAGCGACGCGAAGTTGCGATACACCGAGGCGAAGCGCAGGTAGGCCACCTCGTCGAGGTCGCGCAGCGGCCCGAGGATGGCCAGTCCGACCTCGTGGGCGGGTACCTCGGCGCTCCCCCGGCCTCGAATCGACTCTTCGACCCGCTGGCCCAAGAGAGCGAGCGCATCCTCAGAGACGGGACGTCCCTGACAGGCGCGGCGCACGCCGGCGATGATCTTGGCGCGCGAGAACGGCTCGGTCACGCCAGACCGTTTGGCGACCATAAGCAGCACAGTCTCTTGGGTGGTGAAACGCCGCCCGCACTCCGCACAGGAGCGTCGGCGCCGGATGGCCGCGCCGTCGTCGGTGGAGCGGCTGTCGATCACCCGCGTGTCAGGGTGGCGGCAGAACGGACAGTGCACGCTGGCACGCCTCCCCCCGTGTGCGCATGGCTGGCTTCCCCGTCGCTGGCCCCAACGGCGGAGGCGGCCGGCGGGCGCGCCGGCCCTCCGCCGTGGCGGCAATGGCGAACGTTTGATCTGCCACCCACTAAAGCACAATTTCTGGGTGGGTTGTTCCAGTAGCCCACTAGATATTGTGGGGAAATTACCTTCACTGTCGAGCCGTCGGCCGCCGGAAACCACCGGTCGTCGCGGTTGAAGTGCAGGTCATCATGGCGGAGTCAGGCAGGTTTGGCGAGGCGGCGCGCCTGAGCGTGTCGGCTTAGGCCGCCCAGGTGAAACTTCCCACGAGCGCGAGGGGGGTGGGAGGGCAACCTCTGCTGTCCCATGTCGCATGGGTGCCGGCCATCGCGCGGCGCCACACCGATGCGATGCCGCCGGGGCTGAGGTCAGGAGGAGGGCAGTAGCAGCACTTGGCCCGGGTCGATTCTGGTGTCGCTGAGGTCGTTGATCTCGACGAGCTCGTAAACCGTGCTGCGGGGGTCGTGGTTGGGGCGTATTCGCTGCGCGATCTCCCACAACGTGTCACCGTCTTCGACCACGATCGTCGACGATGAGGTGTCGAGCTCATCTGACTCGGTGGAGGCTCCGGCCGCGGAGGTCCCAAGCGCCATGGTCAGCACCACCGTGAGCGCGAAGCCCGCCGTGAGCGCGGTAGCCAGCGCGCTGACGAGCACGAGACGACCGCGACGGGTCAACCGCGGACCGCGGGGAGGGGAAGGAGGCGCGGAGAGATCGGGCAGCCCTTCGACGGAGGGCAGGATTGTGGCGGACGAACCGCCGCTGGGGGTGCTCACGGCTCCTCCCGCCCACTCGGGGACGTCAACGGACCAGTCGTAAACCTCGGTCTCGGGCGCGGAGTGAACCACCCGCAGCACGGAACGCTGGGCGTGTGACGGCGAGCGACGATCCGCCCCAGCGGGATCATGACCGGGGCCTAGGTTTTTTGGGGGCAACGGTGCCTCGGGCACGGCGGCAGCCGCGGACGCAGATCCGACTGTACACACTGTCTTCACCTTTGAACGCGAACCCAATAGAACTGACGTTCGATTACTACCGTATCCTGACGAATTTTTCAGCACCATCTCGAACGTTTGTTTGATATCGCTCTGTTAGGGCACTAACCTTGGACACGCTGTACTTGCGATACACCGACCTCGTCGCGCGCACGACATCGCATCGAGATACCGCTGTCACACCGCCGATGGCGGTGGACGCCTGACACCCCACACCGACCCGCCGAGGAGGCCGGACGTGCCGGAGGAGAACCACGTGACGCAGGAACCTCACACGGGTGGAAAGGCCGTCACCGCACTCCGGCCCACTGCCACTGATATCGGCGCGGGGGGGACCGACGCCGAGCAGACCTCAACGACACAGTCGGACGCCACTCCGAAACTCACGGATCGTCAGCAGAGTGTCCTGAACGTCATCCATCGTTACGTGCAGCAACGTGGCTACCCGCCGTCCATCCGGGAGATCGGTGACGCGGTGGGGCTGTCGAGCCCTTCTAGTGTCGCGCACCAATTGAAGGTGTTGCAACGTAAGGGCTACCTGCACCGCGATCAGAACCGCCCACGTGCGGTGGAAATTCGCATTCCGGGCCAGCCCCCCGTGCGCTCATGGGACGAGTTGCACTTCGATCACGCCGCCGATGCCGAGCGCTCGACCGACGTTCCCGTGCTGGGGCGCATCGCCGCCGGCGGGCCGGTGCTGGCCGAGGAGTCCGTCGAGGACGTCTTCACGCTGCCCAAGCAGCTTGTGGGCGAGGGCCGGCTGTTCATGCTCAACGTGGTCGGCGACTCCATGGTCGAAGCCGCCATCAACGACGGTGACCTGGTCGTTGTCCGTCAACAGCCCGAGGCCAACAACGGCGACATCGTGGCCGCCCTCATCGATGACGAGGCCACGGTCAAGGCGTTCAAACGCGACGGCGACCATGTCTGGCTGCTGCCACGCAACGAGGAGTACCAGCCCATCAGCGGCGACCAGGCGACCATTCTCGGCAAGGTCGTCGCGGTACTGCGCAAGGTGTAACGCCTTCGCTTCAATTCGGCACACTCCCGTGACCTCAGGGCGAATCAGCCCGAGACAGTGGCGCCGCAACGGGTGGCTCCAGCGCGGACTACGGTAGGGGACATGTCGCGCTCTCTGGCCGTAATACGCCGCTGCCTCGTCCTGGCTCTGGGCTGTCTCGCTCTGTTCGTGACCGGCTGCGCGCCACAGGGAGACCCGCCGTCCCAGACCACCTCCCCCGCTCCGGCGCCCGCGGTAACCGAACACGACATCACTTTCACCAGCGGCCCGGACACGCTGCACGGAACCTTCGCCGTTCCCGACAACGCCGACGGCCCGCTTCCCGGCGCGCTGATCATCTCCGGCAGTGGCCCCACCGACCGCGACGGCAACAGCGAGGCCCGCCCCAACGCCGACACCAACGCCAACCTCGCGCGGGTCCTGGCGCAGGCGGGCGTGGCCTCACTGCGCTACGACAAACTCGGCTCCGGCGAAACCGGCCACGCCTCTCGCTCCCCCGACGAGCCGGTCGGCTACGACGTGTTCGAGAGCGAGATGATCCACGCCTACGCCCGCCTCGCCTCCCAACCCGAAATCGACACCTCCCGGCTGCTGGTGGTCGGACACAGCGAGGGCAGCATCTTCGCGCTGCGCTCTACCCACGTCATCGACGAGCACCCGCCCACCGGGCTCATCCTCGTCGCACCGGTCGGCGACCGCTACCTCGACCTCATCGATCGCCAACTGACCGAACGAATCCGCACCGCCGAAAGCCAGGGAGCACTGGACGCCCCCACGGCGACGAAGTGGCTCTCTGACACCCGGTACTCGGTTGCGCGCCTCCGCGCCGGAGAGTCGCTGCCCGAGGACCTTCCTCCGCAGATCGAGCCGCTGTTCAACCCCAGCGTCGCACCGTTCCTGCGCCAGATCGACGCCATGGACCCCGTACGCCTAGCGCAGCAGGTGCCCTCGGAGGTGAACTCTCTCGTGCTGTGGGGAACAGCCGACTCCCAGGTCACCGAATCCGAAGTTGACCGGCTCATGACAGGGTTGTCCAACGCGCGGCGAGTCGATCTCGAAGGCGCCGACCACATCCTGCGCATGTACGACGACTCCCCCGGCGCCGCTGTGCTCGATGAGGACCGTCCCTTCTCCCCCGACGTCGCCCCCGCGGTCAGGCGGTTCCTCAACGAGAGCCTGTGATGTGACCCGGCGCGCGAGAGGCCGGGTCACATCGGCGCTCAAGAGCCGCTGTCGCGCACCGTGGCAACGACCTCGCGGGTCAGCTTCTCCGCCTCAGCGATGGCCTCATCGGGGGGCAGAGTCTCGGTGTAGTAGTAGTTGGTAGCCGAGGTGTAGCAGATCGAGAACACCAGGTTGGATAGCCGTGTGCCCACACACCCAGCCTCGTTTTGCGAGTCATACCAGGTGAGAGCTTCATCTCCCAGGTCATCCAGCGCCGAAGTGTCGAACTGCTCGGATCGCTGCGCTAGATCTTGGGAAGCGGCATCTTGCCCCGAGATCCCGAACTGATCCTCGTAGCGGGAGAGCAGGACGAGGGCGTCGGAGGGGACCCGGCGGCTGTCCTTGGGGGTGCTCCACTGGCACTGGCGCGCCTCCCACGACTGCGGGGCCTGCGGGTCGGTCGAGGCCGTCAGTTTCTCATCGATCACCCGGTCGTGCCGGGGAACCAGTCGGCCCAGGGCCTCGCCCTCGACAACTGAGCACTCCGGCAGCGCGCTGTAGACGTGACCGGAACTGCGTCCGCTCTCGATCAGCAACCCCACGCCCACGACGAAGGCGATCAGGATCACTCCCGCTACAGCAACGGCCACGATCATCACGATCGTGCAACCACGGTTGCTCTTCTTGGGTGCCGAACCAATGGAGGGGGTGGCCGCGGGGATGGGGAAGGCAGCTCCCTGGGAGGCAGGAGGAGGAAATGAGGGGGGCGGGCCACCGGCAGGCGTGTCCCCGGGAGGCGGGGGTGGTTGCCCGGGAGGGTCCGCTGGCGGTCCGGCGGGGGGTGGCTGGGCCATCAGCACCTTTCTCTCGTTGGCATGTGGGGGTGGCTCGCGTCCAACCTAAAAGCGGCCACCGACACCGTGGCCACGGACGAGCCTCACCCTCGACCGAACAGCTCCCCCAGGAGCCGACCCACCTCCACCGAGTGGAAAAGGAGGATGTATCCGGCCGCGGCGAAGAAGACGAGCCCGATCACCAGAAACAGCAGGCAGCAGGTACACCCGTATCCGAACTCGCTGGTGCGGCGAGTGGACCGTGCCTGGGAAGGGGGCATCCAGCGTCCAATCTCACGGCCATGCGACCATGCGGCCGGCACCTTAACAAAGGGGAGGAGAGCCCAGGTGCTGTGGGCGGCACTGCTGCCTACAACGCTTCGGCGAGCTGTCGGGCCACCCCGACCACACTGTCCCTGGCCTGCCCATAGGAGAGGGCGGCACCCCCGCTGTCGGCGGCACCGCCGAACCAAAGCCGCACCACGAGGTTGTCCCTGCGGAAGGCGAGTTCGGCAGCACCCTCGCCGCCAGCGCCGGGCCACACCAGCGCGTCTTCACCCACCTGCGGCACCGATGCGACGCCACTGCCCCACTCGGCGGGGGTGACGGCGCGGAGCCGGTTCGTGGCCGCGCGAGCCCCGCTGGTCTCCCCCGATTTGTCGGTGAAGTGGACCCGGAAACTGGCCCGCAGCGAGCGCGGAGGAGCCTCACCGGTCCCCACCGAACTCCATACGCACGTGTTGCCGCCCCCCTCGTGCAGCGGCCCCGGCTGAGAGGGGCGCGGGGTGGCCGCGGGCGCCACGGACTCCACGAGTTCCGCGCTGATCACCGCACAGCCGGGCGGGCTGGCGAAGGTGTCGGCGGGAGCGGCCTGCACGGCCGGGGCCTGTCGGGCCAACATCTGCCCGCCGACGATGGTGACGGCGCTGACGACCACGACGCCCACCGTCGCCACGATCGGTCGTATGGGCAGGCGTGACGTGCGCCGGCTGGTGTCGGCCATGGGCTCCTCGCTGTCGTAGGCCCCCTGGCCAACGGGCGGCCAACCGCCCGTTGGCGTGCGTTGCGACGGGACTTTCAGCCCACCACGATGTTGACGAGCTTAGGCGCCCGCACCACGACCTTGCGGATCTGACGCTCCCCGATGAAGCTTTGCACCCGCTCGGACGCCAGCGCGAGGCGTTCCAACTCATCCTCGTCAATATCGGGGGAAACCTCCAGCTTGTCACGCACCTTGCTCGACACCTGGACCACACAGGTGACCGAGTCCTGAACCAGCAGTTCGGGATCGGGAGTGCGCCAGTTGCCGATGGCGACCGAGCCGGTGTACCCGAGGCGTTCCCAGCCTTCCTCAGCCACGTAGGGTGCGACGAGCGACAGCGTCGTCGCGATGACCTCGGCTGCCTCGCGGGTGGCGGGGTCGCCGGCGCCGGGACCGGAGTCGATGGCCTTGCGCGCGGCGGTGACCAATTCCATGACACGGGCGATGGCGACGTTGAAACGCTGCGCCTCGATGGCCGCGGTGATCTTGTCCAAGGTCTGGTGGGTCACCTTGCGCAGCGCCCGGTCCCCGTCGGTGGGGTCGGTTCCCGGTGCCGAGGCGGCCCCCACTTGGGTCATGACCTTCAGGGCGCGGTTGAGGAACCGCAGCGAGGCCGCGGGAGAAACATCGGCCCAGTCGATGTCGTCCTCAGGCGGGCCGGCGAAGACCACGGTCAACCGTACGGCGTCGACCCCGTAGGTGTCGATCTCCGCCCCCAGATCGACCCCGTTGCCCAGGGACTTCGACATGGCCTTGCCCTGGTTGATGACCTGGCCCTGGTTGAGCAGCCGCGTGAAGGGCTCGGTAAAGCCGACCATGCCCATGTCGTAGAGGACCTTGGTGACGAACCGGCTGTAGAGCAGGTGGAGAATGGCGTGTTCCACTCCCCCTACGTACTGGTCGATCGGCCCCCACTTGTTGACTTTGTCGGTCTCGAAGGGGAGCTGTTCGTTCTGGGGCGAGCAGTAGCGCAGGTAGTACCACGAGGAGTCGACGAAGGTGTCCATGGTGTCGGTGTCGCGCTTGGCGGCACCGCCGCAGGAGGGACAGTCGACGTTGACCCAGTCGGTGGCGGCGGCCAGGGGGGAGATCCCCTTGGGGGCCAGATCGGCGCCGCGCATGTTGTCGGGCAGACGCACCGGCAACTGGTCGTCGGGCACCGGAACCTCGCCACAGGCGGGGCAGTGGATGATCGGGATGGGGGTGCCCCAGAAGCGCTGCCGCGACAGCAGCCAGTCGCGCAGCCGGTAGTTGACCGCCGCTTGGCCGGTGCCGCGCTCGGCCAGGATCTCGGTGATGCGCGCGATGGCCTCGGTCTTGTCGAGTCCGTCGATCGGCCCGGAGTTGATCAGGGTGCCCTCACCAGGGGCGGCGATGCCGGTCTCGGCCGGATCGGCTTCTCCGGTCTCGACAACCACCCGCACCGGTAGGTCGAAGGTGCGTGCGAAGTCGAGGTCGCGCTGGTCGTGGGCGGGGACCGCCATGATGGCGCCATGGCCGTAGTCGGCCAGGACGTAGTCGGCGGCCCAGACGGGGATACGCTCACCGTTGACCGGGTTGACGGCGTAGCGGCCCAGGAAAACGCCGGTCTTCTCGCGCTCGGTGGCCTGGCGCTCGATGTCGCTGAGCTTGCTCACCTGCTCGCGGTAAGCCTCGAATTCGGCGCGCTGCTCGGGAGCGCACAGCTCGTCGGCCAATTCGGCGTCGGCGGCGACGACGAAGAACGTGGCGCCGTAGAGGGTGTCAGGACGGGTGGTGAAGACGGTGACGGGCTCGTCGCGTCCCTCGATCACGAAGCGCACGTCGGCGCCGTGGGAGCGACCGATCCAGTTGCGCTGCATCAGCAGTACGCGCTCAGGCCAGTGGCCCTCCAACTGGCTCATGTCGTCGAGCAGCCGGTCGGCGTATTCAGTGATCTTGAAGTACCACTGGTTTAGGCTGCGGCGCACCACCTCGGTACCGCAGCGTTCACAGTGCCCCTGAACGACCTGCTCGTTGGCGAGCACCGTCTGGTCCTGGGGGCACCAGTTGACCAGGCCGTCGCGGCGGTAGGCGAGGCCGCGCTCGAAGAAGCGCAGGAACAGCCACTGGTTCCAGCGGTAGTACTCCGGGTCGGAGGTGTGCAGCCGGCGCGACCAGTCAAAGGAGATGCCGTAGCGCTGGAACGACTGGACCTGGGTCTCGATGTTGGCGTAGGTCCACTCCGCCGGGTGGGAGTCGTGCTTGATGGCGGCGTTCTCGGCGGGTAGGCCAAAGGAGTCCCAACCGATGGGGTGGAGCACGTTCTCGCCGAGCTGGAACCGGTAACGGGCGATGACGTCGCCGATGGCAAACGCCTCTGCGTGGCCCATGTGGAGGTCGCCCGACGGGTAGGGGAACATGTCGAGCACGTAGCGGCGCGGACGGTCGTCGGCCGGATCTTCGCTGGCTACGAAGGGGGTGTCCTTGGCCCATCGCGCCTGCCACTTGTCTTGCAGCGCGCGGGCGTCGTAGGTGTCGCCCGCGACCTGGTCTGCGTCAACCGCTGTCATCGCCTACTACTGTCCTCTGCCGGGTCTCAACGTTACTGAAGACCAAGGTTAGCGCGCCGGCGGTTCCCGGGTTAACTCGCAAAACTTGAGCGGTAGGGGAAAGCGCACGGATGCCCCGGTCAGAAGCGAACGAAGCCGGCATAGCAGAAAGACCGTAAAAAGCGGGTGGCACCCGCCACTAATGAAGTTACTCTGCGGTAGAAAGGGGTGATCGACACCACTGACACCAAGGAGGCGGGATGCTCAACCTATCTGCACTTCTGGAGGACGGGGCCAGGAAGGTTCCGGAGCGGGACGCAGTGGTCTTCGGTGATCTTCGGCTGAACTACGGGTTCGTCGACGCGATCGCCAACCAGGTCGCTGCGCTGCTGGTGGCTCGCGGGGTGGAGCCTGGGGACCGGGTCGCGCTGGTTTCCCCCAACACGCCCTACTTCCCCTTCGTCTACTTCGGAGCGCTCAAAGCCGGCGCGGTCGTCGTGCCCCTCAACGTGCTACTGACCGCTCCAGAGATCGCCTACCACCTGGAAGACTCCGGCGCCAAAGCACTGTTCGCCTTCGCCGGTACGCCTGACCTTCCGCTGGGCGAGCGCGCGTGGAAGGCTTTCAACGAGGTCGCTGCCTGTGAGACCTACATCGACCTCCCCGCCACTCCCGGCGCCACCGAGTCGACCATCGACGGCGCGCAGACCCTGTGGGCGGCGCTGGAGGGCATGCCCACCACCTTCGAGACGGTGCGCACCGAGGCCGACGACACCGCAGTCCTCATCTACACCAGCGGCACGACGGGCCGGCCCAAGGGTGCCGAGTTGACCCACAACAACCTGGCGTTCAACGTCGTGGCCTCCGACGGGCTGTTTGAACGCGACCCTGACGACCCCGACGTCTACCTGGCGGTGCTGCCGCTGTTCCACATCTTCGGACAGACGGCGATGATGAACGTGGCCTTCTACCGGCACGCCACGCTGGTGCTACAGTCGCGTTTCGACGCCGAGGAGTCCCTGTCGCTGATGGAGCGGGAAAAGGTCACGGTGTTCGCCGGTGTACCCACGATGTATTGGGGTCTGGTGGGGGCCAAGGGCGGCCACGACATCGAGGCCATCGCCGCACGGCTCAAGAGCGTGGTCTCCGGTGGCTCGGCCCTGCCCGCCGACTTGAGCCGTCGGGTCAAGGACAAGTTCGACCTCGGGGTCGCCGAAGGCTACGGCCTCTCGGAGACCTCCCCGGTGGTCTCCTTCAACGACCCGCGCAGCGGCGCCAAGCCCGGATCGATCGGCAAGCCCATCTGGGGCGTGGAGATGAAGCTCGTCGACGAGAACTTCGACGACGTGGAGGGCGAGGGTCCCGGCGAGATCGCGGTGCGCGGCCACTGCGTGATGAAGGGCTACCACAACCGGCCAGAGGTCAACGAGCAGGTCTTCAAGAACGGATGGTTCCGCACCGGCGACATCGCGCGCCGCGACGAGGATGGCTTCTACTTCATCGTCGACCGTTCCAAGGACATGATCATCCGCGGTGGCTACAACGTCTACCCGCGTGAGCTGGAGGAGGTGCTGCTGGAGCACCCCGCTGTGAGCCTCGTGGCCGTCGTGGGGGTCGCCCACGAGACCCACGGCGAGGAGATCAAGGCGTTCATCGTGCGCGAGGAGGGCGCCCAGCTCACCGAGGAGGAGCTCATCGCCTGGTCCAAGGAACGTCTAGCCGCCTACAAGTACCCGCGGCTCGTGGAGTTCCGCGAGGAGCTACCGATGACCGCTACCGGCAAGATCCTCAAGCGCGAGCTGCGCTGAAATGACTATGGCGCGTGTCCCGGCTCCCCGGTGCCTCGCCCTCACCGGCTGCCCGGCGGCGGCCAGTCGTCGCGCTCCCCGGAGCCGCCGCAGGTGTGGCACGGCTGGTGCCGGGTCACGCGCTCACCGTCGTCGTCGGTGGTGAGAATGTCGATCTCACCTGTGCCGTTGCAGGTTCTGCACGTGGCCATCAGTGCTCCTAAGACAGGGGGCTCCAGGCAGAGTCACACTCGGTGCAGCGGAACTCGATGCGCTCGCCGCAGGTTTTGCAGTGCGGGCCGGGGCTGTAGTCACCGAGGTGCTCGGCGTGACGGTCGGCAAAGTAGCGCAGCCCCCTGCAAACGTTGCAGCGGATGAGGACGGTGGTGGGGCTTTTGGGCCAAGGATAGTCAGGTTCGATCGGGTGATCATCGAGTTCGACACGCACGTCTTCCCCCTGTCGCCTCCGTGCGAGCGGATCTGGCTGAGACGGCCATAATGTCCTTGACGCGGCGCCTCATCACCGCTAACCATCTACGAGTCGCGGCCTTTCGGTCAAGAAAGTGCCCCACGTGTCCTGTTTTCGGCTTGGCTGTCCAGGGGTAACGACGCAGCCAGAGTGTGCACTCGTCCGGCTGCGCCGGCCAGCCGCTCGACCGGGAGCGTGCCGTCGGCGACCGCACCCAGCACCGCCCGCAAGGTGGCGCGAAAGATCGTCTCGTCCTGTCCCGGCGCATCGTGGGGGTTCCCCAGACACACCAGGTCAGCTCCGGCGCGCAGCGCGGCCACGGCACCTCTGGCAACGCTCTCAGCCAATGTGGCGCCCCCCATATGCAGCGTGAGTCCCTGCATGTCCAACGCATCGGTCACGGCCACCCCATTGAAGGAGAGCTCTTCGCGCAGCAGGGTGTAGGCGCGTGGGCAGACGCTGGCGGGGGCCGCGGGATCGAGCGCGGGGATGAGGATATGGCCCACCATGACCATCTCCACGTCGGCGTCGACAGCCGCGGCAAAGGGCACCAACTCTCGACGGTGCAGCGTCTGGGTGTCGATATCGATCACCGGTAGCGCCAGGTGGGAGTCGGTGCTCGTGGCGCCGTGTCCGGGGAAGTGCTTCACCGCGGCTGCCACTCCTGAAGAGCGGCAGCCGGCGATGAACGCCGTAACGTGGCGGGCCACCACCTGCGGGTCTGCGCCGAACGAGCGGGTACCGATCACGGGGTTGTGGGCCGCGGAGTCGATGTCGGCCACCGGCGCCAGCCCAGTGTCGATACCGGCCGCACGCAGCCGTTGGCCTATAGCGTGGGCCACCGCGCGGGTGCGCGCGGGATCGTCGATCAGGCCGAGTTCGCGGTGGCTAGGGTAGGGCGAGCCGGTAGCCGCGTCCAACCGGGTCACCGCTCCGCCCTCCTCGTCGGCGGCCACGATGAGCCCGCTGTGGCGCTGGCGCAGCGAGGTGGTCAGCGCGGCGGCGTCGACGGTGAGGTTGGCGGCGAAGCAGGTGGCCGCGCCCAAGCCCAGACGTGCGGCCCGCGCCAGCCATTCGGGGACGCGCGTGCCGACGAAGCCGGGCATGAGCACGGTGTGGGTCATTCGGCGCAGCGCGGAATCGCGCTCGGCGTGCGGCACGCTCACCCTTTCACCGCCCCCGCGACGAGGCCGGAGGCCAAGCCGCGCTGCACACACAGGAAGAACACCATGACCGGCACGGTGATGACGGTCGATGCGGCCATCATCGCGCCCCAGTCGGTGGTGTGCTGGCCGAAGAACTGGCGCAGCCCCACGGCGACGGTGTATTTGTCGCCACGGTTCATGAAGGTCAGCGCGAGGATGAACTCGTTCCAAGCCGTGATGAAGGAAAAGACCGCGGTGGCTACGAGCCCGGGGGCCACCAGGGGGAACAGCACCGAGCGAAACATCCGGCCCCATGAGGCGCCGTCGATGTAGGCGGCCTCCTCCACCTCGACGGGCACGGCGGCGACGAAGCCACGCAGCATCCAGATCGCGAAGGGCAACGACAGAGCCACGTAGACGGTGGCCAGGCCCAACAGGGAGTTGAGCATCCCCACATCGCGGACCAGCAAAAACAGCGAGATGACCAGGGCCTCCAGCGGCACCATCTGGATGATGAGCACCATAACCAGAATCGAGGTGCGCAGTCGGAACCGGAAGCGTGCCACGGCCACGGCCGCCAGCAGTGCCAGCAGGCCGGAGCCCACGACGGTCACGAGCGCGACAACGAGAGAGTTGCGCAGATAGCCCAGGAAACCGCCTTCAGCCAGCACGTAACTGAAATGTGCCAGCGTGATCGAATCGGGTGCTAAGGCGTCGACCCCAGAGGTGACTCGGCCGGCGAAGGCGCTGGTCACCATAAAGTAGGCGGGAAACAGCGTGAACGCCACGACCGCGGCCACCGCCACGCCCTTGCCGAGAGCCCTGGCCACTCGGCGTCGGGCGCGCGAGGGAGTGGCCCAGGTGGCGCCACGCACCTTCCTGTGGGCCGTCGAGATCATCGCAACTCCTCCTCGCGGAACAGCGCGCGCAGGTAGACGACGGTGATGGCGAGCAGCATGAGGGTGAGGAGCACGGCGATCGCCGAGCCCATCCCATAGTTCTGTTGGGCGAAGGAACGCACGTAGGACCACACTCCGAAGTTGAGGACCTCGGCGTTGGAACCGGAGCCGCCCGGCATCAGATAGACCTGGGCGAACACCTTGAAGTCCCAGATCGTCGACAGGATGGTCACCACGGCGAACACGGGGCGGATGGTGGGCACCGTGACGTGCCAGAAGCGCTGCCAGGCGGTGGCGCCGTCGAGGAGCGCGGCCTCGCCCAACTCCCGGGGGATGGTGAGGAGCCCGGCCAGTACGGTCACCGCCACGAACGGGAAACCGTGGTGGATGATGTTGAGGGTGACGATCGCGTAGAAGCTCAGCCGTTCGGTGAACCAGTTAACGCCTTCGGGACCGATGAGGCCCAGCGCGTGGAGCAGTTGGCGCACGATGCCGCGATCGACGTCGAAGATCCAGATCCAGACGTAGGTGCCGGTGACGGCCGGCATCGCCCAAGCCACCATCACACAGCCGATGACCCAGGTGCGCCAGAGTGGCCGCAGGCTGCGCAACAGCAGGGCGACCAGCGTGCCGAAGGCGACCGTTGCGCATACGGCGACCACGGCGAACACGATGGTGTTGGGCAACGCCACCGACCACAGGTAGGGGTCGGAGAGCAGCCGGAGGTAGTTGGCGCCGCCGTTGTAGTCGGGCCGGCCGGAAACGATGTTGTCCAACCCGTAGTCCTGGAAGGACAGCCAGACCACGCGCCCCAAGGGATAGCACAGCAGCCCGCCGATGACAGCGAGTGCGGGCGCCAGGAGCAGCCATGGCCGCGCTCGCTGCCGAAGCCGAGCGGGCAACACGAGCACGGGGCGGCGCCGGTCGGGTGCCGTGGCGACCGGCCGGGTGAGTAGGCGCCGGCTCATGCTCAGGGGTCCTCGTTGAGGGTCTGTTCGATGTCGTCGGCCGCGGCGATGGCGGCGGCTTCGACCGACGCATCGCCGGCCAGGATCGACTGCACCATGGTCTGGAGCACCTTCTCGCCTTGCAGCTTGCCGTAGGCCGGGGTGACGGGAACGCCGCGCCCCGCCTCGGTCATCTGCGTGGCGAAGGGGCGCAGCACCGGGTCGGCCGTTTCGGTGAAGGTGTCGATCTGCTGCTGTTTGCCGGGAAAGTAGGTGGTCTCTTCCGCCCAGCGCAGGGCGTAGTCGTCGCGGGTGAGCAGCTCCACGAACTGCCAGGACAGATCGGGGGCGTCGCTGTCGTTGAACACCGATAGATGGGCGCCGCCGAGGAAGGAGGGGCTGTAGCCGCCTTCGGGACCGGGAATGGCAAAGGAGCCGAGTTTGCCTTCGAGGTCGGGGTTGTCGGCCAGGATCGCTTTGGGGCTCCAACTTCCCATGATGGCCATAGCCACGTTGCCGTCTGCGAAGTTGTCTTGGATGTCGGTCTCTTGCCAGGTGGTGGCGCCAGTGGTGGAAACCTTGTCCGCAAGGGCCAGGTCGGTGAAGTAGGTGATGCCCGCGCGCGACTCCGAACTGTCGATCCCCGATGTCCACACGCCGCGGTCGCTTTGGCTGGCGATGTGGCCCCCGGCTCCCCAAACGAACGGCAGCAGACTGTACTCGGCGTTGCCGGGGACGGGGAAGGCGACCATATCGTCGGTCTCCTCGGCGATGGTGGTGGCGGTCTCGCGCAGTTCGTCCCAGTCGCGGGGCTGGTCGAGGCCGAGGTCGGCGAACACGTCGGTGCGGTAGAGGATCGCGCGGACGCCGACGTACCACGGCACTCCGTAACGGCGGTCTTCGAAGGTGCCGGCCTCCAGCAGTCCGGGAACGTAGCCGCTGGTGTCGCCGACGCGGTCAGTGAGGTCGGCGAGGGCCCCGGCCTGAGCGAACTCCGGCGTCCACGTGGTGCCCACTTCGGCCACGTCGGGCATGGTGCCCCCGGCGATAGCGGTGACGAACTTGTTGTGCGCGTCGGCCCAGGGAACGAACTGGACGTTGACCGTGGCACCGGTCTGCTGCTCGAACTCGGCGGAGACTTCGGAGAAGAAGGCTTCGGCACCGGGGCTGGTGCCCTCCATGATCCACACGTCGAGGGCGGTGGCCTCGGAGAAATCCCCGGTGGCGCAGGCGCTCGCGCTCACGGTGAGGGCTGTGCTCACCGCGGCCGCGGACAGGACACGTGCTGGGCTCATGCTCTCCCCCGTCCCTTTTGGTGTGCCAAGCCTGCCGGCTCCCCCTGCGATGGGCGGCACGGGCGATGCGGTTTATGTCAGGAATACGGCAACAACCATCACCATTGCGTGAGTACACCATGACAACGGGTAAATATCCCGGACACACCTATAGTAACCAGAAAACTACAAAACGGAAGAGTTTGCAGCGTATCCACCATATTTTCGCCGGCGTAGCGGGCGAAAGACCGGCCCATGGGTGGGCGCCTCGCTGCGGCGAAGCGCCCACCCATGGTGCTCTATTCGGAGATGCCCGAGGCGATGCGCAGAGTCGAGACGAGTTCGGCCCGACTGTAGATGGCGCGGCCGATAGCTGCCGCGAACGCGGCGAGCATGTGGACGAAGATCAGCGGGTCGCCCTGGGAGAAGCGCTCGGCGATCTCGTGCTCGCCCAGCGAGTAGGCTTCCCACGCGGTGACCACCGCGAACTCCACCTCGGGCTCCAACAGATCGGCGACGGCCCGAGCGACCGCCTCGCGCGAGTCCGCTGGTTTCCACACCACGCCGGTTTCCTGCACGCGGCGAGTGAGGAAGGAAGCGAAAACCTTCAGCTCCGAAGTCACCGCCTCGGTGTGGCCGCCCTCGACGATGACAGCGATAGCCGTGTCAAGGGACTGCCGTTCTCGGCCCGCATAGGCATCGATGAGGTCGATGGCGATCCGCTTGGCGTCGTCGGTGCCACCTGGAGTGGACATGCCGGCCCTTCCTTGGGTCAATCGTGCTGATACGTCTGGCCGGAAACGCTGCCGTGGTACAACAACCGCGGCGTCACCGTGATTTCCGGGAAAGGCTAGGCCACGGGAGGTTCGAAAGCCGGACGCAGCGGCATCCCTGAATCGGTGCCGTCGGGTTTGACGCCCAGGATTTGGTGGAGTTGGACGACATCGTTTTCAAAGCCGAGCACACAGCCGGCCATGTAGAGTCGCCACACCCGCGCGGTCGCCTGGCCGACTTCGGCCACCGCCGCGTCCCAGTTACGGTCGAGGTTGGCGCACCAGTCACGGAGCGTCAGCGCATAGTGCTCGCGCAGGTTCTCCTGATGGCGGATCTCGAAACCGGTGTCGTTCATGACCGTCTGCAAGAACCCCGGCCCCTCAAGCTCCCCGTCGGGGAAGACGTAGCGGTTGATCACCCCGTTGGACTTAAACGGCGGCAGATCGTTGCGTGGGCGAGTGATGCAGTGGTTGAGTAGCCGACCGCCCGGCTTGAGCTTGTGGTAGAGCGAGGCGAAGTAAGCGGGCACGTTCTTCTTGCCGATGTGCTCGGTCAGGCCGATGGAGCTGACGCGGTCGTAGCTGCCGTCGGGCACGTCGCGATAGTCCATATGGCGCACCTCGGCAAGGTCACCCATCCCCTCCTCGGCGATACGCTTGCGCGCCCATTCGGCCTGCTCCTTGGAGAGGGTGACCCCCAGGGCCTTGACGCCGTACTCGCGGGCGGCGTGCAGCACCATACCGCCCCATCCGCACCCCACGTCCAGCAGGTGCATGCCCTCACTCAGCCCCAGTTTGCGCGCCACGAGGTCGTGCTTGTGGAACTGTGCCTGCTCCAGCGTCGCCTCCGCGGTGGGGTAGACGGCGCAGGTGTAGGCCATGGACGGACCCAGCACCAGCTCGTAGAAAGCGTTGGAGACGTCGTAGTGGTGCTGGATGACCTCGGCGTCGCGCTTCTTGGAGTGGCGCGTCCCCCGCCCGAGCAGCCGAGAGCCGCGCATCTCCTGCGGCGGCGGGGACACCCGGTTGACGAACTTGACCCAGCCAATGTCCTTGGCGATCCCGGCAAGCTGGAGGGGGGAGAGCCGAATCCCCTCACTGAACACGAAATCCGACATGCGCCGCAGCGCAGTGTACATATCGCCCTCAAGGTCGAGGTGCCCCGAGACGTAGGCCCGGGTCAACCCGAGGGCTCCCGGCGACTGGGCCAGGTAGTTCAACGCGACCGGGGTCCGAATGACCAGCGTGATGTCGCTGTTCGGGTCACCGGCCGCGCTACCGTCGTAGGCCCGGAACCGGATCGGCGCCTCAGGGCCAACGACACGTTCAAATATCTCCGCCAGGCGCATAGCCTTCCCTTCTCACCGCACGCCGGCCGTGCCGGTCCGGCGTGTCACCTGTTGCCCACACACTTGGCGTAGAGGTCAAGGAGCCGGTCACCGGGGTCGTAGGCGTGCTTGAGCCGCCGGTAAGCCGTCCCGTTGTAGAGCCGCCAGAACTGCTCTTCGGAGTAGTAGGCGTCGGAGTACAGCGACTTGTGTCCTCCCAGGTTCGTCACCTCCTCCTCGACGCGCCGGTTGTGGTGGGCCCTGCGCTGTCCGGGACGCATGGCAACCATGCCCCAAAATCCGAAGTTCACATAAAGTCGTTCCCGTTCGAGGGGGTACAACGGCCACACGTGCCCGTCCTCGTCCCTCGCGGGAGGGTTCTCGCTCAATCGCAGCGGACACATCCAGATCGGCGACATGCCGATCTCGTCGTGGAAGAAGTCGAGGAAATCCGCCCCACGGTCGACCGGGATCTCGACGTCTTGGATGACCGGCTCCGACTGGGGCTGCCCCCGGTAGTAGGCCAGCAGCCGACTGAAGTCGGTGCGCCGGTCCAGCGCTACGAGTTTGCGATAGACGTCGGAACGCTTGAGCGCGCGCGGCCACATCCGCCGTACCACCGGGTTGCCCAGACCGAAGGCCCGGGAGCACCAGAACCAGTCGGTATCCCAACGCCACAGGTAGTCGTGGACGGTCAGATAGTCGCCCGGCCCAGGGCCCGCATAGCGTGGAATCGATTGGTAGTAGACCTGGGAGCCGGTGTAGTCGCTGGTCCAGGGCGCCCGGTCGACGAAGGTCGCCAAAGTGATGTACAGCTCGTCGGCGGAGAAGACCACACCGTCGATGAAATCGACGCGCTGACCGTTGTGCTCGGCGTCGGCGCAGATGCGGGCAAAGGCGTCCATGGCTGCCGTCGCGCTGGAGAAACGCAGGTGACGCAGGTGGACATAGGGCTTGACCGGCTCCAAACGCATCCGTAGCCGCAGGCTGTAGCCCAGCGTGCCGTACGAGTTGGGGAAACCGTAGAACAGGTCGCGGTGCTCGTTGTCGCGGCGCGCCACCACGATGTCGCCGCTGCCGGTGAGGATCTCGATCTCCTCGACAGCCTCGTGCGGCAGACCATTGCGAAACGAGGACGACTCGATCCCCAGTCCGGTGACGGCTCCCCCGACGGTGATGGTGCGCAACTGCGGCACCACGGTGGGCATGAGCCCATGCGGCAGCGTCGCCGCGACAAGGTCCTCGTAGGTGGTCATCCCCCCCACCTCGGCGACGCGCTCGGTGGGGTCGACCCGCAGTACCGAGGTGAAGCCGCTCACATCGAGCCGGGGCGTACGCGCGGGTTCCCGGAACCGGAACAGGTTGGAGGTGGGTTTGGCCAGCCGCACCGGCGCGTCGGGGGGAAGCAGCGCGAACTCCTCGCGCAGCCGACTTGTGGCCGCGGCGTGGTCCGCCAGGTCGTGGGGGGTTCGCTGATCGGGTTGCCGGCTCACTGTTCTCCGCTTCGTCGTTCATCCGCGATCGTGTCGACCGCACCGGCGCCATGCCCGGGCCGATCCGGCGCGAACCACCCTATTCCCACGTGGCCGGCAGACGGGAGAAAGGCCCGCCCGGACCGCCGTACCGGTGCGCGCCCACCAGCGCGGTACAAGAGAATATGCTCGACTGGCGTGCGCATCGCTCTCATCGATTCCGGCCTTGGCCTGCTCTCCACCGCCGCCGCGCTGCGGGCTGCCCGGCCCGACGCCGATCTGATCCTGTCGATGGACCCCCAGCACATGCCGTGGGGGCCGCGCAGCCCCGAGGAGATCACCCGGCGCGCGCTGGCCGGGGCGCGGGCCGCTTTAGCGACGGAGCAGGGCAGCCACGGCGTGGACGCACTCGTCGTGGCCTGTAACTCCGCCTCGGTCCACGCGCTGCCGACGCTGCGCGCGCACCTGGAACCGACCGTGCCGGTCGTCGGAACCGTACCTGCCATCAAACCCGCCGCCGACGGTGGCGGACCCGTGGCGATCTGGGCGACCCCGGCCACCACTGACAGCCCCTACCAGCGTGACCTGATCGCCCGTTTCGCGCGCGGCGCCCAGGTGGCACCGGTAGCCTGCGAGGGGCTGGCCGGCGCGGTGGAAAGCGGCGATACGGCGGCGGTGGCTGCGGCGATCGCGACCGCGGCCGAACGCACCCCGCCCGATGTGGCCGCGGTCGTTTTGGGGTGCACCCACTACGACTTGGTGAGCGAGCCGATTACCGCCGCGTTGGGCGAAGGGGTCGAACTGTTCACCGCCGCCACTGCCGTGGCCGCGCAGACGCTCCGACGCCTCCAGGTCCAGCGCCGCCCCGACGCCTCCCCCACGGGACGGCTCACCGTGCTCAGCAGCGGCCACCCCGGTGAACTGCCCGCGCCCGCCCTGACCTATCCCGCCGGCGCGTTTCTCGCGCAGACCCCGCGCGCGCACCCGGCGCCGGTTTACGGCCCTCGATAGACTGACGGCAACCGGGGGATAACGGAAATGCCTGGGACACCGTCGTCCCTGCCCGGCCGCCTCTGGAGCCTCTCGCCCTCTCGCGTGACCGTGGCGCGTCGGCCCCGGCGGTGGCCCGCACAACCGCGCCGACACACCAGGATGGGAGCGCTGCGATATATGGGATGGCGAGACCGCTTCGGGCTGCGCAGGGCACGCAAGCGCAGCGGGACCCGGTTCGACCGCTCGGCCGACGATGCCGACGTCTCCGCATTGATCGAGTTCGCCAAGAGCCGCACCGGCGTGGAGTTCTACGTCGAGCCCGAAACGTTCGCGACCAACACCACAGCGGTGGCCGTGGCCACCGATGGCGAGTGGATTCGCCGGCGGGTGGGGTCACCTGACGTTATCCGCAAGGTTGCCCGCTCGCTGGCCGCCCCGGCATACGATGTGCAAATCGTTGGCTACCCCCGGCGGATGCGGGAGTGGACGGCGCGCAACAAGCGCGGCCTGTCGCTGGAGGAGTAGCGGCGGGCCGCCGTGCCCACAGCGACCGTCCGCGCCAACTGACGCGAAACCATGGAAAGAAGTCTTAGCGCCCTATGAGCGCCCCTAAGAACGCGCGGGCGGTCGACCAGCCGCCGCTGAAGAACGGGAACGGTATGCCGCCCTGGCTGCCGCGAGCCTTGATCCTCGCGGTGGGCACTATCGCCGTCTTCGGAGCCGCGTGGTGGCTATTCACCCGGCTCAAGGGCCTGCTCATCCTGCTGTTGATCTCGCTTTTCCTCGCCTTGGCGCTGGAGCCCGCGGTGAACTGGCTGCACCGGCACCGGTGGCCACGCGGCCTGGCCACCGGCGTGGTGATGACGATCGGCGTCTTGCTGGTGGGGGCGTTCCTGACCGTGCTCAGCTCGATGCTGCTTGGGCAGGTGCTGGCCTTCGTCGACGAAGTCCCCGCTATGACGCGGGCCGTGCTGCGCTGGGTCAACGCGACGTTTCAGACCGACTTCTCCCCCACCACCCTGCTCAGTGAGATCTCCAGCGCCACCGGGCTGGTGGAGCAGTACGCCTCAGGGGTGGCCGGCAACGTGTTGGGCGCGGGGACCACCGTTTTGACCCTGTTGTTCAACGGGCTGACGATCGCGCTGTTCACCTTCTACCTGTGCGCTGACGGGCCGCGCTTCCGGCGCACCATCTGCTCGGTGCTGCCACCGCGTACGCAGCGCGAGGTGCTGCGCGCGTGGGAGATCGCCATCAGCAAGACCGGCGGCTACATCTACTCGCGCGCACTGCTGGCCTTGGTGTGTGGCGTCGCTCACTATTTCGTGTTCGTTGTGCTCGGGGTGGAGTTCGCGTTCGCGCTGGCACTGTGGGTCGGGGTGTTCTCGCAGTTCATCCCGACTGTGGGGACCTACATCGGCGGGGCGGTTCCGGTGCTGGTCGCCCTGCTGGAAGGACCATGGCAAGCAGTGTGGGTCCTGGCGTTCATCACCCTTTACCAACAGTTCGAGAACTACCTGCTCCAGCCGCGCATCACCGCCAAGACCTTGGATATGCACCCGGCCGTGGCCTTCGCGTCGGTGATCGCGGGCGCGGCCATCCTCGGCGCGCCGGGAGCGCTGCTGGCACTGCCGGCCGGAGCCAGTATGCAGGCGTTCTTGAGCATCTACATCCGGCGCTACAAGGTCGAGGAGCACCCGCTGCTCGACGCGCCCGCCGAGGGCGAGGATGCTGCGGAAGCTGCCGAGCGCACAACCGAGCCCCGGTCGGCGGCAGCCTCGGCCGACACCGGCGCAGGCGGCGCAGGCGGCGCAGCCGCCGACACGCCCGAAGCGCCGGGGGGAGGCGACACCGCCGAGGAGCCCGACGAGCCGGCCGAGGAGCAGGACGGGCACCGCAGCCCCGTTTCGGCCATTACCAAAAATGGTAAAGCCATCTGGACGGCCTGGCTCGCCCGAGAGAGGAACCGGATCGCCCGGCTCACCCGCGACAGAAAGCGAACCCCGCGGGGGTAACGTGCTTTCGGACACACGACGGGAAGCCGCCGGAGATCGGTCGGGTTTTGGTTTTGATGACAACAGTTTGTATGAACTCCTTGCACGAACCGGTTCCCTCACGAGGGGTCGGGCACGCATACTCGCGGAGGGAGGGGGGACGTCGACTATGAGACAGGAGCTCACCGCTCTTTGCTGCGAGTGCGGAGCCATCCGCAAGGTCAGCTCATATCGAGGCATCGGTGAGGCGCAATCGGCCTACGGGTTGGCCCGGTGCGTGGTGTGGCGCAAGTGTCGCCCCTGTGAGCGCTATACCTACCACGCCTACCTGCGCGACGACGCCGAGCGCGACGAACTTGAGGATGCGTTGAAACTCGACGACGCGCTGGCGACCGAAGCGCTTGAAGAAGAGATCGAACAACTGCGGCTGTGCGGGGTGGAGATCGGTCACGCCCCCGTGCCCGCCATCGTCGACGGGCAGCCGGTAGGTATGGTGACCCAGCGGCTCACCGACCGGTCGTATGCCATCGTGCTCGACCCGGGGGCCTCAGTGGTGGCCCGGCTCAAGCTCATCGACATGATGTGGAACGAGCTCTCGATCGGGGGGCACGCGGATCGTTGGTACATCCAGCCCTCCGACGACGACTCCCCCGGCTACGCCGTGCGGCTGTTCGGCTACCGCGGTCGCGACTGAGCCGCCCCACCCCGCCCTGCGGCCCCACTCCACGGGCCACCACGGCCCCCCGCCCACCGCGGGGGCCACTTCCCCATTCCCACCGCCGACCGGGCCACCGGCGCGCCACGCCCGCCCCGCCGCCTCCCGCCGGAGCGGGAAGCGCTGTCGAGGCCCGTCAGTGGCGCGCGGCGGCGGCTGCCGCCTCATCGAGGCGTTTCAGGGCGGCTCGGGCCACCTGGGCGTCAGTAGTGGCCCAGTACGGGGGGAGCGAGGAACGCAGGAATCCGCTGTAGCGTGCGGTCGCTAGGCGAGGATCGAGCACCGCGACCACTCCCTTGTCGGTGACCGACCGCAGTAGCCGCCCCGTTCCCTGCGCCAGCAGCAGCGCCGCGTGGGTGGCGGCCACCGCCATGAATCCGTTGCCCCCGCGCGCCCCCACAGCGCGCTGGCGCGCCGAGGCCAGCGGATCGTCGGGACGCGGAAAGGGCAACCGGTCGACGATCACCAGTTGCAGAGCGGGCCCGGGAACGTCGACCCCCTGCCACAGCGAGAGCGTGCCGAACAGGCAAGCGCGCTCATCCTCGGCGAACTCGCGCACCAACTGGCCTGTGGAGTCCTCGCCTTGACACAGGATCGGATGATCGAGCCGTTCCCGTAGCTCCTCGGTGGCCTGGGTGGCCGCGCGCATCGAGGAGAACAGCCCCAGGGTGCGCCCGCCGGCGGCCCCGATGAGCTCGGCGATCTCGTCAAGGTAGCGGGAGTCGAGGCCGTCGCGTCCAGGCGGGGGCAGGTGGGTGGCGACGTAGAGGATGCCGCTGCGGGCGTGGTCGAAGGGAGAGCCCACGTCGATACCGCGCCAGCGCGGGAGGGGGCGGGCCTCGGCCGTATCGTCGGAGGCGACGTCCTCCTCACCGGTGGCCGCCGCGCCCCCGGCGTGCGCTTCCTCGGCCTCGCCGGTACTCGGCTGGGCGTCAGCGCCCTCAGCCCCCAGCCCCCATTGGCTGGCCAGCGCGGTGAACGATCCCCCCAAAGCGAGCGTGGCGGAGGTGAGGACGGTGGTGCGCTCGCCGAACAGCTTCTCGCGCAGCAGTCCACCAACACTCAGGGGAGCCACGTGCAGGCTCGGGGAGCGTGCGCCGCTCTTCGTCAACCACACGATGTCGGTGCGGTCGCGCAGCGGCGGCTCGAAGGACTCCAGGACGCGTACGGCAGTGTCGTGGACCTCTTCCAGCGCCGACAGCGCGAGCTTGCGCGCCGAGTTGACTTCCGGGTCCTCGGTCGTGGTGCCGCCGTTGTTATCGGTGCCGATGGCAGAGACACAGCCGTGGGCGGCGTCGCGCACACCGGCCACGGCCCCGGCCAAAGCCTCGGGCAGGTGGTCGATGCGTCCCGGCTCGGCGTCGGTGAAGACCATGGCCAGCCCGTCGCCGGACTCGGTCAGCCGCTCGGTGAGCTCGGGCTCGCACAGCCGCGAGGCGCGCTTGGCGGCCGTGGCCACAGCCTTCTCGGTGAGCAGGCCGGTGGCCATGGAGGTGACGCGGTCGACGAGCTCGTGGGCCTCGTCGATCACCAGCACGTGGTGCTCGGGCAAGATGTTGTGGTTCTGGGTGGCGTCGATGGCCAGCAGCGCGTGGTTGGTGACGACGACGTCGACCTCCCCGGCCTCGGCCCGTGCCTGCTCGGCGAAGCACTCCTGGCCGAACGGGCAGGCGCCGGCGCCCAGGCACTCGTTGGCGGTGACCGAGACCTGCCGCCAGGCGAGGTCGCTGACCCCGGGGACCAGTTCGTCGCGGTCGCCGCTGATGGTCTCCTCGGACCACTCGTGCAGCCGTTTGATCTGGCGGCCCAGCGAAGACAGGGCGCGCGGGTCGAACAGTTCCGCCTCGTCGGGATCGGTTTCGGAGGCGGTTTGCAGGCGGTGGCGACACAGGTAGTTGCGCCGCCCTTTGAGGATGGCGAAAGTGGGTTCGCGCCCCAGCATCGGGGTGAGTGCGCCGGCCAGGCGGGGCAGGTCGCGTTCGATGAGTTGGCGCTGGAGCGCGATGGTGGCCGTGGAGACGACGACCGGCGAACCGGAGGCCAGGGCGTGGCGCAGTGCCGGCACCAGATAGGCCAGCGACTTTCCGGTTCCGGTTCCGGCTTGAACGACAAGGTGCTCCTCGGCTTCGATGGCCTGGGCCACGGCTTCGGCCATCGTCACCTGGCCCTCGCGGCGTTGCCCGCCCAGTGAATCGACCGCGGCGGTGAGGAGTTCGTCGACGTCGGGGAGATCAGCAGCCACGAGGGAGACAGTACCGGTCCGCGGTGACGCCCGGTGCGGATACGCACAAGCCGTCTCCCGACGCGAGGCGGCACCCCTGGTCAAACGGTCAGGGTTGCTCTTCCCGAGCGATGGTGAGTTCGTCATGGTTGAAGCAGACGTACTCGCGGACGTCGTGGGCGTCTTTGAGCGGGTGGTTGTAGGACCACGCGGCGTCGGCCAGCTCGCGCTCCCCCACGCGCACGTTCCAATAAGATGCCTCACCCTTGTAAGGACACCGGGTGCGGGTGCGGCTGGGGACGAGCAGGTCGCTGTGGATTCCCTCCGGCGGCAAGTAGTAGCGGTTGGGCAGCCCCGTCTCCGAGAGCACCTTCGGGTAACTGCTGACGGCGACGACCTCCTCTCCCAGTGAGACTCGTACGATGTCGCTGGATTGCCGGACGTCGACCCGGTGGAAGGGGTCGCGCAGGTGCGCGTGCACCTTCTCCTCCTCGTCGTACCAGGCATGGGCGGCGCTCCAGTACATGGCCGCCAGCCCGCGCAACCACCGCGCGGCCGGGACCGGGTCCAGGTAGCTCCAGACCGCGTTGTGGGCCACGGCGTCCCCCACGCGCAGCGTCCAGTAGGACGCCTCGCCTTTGAAGGGACAGTGGGTGGTGTGCTCGGTGGCCACGAGCAGCGATTCCGCGATGTCGTCCCACGGGAAGTAGAACACGGGGAGCAGGTTCGACTCGTGCAGCAAGAACCCCTGCCGGGAGTCCACGACGGTCCGGCCGCCGAACTCCGCGCGGACCCGGCGGGGGAACTGGTGTAGGTAGAGGCAGCGTTCGGGGGAGTCAATGTGGTAATTGACCCTCGTGGACGCGTCAGGGGCCAGGGGGCCGCCGCCACGTGTCAGGGACATGGCCCGATCTCCTCTCCGAGGTGGTGGGTGGTGTCGGTGGGGCGCGTGTGAGCCCTTGTCCTTTCCCTTCCCGCTGGCGACGATTTCGTGCCCGTCGATCGCGGCCGGTTGGGTCCGGACCAGTACGCGCCCGGCCGACGGGCGCGGCCGGGCAATAGGCTGAAAACGTGGGGGCGGGGTGGGGTAGGGGCATCTGGACCGGGCGAGGCTGGGCACCGTCGGCAGAGGATGGGCCGACCCGAGACGCTGTCGTGGGGGCGCTGCCGCGAGGAGAACCGGGAGACGTGGTGACCGAGACAGAGACAACTGCGGCGGGCAACGTCATCGGGGTGGACGAACTGTGCTCCTATGCGGTCGACATCTCCGTGACCAACAGGGGCGTGCTCACCGACGAGGCGAGTCTGCGGGATGCGCTGCGCCGCGCTGCCCGCGCGGGAGAGGCGAGAATCCTCGGCGAGTCGTCGCACATCTTCGCCAACGGCGCGGTGACGATCGCGCTGGTGCTGTCCAAGTCGCACCTGAGCATCCACACGTGGCCGGAGTTCTCCCTGGCCAACATCGACTTCTTGACCTATGGCCGGCGCAGCGCCGAGGCGATGCTGGCCGAGATCCGGCGCTGCCTGTCGCCGGCGCGCGTGAGCATCACCCGGCTGTCGCGCGCCGCCCCCTGACGGTTGCCGGGCAGGGCAGCACCGACCGGCCGGATCTGCTCCACCGAGAGCCCACGGGCCGCTACCGGAGCCGGAATCGTCGGCGCCAAAGCCCCACCGGGGGTCTCTGTATACTTCCTTGCATCATGTGGATCAGCCTGAGTGAAGTCCTGCTGTGAGCACTGCGCAGGAAAACCTGCCGCAGCAGCCGGCGGCCGTACTCGCCGAGATCTCCGAGGCCATCGGCCTTCAGGAAGGCGCGGCGGGAGTTCGTGCTGTGGTTTGGGCGTTTCACCAGGTCGGAGCGGCCTCTACCCGCGAGGTGAGCCGGCGTACTGGCCTGCCGGTGCCGATCGCCGCCGCGATCGGCAACGAGTTGCGCCGGCGTGGCCTGCTAGGGCGGGAGCGTCCTTCGCGGCTGACCGAGGCCGGCACAGCGCTGCTGGGGGAACGGGGAGCGCCGCCCAAGGTTGAGGTGGCCTGCGCGGCCTGTGCGGGCACAGAGATCACGATCCCCGCGAAGCTGCGGGAGGCGGTCAGCCGGCTGGCGGATATCGCAGCCGAGGGCCCCGGAGCCGATCTCGCGCTCGATCAGTCCCACTGCACCCCTGAGACAAAGGTGCGGCGGGTCCTGGCGCTGCTGCGGGCGGGCGTGCTGCCGGGAAATTCGCTGCTGCTGGTCGGCGACGACGACCTGATCTCGCTGGCGGTAGGGGTCGTGGGCGAGGTACTGGGGGTTCGGCTTACCGAGCGGCTCGCGGTCGCCGACATCTCCCCGGAGATCCTGGAGTTCATCTCCGAGCGCGCCACCTCCCTGGGGGTACCAGTAGAGGTGGCTGAGCACGACCTGCGCGAGCCGTTGCCGGTCCGACTGCGCCACAGCTTTGACGCAGCCATGACCGATCCGCCCTACACGGCCGAAGGGGCCAAGCTGTTCCTGTCGCGGGTGATCGAAGGGCTGCGCCCCGGCCCCGCCCACAACGTCTTCCTCTCCTTTGGCGCCAAAGCGCCCACGGAGATGCTCGACGTGCAGCGCGCTATCACCGACCTGGGGCTGGTGACTCACGGCCTGATCCGCAATTTCAACGAGTACGAGGGCAGCGGCATCCTGGGCGGGACCGGTTTCCTACAGCACCTCCTCACTACCGACGCGACGGCGCCGCTGTTTTTCGAGGGCTACCAGGGCCCGCTCTACACGAGGGACAAGCGTGGCCGGCAGCGCCAGTACATCTGCGTGTCGTGCGAGGCGCTGATCCCCGTCGGGGCGGGAGCGCGCTGGAACGCGGTCGCCGAGCTACAGCAGGCCGGTTGCCCTAACTGCGGGAAGGGGCCGTTTCGACCGGGCCGGCTGGTCGAGCCGGCCGCGAGCGGCAGTGAGGACGCCGGTGCTGACCGCGACGCCCGGCAACACGATTGATTGTGACGAAGGTGGATACACACAACGAGGCTGCGGACTTCACCGTACGGCCGGCCGAAGAGCACGACCTGCCGCGGCTAGCCGAGTTCGAGGCGGAGATCGCGCGGATCTCCTTCGCCGAGGACGCCATCGACGACCTTGAGGTCCAGCAGAAGAAGCTGGCTAAGGCGATGGCCAAATCCCCCGATGGCATGTTCGTGGCCTGTCGAGGTGGGGAGCCCGCCAGCGGGTGGCTGTGGATTACCGTGAACACCAACCCGATGTCGGGGCAGCGCTACGCCAACTTCCGCTCTTTGGCCGTAGCGCCCATCCCTGAACGTTCGGAGGTGGGCGAGTTGCTGTTGGCCACTGGCCTGGACTTCGTCGATTTGCACGGGGTAACCGAGGTCGTGGGCAAGGTGCACGCCAGTAACACAGCGATGCGCACGCTGTACCGCAAGTTCGGTTTCACCGCGACACACCTGACCATGAAACTCGACCGGCGGGAACGAGCCGAGTAAATGGCGAGCGGCTCCACGATCAAATGCGTGGCCTGGGATCTCGACGGCACGCTGTGGGATGAGGTGGCGATCGAGCGAACCGATAGCGCGCTGCCCCAACCCACCGCCGAGGTGCTGCGGGCAATCGACCGACTGGCCGAACGCGGTGTGGTCAGCAGCGTGGCCAGCCGTACCGACCCGACGCTGCTGACAGCGCTACAGCAGCGAGACGACCTGGCGTCGCGTTTCGTCGCCCCCCAGTTGGCCTGGCAGGACAAGAGCGTTTCGCTACGCCGGATCAGCGAGGAACTGGGGATCGGCACCGACGCACTGGCGCTGGTCGATGACGATGCCTACGAGCGCGCCGAGGTGCGCGCTGCGCTGCCTGAGGCGCTGGTGTTAGCTCCCGAGCAGGTCGCCGGTCTTCTCGACTCGCTGCCCGCCGACCCCGACACGCTGACCCCTGAGGCTCGCGCCCGTGTGCGGCGCTACCGCGAGGAGGAACAGCGCAAGCAGGCGGAGTCGGCCTTCACCGGTTCCCGCGAGGAGTTCCTGGCGTGGTGCCGGATGCGGCTGCGGCTGCGCACAGCCGAGGCCGGCGACGTGGCCCGGGTGGCCGAGCTTGCGGCGCGCACGCATCGGCTCAACTCCAGCCAACTCGCCCCCGAAGCCGAGGAGGTCGCGGCGGCACTGGCGCAGCCGCAGCGGTGGCACGTACCGGTGGCCGAGTTGAGCGACCGTTTCGGCGCCTACGGTCTGATCGGCGCGGCCTTGGTGCAACGGGAGGTGGCTGCGGAGCCCGACGCCTGGGAGATTCGACTGCTCGCCCTGTCGTGTCGGGTGGCAGGGCGCGGGGTCGCCCGAGACTTTGTGCGCTGGATCATGGACACGGCGCGCCAGGCGGGGGCGGCCAGGGTGCGGTTGGTGCTGCGGCCCACCGACACCAATACCGAACTACGTATCCTGCTGCGCCAGTGTGGCTTGCAGGCCGGCGGCGCGTGGGACGAGGAGGGGCGCGCGGTCCTGCGGCGAGAGTTGGTCGAACCGCTGCCGGCCTATTCGCCCTGGCTGAGTCGAGACGAGGAGGGGCGCGCGTGAACGCGGCAACGGAGACCTATCCATACGTCGAGCAGACGATCCGGGAACTCCTGGCCGAGGCGGTCCTGACCGAGCCGGGCGAGCTCGACCACCTGCCCGCCGAGACCTCGCTGTTTGCTCCCGAGATCGGTTTGGAGTCCCTGTCGGGCATGCGGCTGCTGGCGGCGGTGCACCGGCGCTTCGGCGTGGATGTGGCTGCTGAAGACCTCAACCTGGACGCGCTGGAGTCCATCGCCGCCCTGACCGGTTTCGTGGCCACACGGGTGGCCGAGCCGCCCTCCGACGGGCCGTGAGGCAAACCGACGCGAGGAGCATGTGGGCGGGAGAGGGGCCTGGTCGCACCCGTAGTGGCCGGTGACACGCCCCCTCGCTCGGGATTCCCTAACATCACCTGGGAATCCCTATTCCCATTCGGGAATCCCTGTTATTGGATACCATGATCCACAACAGGGCCTCACGAAGAGGACATATTCTAGTATGAGGACCCAAGAAAATCCAGGACCAGCCAGGGCTTGGATGGCCACATACGGCCACAGGTATATATGATGACGATTTCGCACTTCACCCAGGAGACGACTGGAATCACCCCAGCCAGGGAAAGTGTATAGTTTTATTGCATAGGGATTACGCAATTAGTCATTATGTGCGTATCTCCCCCCGTGCCTCCACCGATTCGAGGAATCATCATGCCTGGGACCAGGTGCCATGTCCATGTCTCGTGGGTACATGCGTACACGCGTACACACGTTCGGGGTGCGGCCGACCCGGGATAAGTGACAGGTCTCCCCTCGCTTACGTACCACAAGAACACATGGGGGCTGGAGACACCCAGGGCGCTACTAAGTGCTGCCTCATCGACGCGGACCGCGCCCTGCCGGTGCCCTCTCAAGCGGAGCGCGGCCACGGCGGTCCTCTGGCGATGCGCGTTGCGGCGAGAGACGCGGGGCGGCGGAGACCACCTTTGCGGTCCTAGGAGGCCGCGATCGGGGCGAGCCAGGTCGACAGAGTGATCGGCGACCGTCCCCGCTTGCGCGGCGGAACCGATGGGAGACCAACGAGCTGACCAGTCGCGATCGGAACCCGTCGATAGAGCGGAATGACACCATGCTGCAATCACGGATGTCAGAGGTGCATCAGAAACAGATAGCGTCCCTGCCTGAGCTCGTCGGCCGCGAAAAAGAGGTGGAGACGCTCTCTCGGATGCTGCGGTCCACGACCGGGCCGGTGGTCATCGCGGGCCCGATCGGCTCGGGCAAGAGCCGGCTCGCTCTGGAAGTCGCCAACGCCTTGAGACATCTGTTTCCGAGAGGAATTCACATTCTGGATTGCTCCGCCGCCGAAAGTCTTGAACAACTTACGCGGGAACTGGTGGAGTACAGTGGCGAGATTGGGGACGGCCCGGAAAACCATGGGGGCCAGCTCATTATCGTCGATAACTACGCCCCCGGCCATGAAGGGGTGGCTTGGGGGGTGCTCACGCTCGTGTCGCGCTCTGCCAACCTCAGTGTGCTGGTGACGAGCAACGAGTCCGTGCGCATATACGGCGGCCAGATATTTGAACTCGACCCGCTCCCCGTCCCTCCGGCCTCCCCGGAGACCTCCCTTGAAGACGTCCTGTCGGCCGCGGCGACGAAACTGCTCATACGCCGCTCCGGTTACCTGCCTGCCTACACGTCTCTCACCGAGGAGCACAAGCTAGCCCTGCTAGGGCTCGTCAACGATCTCGACGGTCTCCCGCTGGCCATCGAGCTCGCGGCGCCATGGCTGAGAGTCCTGGACCCGCTGTCCCTTCGAAGACGCCTCGCGGAAGGGATCGGGATTCTCAGCGTCAATTGGGGAGCCGTGTCGCTGCGCCATGACAGTATGCGCGAGGCGTTGGAACGACATTTCCGCGTGCTGCCACCTTCGGCGCAAGATATGCTCGTGCAGCTCAGCCGCTATGACGAGTTCACCTTCGACAGCGTACACAGTTTACTGTCCGATCCCCCCGAGAGCGTGGACCAAACCCTTCGCCTCTTGATCGAGGAGCACCTGCTACGGGTGACCAACAAGAACATGGTCCAGCCGCTCATCACCCACCTCAACCTCGTGCGGACCTTTGTGCAGGAAAAGACCGGGGAAATCCCCGCCGGCGCGGGCATGCGCTCCTATCCCCCACCGCAACACGTCGAAGACACCGACAAATCGGTGCTGACCCCGCGACAGCGTCAGGTCGCGGGGCTCGTGGCCAACGGGATGACGAACCGGGAGATTTCCAAAAGACTCGGGATCGCCGAGTGGACGGCGGTCAACCATGTGCGCGAGGTCATGCGCAAGTTACAACTCTCGTCTCGGGTCCAAATCGCCAACTGGGTCTCGGGAAAACGGGAGAGCCCGGAAACGACGGCCCTGTAAACCGGGAGCGCTCATGGCCTCATGAGAACGCCCCTTCGGTACCGACGGGGCAAGGTCGGTTGCACCGAAGGGGCGCCGAGCCGCGCAACCACAAAAGCGGGCCGAAAGAGGCCGGCCCCCTGCGGTCGCAGTGAGCCCCGAGCGACGACTGTCACCTGGCCCGCGTAACGCCCACCGGCCAACAGCCGGGACCCTCAGCGTTTGGGGGGCGTCATCCTGGTGCTGACAGCGAGCCGGTTGTAGACGTTGATCAGCCCGATCGCCATAAGCAGCGTGGCGATCTCGCGCTCAGAGAAGTGGCGGGCCACCTCGTCGTAAGTCGCGTCAGCGACCCCGTGCTCACCGAGCTTGGTCACCTCGTCGACGAGAGCCAGGACCGCACGTTCAGACTCGGTGAAGTGGTCGCCGGCCTCCCGCCATGTCGCGACGAGGAAGAGCCGCTGCTGGGACTCCCCGCCCTTGAGAGCGTCATTAGAGTGCATGTCGACGCAGAACGCGCAGCCGTTCAGGTAGGACGCGCGAAGCTTGACGAGCTCGTGAACCTCACGGTCAATGACTGAGTCAACAATCTCGCCGAGTTCGGCGAGCTTTTGGTACGCCTCGGGAAGCTGCCTGCCGGCTTGAACCCGGTTGTGGCTCATAAAAGGAGATCCTCCGCATCAAAACCTCGGGCCTCATCACAGAGAGGCCCGAGAAAGAGACCTTAGCCCCTGTGTGCGAAGCGCGGCTATAGCAATTAACTGTCAGATGGGTCCCCCGCCGCAAGAACGCGCGTCCGCCGCCACACCACGACACACACCACGACAATCGTGCGGGTCGGCACCAGCGGCTTGGACCACGTCGCACCAGTGTGACCCTCGAGGCGGCTGCTACCGCAGCGGCGCGTAGCAACCTCACAGCCCCCAGCTAGCAATTTATAGCAAAACCTCCCTATGGCAATGACTGGTCATAGGATTGCTATTTCCCGTCGATGTAGATCGACATACGATTTTGGTGTTTTGTTCTCAAAGGAGAACAACGCGGGAAGGTGCACTTTGCCGCAGAAACAAGGGACACCTGCAAATGGAACAGGATGAAGCAACACCCCTATCCATCAAAAAGTAAATTCCGCCACAAAAGCGCACCTCCAACTCACCTCAGCTCGCGCAACTCCCCCAAACGCTACCTGCCCAGCGCAGCAGAAAAAGCTTCCAGAGAGTCAAGAAACGAGGCCACCCCTCGATTCCAACTCAGGCTCCCCGAAGCCCCCGACGGTGCTCGCTGGACGTACGAACCTGTTCAGATCGCTGAACCGTTCCTCCTGCTCGGCTGAGACGCGGCGGGCGGCCCCAGATTCTTCCGCCACACCAAATTACTTGAAAAAAGTAGGCCGCGGTGCCAGAGAGTCGAGCGCCGAAAAATTCGGGCGCGCAAGGGAATCCCGAGAATCCACCTCCCCCTCTCTTGGCAGCCCATATCAATCACCCCCATCCTCACCCACCCATGAGGGCATAACGCCCTGTTGACCCCAGAGGCATGTATGACAGACATCTTGCACGACATTTCGGCAGAGCAGGCCACGCAAGATCCAGACAGTTATATGCGTGAGGTCCTGCGATGGCACTTCTCCCCCGAGACCGGTTCCCCTTTCTGGGTCAAACGGGCGGCCGAACTGGATTTCGACCCGATCGACGACATCAAACAGTTGAGCGACCTGCGTCGCTTCGCCGATCTCAGCGACGAACTGTGCACCGTCCCGGCCGAGGAACTCATCCCCGCCGGTGCGCAGGGTGAGCCCTTCGAGGTGTTCGAATCGGGCGGCAGCACGGGGGCTCCCAAGCGCGTCGTCGACAGCGCATCGCGCGGCAGAAACGTCGAGTGGGTCAGCGATGTGCTAGGTGAGCACGGTTTTCCCGACAGCGGGCACTGGCTACACATCGGCCCTAGCGGTCCCCACGTGGTCGGACGCACGATCAAGCATCTGGCGGCCAAACGCGGCTCCCTGTGCTTCACCGTCGACTTCGACCCCCGTTGGGTCAAGAAGCTGCTCTCCCAAGGACGCACCGAACTCGCCAACGAGTACCGCGAGTACCTCCTCGATCAGGTTGAACTGATAGCGCGCTCCCAAGACATCCGAACCCTGTTCATCACGCCTCCCGTATTGGAAGCGCTGTGCTCCCGCAGCACCCTGTACGACCTCCTCGCGGAGCGGCTGCGTGGCTTGCTGTGGGCGGGCACGAGCGTCAGCGCCGAAACGCTCTGGCAGATCGAGAACGTCTTCTTCCCCAACGCCGCTGTCGCGGCCATCTACGGCAACACCCTCATGGGAATCGCACCCCAGCGCCCCCGTGCCGCTGGTGACCAGGACTCCTGCGTGTTCGACCCGTTCTTCCCACAGTCGGTCGTCGAGGTCATCGACCCTGAGCACGGGCAGCAGGTCGACTACGGAGAGCGCGGACGGGTGCTGATGCACCTGCTCAGCCGCGACATGTTCTTGCCCAACGTCCTCGAACGCGACACGGCCATCCGCATGGCACCACCCCAAGGCGGCACCGTTGACGGCCTCGCCGATATCGCCCCCTTCCACGACGGGTCCGGACCGAAGATCATCGAGGGAGTGTACTGATGAGCGACACCCTGACGCTCACCCAGATCCAGCCCATCATTTGCGGTGAGACGGCTCCCAGCAGGGACCGGGTGCAACTGGACGGGGTCGACGGGCAGCCACTGGCCGATATCGGCACCGCTCCCCGACTCTTGGCCCAAGCCGCCGTCACCAAAATGCGCAGCGCCTTGGACCCAAGCGTGCCCAGCGCCGAGATTTTCGCAACGGCCGGCCAACTCTTCGCCACCGCCGAGGTCGGCGGGGAGAGCCCCCAGGAGTACCGGCAGCGGGTCAGCGCCGCTACCGGGGCTCCCATCGGCGTTATCGACCGGGCGAGCGCGGGGATCGCCACGGAACTGGGGCAAACTGACCTGCTGAACAGCTCGGAGTTGCCCGCTCCCTTCGCGGTCCCCGGTTTCGAGACACGCTGGGTTCCACGGGGCGCCCTCCTGGCCGCGATCGTGCCCAACAACCACCCCGAACCCAACGTTTCGTGGGTGCGCTCGCTGTCCTTGGGCTACAGCGTCGCGGTCAAACCGGGAAGCCGTGATCCGTTCACGCCGCGGCGCCTGATCCGCTCGCTCCTCGACGCCGGCTTGCCCCCCGAGAAGGTGAGCTTGCTGCCGGGGGGCCACGAGATCGGCGAGCACCTCCTCGCCCAAGCTGACCTCAGCCTGTTCTACGGCGGCCCCGACGCGGTGAAGCGCTGGCGCACCAACAACGAGATCCTGGTGCGCGGCCCCGGCCATAGCAAGGCCCTGATCGACGTGCCCGTAACCGAGGAGCTCATCGGCGATCTGGCGTCCTGGGTCGCCGGCGACGGCGGTGTGCGGTGCAACAACATTTCGGCAGTGCTGACGAGCCAAGACCACCGGGAGCTGGCCGACCGGCTGGCAGAGCGCCTGGCCGCACTGCCAACGACTGCCGCCACCGACCCTACGGCCGTGCTGCCGGCGATCCGCACCGAGGACGCCGAGGCGATGCGCGCCTACCTGGCGACATTGAGCGAGGGTGCCGTTGACCACTCAAGCCCCCGCTACCCCGACGGGGTCGTGAGCCAGACAGCGAGCGGCACCACCGTGCTGCGTCCACTCGTGCTCTCCACCGACGACCCCACAGATCAACGACTGGGAACTGAACTGCCGTTCCCGTTCGTGATGGTGGCGCCGTGGCGTGAGGAGCACGGTAGCGCTCCCCTCGGCGGTTCGCTGGTGGTCAACGTCCTCACATCCCGGGATGACCTTGTCGAGCGGCTGGTTCGGGAGCCAAGCGTGCGCAAGGTCGTCTCCGGTCAACTCCTGCCCTGGGCCTCGCGCCCCGAACTGCCCCACGACGGCAGCCTCGCGGGCTTTTTGATGGAGCCCAAGGCTGTGGTGAGCGAGGTTTCCGCCTAATCGGCTGTCATGCCACCCCGGCCGAGCACAGCGGACAGCGCGCGGGCCGGGGACGCAGACATGGCTTTTCCGCCCCAAAAGGGCGCGACAGGGAGCCAACGACTCACCCTCCTGATAGGAGCACCGACCCATGCATACGGCAGTACCGCAGCCCGGCCAGCCGCTCTCTGCGCGTGCCTTGGCCGGCTCTGTCTGGCGCAATGGCGACTGGCGCCGGCGCCCGATCGCCCAACAACCCCCATGGCGCGACCTGGCAGCCCTCAGCAGCGTGCGGGACCGGCTCACGGTCGTACCGCCGCTGACAGCGATCGCCGATATCCGCCGGTTGGAGGCATCGCTGGCCAAAGTCGCGGCCGGCCAGTCCTTCCTGCTGCAAGCCGGGGACTGTGTCGAGCCTATGGACGCTTCGGCGATACCCGCGCTGCGCTGCAAACACGAGCTGATCGGCTCGATGGCCGAGACGTTCAGCGACCGTATCGATGCACCCACGGTGACCATAGGCCGCCTTGGCGGCCAGTTCGCCAAACCCCGATCACAGCCGACCGAGACCGTGGCCGGCCGTGAGGTAACAGTCTTTCGCGGCCCCATCGTCAACGACCACCGTCCGGACCCGCGGCTGCGCGTTCCCGATCCCCACCGGCTGCTCGCGGCCTACCGGGCAGCTAAGGCTGTCCTGAGCGAGCTGCACATCATCGCCCACGAGACGGCGACGCGGGGGCTACCTGCTTCGGATCTGACTGTCCTGGGCGAAGCCGGGGGTGAGGTTTCCGGGCTGGCCCGTCCCTGGGACGGTTCGCTGCGCTCGGTCCTGGAGGGCTATGGCGAGACCCGCCGGGACGAGGCGGGCGGGTGGAGCCGTACGGGGCTGTGGACCAGCCACGAGAGTCTCATCCTCGACTATGAGGAAGCGCTGGTACGCCGCGACCGCCAGACGGGGGAATGGTTCCTGCTCTCCACTCACCTGCCCTGGATCGGCAAACGCACCGCACAGCCCAACGGTGCGCACGTGGCCTTCCACGCCAGCATCGCCAACCCCGTGGCCTGCAAGATCGGGCCAGAGACGAACCCAGCCGAGGTCGTCGAACTATGCCGGCTCCTCGATCCCAACCGGCGAGCGGGACGACTCACCTTGATCTGCCGCATGGGGGCCGACACGGTACGCGACCGGATGCCCGAACTGGTGCGTGCGGTCCGCAACGCCGGCCACCACCCCGTGTGGGTCTGTGACCCGATGCACGGCAACACCGAAGTGTTGCCCGGCGGGCGCAAGACCCGCAGGACAGAGCAGATTATGGCCGAGATCGAGGGCTTCTTCGAGACACTGCGCGCAGCCGGGGAATGGCCCGGCGGGCTGCACCTGGAGGCGGCGGAGGGCGCCATAACCGAGTGCATCGGAACGGGCGGCCCGGACAACGCGATCGCGCTGGAGCGCAACTACCAGACCCTATGCGACCCACGGCTGAACGAGGAGCAGTCGATGCTGCTCGCCGACGCCGTGAGCCGCCTGGTCGCCAAGGGTTGAGCCAGCGGCCGGCACGGGGCGCGCCGGAGACGCTCCGGCGCCCCGCCGCTACATCCCAGGAGGTTCGTGATGAGAACCCTGCTGATCGATAACTACGACTCCTACACCTACAACCTCTTCCAGCTCATCGCCGAGGTCAACGGCGTGGAGCCGCTGGTCATCACCAACGACGAGCCGACCGCCGACCGCTGGGACCTGGAGGCCTTCGACAACATCGTCATCTCACCGGGACCGGGCCACCCGGGGCGCTTCCGTGACTTCGGTCTGTCCTCGCAGGTCCTGGCGGAGTCCACGGTCCCAGTGTTGGGGGTGTGTCTGGGGCATCAGGGCATCGCGCTCGGCGAAGGCGCCGAGGTGGGGCCCGCGGCCACGGCCCAACACGGCTACCTCGCCAAGGTCACCCACACTGGCGAGGGCTTGTTCCAAGGGATTCCGCAGGTTTTCACGGCGGTGCGCTACCACTCGCTCGCGGTCCACCCGTCGTTGCCGGAGTCACTGGAGGCCATCGCCTGGGCTGAGGACGGCACGCTCATGGCCATCCGCCACCGCAGCCGGCCGCTGTGGGGCGTGCAGTTCCACCCGGAGTCCATCGAGACCTCCCACGGCCGCGAACTGCTGGAAAACTTCCGCGCCCTCACGCTCGCCCACCACGCCGACGTAGGTGAGCGCGGCACCGGGCATGACTCGCGCGCTCACGGCGCCGCCGCGACCGCGCAGCGGCAGCAGTACCAGTTGCACCTACGGGTGGTCGAGTCGGCCGTGGACACGCAGGCGCTGTTCGACGAAGCGTTCGCCGATTCGGAGGAACCGGCCTTCTGGCTGGACAGTGCCCACGTCGAACCCGGCCTGTCCCGGTTCTCCTTCCTCGGTGACGCCTCGGGGCCGCTGGCAGAGACGGCCCGCTACCGCGTCGAGGAGGCAGCGGTAGAGGTCACCACAGCGGCCGGGGACTCCCGTACGGTCACCGGCACCGTTTTCGACTACCTCAAGCGCGAGCTAGCGCGACGCCGGGTGGACAACCCCGGCTTGCCGTTCAGCTTCACCTGCGGATACGTCGGATATTTCGGCTATGAGGTAAAGGCGGACTGCGGTTCGCCCAACAGACACCGCTCGCCGGCCCCAGACGCCACGTGGATCTTCGCGGATCGGTTCGTCGCGGTCGACCACCAGGAGGACATGACCTACCTGGTCGCCATGAGCGACGGCTCGGCCGAAAGCGTCAGCCAGGCTGCCGCATGGCTGGAGACAACGGCCGCCATGGTGCAGTCCCTGCTGGGGGTGAGCTCCGACAGGGCGCCGCTTGGCCTCCTCCCCGACAAACCCTCGCAGCTCGAACCCGAACTGACCACCGACCGGGAACACTACCTGGCCAGCATCGACGCCTGCCGGCGCAAGTTGCTGGAGGGGGAAAGCTACGAGATCTGCCTGACCAACTCGGTGTGGCGCCCCGTCACTGAGGACGGCTATCGGTTCTACACCCGGCTGCGCCGCGCGAACCCGGCCCCCTACGGGGCCTACCTGCGGTTGGGCGGGGAACTGGAGATCGCGGGCTCCTCACCGGAGCGTTTCCTCTCCATCACCCGTGACGGCGGGGTAGAGACCAAACCCATCAAGGGGACCACCCCCAGGGGCGCCACGCCGGAGGAGGACGCCCACCTGCGGGACTCGCTGACCGCCAGCGCCAAGACGCGGGCGGAGAACCTGATGATCGTGGACCTGCTGCGCAACGACTTGGGGCGCGTGTGCGAGGTGGGCAGCGTGCACGTCCCGCGGCTCATGGCCACCGAGACCTACGCGACGGTGCACCAGCTCGTGTCGACGATCCGCGGCCAACTCCGTTCCGACCTGGACGCCGTGGACTGCGTGCGCGCCTGCTTCCCGGGTGGATCGATGACGGGGGCGCCCAAGCTGCGGACCATGGAGATCATCGACGACCTCGAACCCGAGGCCCGAGGTGTGTATTCGGGCTCGGTGGGGTTCCTCTCCTGCGATGGCGCCGCCGACCTCAACATTGTCATCCGTACCGCCGTGCGCATGGGTCAGCACTGGCGGATCGGCGCGGGCGGAGCCATCGTCTTGGACTCCGATCCTGTCGCGGAGTACGACGAGATGCTGCTGAAGGCAGCCGCGCCCCTGCGGGCCTACCTCGCCGTCGAGGGGGCGCAATGAGGACACGGGCCTTGCGGCGCCGGGGTCGCCGTGCGCTCCCCCATCAGCTCAGTACTCCCGTCCCGGCCGTAGCCCCCGCCGGGACCAAACCGGAGGGCACACACACATGAACATCTCCGCCGATCTTGCGGCCCGAGCGCGCCAGTGGGCCTCCCGCCCGGCCTTCTACGAGGGTGAGCGCGTCTGGAGTCACGGGGAGGTCCACGAGCTCGCCGCGCGGGCGGCCACCGTACTCGCGGCTCGGGGTGTGACCACCGAGTCCCGGGTGCTGGTGGCGTTGACTGACGGTATCGCCTGGGTCGCGACATTCCTGGCCGTTGCCCGGCTCGGGGCGACCGCGGTGTTGACCAACCCGGCGCTGCCCGAGAGCGACCACGCCTTCATCGCGGAAGACGCTCGGGTGCACTGCGCGGTCGCCGAAGAGGGCACCGTCGAGCACCTGACCGACGTCACTCGGCTGTTGGGCAGCGAACTGGTCGAGGAAGCGCTGCGCAGCAGCCCCAGTCCGGCGCGGCGCGTCGACGGGGACTGGCCGCTCTACATCCAGTACACGTCGGGGACCACAGGCCGCCCCAAGGGGGCGGTGCACCGTCACAATGACCCGTCCTTCTACCACGCCGCCGTCGGGCAGGCACGGCTGGGCTTGGGGCCTGCGGACGTCACGCTGTCGGTGTCCAAGCTCTTCTTCGCTTACGGGTTCGGCAACAGCCTGGTTCTCCCCCTGTTCTCCGGGGGAGCCGCGGTGCTGACCAGCGAGCGTCCCGGGCCGGCCCGGATCGCTGAGCTGGCGCAGCGCCACCGGGTCTCGCTGCTGTACGCGGTGCCATCGGCCTACGCCAACCTGTGCGCCGAAAGCGACCCGGCGGCCTTCACCACCCTGCGGGCCGCCGTTTCGGCCGGGGAGAAGCTCAGCCCTGACCTCGGTGAGCGGTGCGCCGACTTCCTCGGCGCGCCTGTGCTCGACCAACTTGGATCGACCGAGGCCGGCCACGCGATGTGCACCAACGGGGTGGGAGCCAACACACCGGGGACGATCGGTACCCCCGTGCCGGGTTTTGAACTCCAGATCCGCGATGAGAGCGGGGCGGAGATCCACGACGGCAGCGAGGGAGAGCTGTGGGCGCGCGGCCCCAGCGTGATGACCGGGTATCTGAACCGTCCCGAGGAGACCGGGCAAACCCTGATCGACGGGTGGCTGGCCACTCGGGATCGGGCGATGCGCAACCCCGATGGGACCTACGTCCATCTGGGGCGCACCGACGACCTGGAGATGGTGGGCGGGATCACGGTCTCGCCCTTGGAGATCGAGCGCGTCCTTCGGGAACACCCCGGCGTCAGCGACATCGCGGTCGCTTGCGTGTCCAACAGCCGTGGGGCGAGCCAATTGCGCGCTTTCGTCGTCCCCTCTCCGGGGATGGCCGACGCCGCGGCGCTGGAGACGGAGTTGATCGCCGCGGCCCGCAGCCGACTCGCCGCCTTCAAGGTGCCGCGCAGTGTCGAGACGGTGAGCGCGCTTCCCCGCACCACGACCGGGAAGATCCAGCGCTTCCTGGTCCGCCAAGGCAAGTGGTGACCCTTTCCCGCGCCAGACGAGACTGCCGGACAAGACCTAAGGACACACATGCTTCAGCAGCTTCTTCCCGAGCGGGCGTTCTACCTTGGCCTGCTGTTTGAAAAGGCCGCGGCGCGCCATGGCACGACCCCGGTGAATCTGGACCAACCACTCGACAGCGCGCCCGAACGCGGGGTGGACCTGACCTACAGCGAGCTCGCTGACATCGTCGACGATTTCGCGGCACGGCTGTGGGCGGCGGGGGTGCGCCCCACGGAGCGCATCGCCCTCTACAAGAGCGCGAACTTCGATATCGCGCTGCTGGCGTGCGCCGCTGCCCGCATCGGGGCGGTTCCGGTGCCGCTGTCGCCGGCGTTGAACGGTGGGATCATCGCGGAGCTCCTGCAACGGCTGGAGCAGCCGTGGCTGCTCACCGACGGCGCCAAGCTCGACATCGACCTCAAGGACGTGGAACTTCCCGAGCTGACCAGAAAGGTGATCGTCGCGGGGACGCAGCCGCATCCGGCCGGCCCGACTCTGGCCGATCTGTCCGGTGCGCCTCGACGCTCCGCGGTACGACTGCACCCGACTCAGCCGGCCCTCATCACCCACACCTCAGGTACCACCGGTATCTCCAAGCTCATGGTGCACACCGCGCAGGCCCTGTTCCACCGGCTGCTGCCGCAGCAGGCGATCGCCTGGCCGGTGCGGGGACGAGAGCGGGTCGCGCTGTGCATGTCCTTCGTGCACTCGCGTTTCTTCCACTCTCTGGGGGTTTTCCTCAATTACGGCAACCCGTTGGACATCCTGGTTGACCCCGACCCCGAGGTTGTCGGACCGATCTTCCAGCGCACCCGCCCTGGCCTGGTGGAGACCCACCCCAACAACTTCATCCAGTGGGAGGACCTGGTCGACGCGCCGGGATCGCCGCTGGCCAGCGTGCGCTACTACAGCACGACCTTCGACGCGATCCACCCGCGCACGATCCAGCGGCTGCTGGGCGCCTCTCGCCGCAAACGGCCGCTGATGGTGCAACTGTACGGCCAAAGCGAGACCGGGCCGATCTCGGGTTGGTGGTACACGCCCAAGAGTGCCCACAAGACCGACGGCCGCTGCGTGGGGCTCCCGCTACCGGGCTTCATCAAGGTGCGGGCTGTCGGGGAGGACGGCCGGCCCGTGCCTCGCGGCCAGCACGGGCACCTGGAAGTGCGCAGCCGCGGGCGGGTTCTCACCTACCTCGGTGAAGACGAACGCTACCGGGCCCAGCTCAACGGCTCGTGGTGGCGGCTGGGGGACATGGGATATCTGAACCGGTGGGGGTTGCTGTTCCTAATCGACCGCGACATCGACCAGATCGACAGCGTCGACAGCAACCTCGAACTTGAGGACGTCTTGATGTCGCGCTTGGACGAACTCCTGGAGGTCGTGATCGTTCCCGACTCCTCGGGGGCTGCGGTCCCCCTGGTGTCGACCCGCGGGGACGCGCCGCTGGACACCGAACGGTGGAGCGAGGCGACGCGGGACATGCCCAGCTTGACCGAACCGCTGCACATCGCGTTCGCCGATTTGCCGCGCACCTCGACCTGGAAGGTCCAGCGGGTCCAGATCCGCAGGATGCTCCAGGAGAACACCCTCCGCACACTCAACACGGAATCGGCGGCCAGATGAGGTTCCGGGAGCCGGGAAGGGTGGTGCGCCCTTCCCGGCTCCCGTCGACACTGGCCGACAGCGCGAGAAGGGGTGAAGATGGACAGTAGGTCCGAGGGCGAGGAGCGCCATCCGGTCCTCGTCGTGGGAGCGGGGCCGGTAGGGCTGGCCGCGGCGCTGGCGCTGCGCGACAGCGGGCTCCCGGTCACCGTGCTGGAGGCAGAGCCGCAGGATCGGGTGCGTCCCGGCAGCAGAGCACTGTTCCTGCACCGTGAGTCGCTACGAACGCTGGAGCGCATCCGTCCGGGACTGGCCGACCAGCTCACCAAACACGGAGTGGTCTGGTCGACCAAACGCACCCTGTACCGGGGGCGGCAAGTCTTCCACCGCGAATACCCGCCGCCGGCGGCCGGAGACACGCCCCCGTTCACCAGCCTGCGCCAAGTGGAAACGGAGCGCCATCTCATGGGCGCGTGCGTGGACGCAGGAGTCGAGTTCGCCTGGAACGCCGAGGTCACCCAGGTGACGACCTCGCCTGCGGAGGTCCGGCTGCGCACCGCGGCGGGCCACGAGTGGGCGGCCGACTACGTGGTGGCCGCCGACGGGGCGCGCTCAGGGGTGCGCAATGCGCTCGACATCGCCTTGGAAGGGGAACGCTCGGAGGCTTTCCACGTGGTGGTCGACGTCAGCGAGGACGAAACGGACCCGCTTCCGCTGGAACGGGTCTTCCACTACGAGCACCCGGCGCTGGGGGGACGCAGCGTGATGCGCGTACCCTTCGCTGGCGGCTTCCAACTCGACCTCCAGTGCAAGGACGGCGACGACCCGGACGCCTACGCCACGGAAGAGGCCGCCCGCTCCTGGGTGCGCCGCGTCGTTCCAGAGAAGTACACCGACCGCCTGCTGTGGGTGTCGCGGTACCGATTCCTGCAAGTGGTGGCTACCGACTTCACCGACGAGAACCGGCGTGCGCTGCTGGTCGGTGAAGCCTGCCACCTGTTCCCGCCCTTTGGCGCCCGCGGGCTCAACAGCGGGATCGCCGACGCGGCCACCGCCGCGGCGGCGATCGCGCGGGCACGCCACCACCCCCACGAGGAGCGTGTGCGGGCCATCGACGACTTTGCGCACCGGCGCCGCGAGGCCGCGGTCTTCAACAGCCGGGCCGCCGGAACCGCACTGGCCCACCTGCGCCCCAAGAGCCGCCGACTGCGCCTCACCCAGGCAGCAGCGGCACGGCTGTCTCCCCTGATCCCCGCCTGCGGTTCCTGGCTGGAGCACGCGCCCTACGGGCCGCGCACCGGCTCCGGCGCCAACCCGAACGGGCGGTACTAGCCGTGTCGTCGGAAACACCGCGGGTGGAGTCCGCTGCCGCTCGGCGTCTCTACTGGGTACCGGGAGCGGGGCTGCGCACTGGCGCCCACCCCCGCTCCCCCATCCTCGTCGCCGACTCCTGGCTGGTGAGCGAGGGCAAGGTCAGGGCCCTGGAGCGGCACCGCGACCGGTTCAGCCGCTCCTGCGCCGACGCCGGAGCCGACGAGGACACCGTCTGCGCTTTCTGGGAAGCCGCAGTGGGGGCCCTGCCCCGCAGTGGCGCGTGGTTTCCGCGCGTCGAACTGCTCGACGGCGAGCGGTTCCCGCTGAGCCTGCTCATCCGGCCGGCTCCGCAGCGCGGCCCGCTGGTGCGCGTCCACCCCTGGCGCGGCGCCGACCCGCGCCGTCGCCCCCGGGTCAAAGGGCCGGACCTTGCGGCATTGGCCGAGGTGCGCGAGCAGGCCTCCCGGGTCGGCGCCGAGGAGGCACTGCTGTTGAGTCCTTCTGGGCTCGTCACCGACTCAACGGCGAGCGCGCTGCTGTGGTGGGACAACGGCGAGTTGTGCGTGCCCTCCCCGCACCTGGATGTCCTGCCCAGTGTCACAGCGGGGCTGCTCACCGAACAGGCGCGGGAGCGCGGAGTGCGCGTCAACACGTGCTACTACCCGCTTGACCACCTCGATGGTCGTGAGACGTGGCTGGTCAACGCGCTGGCCGGTATCCGGGTGGTGAGCGAGTGGAGGGGCTCGGAGGTCAGGCCGGGCCCCGCTCCACAGGCCCAGCAGTGGCGGGACTACCTGGAAAGCCTGCGGCGCCCGTTGCCCGAAACGGGACCAAGGGCAGGTTAGGCCGCAGTTCCCGCCCCGGCGGCACTCGCCACGACGAGCCGTCTCGCTTTCGCAGCGGGAGCCCACCAAGACCAGCGAACTTTCCCCGGAGAATCGGCGCCCCGGCCGAGGAGGCCGTGGCTGCCTAGTTCTGTTTTTGGAAGGGCGGCGAGGGTCGGCGGTGGGTGCACGGGGGTGAGCGCCTGCGCACTTCGGTCTGGCGGCCGGTGTTGCTCGGGCCAAAGCGTGGTTCCAACGCCCCGTGAGCCGGCGCCGGCTCGAAGCGATCACCGGGACGGTGCTGTCGGGGCTCGCGGCTCGCCTGGCCTTCACACCCCGGTGAGCGCTGTCGCCCACAGCCCGCAAAGGCCCGACGTCGCCGATGCGCACAGGCGGCCTGCGGGCCGTGACCTCGGTATCCCCGATGCGGAGGGCACGCTGGGGGGTTAGGGGAGTGGACTCCACCACCACGCTGAGTTATCGATTGTCACGGTTGACACTACCAAAATTGGCGGAAATGCACCGTGTTGTGACAATTAGCCCGTCCCCCACGTGGCGCGTGCCGCACGTGCGCGCTGTAAGGGATATACCACCAGTTTCCGTACTTCACTTCCTTACTGAAGGAGTGCACGCAAGGATGGTTAGATCCCATTTCACGGCAGGCCGGGCAGCTCTGGTGAGCGTGCTGGGCCTGCTCCTCAGCCTCACAGTCGCCACCGGTAGCGCCCAAGCGCTGTCACAGCCACAACCCGGCGACAACCCCTTCCCCTCTCTGTCCAACCCGTCCCTGAAGAACCCCACGCCCGGGTGGGCCTGCGATGTCCCCGCCGGCTACACCTACGACCACGTCAACCGGGTTCTGTACGACTGCAACCCCAACGGTTGGGGTTATGAGTACCACGTGGTCAAGCCCACGGACGGCCTGTGGGCTTGCGATGTCCCGTACGGATCTGACTTCACCTACGACCACGTCAACGACTCCAGCGCCTGCTCGCCGACCGGTTCCGCCTCCCTCTACCGGCTACAGGTGCCCGAAGACGGGCTGTGGGCCTGCGAGATCCCCTCCGGCTTCACCTACGACCACGTCAACGACTCCAGCGCCTGCTCGCCCAACGGCTCCGACCACGTCTACCGCCTGCGGGAGCCCGCGGACGGGCTGTGGGCCTGCGAGATCCCCTCCGGCTACACCTACGACCACGTCAACAGCTCATATAGCTGCTCGCCCAACGGCTCCGACTACATCTACCGGCTGGTCAGCCAGTAACGGCCACCTCCGCGCTCAGGCGGCCTCGGGCGGGGGACCTCCACAGGGGGTGCCCCGCCCGTTGTCGTGTCGGGACGGCACGTGCGGCGAGCGCGGCGCCACCGGCGTCCGCGGTCAGACGCCGGTGGCGCCGCGGGAGGGCGTTTGGCCCCCGTCGTACGTCGCCGCTGCCTCGCCGGAGATCACGACGGGCCGGCCATACCGAGCGCCGAGGCGGGCCACGGTCTCCCGATCGGGCGAGGGCGGCGAAAAGCGCGCCGCCCTAAGAATGCAGCGGCCCCGCGATCGTCGGGGATTGTGCCGCACATATACGCGCCCGGTGCTTTTCCCTGGAGAGGACCACTGGCTGGAAGCGGCAAGAAGATCGGAACTGGCTCGATGGCGATGCGGACGTAGCTTGGAGCGAGAGGGGCGGAGAGGTAGCCCGTCACGGACGACCATGACGTCAGCCGGGTGAAAACCAGTCAGTGTGGAGCTACCGGCATAGGGGCGTTGGCCACCAAGCAGAATTTTTCCTGTTTCCGCACGGTGTTGGCCGCTACTCTTTCAACCTACTTCCCACAGCCCCCTGAGCCACATATCAGCACCCAATCGCACCTTCCGGAATCCACCACGAATAATATGGCGCAACGGGTTGCCGTAGATACTCACAAGACGATGAATATCGAACCTTGGAGCGGCAAGCACAGCACCAACACAGAATAGCTGTTTCTCTCTCCATAATTACCTGGAAACGAAAAACCCGTTCCACCGAAAACGGGCCCCGCTCCGCTCCACCGCATCCCGCGCCACGGGGGCGCCCGCCCTCACCACCCTCGGCCGGCCAGACAGCGGTACTCGCACATCGCCCCGCTTTCGACACACTGTGTGCAGGAACCTCGTCGGCTCCTCGAACCGGTCGTCGCCCCCCGACGGGCATGTGAGCGGCTGTCACTTTCCACACACGCCGCACCGGTGTGACTTCGATACTTTCCAGAAACATCGAACCACCCGCCGGAAACCTTTTCGTGGGATCATCGGATGGCATCGATCACAAGAGTCCGCAGATATAGAAACGGATCTACGGCCACCTTGGTTCACTGCTTTTTTATAAATTAGCGGAATAGCTGACACAGCAAGAGATAGTGTGGCATAGCAGGACGAGCTTTGGTTATACTGCGCCCATGAGAGCCGGAGAAGAGCAACGCGCCGGCACTGAAGAAACACTCCGAAACATCGATTCCGTCAAACCATTCCATATCGGGTGGAAGATATCTCGGTGTGCGGGCGTCGGCGGCGCGACGGCGATCGATTCCGCAAACGAGGCGCGGACGAGCGCTGCGACAGCCCTGACACACTCCGCGACAACGACCCCCGAAACAGCCAGATCCGGCGACTCGGTCCCGCGTTTCCGCAGATGAGCGGGCTTTAGCGAACGATCGGGCGGTAGTCCCCCACGATCCCCCTCATGGAAAGAAGCGACCTGTGCCATTTGAAATCGTTGGACGCGAAGGCCCCCTCGCCGGACGGCGCTTTCCGGTCAGCGACGCGCCGATCACGTTCGGTCGCAACAGCGACAATATCGTGGTGGTCGCCAGCAGGCAGGCCTCGCGTTTTCACGCGGAGGTGCTCTACGAAGCCGGCGACTATGTGCTGCGTGACCGAGGAAGCAGCAACGGGACACTCGTCAACGAGGAACCCGTGACATCGCGTGTGCTCCACGCCGGCGATGTGATCACGATCGGCGATGAGACGTTCTGTTTTGAAAGTGCCGATTCGATAGCGACGACCACTGACCTCGCCGTGACCCAGACCTTCGTCGACTCCACGGTGCCCCGCGGGCCGATCATGCGGGTCACGATTTCGGGCGGCGGTCCCGTCGGACTGGCGTTCGCTCTCCTGCTGGAACACTCCATGGGCCGGCGAGTGGCCGTCACGATCTACGACGAGCGCTGGACCCAGGACGGTTCGCGAATCGTGTGGAAGGGCGAAGGGCACGGCAATGTCCGGCGCCAGCAGGTCGTGACCGTCCAGAGCCGCCAGTACCTCAGCCTGCCGGAGGAGGTCCAGGAGCAGTTGTTCGGCGAGGGGCTGTACAGCGAGATGTGGCCGCCCGGTCCCGACTCGGTTCGCGGTTACGCTCCACGCAACATCCGGATCGCCTACATCGAGGACAAGCTGCTCGAAATGGCCAATGCCAAGCCCGGCAGTATCCGGCTGGTGCCCGAGAGGTTCGACCCGGTCGAGCATGAGGCGAGCGCGGCCGAAGACCACGTCCTCGCCATCTGCGAGGGCGCGCGATCGCGCACGCGCGAACACTTCACCGCCATGTTCGGTACCGCCGACAAGACGATCTATTCCCTGAACGGGGAACACGTCCAAGATGTCGTGTTGGGGCTGCGGGTGAAGTCCGACCTCCCGGACCCGATGATTGTCCTGCTGACCGTGGCCCAGAACCGTTTCCTGTTGAACTCGCTGCGCGGCGAGGGGTTTTTGAACATGCGCCTCACCGAGGATGAGGCCAAGGAGGTCATCGGGCTCGACCCCGTCCGGCAGGTGTTCGAGCAGTGCATCGCCTCGCGCCCATGCGTGATGGAACGCGACACCCAGGGAGACTTCCACTGCTCGACCCACAGCACACTGTTTCTGCCCGCCCTGATCAAGAGCTCGGCACTGTGGAAACGGGCACGGGAGGGGCTGGCGCTGTTTGGCGTCACCGAGGAGAACCTGCGCGCCGTCACTGCTTTCCGGCTGGACATGGTGCAGCGGCCACGGTTCACCGCACAGCTTTATCCAGCCACGGCGACCACGCCGGGAACCTACGGATTCCTACTCGGAGACGCCGCCAACTCGATCCACTTCTGGCCGGGCCGCGGACTCAACAGCGGACTGGCGTCGGCTCTCTCGCTGGCCAGGTCCCTCGACAGCGCCTGGAACGGCAGGGGCTTCCGTGACGCCGACTTCACCCGCCACGAGGCGGCGATGTCGATGTTGCAGTACCGGCACAAGAGCCGGGCGTGGAAGGCGATGGTTACCACCGACGAACAGGGGGCCGTCTGCTCGATCAAGGACAGGATCGCCCGGAGTATCGAAGCGGCGGCCTCGGGTGAGTCGGACCGGGAGAGCGACATCGAGGCGCTCATGGAACAACTGGCGCGTATCCGGGACCGCCTGGCCGCGCGTATCCCCGACATGCCCGACGACGCGGCCCTCAAGGACCATTTGGACACCTTGGGAGACGAGACACTGCGGACCCTAGTGGCAAGCGGTCCCTGGGACACGTTGACGATGGGCGGCGAAGAGGTCGACGTCGACATCTTCTACCGGGAGCAGACACCGACCGCTTCTGCCGCCAACCGCTAACATCCGGGCGGGCACTCGGAAGGGACAGTGGTCGGACCGGGCAACGCGCGCGGCTAACCCCAATCGCGGCATACGTGCCGGCACCGGCCCGGTTCGGCCACCGACTCCAGTGAGCCGCATGGGTGCCCCCGCCAAAGGATCGTACTCCGCCCGGTCGCAGGAAGGGCCACCGTCGGGGCGGGAAGGGACTTGAAAAGTAACAAGGCGGCCCGGGAAACAAACACCGTTGTTCCCCGGGCCGCCCAGAGTCGAGTGGAGCTATGGGGATTCGAACCCCAGACCTCTTGCATGCCATGCAAGCGCTCTACCGACTGAGCTATAGCCCCTGAAGACGCATCCAACTCTACCGGAAAGTGAGGGGTGCTCTGACCATGGTGGGGCGCTGCTGCGGGGCGGCGCGGCGGCCGGCTGAGAGGGGCCGCGGCCACCCGCCGAGGAAGCAAAGCCCGGTTTTGCCTGGTCAGGTGTTGCCTCTGCACGCTCGCCTTACGCACGATGACTACAAAGGCGGAGCACGCCCCAGCCGATGCGACACCCAAAAGTATCGACACGATCACGGGATGTAGCGCTGCTGGCTGCGGCGTTCGGCGCGCTGCGGGGTGGCACGGAGCGGTTGAAGCAGGCTCCGTCGAACCATTAGTCGCCCGCGCGGGCAGCAGAGCCCCAGAGCGGGAAATAGAGGGAGGCCGCCATGCGCAAAGTCGTGGACTGCCGGGATCACCCCAGTGAAATGAACTGCACGCTGACGATCGCCGGAGAGGCGGACGAGGTCGTGCGGGCCGCCGCAGAGCACATGGCCTCGGTGCACGGTCACGAGGACACTGCCGAGCTGCGCGAACAGATCCGCACAGAGCTCAAGGACGAGCGGCCGGTCAGCGCCTGAGCCAGTCCTGAGCCAGCGCTGGGCCGGGCACGTCCCGGGCGAGGGCGAGTCCGACGAGCGGTCCCGCCCTCGTCGTATATAAAGCGCCGCTTCGTCTCGCCTCTGCGACGATCCAGCGCAAGCGCACCGCACCCCGGCCCCGGCGACGTGCCGTGCGGAAAACACCGCAGAGCCGGCTCTGCGTTTCTCATCTTGGCCTGCCGAGCGCGCCGGCCCATGGCTTTGGAGATTCAAGCCACGACGACGACCTTGCCGCGCACGTGCCCCTTCTCGTGGTAGCTGACGGCCGCCGGGATCTCCGGGAAGGGGTAGCTGCGGTCAATGACGGGGGCGACCTTGCCAGCCTCGATGAACTCGGTCACCGTCATCAGGTTCTGCGGGTTCTCCGTGCAGCGCGTCACCTCCGCCAGCACCACCCGCTGCGAGAGCAACGGCGCGACCGCCAACGCGGAAAACACGTGCCTCACCGGTTGCAGCCACCGCCCCGCCGGTCCGCCGACCCCAACGTGGGTCCCCCCGCGAGCCATCACCCGCCGACACGCCAGCACCGAGCGGCTGCCCGCGATGTCAATCAGCACGTCGTAGCGCCGGCCAGGGCGGGTGAAATCCGTTGTGGTGTAGTCGATGACCTCGTCGGCGCCGAGTGAGCGGACCAGCTCCACGTTGCGCGTACTACAGACACCGGTGACCCGCGCGCCGAATGCTCGGGCGAGCTGCACGGCGAACGTACCCACCCCGCCTGAGGCCCCGTTGATGAGGACCCGGTGGCCCGGCTGGACCCCGCCCTTGTCGCGTAGGGCCAGCAACGCGGTGTTGGCCGCCAACGGTACCGCCGCCGCCTGCTCGGCCGACAGGTTCTGGGGTTTAGGCACCAGTTCGCTCTCGCGCACGCACACGTACTCGGCGAAGCCGCCCTGTTGAAGCATCGCGACCACCTCGTCACCGGGGCGAAACCGCGTGACGCCCCGACCGACCGCCTCGACCTCCCCCGCCAGGTCGGCGCCCAGGACGCTGAGCTTGGGCCTGCGCAGTCCCATTCCCCCCATCAGGCGCGCGACGCGGGGCTCGCCTCGCATGAGGTGCCAGTCGTAGGGGTTGACGGAGGTGGCGCGCATCCGAACCAGCACCTCGTCGTGTCCAGGCGTGGGTGTGGCGATGTCAGTGAGTCGCAACAGGTCAGGTGGGCCATAGGACCCCAGAACAAACGCCTTCATCACATTCTCCTCATTCGCTACGGTCCCTGTTGCGGTGCGGATTCGTCGTCACGCACGGCCGCGACCGGCGACGGTGGCCTTCATCTGCGGCTTGGCGACAACCGTTTAGAGCCGCGCGCCGGGCGGGCCAGGTAGGTGCGGATGACCCATTCGGCCACGACGAGGTTGATCACCCAGCCGGCGGCCATGAGCAGCGCTCTGCTGAGTTCGCCCGGTGGACCGACGAACAGTATCCAGGGCAGGTGGGTGAACACCTGCGTGCCCGCCCCCTGACCGATCGCATACCCCCGAACCATCCAGGCGCTGTGCGTGGAGATGTCGCGGCGCCGAACCGCGAGGAAGGCCACGACGATAGCCACGACCATGACCGTGCCGAACACGAGCCGGAAAGCGGCGAGCAGTTCGCCGTCGGTGGCGGGAAGGTCGTAGAACACGGTCATCCACAACCCCGAAAGCGCGGCGACGAGCCCGCAGGGGACCAGGAGCCGCCCGGCGGCACGGTGCCAGCCGGGCCTTCGGCGGCGCAGCCCGGGGGCGAACTGGAAGGCCCCCAGAATGCAGTACGGGGTGACGCTGAGGATGTGCAGCACGACGGGCAGGGGGGAGGCGAAAAACCGGGCGTTTTCCGGGGTGACCTCGGCGCCTCCGGCCAGTTCGGTGAGCCGGAAGGCGCCGGCGGCCACCGGTACGACGGTGAGCAGGATCAGCGCGGCGGGTATGAGCCAGTCCGCCCGAGTGGCGAAGGCGCGGGATCGGTTGTCGTTGCGACGTTTTCCTGGCTGGTGGTGGTGCGGCGGCTGCGGGGATGGGGAGGGTCCCGTGGTCATGTTCTCTTCGGTCACAAGACGAGCATGCCGACCGCGGTGGCTGCGGATCATCGGTCAAAGAGCGCGACCTGCCCTGGCCGATCCTCCGATGAGCGGGGTGTACTTTTGGCCGAGAAGCCGCCGTGCGGGCTTGTCGACCCGGTTCGGTGGGCCGGGAGAGGTCGGGCCCCGCGGGCCTCGGCGGGCAGCGAACCTGAGCGCCCCGCGAGCGCCGATTCTCCTCACTGCGGCGCGGCGGGCGAAACAGCGGCGATCGGGGCCGGGTCAGCTTCCGACGCGGTTGGTCTCGTAGGCCCACATGGCGATCTCGACGCGGTTGCGGGCGCCCAGTTTGGTCATCAGGTTGGTGATGTGGGCCTTGACCGTGCTCAGGGAGATGTAGAGCTCGTCGGCGATCTCGCTGTTGGTGCGTCCCCGTGCCACTGTGACGAGGATCTGCTCCTCGCGCTCGGTGAGCGCCTCGACGGGTTGGGCCGGCGGTGTGGCCGGTCCGGTCTTGGCGAAGGCGGCGAGCAGGCGGGCGGTGATGCTGGGGGCGATGAGCGCGTCCCCGTCGGCTGCGGCGTGCACGGCCTGGGCGAGCAGCTCGGGGCCGGCGTCTTTGAGCAAAAAGCCGCGGGCGCCGGCCCTGAGGGCGGTGTAGACGTAGTCGTCGAGGTCGAAGGTGGTGATGACAACGACGGCGAGCGGGTCGTCGAGGGTGGGCCCGGCAAGGCGGCGGGTGGCTTCGATACCGTCGAGGTCGGGCATGCGGATGTCGAACAGGCACACGTCCGGGCGGAGGTGCCGCGCTAGCTCGACGGCGCGCCGGCCGTCGGCGGCTTGGCCGATGACCTCGATGTCGGGTTGAGCGTCGAGAATCATCGCCAGGCCGGTACGCACGATCTCCTGATCGTCGGCGACGATCACCCGAATACTCATGTCGTCACCCCCGGCTCTGCGCTTCGAGGCAGTACGGCGGTCACGGTCCAGCCCCGGTCGGGGTTGGGGCCGACTTGGCAGGTGCCGCCGAGCAGGTGGGCGCGTTCAACCATGCCGAGCAGCCCGTAGCCCGGCGCCACGGTCGAACGCATGGCGCTGGTGTCGCCGTCGTCGCTGACGTGCAGGTGGACCGAGGTGTCGTCCACGACGGCGCGAACTTCGACACGGGTGGCGTGTCGGGCGTGGCGTCGAGCATTGGTGACCGCCTCCTGGGCGAGGCGGTAGACGGCGGCCCCCACGGGTGGGGTGAGGTCGTCGAGTTCGCCGACGACCGCCACGTCGACGGCCGGGCCGCCGCTGGCGGGTCTGGCAAGGTCGTGGAGATCGGCGACACCACGGCCGGGCGCCAGGTCGGCCGGTTGGTTGCGGCGCAGGACGCGGACCATGGTGCGCATCTCGGTGAGGGTACGCGACGCCTCGGCCTCGATCACGCGCAATGCCTCGGCCGCGGCGTCGGGCTGCGAGGCCGATATCGCCAGTCCTGCCTGGGCGCGGATCGCCATGGCTGAGACGTGGTGGGCGACGGTGTCGTGCAGATCGCGGGCGAGCCGTTCACGTTCGAGCAGCTTGACCTGGTCCAGTTCGCGTGTCCTTGCCCCCGCCCGGAACCGGAACGCCCCGCCCAGGGCGCCGGCCAGGAACACGACGGCGACCCCACCGAGCCCGTCGGCCAGACTGTTGTAGCCCGAGAGCACCGAGAATCCGATATTGGCGAGCAGGATCGCCGCTCCGGCCACGATCTCGGGGCCCGAGCCCCACCGAAACAACGAGTACGGCAGGAGTAGCAGGTAGGCGATCGTGTGCGTCTCGGTGAGGGCACCGTCGCTGAGCAGGGCAAGGGCGGCCGTGGTGGCGAAGGCGATCGCCACCATCAGCAGCGGCTTGGTGCGACGCCACAACAGCGTGGCCGTCAGCCCGACGGTGACGGCCACCGACAGCAGGGGCCACGCCAGGTCGGAGCGGAGCACCCCTTCGAGCATCGCGAGCGGCACGAGTGTGCCCACGAGCGCCCAGTCCCGCCAACTCCGCGGCGGCGGGTCGGAAGGGCGGGGCTCGTCCCACACGGAGCGAAAAGGGGCGTGCACGCACTCATGGTACGAAGGGCCGGCCTGTTCAGTATCGGCCGAAAGTACAAGACCCGAACTGTACGCCGGGCTACGAGCCGCACCGAGAGGCGACAACGCCCCGGATCGAGGATGACGGGACGTCACTCGACCGTCTTCGGGTAACGCGGTCTTGATGGTGCTTAACGGTGGGTCTGGGAGGACGGCAGTTGCGCCCACCCCTAGGTGGCGACATCCCGTCTCGGGGGGGGTGGGGCGCCCCAGAAGAAACGACGAGACGACCCGGTGAGCGCGGTCACGCGCGAGCAGGGTCGTCTCGGAGGCGAGTGGAGCTATGGGGATTCGAACCCCAGACCTCTTGCATGCCATGCAAGCGCTCTACCGACTGAGCTATAGCCCCTGGTGGAGATCGGGCGGGTGGTGTGCCCGCCGACTCCCCGTACGATAGCGGAGTCTGCGCCGTTCGTCGAAGTGGGCGCCGGCGGGGCGGCGCGTGGCGAAGCCGGGAGCGCTCGGCGTCGCGGTTTGCTCCCGAGACGCCCTGCCGCGGGGCCGGCCGTCAGCGGTCGTCGCTGAGGACGCGCTCGCCAGGCAGGGTGCCGGCGTTGTGCTCCAGCAGCCGCCACCCTTCTCCGAGAGTGACGGGGCCCAGCACCGACCACGAGCAGTTGTCCAGCGGTCCCAGAATCCCGCGCTTCTCGGGGGACAGCCCCAGCATGCGGGTGATACCCGAGCGCAGCGCGGCTCCGTGGCTGACGACCACGAGGATGCCGTTCTCGGGCACGGTGGCCAGACCGCGGTCGATCGCCTCGACCACGCGCTCGCCCACTGAAGCGAGTTCCTCCCCGCCGGGGATCTCCATCCGGGTGTCCTCGTCGGGCCAGCGCTGCCGGATCTCGGTGGAGGTCAGCCCCTCCCACTCGCCGCCGTGGCGTTCCCGCAGCCCCTTGTCGTAGTGGGGGCTCAACCCCGTCTGGCGGGCCAGCATGCCCGCCGTCTCGGCGGCCCGGCTGAGGTCGGAGGCGATGATGGCGCTGGGGTGCAGGGCCGCGAGCAGGTGCGCGGCACGTTCGGCCTGAGCCACGCCCGTAGCGTCCAGGGGGATGTCGGTCTGGCCCTGGAAACGGTTCTCCAGATTCCAGGCCGTCCGGCCATGACGCCAACAGACAACACGGCGCGTCTCGATCACAGGTGGCCTCCTGACCAGGGCGGTTCATCGGCGGGGACGCCGTGGGGCGGGTGAGTCCGAGCGGGAGCCGCTCCGGTGTCCTCGGGGCCTGGCCCGGGCGCGCCGGAGGCATCCGCGGCAGGCCCCGAAGACGCAGCGGTGGGCCGCTGCTACAGCTCGAAGGTTACCCGTTCACTGGTCTGCGGTGCCGTCGCCGGTTCGGGCCAGCCCTGTGACAGGCAGCTCAATCTCGGGGCAGTCCTTCCACAGCCGTTCCAGGCTGTAGTAGCCGCGCTCCTCCTCATGCTGGATGTGAACGACGATCTCGGCGTAATCGAGCAGGACCCAGCGACCGTCGCGTTCTCCCTCGCGGCGTACCGGCTTGGCGCCAGCGTCGCGCAAGCGGTCCTGGACTTCGTCGACGATGGAACGCACCTGCCGGTCGTTGGGGGCTGAGCATAGGACGAACGCATCGGTGATGATGAGCTGGTCGCTGACATCGTAGGCGACGATCTGCTGTGCGAGTTTTTCGGCCGCCGCCTCCGCGGCGATGTTCACCAGCTCGACGGTCCTGTCAGTAGCGGTCACGGTTTTGCGGATTCCTCCCCTTTTCTCTCACCCGGCTTCGGGCCGCTGTGCCGACGCCTCGGCGAAGTCTTCGGTCATCGGATCGTCACGGTAAAGCCCGGTCTTGTTGATGTAGCGAACGATGCCGTCAGGCACCAGATACCAGATGGGTTCGCCCTTGCGGACCCGTTCCCGGCACTCGGTCGAGGAGATCGCCAGCGCCGGAATCTCGACGAGACTGACCTTGCCGTCAGGGAGCCCGGTGTCGGTAAGGCGGTGCCCAGTGCGATTGCAGCCGACGAAGTGGGCGAGCTCGAACAGCTCGTCCACGTTGCGCCAGCTCAGAATAGCGCCCAGTGCGTCGGCTCCGGTGATGAAGAACAGCTCTACGTCGGACCCGTGAAACTCCCGCATTTCCCGAAGCGTGTCAATGGTGTAGGTGGGGCCGGGACGGTCGATCTCCATGCGGCTGACCCGAAACTGGGGATTCTCGGCGGTGGCGATGACGGTCATGAGGTAGCGGTGCTCGGCCGAGGTGACGGCGCTGGTGTCCTTTTGCCAGGGTTGGCCGGTGGGGACGAATACCACCTCGTCCAGGTGGAAGAGGTGTGCGACCTCACTACCGGCTACGAGGTGCCCGTGGTGAATAGGGTCGAAGGTACCGCCCATGATGCCCACTCTGCGCGGGCGTGGCCGGCCTTCCCCGGGATTCTCGGCGGCACTCCTCGCTGCGTTCGGCACCCTTAAAGCTCCATTTCAGGCACGGTGTCGGGACTGGTGGATATTGGGCCTAATGCCCGAATCAACCTTCTTCCACCGTATGGCTATTCCCTCACTTACCCACCAGGCGCCCCCTACGGCTCACCAGCCCCTGCCGGCCAGCTTCCCGCGGAAAGCCACGTCATATCTCGTCGTGGTGGATCGTGGCGCGTGACACCAGGGAGGCATAGCATGCCGATATGGCCACAATTCCCGACCGCACCCGCGTCCGACTGGAGAACATCTCATCCCGAGCCTACGAGCACCCGGCTGATCGTGGCGCGCTGGTCGCCCTGCGGTCGCTGCGCGGCTTCGACGAGGTCTTCAAACGCCTCTCGGGGCTGTTCAACGAACGGGCACTGCGGCTGATGTTCCTGGCCAGCTCGGTGAGGGTGAGCGAACGCCAGTTTCCCGACGTCTACGACTACGTCCGCGACGCCGCCTACGTCCTCGACCTGGACGAGGTGCCCGAACTCTACATCCAGCAAAACTCCAAGCCCAACGCGATGGCCATCGGCAGCAGCCGGCCGTTCATCGTTATGACCACCGGGCTGTTCGACCTGCTCGACCCGCAGGAACAGCGCTTCGTCGTCGGCCACGAGGTGGGCCACATCCTGTCGGGCCACGCCGTCTACCGCACGATGCTGCTGGCGCTGCTGCGGCTCGCGCTGCGCGTGGCCTGGATTCCGCTGGGCTACATCGGCCTGCGCGCGATCGTGGCCGCTCTGGAGGAGTGGTTCCGCAAGTCCGAACTGTCCTGCGACCGGGCCGGGCTGCTGGCCTCACAGGACACCGACGCCGCCAAACGGGCCCTGATGAAGCTGGCCGGCGGCTCGCGGCTGGCCGAGATGAACTCCGACGCTTTCCTGGAGCAGGCTCAAGAGTACGACCGCGGCGGCGACGCTCGCGACGGTGTCCTCAAGCTGCTTAACCTCGTGGGGCAGAGCCACCCGTTCGCGGTGATCCGGCTCTCCGAACTCGACCACTGGGTCAAGGACGGCTCCTACCAGCGCATCCTCGACGGCGATTACCCGCGCCGCGACAGCGACGCCGGCGCCTCCATCGGCGAGGAGGCCCGCAACGCCGCCAACTCCTACAAGGAGTCCTGGAACCGCACCGAGGACCCGTTCCTGGGAACGCTGCGCGACGTGGCCGGCAGCGCGGCCGACACCGGCGGCAAGCTCTTCGACAGCGTGGCCGAACGCTGGAAGAACGCCGGCCGCCGCAACGGCAACGGCGACCGCTAGCGTCGCTCCTAGGCGGTGGGAGTGGCCGCATGCGGCCCGCGGCGAGACGAGGGCCGCCGGGCGGCCACATGCGGCCACCCTTGGCACCGCCGTACCAGCGGACAGCAGGGGAGCCATCGGCTCCGGGGCGCTGGGTTCTGGTTTTCGGACGGCTGGGGTCTAGGGCCGTGGGGTGTTCGTCGTCCGCTCGTGCCTCGATCGCTGCGCGATCTCGGCAGCCTGAAGGCGGCAGCGGAGATGCTTTCCCGCTTGCGCCCACCGCCCGCTCTCGCCGTCCTTGCCAAAACAGAAGCTAGGCGCTCACCCGGACCCCGATAGCGGCCAGCAGGGTGGTCGCCTGATCCGGCGAGATCGTGGCGCCGCGCAGCTCGTGGGCGCGTTCCAGGGCGATCTCCCCCAGGTCAGCATCGCGCAGGTCGGCGCCGGTGAGGTCGGTGTCTTGTAACAACGCGCCGCGGAGGCGGGAACGCACCCACACCGTGGCGCTGAGGTTGGCCTCGGCCAGCACCGCCTCGTCCATGCGCAGCCCGGTGAGCGTCTGGCCGTGCAGGTCGATGCCGTCGAGGCGGGCGAGCGTGAGGTTGGAGTCGGCGAAACGGTAGCCCACGCCCCGACAGGAGCGAAGATCGGCGCCGGTGAGCCGGCAGCCGGTGAAGGAAGCGTCGGCGAGCAGCGCCCCCGTCCACCGGGTTCCGGCCAGATCCACACCGGAGAAGACCGCGTCGGCGCACTCGGCCTCGAGGAAGCGGGCATTGGCGGCCCTCCCCCGTTCGATCGAGGCGCCGTCGAGCAGGGCGCCGTCGAAGCGGGCCTCGCTGAGGTCGCAATCGGCGAAGACCACGCCGGCGAGGTGGGTGCGGGAGAGGTCGGCCCCGGCGAACACGCACTCGCGCAGGACGCGCGGCGGCAGCGCGGGCTCGTCGCGCAGCAGTGTCCGCAGGTCACACCCGGTGAAGTCGGCGCCGCGCAGTTCCCCGCCGGTGCGCAGGATCTCCTCGGCGGTGCTGTCGGAGGAGGCCGATGTGGTCATGAAACAGGACCGCCTTTCGCTCGGGAGGACAGTGTCTTCTTCACCAGTGTCGCGCCCGGCGGTGACGATAAGGATTCCGTGGCGCGACCGGCCGTACGGCTTCGGTCACGGCGGCACCGCCTCGGCGGAGCCACCGGGCCGCACGACGTGGCAGACCTCGGGGCAGCCGGGCGAGGTGCCGGTAGATGGCCGGGCGCGTCGGGACGAGAGCACGGTTTCGTCGGTTTTCGCCCGCGAGCCTCGACGGTTTTCACCACCGTCGAGGCTCGCGGGCGCCGCCCTTGGCGGCGGGGTGGCCGCCGGGGGGCGGCGGAACGGCCGGGCTAGGTTCTGTTTTTGAAAAGAGCGGCGAGGGCCTGCGGTGGGCGCACGCGGGTGAGCGCGTCCGCTGTCGCCTCCAGGCTGCCGAGATCGCGCAGCGATCGAGGCACGAGCGAACGAAGAACACCCCCACAGCCCCACACCCCAGCCGTGCGAAAAACAACAACCTAGTCGCGCACGTGGCCGTCGCCGGTGACGACATACTTGGTGGAGGTCATCTCCGGCAGCCCCATCGGGCCGCGGGCGTGCAGCTTCTGGTTGGAGATGCCGATCTCGGCACCGAAGCCGAACTGGCCGCCGTCGGTGAAGCGGGTGGAGGCGTTGACCATCACCGCGGCGGAGTCCACCAGCGACACGAAGCGCCGCGCCGCCGACTGGGAGTCGGTGACGATGGCCTCGGTGTGGGAGGTGGAGTACTGCCGGATGTGGTTGACCGCCTCATCCAGGGAGTCGACGACGCGCACCGCGAGGTCCATCGACAGGTACTCGGTGGCCCAGTCGGCCTCGGTGGCCGGGACGACGGTGTCGTCGATGGCGTGCACCCGGTCGTCGCCGTGCAGGGTGACGCCGAGGTCGCGCAGTTCGCGCAGCACCCGCGGCAGGAAGCGCTGCGCGACGGCGGAGTGGACTAGCAGCGTCTCGGCGGCGTTGCACACCGACACCCGCTGGGCCTTGGAGTTGACCGTGATGGCCACGGCCTTGTCCACATCGGCGGCGGCGTCGACATAGACGTGGCAGTTGCCCTCGCCGGTCTCGATCACCGGAACGGTGGACTCGCGCACCACGGTCTGGATGAGCGAAGCACCACCGCGCGGGATCAGCACGTCGACGAAGTCGCGCGCCCGCATCAACTGCTGCGCCGACTCGCGGCCGGTGCCGGGCACGAGCTGGATCGCGTCGGCGGGCACGTGCGTGTCCTCCCAGACCTGAGCCAGGGCTTTGCCCATGACCCCCACCAGGCAGGTGTTGGAGGAGTAGGCCGAGGAGGAGCCGCGCAACAGCGCCGCGTTGCCACTCTTGAGGCACAGTGCGGCGGCGTCGACCGTGACGTTGGGGCGGCCCTCGTAGATGATGCCGATGACACCGAGCGGGACCCGGACCTGGCGCAGCTCCAGACCGTTGGGCAGGCTGCTGCCGCGCACGACCTCGCCCACCGGGTCGGGCAGTTCGGCGATCTCGCGGACGGCGTCGGCGATGGATTCGATGCGCTGCGGGGTGAGGGTCAGCCGGTCGATCATCGCCTCGGGCTGGCCGGCCTCGCGGGCGCGGGTGACGTCCTCGGCGTTGGCCTCGACGATAGCCTCGGTGTTCTTGACCAGGGCCTCGGCGATGGCGATCAGCGCGGTGTCCTTGGCGGCGCGGCTGAGCGGCGCGAGTTCGGCCGCAGCCTCCCGCGCCAACCCCGCGACCTCGCGGAACTCCCGCTCGGTGTCGGTCATGGTGGTCTCTTCGCTCTCAGGGTGCGGGTATTACATCCAGGTTTACCAGGTGCCGAAGGCGTCGCGCCGGAGCGCGCGCACGAACGCCGCCCACTCCTCGGCCGCGAACGCCAGATGCCCGAACTCCGGGTTCTTGGAGTCACGCACCGCCGCCCCGGCCGACAGATCGGCGACCTCGACACAGTTGTCGTGCGAGGTGGAGTAGGAAGACTTACGGAAGGCAGGGAGGATGTCGGCGACCTCCACACAGTTGTCGAAGGAGTTCGAGTAGGACGACTTATAAAAGTGCAGGGTCATGGGGATTCACCCGATCAACTCGTCAGCGATGGTATTGATCAGTTCTAAAGATTGCTCAGCGCTGAGCGCTGTCCCCTGTGCGTGGTCGAATACCAGGCTATAGCGATCGACATATGTCTGCTCTTCAACGTAGAGCGGTTCGACTGCTGTGGAGAGACAGACAACGCTTGGCTCGGGGCGAGGGAAATCGATCAGTGAGAAGGGGCCATCGATTGCCGCATGTGTACCTGCTTGATTAGGGATGACGATAACCGTAACTTTGTAATGTGAGGCCATTCCGGCCAGGAACTGAAGTTGTTCCTGCATGACCACCCGAGAGCCTGCCACCTTACGTAGGGCAGCCTCGTCGATAACGGCTGTGAGATGTGGCCCCTTAGGCGCGTCCAACACTTGACGCCGCGCCATACGAGCTTCGACCTTACGGTCGATTTCACTGGAAGCAACAACCTGCCCACCACGGAAGACAGCCGCCGCGTAGTCGGGAGTCTGTAGCAAGCCGGGAATCAGCAGTGCTTCGTATGTCCTGATCCTCACCGCTTCCGCCTCGAACTCGGGCAGCGGCCCCACGAAGAGGTCCTGGTACTTCTGCCATTCGCTGCGCTCGCGGGACTCCTCTACGAGACTGAGCAGGTGCTCGCGCTCCTCGCCGGTGACTTCGTAGAGGTCGAGCATCGCCTCTACTTCTCTCCGTCTGGGCAGCTTCCACTCGTTGCGTTCGATGCGGGTGACCTTCGCGGGTGACGCCCACCCCAGTCGCTTGGCCGCTTCAGCGGCAGTCAGCCCGGAATCCGCACGCAGCCGTCGTAACGCCGCTGAGAGGCGGCGTCGACGTACCCCTGGCGAGTGCCTGTCTGCCACGGGTTCCTCTCTTCCTCTGTCTCTCGCGAGTGGTTCGATCGTAGTCTGAGACCCCACCCCCAAGAAATTTAAGTCAACTCAATAGTAAGTCTTGCAGAGGGAGTCGACTCAAATTATATTGTGAAGCTAGACAGACACTCTACGTAGTGTCCACTGCTAATCCTTGGAGCTTCCTATGCCTCCTTCCGTTACCCACCCCCCTCCGAGCGCGTTCACGACGACGGTGGTCGAGGTCATCGAGGGCGGTGAGCCCGACGAGTACGGGGTCTCGCTGAGCGGCATGAGGCCGCCGCACCGGCTGTCGTACTGTGGCCCGCAGTGCCCCTGTGCCAGTCTCGGTATCTTCTACGAACTGTGGGAGCACCTCGAAAAGCACGACCTGTACTCCCGCGACACCACCATCTGGCTGCGCACCCTCGCGCCGGACGAGGACGAGCCGCTGCCGCCCGGCGCGCGTGTGGTCAACCGGCGCACCGTGACACTGGCGATCACATAGCTTCACCGCTCTCCGCGCCCTTCGTGGCGGCCCCGTCGACGCAGGCCGGGGCCGCCACGACGTGCGCGGGAGCCCCCGCCGGAATCCCGGCGTGTGCTCTCACTCACCACGACTCATCGCAGGCGCACCGTCCCACTCGCCGCGACCTGCGGAAACAACACAACCGAAACAGAACGAGTGAACCGGTTCACTTTGGTCGGTGAAGTTCCCGCAACGACCACCGGCCTCACCCTTCTAACCAGGGAGAAAGCGATGTAGGGTAGCCGCCACTGAACCAGTTAAGCCAATGGCCGGCCACGGCGAGCGGCACGCGGTTCACGGCACGGCCGAACACCCCCGGAAAAGCCCTCTACGGCCACACCGGCACCGCAATCGGCCGTCCCCGCCCCTCCCGCGGCTCGAAATCGGGGGACGTGCCGCGGGAGGACACGCGGGCGGGCTTCACCGCTTCCACCCCACTCCCCCCGCACAACCCAGTCACTACAAAACACCCCCTGAACGGCGAAGATTCCCTAGAGTAGGGATCGTGTCACCCATTGAGTCCGATATGCGACGAACAGCGTAACGTCTGTGGCAGCCACGACAACGGCGCAGGTCACGCCCGTAACGACTGAGCATCCCGCCACCGCCCCGGAGGAGGCGCACCAGCGGCGCTGGGTGGCGAGCTGGGCCGCCAGCCCCACGGCCGGCTGCACGATTCCCGAGTCGAAGTGCCCCGCCGGTGACGGGCTGGGCGACCAGACGGTGCGCAACCCCGTCTTCCTCAGCGTCGGCGGCACCGAAGTGCGGATACGGCTAAGCAACGCCTTCGGCAGCGAAGCGGTGCAGGTCGGCGCCGCCTCGGTGGCCCTGCGCGCCTCAGGGGCGAACACCGTGGCCGAGAGCATGCGCCGTCTCACCTTCGACGGCCGCCCCGGTGCGACCATCCCGCCGGGCGCGGACGTGTGCAGCGACCCCGCGCCGCTGACGACCGAAGCGCTGACAGAGCTGCTGGTGAGCGTGCACGTGGTCGACACGGCCGGACCGGTGACCAACCACCCCTTCACTGCCCAGACCAACTACCTGAGCCAAGGTGATCGGGCGCTCAGTGTCTCGGGGACGGGCTACGCGGTGATCTGGTGCTGGATGCTGCTCAGCGGCGTGGACGTCCTCGCACCACCCCACGTGCGCGGCACGGTGGTCACACTCGGGGATTCCATCACCGACACCGGGATGAGCAGCGGCGATGCCAACCGCCGCTGGCCCGACCACCTGGCCCGGCGGCTGAACGCGACCGGCGAGCCCGCCCTGTCGGTAGCCAACGCGGGCCTGAGCGGCAACCGGCTGCTCCAGCCGCGCGAAGGCCGCCACCAGCACGGAATCGCCGCACGTGCGCGGCTGGAGCGCGACGTGCTCGCCCAACCGGGTGTGCGCACGGTGATCGTGCTGGAAGGCGTCAACGACATCGGCTACGGCGCCTCCGCCGCCGACCTCATCGCCGGCTACCGCGAGATCGCCGGCCGCTGCCACGCTGCGGGCCTGCGGGTGCTGGGCGGCACGGTCCTGCCGTTCAAGGGTTCGGCTCTGTGGGACGGGCGGCGACGGCGGATCTGGGAAGAGGTCAACGCCTGGCTGCGCGCCGGCGACGGCTTCGACGGGGTGATCGACTTCGCGGCGGCCACCGCCGCCGAAGACGATCCGCTGCGGCTGGCCCCTGCCTACGACTGCGGCGACCACCTCCACCCCAACGACGCCGGCACCCGCGCCATCGCCGAAGCGGTCGACCTCTCCCTGCTCACTCCCCCGGCGGAGCGCGCCCGGGAGCACCGACGGGCGTGACTCCCCCCTGCGCCGGTAGACCGCCGAATTACATGCACCCCGCCTGCTCTCCCGCAGCTTTCGGGCATCGGTGATCGGGGCATGTTGACTTCCTCCCCACGGCTAAAGCCGGGGGATTCCAACCGACGGCAAGGTTGGTTGGTGCGCTCGCCCTCGCGGGTGCGCCGGTTCCTGCTTCCCAGGCCGCCCGACGGCGAAGTCTCCCGCCCCTACTGCGCGGGCTTCGCCAGGGGCGCGCAGCGGGGGTCCGGCTGACACGGCATGCCCTGCCGCGTATGCCGCTTGGTTATCGCGACGCTCCGAGTCCAGCGAACACAGGTTCGAAAAAATCTCGGAAGCGGCTAACCCCACGACCGAAGTCAGGGGCCTGCGCGGCTAGAAGTTCGATCATCGCGAGTGTTGTGGCTCGTCGTTCTGGCGGTCCAATGTTGCCGAGCGGCAACACTCGTCGTGATCATGGCGGTGACGGGCGCGGACCCCGCATCTACCGGCGGCGGTTGCGGGCCAGGATCACCAGGTCGTCGCGGTGGACGATCTCGCGTTCGTAGGCGGGGCCGAGTTCGCGGGCCAGCCAGCGGGTGGAGCGGCCCATCAGGTCGGGGATCTCGGCGGAGTCGTAGGTGACCAGGCCCCGCGCCACGGTGGTGTCGTTCTCGTCGCGCAGATCGACCGGATCGCCGGCGGAGAACTCGCCCTCGACCTTGCTGATGCCGGCCGGCAGCAGCGAGGCGCCCTTGTCGACCACGGCGCGCACCGCGCCCGGGTCGAGCACGATGCTGCCGCGCCCGGCGGTGGCGTGGGCCAGCCACAGTTGCCGTGTCGAGGGCCGGCGGCGCCGTGACGGGGTGAAGAAGGTGCCCACCGGCTCGCCTTCCAGCGCCGCGCGGGCGTTGGCCGCCGAGGTCAGGATCGTGGGCACCCCCGCCTCGGTGGCGATGCGCGCCGACTCGACCTTGGTGACCATGCCGCCGGTGCCCACGCGGCGTTTCCCGGCGCCGCCGATGTCGACCTCGGCGAGGTCGGCGGGGTCGTCGACGCGGGCGATGCGGCGGGTCCCCGGACGGCTCGGGTTGCCGTCGTAGAGCGCGTCAACGTCGGAGAGCAACAGCAGCGCGTCGGCGCGCAGCAGGTGAGCCACGAGCGCGGCCAGCCGGTCGTTGTCGCCGAAACGGATCTCGTGGGTAGCGACCGTGTCGTTCTCGTTGACGATGGGCACCGCCCCGATCTCCAACAGCCGCGTGAGGGTGCGCTGGGCGTTACGGTACTGTACCCGCCGCATCAGGTCCTCTACGGTGAGCAGCACCTGGGCGGCGGTGAGCCCGTGGTGGGCGAAACCGGCGGTGTAGTGAGCGACGAGCTGGCCCTGCCCGACGCTGGCCGCGGCCTGCTGGGTCGCCAGGTCGCGGGGGCGGGTGGCCAGGCCGAGCGGGGTCAGGCCGGCGGCGACCGCGCCGGAGGACACCAGCACGACCTCCACGCCGGCCGACCGGCGGGCGGAGAGCACGTCGACCAGTTCCCGGATGCGCTGCCGGTCGATATGGCCGTCAGGTGTGGTCAACGACGACGAGCCGACTTTGACGACCACGCGCTGGGCGTCGATCATCTCGACGCGCGGCGGCTGAGCGGCGGCTTCGTCGCTGCTGGTGTCGTCGATTTCCCCGTCAGAGTGTGCGCTGCGCGCGTCCACGTCCCCATCCTCGTCGGGTTGCTGCACCGGTTTCCGGGTGGCTGGCTGCGAGAACCCTCCCGCGCGGCGTCACCCCAGCCGGGAGTCGCTGCCGCGCGGGCCGAGCGGGGCCTCGTCCGCGTCTATGGTGTTGTCCCAGTCGAAGACAACGGCGTCGTCGTCGCTGCCGATGTGGACCTCCGCCCCCTCGGTGGCGCCCGCCTTGGCCAGTTCGGTCTCGACCCCCAACCGGTTGAGCCGGTCGGCGAGGAAGCCCACGGCCTCGTCGTTGGAGAAGTCGGTCTGGCGCACCCACCGTTCGGGTTTGTCGCCGCGGATACGGAAGGTGTTGTCGCCCAGCGCGACCACGTGGAAGGGCGTCTCCCCCAACTCGCGGGGGTGCAGGACCACGCGCGTGGGCTCGGGGGTGGGGCGGGCGGCGCGGGCCGCCGCGACCTGCTCGCCCATGGCGAAGGCCAGCTCGCGCAGGCCCTCGCGGCTGGCCGCCGACACCGAGAGGACGCGCATGCCGCGCTCGCGCAGCATGGGGGCGACGAGGTCGGCGAGTTCGCGCGCCTCGGGCACGTCGACCTTGTTGAGGACGGCGATGCGGGGACGGTCGGAGAGATCGATCTCGGTCTGCTCGGCGTAGGTCGCCAGCTCGTCCTCAAGAACGTCGAGGTCGGTGATGGGGTCGCGGCCCGGCTCGTAGGTGGCGCAGTCGAGGACGTGCACGAGAGTGGAGCACCGCTCCACGTGGCGTAGGAAAGCCAAACCGAGCCCCTTGCCCTCGCTGGCGCCGGGGATGAGGCCGGGCACATCGGCGACGACGAAGTGGGTGGCCTCAGCCTCGACCACCCCCAGGTTGGGGATGAGCGTGGTAAAGGGGTAGTCGGCGATCTTGGGCCGGGCCGCCGACAGCGCCGCGATCAGCGACGACTTGCCGGCGCTGGGAAAACCCACCAGGCCGACGTCGGCGATGGTCTTGATCTCCAGGCGGACATCGAGCTGTTCGCCCGGCTCGCCCTTGAGCGCGAACCCGGGGGCCTTGCGCTTGGGCGAGGCCAGGGCGGCGTTGCCCAGCCCCCCCTTGCCGCCGCGGGCGATGACCAGCCGGGTGCCGTTTCCCACGAGGTCGGCGATGGGCTCCCCATCAGCGGTGGTGACCACCGTGCCGTCGGGCACGGCAAGAACCAGGTCCTCGCCGGCGGCGCCGGAACGGTGCCCGCCCTGGCCGGGCCGGCCGTTACTGGCCTTGCGGTGCGGGCGGCGCTGGTACTCCAGCAGGGTGACGGTGCCCGGGTCGACTTCCAAGATCACGTCGCCGCCGTCACCGCCGTTGGCGCCGTCGGGCCCACCCAGGGGTTTGAACTTCTCGCGGTGCACGGAGGCACAGCCGTGCCCGCCGTCCCCGGCCTTGATGTGCAAGACCGCTTCGTCGACGAAGTCGGGCATGGAACCTCCTCTGTGCTGTCGGGGCCAGCGGTGGCGTGGCCGCCCCGGGGGTGTCGCTGCGCGGGCCGAACGCGCGTAGGGCGGGCCAGTCCGGCTGGCCCGCCCTACGCTTGGTAAATCCGTGTGGTGCGCGTCGCGGCCCTACTCAGCGGGGGCCGGAACGATGTTGACGGCCTTCCGGCCGCGGTACCGGCCGAACTCGACCTCACCGGCGACGAGCGCGAACAGGGTGTCGTCGCCGCCACGGCCGACATTGTCGCCGGGGTGGAAACGGGTACCGCGCTGGCGGATCAGGATCTCGCCGGCCTTGACCTGCTGGCCACCGAAACGCTTGACACCGAGCCGCTTAGCGTTGGAGTCACGACCGTTACGAGTGGACGATGCGCCCTTCTTGTGTGCCATGTCGAACTCCTCGTGCTACTTCGCGGCGATGCCGGTGACGCGGACGCGGGTGTACTTCTGCCGGTGCCCCATACGCCGCTTGTAACCGGTCTTGTTCTTGTACTTCATGATGTCAATCTTGGGGCCCTTGGCCTCACCGAGGACCTCGGCGGTGACGGTGTAGCCACCAAGCTGGTCGGCCTCGCTGATGACCTTGCCGTTGTCGACGACAAGCAGCGGTTGCCATGTCACCGTTGAACCGGCCTCCTCGGAGATGCGGTCGATGTTCAAAACGTCATCGACGGACACTTTCTCCTGTCGGCCGCCCGCTCGCACGATCGCGTACACCGGGAAACTCTCTTCCTGCTCGCTTGAAAAATGCGCTCTTCATCGACCGCGGTCTCGTCCCACGCGCGTCTCCAGGCGCGGGCGTGGGTTCCGAACGGAGGTCTCGGGCGCGCGAACGATTGGGGCGCGCCGACGCACCGACATTCAGATTACCATCTGCCCGCGACCGGCGAGCACGCCGCGTGCGGCGGCCTGAGCCGCCGCACGCGCGGTCATCCGGCCTCGGCCACCGCCGACTCAGTGGAGGTGGAGGTAGAGGTGGTTCTGCTTCGCCTGGTACGGCGCCGGCGGGGACGCTCGGTCGTGGTCTCGGTAGCCTCCGGGGTCTCCTCTCCGGCTTCGGCCGTTTCGGCGGTGGCTTCCTCGCCCGCGGCCTCGGCATCGGTCGACATAGCGGTGGTGGCCGCCATGTCGGCGGCAGTGCCCACCGCCCCCGGGGGCTGCGCTTGGGCCGCGGCTTCCGTCTTGGCGCGGGTGGACCTGCGCCGTGAGGACTTCTTCTCCGCCTTCTCGGTCTCCTCAGCCGCCTCGGCGGTGTCGGCGGACTCCGCGGTCTGCGGCGCCTCGGCCTGCTGGGGCTGCTCGGAGTCCTCGGACTTGGCAGCCTTACCGCTCTTGGCGGTCTTGCCGGAGCGCTTGCTCTTGGCGGTACTGCGGGACTTACCCGAACCGGTAGCCGGCTCCTCCGACTGGTCGGCGCCAGCGGCCTCGGCAGCGGCCGGCGCCACGGTCTCCTCCTCGGCGGAGTCCTCCTGGCGCTGCGCCTCGCCCCGGTCGGTCTTGTCGGACTTGGTGTCGGCCTTGGCCGCCTTGTCCTCGGCGCCCGATCCGCCCTTGCCCTTTTTCTTGCGGCCGTTGCCGGCGCTGCCGCCACCGCCGCCGCTCTTGGTCTCGATCGGCTCGGTTGCCAGGTGCAGCCCGCGGCCGTTGCAGTGCTCGCAGGTCGTGGAGAAGGCCTCCAGCAGCCCCTGCCCGACCCGCTTGCGGGTCATCTGCACCAGCCCCAGGGAGGTGACCTCGGCGACCTGGTGCTTGGTGCGGTCGCGGGCCAGGCACTCCAGCATGCGCCGCAGCACCAGGTCACGGTTGCTCTCCAACACCATGTCGATGAAGTCGATGACGATGATGCCGCCGATGTCGCGCAACCGTAGTTGTCGGACGATCTCCTCGGCCGCCTCCAGGTTGTTCTTGGTGACCGTCTCCTCCAGGTTGCCCCCCTGGCCGGTGAACTTGCCGGTGTTGACGTCGATGACGGTCATCGCTTCGGTGCGGTCGACGATGAGCGAACCGCCGCTGGGCAGCCACACCTTGCGCTCCAGCGCCTTGGCGATCTGCTCGTCGACCCGGTAAGCCTCGAAGACGTCGCGCTCCTGCGACCAGCGGGTCAACCGCTCAGCCAGGTGTGGGGCGACGTAGTCGACGTACTCTTCAACCGTGCCCCACGCCTCGTCCCCCGAGACCACCATGCTGGCGAAATCCTCGTTGAACACGTCGCGCACGACGCGGATCGTCAGGTCGGGCTCGCTGTAGAGCAGGGAGGGGGCCGTGGCCGACTTGGCCTTGCGCTTGATGGAGGCCCACTGTGCGGCCAACCGCTGGATGTCGCGCTCCAACTCCTCCTCGCTGGCGCCCTCGGCCGCGGTGCGCACGATCACACCGGCGTCTTCGGGCATGACCCGCTTGAGAATCTGCTTCAACCGCGCGCGCTCCTTGTCGGGCAGCTTGCGGCTGATGCCGGTCATGGAGCCGTCGGGCACGTAGACCAGGTAGCGGCCAGGCAGGCTGATCTGGCTGGTCAACCGCGCACCCTTGTGCCCGAGAGGGTCCTTGGTGACCTGCACGAGCACCGACTGGCCCGACTTCAGCGCCGACTCGATGCGCTTGGGTTGGCCCTCCAGCCCCGTGGCGTCCCAGTTGACCTCACCGGCGTAGAGCACGGCGTTGCGCCCCTTACCGATGTCGACAAAGGCCGCCTCCATCGAGGGCAACACGTTCTGCACCCGGCCGAGGTAGACGTTGCCGACGTAGGACTTGTGGGTCACCCGGTCGACGTAGTGCTCGACGAGCACATCGTCTTCAAGCACGGCGATCTGGGTGCGCTCGCCGGTGCGGCGGATGATGAGGTCGCGCTTGACCGACTCGCGCCGGGCCAGGAACTCCGACTCGGTGACGATCGGGGCGCGGCGGCGGCCATGCTCGCGTCCCTCACGGCGGCGCTGCTTCTTGGCCTCCAACCGTGTGGAGCCCTTGACGGCGCGCACTTCCTCCTCGGCGGGTTGGCCGTTGGATTCCTCCGCGCTCTCGGAGCCCCGCGAGGGCTCGGAGTCGCGTGGTTCGCGCACCCGCACGACCGTGTTCGGCGGATCGTCGGTGTGCGCGGCCTCCTCAGCGCTCTCGGCTCCGGCACGCCGGCGCCGGCGGCGACGCCGGCGGCTGCTCTGGGTCTCCGTCTCCTCGTCGCCGCTTTGCTCGGTTTCACCGGCGGCGGAAGGCTGGGGTTCGGCTTGCTGGGCAGCCGGGTCCTGGGGGGTCGTCGCGGCAGCCTCGTCGTCCTGCTCGGCGGCCTCCTCGCCACTACGGGACTTGCCACGGCCGCGCCCACCGCGGCGACGGCGGCGGCGCGAGGGGCGATCTTGGTCCTCCTCGGTGACTTCGGCGGCCGAGGACGAGGAGTCGGTGTCGGGGGCCTCGGTGTCCTGCTGCTGGCTCTCGGTGGTGATCGGTTCGCTCACGGGCGCGCCGTTGAACACCGGGGCCACCGGCGGCTGGAACACCACCATCGGCGGCTGGAATGTCACACCGGAGGCGCCCGAGATCTCGCCCACCACCGGTTGCGGCTGATCGTCCTCGGCGGTCTCGGCATCGGTCGTGACGGTGGTCTCAGGGGGCGATCCTGCCGCGTCCTCCGACTCGTCGCTGGGGCCGGCGTCCTGCTCGGCGCGTGCCGCGCTGTCGGACGGGGCGGTAGCGGTGTCCGCGGCAGCGGCCTCCTGCGCCGCGGGCTCGGCGGTAGCCCTGCTGCGGCGGGTGCGCGTGCGCGTAGTGCGGCTGGAGCGGCGCTGGGTGGCGTCGGGGGCCTCGGCGGGACTCTCGGCAGCGGCTTCGGCGGAGCTCTCGGCTGCGGCGGCGGTGTCCGGCGTGGTCTCGTCGGGCACCGATTCGACCGGAGTATCGGCGGCGACGGTAGTGGCCGCCGCAGACGGCGTGCTCACCCCCGCCGTGGGCTGTTCCGTGGGCTCAGGCGGTGGGCCGGCCGGTCGAGTGACCGGGCTGCGGCCACGGCGCGCGGTGGTCTCGGCGGTCTCGGCCGTACTTCCTCCTTCCGCGGACTCGGTCCGCGACGTTTCGGGGTGGGTGGTTTCTGTTGTATGCCCCAAGGTGCCATCGGCACCGCTGTTGGGCTCGTTTTCGAGCATCCGGGCGGTCTCCCGTCAAAAGTTCTCTGGCGCGGCGCCGGCCGGTGGGCCGTGCCGCTGCACGCGAGAACCGTCGTCACTATGTCGGCGCCGGCAGCGCGGTGAGCGCTACCGGGTGAAAGTCCTTAAGAGTCGCCCACGTTCCCCGGTTGAGATCACACATCTGGTGTACTCCGTGTGGGCGCCGACGATCGTGGTGGCCGCTCCGCGGGCTCGGCAGGGGCGGTGGGTTCCGCCGGTGCCGTAGACTCGGCCCGGCCGTTTTCCGCACGCCGGGGAGCCGCGGTCTCCGCGGCGAACGGATCGGCAATTTCGCCGGTGGTCTCGTCGAGCGGCCCTTGCGCCAGCCGCGTCACCAGTGGCGGTGACGGCGGCGCGAAGCCGGCCACATGGCGCAGACCGGTTACCACGTCGTCAGGTCGCACGGCGGGTGTGGTGTGCCGAACGACCATGCGGAGTATGACATGTCCCTCATGTCGTTCCGTTTTAGCACGTCCGTCCACTTTTAGGTGTACAACGGCCGCGCGCGTGTCGAAGCGGCGGCGGCCCTTCTTAGTGGAACGCTCCACTTCGACGAAATCTGCCGCGTAAAACGCGGCTACTGCCGCCTCGGCGTCAGCAGGGGCGACGCCGGACAGCCGTACCTCCCACTCCGACGCTTCTAGACGGTCGGCGAGGCCGTCCTGAGCAGCCGGTACCACCTCGACGATGTCGACGCCGGTGGGCATCGCATCGTTGAGCCGGGTACGCACCTGCTCAGCGTCACATGGCTCAGCCAGGGTGAGTTCCATGTACTCGGCTTCACTGGCGACCCCCGTAGGGGCCGCCCCCGTGTAGGAAATCTTGGGGTGAGGCGAAAACCCCCCAGAGAAAGCGATGGGAACCTGCGCCCTGCGCACCGCCCGTTCCAACGCGCGGGCGATGTCGCGGTGGCTGGCGAAACGCATGCGGTCGCGCTTGGCGTAGCGCATGCGCAATCGCCGTCCCTGGCTGCCGGTGGAGGGCGAGGTGATGCCCTCTGCTGCGGGGGGCAGTGCTACTCCTTTCCCTTGGTTCCTCCCGGCGCTGGGGCTCCTGCGCGCGGCGCGGTGCGCACCCGGTCGGGAGAGCACGTCCTTTTCAGCCTACGGTGCGTCTCGGGAACCTTGCGCCATCACCCGAGGATGATTGGCTCGATGCCGCCGAAACAGGGGCGGAAGGGAGCAGCCCTTGGGCGAGGCGGCATTCCGTGACGGATCACACACATATGTGCTGTTCCCCGCGCCGCGGAGGTTGAAAAGCCCGTTCCAGGATTGACTCCACCACAAATCCTCATCCGTGGCACTCTGGCCAACTTCCGTCACTCTCTCCCCCTGCCACCATGTAACGCACTGACCTGCCAAGACACGAACGAGGAAAAAAATCTTCAGAAATCCTTCCCGACATGCCAACCCCCTGACGCACCTACCCGTCTTACTAGACGTATGGCCCGGCGCGAGCGGGGCGCCGGGCCATACACGTGCGCAGCGGCCAGACACGTGCGGCGTGAGCGGCGGGCGCAGCCGTCACACCGGTGTCACGGGCAACAGCTTGCTGGGATCGGAGGGGCCGATCTGGATGTCAGTGCCCATGCTCGGGCACACTCCGCAGTCGTAGCAGGGGCTCCAGCGGCAGTCGTCGACCTCCATCGAATCTGAACCGTGCAACGCGTCCTGCCAGTCCTGCCATAGCCAGTCGCGGTCAAGCCCGGCGTCGAGGTGATCCCAGGGCAGCACCTCGTCGCGTTCACGCTCGCGCACGGTGTACCAGTCGAGATCCACGGGCTCCTCAGCCAGCGCCCGCTCGGCACAGGCGACCCAGCGCTTGAAGGAGAAGTGCTCGCTCCAGCCGTCGAACCGGCCGCCCTCGCGCCAGACTTCCTCGATGACGCGGCCCACCCGACGGTCGCCGCGCGAGAGCAGGCCCTCGATGATGGAAGGCTGGCCGTCGTGGTAGCGCAGCCCCACCGACTTGCCATAACGACGGTCAGAGCGCAGCGCGTCCTTGAGCTTGTGCAGCCGAGCGTCGACGGTCTCGAACGAGGTCTGGCCGTTCCACTGGAACGGGGTTTGGGGCTTGGGCACGAAACCGCCGATGGAGACCGTGCAGCGGATGTCCTTGCGCCCGGTGACCTCGCGTCCGGTCTTGATGACCTCACGGGCGAGATCAGCGATGGCGAGCACGTCCTCGTCGGTCTCGGTGGGCAACCCGCACATGAAGTAGAGCTTGACCTGCCGCCAGCCGGCGGCATAGGCCGCGGTGACCGTGCGGATGAGGTCGGCCTCGGTGACCATCTTGTTGATGACGCGGCGCATCCGCTCACTGCCGCCCTCGGGGGCGAAGGTCAGCCCGGAGCGGCGGCCGTTGCGGGTGAGTTCGTTGGCCAGATCGATGTTGAAGGCGTCGACACGGGTGGAGGGCAGCGAGAGTCCGGTGTTGGTGCCCTCATAGCGGTCGGCCAACCCCTTGGCCATGTCACCGATCTCGCTGTGGTCGGCGCTGGACAGCGACAGCAGGCCCACCTCCTGGAAACCCGAGGAGCGAACCCCGTTGTCGACCATCTGGGTAACGGTCTCCTTGCTGCGCTCACGCACCGGACGGGTGATCATGCCGGCCTGGCAGAAGCGGCAGCCGCGCGTACAGCCCCGGAAGATCTCCACGCTGTAGCGCTCGTGCACCGACTCGGCCATAGGCACGATGGGGTTCTTCGGGTAGGGCCAGTCGTCGAGGTCCATGACGGTATGCTTTTGCACCTGCCATGGCACGCCCGGCCGGTTGGGCGCGTAGCGCTCGATGCGACCGTCGGGCAGGTAGGTGACGTCGTAGAAGCGGGGAACGTAAACCCCACCACTGCCGGCCAGCCGCAGCAGCAATTCGTCGCGCCCGCCGGGCCGCCCCTCGCGCTTCCACTCGCGGATGACCTCAGTGATGGCCAGGGCGATCTGCTCGCCGTCGCCCAGGACCACGGCGTCGAGGAAGTCGGCGACGGGTTCGGGGTTGAACATGGCGTGCCCACCGGCCAGCACAATGGGGTGATCATCGCCACGTTCGGCCGCGTGGAGCGGAATCCCCGCCAGATCCAAGGCGGTGAGCAGATTAGTGTAGCCCATCTCGCTGGCGAAGCTGAGGCCGAAGACGTCGAAGGCGGCCACGGGGCGGTGCGCGTCGACGGTGAACTGCGGGATGTGGTGCTCACGCATGAGCTGCTCCATGTCGGACCACACCGCGTAGCTACGTTCGGCGAGCACGCCCTGCCGCTCGTTGAGGACCTCGTAGAGGATCTGGACTCCCTGGTTGGGCACGCCGACCTCGTAGGCATCGGGATACATCAGGGCCCAGCGCACCTCGGCTTCGTCCCAGTCCTTGACGACGGAGTTGAGCTCGCCCCCCACGTACTGAATCGGCTTCTGCACGCTGGGCAGCAGCTCCTCAAGGCGCGGGAAGACGGATTCGACGGGCATGGCAACGGGCCTTTCGCGAAGATGGCTAGATGGGCTCCTTGAAACTTCCAGGCTAACCGCTGGGTCGCCGCCGGGAACGCGCACTGGGTTCTTTTCGAACGGCTGAGGTGCGCAGCCGTGAGGGCGTTCTTCGTTCGCTCGTGCCTCGATCACTTCGCTATCTCGGCAGCCCACGGGGCGACAGCGGGCGCGCCCACCCGCTTTTCGCCCACCGCTTACCCTCTCCGACCTTCCCAAAACAAAATCTAGTCGAAGCTGTGCGCGCGGCCCTGGATGGCCAGTACCAGACCGATCGCCGTGAGCTGGGCGATCGTGGCGGTCCCGCCATAGGACAACAAGGGTAACGGCAGGCCCGTGATGGGCATCAGTCCAAGCGTCATCCCGATGTTGACAAAGGATTGGAAAGCGAACCAGGCGGCCACCCCGGCGCAAACCAGCCGGCCATAGGGGTGCGGGCATGAGGCGGCCACCCGCAGGATGCGCCAGATCACGAAACCGATGAGCGCGATGATGGCGGCGCTGCCGAGGAACCCCAACTCCTCGCCGGCAACGGTGAAGATGAAGTCGGTGTGCTGCTCGGGGACGAACTCACCGCTGGTCTGTTCCCCTTGGAAGAGCCCCGTGCCGTTGAAACCACCCGACCCGATCGCGATGAGCGCCTGGTTGGCGTTGTAGCCGGCGCCGCGCGGGTCGGCCGAAGGGTCGGCGAAAGAGGTGAAGCGCTGGATCTGGTAGTCCTCCAGCAGGCCGAGCCAAAGCACTGCGGCGATCGCGGCCACTCCCGACAGCACCACCCCCACACCCCAGCGCAGCGGCGCGCCCGAGAGGGTGAGCATGCCGAGGTAGACGACGGCGAAGACCATCGCCGTCCCCAGATCGGGCTGGGCGAGGATGAGCCCCATGGGTACCGCGAGTGCGGCCAAGCTGAACAGCACATCGCGGCTCGTGGGCGCGTGCTCGCCGTCGTTGGGCTCCCCCAGCAGCATGGCCACAGCCAAGATGAGGGCGATCTTGGCGACCTCGCCGGGCTGGGCTTGGAAGACCCCGATCTCCAGCCAGGAGCGGGAGCCGTTGACGACCGATCCCAACGGGGTCAGCACCAGCGCCAACCCGACCATCCCCGCGGTGTAGAGGATCGGGGCGTAGGCACGCGGCGCGCGGTAGTCGATGGCGGCCACCGTCAGACACGCCACGGCGCCGATACACAGGTGGAGCAGGTGGCGGCGGAGAAACTCCGTGGCCGTGCTCGGATCGGCGCCCCCCGCCGTGGCGGACCACACCAAGAGGGTGCTCACGATCGAAAGCACGGCCACTGCTGCCACGAGGGCCCAGTCGAGCCGCCGTGGCACCGTCCCGGCGATCAGCAGCGCGGTCCGCACGACCCACGGCGCACCACTGTCGACCTGCGTATTCGTGAACAGCGGCATGGGTCCATCCTTGACGTCGCTGCCGGGGCTGGTGCGCGGGGTCCGCGAGCCGGCTCCGGCCTACTTCTCGTATCCCTCGGGAGCCACGATGGTGCCGTCGGGGCGCACGTTGGGCAGTTCCTCGGGCGGCTTGCCCCCCGGCAGGGCGGGCTTTGCTTGGGCGTCGTCCTCGTCTCGGTCCCCGGCTGCTCCGAAACCGTAGATGGCCTCGTAGACACGGCGAGCCACGGGCGCCGCGGCGGCGCCTCCCGTGCCGCCTTGGGAGATGAACACGGCCACAGCGAAACGGGGATCGTCGGCGGGCGCATACGAGGCGAACCACGCCGACTCGCGTTTGCCCACGATGGTGGCTGACCCGGTCTTGCCGGCCACCGAGATCTCGTCCTGGGGGAAGCCGCGGAATGCTCTCGCGGCGGTGCCCTTCTTGGGAACGTCGGTCAGCGCGGCGCGGATGTAGTCAAGGTGCTCGTCGCTGACGGGCAACTCACCGACCTTGACGGGCTCGATCCGTTCGACCTGGAGACCGTCGGCGGAGAGGAACGCCTTGCCCACACGGGGCTCCCACAGGGTGCCGCCGTTGGCCACAGCGGCGTAGGCGCGCACCATCTGCATCGGCGTGACCAGGACATCCCCCTGGCCGATGGAGAAGTTCGCAGCGTCACCGGCGCGCCACACATACCCCTCGGAACAGTGCTCCTCAGCGACCTGCTCAAGGTACTCGGCGCGTTCAGGGTCCTCCTCGGCGATCTCGGGGTAGCCCGTATCCGCACGCTTACACGCCCCCTCTTTGGTCTCCTCCCAGTACTGGCGCTTCCACTCCCGTCCGGGCACGCGCCCGTCGGCCTCATAGGGCAAATCCACTCCGGTGGGCTCACCGAAGCCGAAACCGCGGGCCATGGTCTGCATCGGGTTCTTGGGGTTGGCGACGGGGTCGGTGCCGCCGTCGGCCTTCCACATGTCGTAGCCGAACTGGTAGAAGACGGTATTGCAGGAAACCACGATGGCCTTGTGCAGGCTGATGCTGCCGTGGGCGCTGCTCTCGTAGTTGTGGAATTCCCGATCCCCGATCGTGACCGAACTCGGGCACTTGTAGGAGCCGTCCATGTCGGTGCCGTTTTCCAGCGCGGCAGCGGCCGAGGCCACTTTAAACGTGGAGGCCGCCGGGTACTGGGCCTGGACCACGCGGGAGACGAGCGGGTCTCCGGCCTCTTCCGAAAGCAGTTCGTCATAGGTGCGCTGATCGATACCGCCGTGCCAGATCGTGGGGTCGTAGGTGGGAAGGCTAGCCACGGCCACGACCCGGCCAGTGCGCACGTCCATGACGACGGCGGCGCCGGAGTCGGCCGGGTAGCCGGCGTCACGGCTCCTGGCGATCCCCGCCTTGAGCGCGTCCTGCGTAGCCTGCTGCACCCTAGCGTCGATGCTGGTCACAAGGTGTTGTCCGGGTTCGGGCGGCTCGTGGGTGAGCACGTCGTTGACGTTGCCCCGGCTGTCGACGGTGAACCTGCGCGCCCCTGAAGAGCCGCGCAACCGGTCGTCGTAGACGGCCTCAAGCCCGTCGCGGCCCACCAGTTCCACCCCGCTGAAGCTGGTGTGCAAGTCCTCGCGCTCCTCCAGCTCCTGCTGGGTGGCCGGTTGCAGGTACCCCAACAACTGCGCGGCGTTGTCACCGTAGGGGTACTCGCGCACGGCGCGCTGCTGGGCAGAGATCCCGGGGAAGTCTTCCTTGCGCTCCATGATCTGCAACGCTGCCCGCGGATCGACGTCCTCAGCGAGGGTGATGGGCTGGTAGGGCGAGCCGGGCCAGCAGGGGCGGCTGACCTCGGGGCCGCACAGCCGCGCGCGCTTGCGCAGCTCTTCGGCGGGCTCATCGATCACTTCGGCCACGCGCTCCAGCAGTGCAGCGCCGCCGTCGGGCTGGTCGGCCAGCTTGTGGTAGTTGGCCGAGACCACCAGTTGAGTGTGGTTGCGCACCAGGGGACGCCCCACCCCGTCGAGGATCAACCCTCGCGTGGCGGGGACGACCAGCCCTTGGGTGTGGTTGGCCGCGGCTAGTTGGGCGTAGTGCTCGCTCCTTGGCCCCTGGAGGTAGCCCAGCCGTGCGACCAGCACCGCCAACAGCAGCACAACCAAGATCTGCGCCACGAGCGGTCCCGTCTGACTGGGACGCTTGTGGCGCGGATGTGTGGCCTCGGGAAACCTCACCTTCAGTCTCATCAACGTAGGACCCCCTCGATCCAGGGGGCCTCACCGATCGGGCCGAACCGATCACGGTTGAGCCGGCGCATCACCTTGAGCATCGGGGTGAGCACAAGGGGACTGACCAGCATCGTCATGACCACGCTGAGCCCGCCAAGGGTCAGGGTCGAACTCAGTGAGACGCGCGGATCGGCCAGGATCGCGCCGACAAAGGCATACCCCAGCGCGACGCCGAAAACAGCCATCGCGGCCACGCCATAGGGCCACAGGCCCGAGCGCCATGAGGTGTCGCGCAGCGAGCCCACCATGTAGCCGGCCACGCCCAGCACGAGGGCGTAGCGACCGATCTCATGCTCGGCGGGCGGCATGACATCCATGGCCAGCCCCGCGGTGAACCCGGCGAGTGCGCCGGCACTGGGCGTGGCGCGCAGTGCCAGAGCCGTAACGACGAGCACGACGAGGTCGGGGCCCACCCCCCAGGGAAGGGGCAATCGGTTGACAAGGGCCGACTGGAGGAGGACAGCGAACACGATGGCGATGACGGCACTGGCGGTACGCCCCATCAGTCTTGCCTCCTGGCGGGTTCGGACGGTGACGCGCTGGGGTCCTGCTCTGATTCGGTCTGGCGGGGCGAACGCTCCGCAGAGTCGGCTTCTGGGCTCGCGCTCGCCTGGACACCGGGCTCAGCACTAGGCTCGGAGGTGGGGCGGGTGGGCTCTTCGGGCTTGGGTGGCAGCAGGGAGTCACGCGGATCGGTCGCGGGCCCTTCCACGACGACCCCGACAATGTCGAGGCGGCTGAAGTCGACCGCCGGGATGACCTTGGCGGTGCGGGTCAACGCGCCGGGCGTGTCCTCGACGTGGTCGACCGTGCCCACCGGCACCCCCGGCACGAAGGGCACCTGCCGATACGAGCCGAGCGTGACGATCCGCTCTCCCTTGCTGACGCTGGCCGTGGCGTCCATCAGTTCAAAGCCCAGCATCGATTCCTTACCGACCGTGTGCGACCGGCCGGTGATCATCCCGATCTCCTTTGAGCCCTCCAACCGCGCTCCCACCGACGAGCCCGTGTCGGTGATGAGCAGCAGCGTGGAGGTGTGCTGGCTGACCTTGACGACACGGCCCACCAACCCCTGGCCGTTGACCACCGTCATGTTGGAACGCACCCCGTCGGCGTGGCCGACGTCGAGGGTGACGGTATCGCCGTAGCCCTGCACCGTAAGCCGAGTGACAGCGTGGGCCGGCACGATGGTGTAGCCCCCGCGGCCCGAAAGGTTCAGCAGCGTGCGCAGTTGACGCATCCGGCCCTCGTCGTTGTCACGGGCCGCCAATTGGCGGGAAAGCTCGGTGTTGCGTTCCCGCAGCTCGGCGATGCGCCTACGGGCGTCAGGAGCGGCGGCGAGCGTTTCGTAGAAACCGGTGACGGGCTCGGCCACAGTCGAGACGCTCTTCGCCGCGGGCATGAACACAGCGCTTCCCGCCGAGCGGGCAGCCGCGGTCACGGGGTGGCCGCCCTCGCGCGAATCCAAAACGATCAGCGCGATGGAAAGCACGATCAGTACGCCCAGTAGCAGGCGCGAACGGGAGGTGTCACGCAGCATTCCGGGCGCCGCCCCCTCGTCGCGAGCCTCCTGTGGGTTTTGTCGCCGCGCTCATCGCCGCGGCTCCGAAACGAGGACCAGGTTGAGCCGATCGTAGTTCTCCGCGCACGTTCCCGAGCCCACGACGACCGAGTCCAGTGCGTTCTCGGCGACGTGAACGGGCATGCCCGTCTCATAGCGCAACCGCTCGTCGATCCCCTGCAACAGTGCACCGCCACCGGTGAGCGCGATCCCGCGATCCATGATGTCGCCGGACAGCTCTGGCGGGCACTTGTCGAGCGTGGTACGGACCGCGTCGATAATCGCGTTGACCGGCTCCTCGATCGCCAAGCGAACGTCGGCGGCCGACATGACGATCGTCTTCGGCAGCCCGGTGACGAGGTCGCGCCCACGGACCTCGGCCTGCAACTCCTCAGTGCCGGTGGGACACGCCGAGCCGATGGAAAGCTTGATCTCCTCGGAGGTGCGCTCCCCAACCATCAGGGAGTACTCCTTTTTGATGAAGATCGTGAGAGCTTGGTCGAGCTTGTCGCCACCGATACGGATGGACTGGGAGGTGACAACCCCGCCCATGGAGATCACGGCGACCTCGGTGGTACCGCCGCCGATGTCGACGATCATGTTGCCGGTGGGTTCGTGCACCGGCAGGCCGGCGCCAAGCGCCGCAGCCATGGGTTCCTCGATGATGAAGACCCTACGAGCCCCCGCCTGGTAACCGGCCTCTCTGACCGCGCGGTGCTCCACGGACGTGATACCGCTGGGCACGGCGATGATGATCCGGGGTTTAGCGAAGTGGCGGCGCCGGTGCACCTTCTGGATGAAGTAGCGCAGCATGCGCTCGGTGATGTCGAAATCGGCGATGACGCCGTCTTTGAGAGGACGGACCGCGGTGATGTTGCCGGGAGTGCGACCGATCATCTGCTTGGCCTCGATCCCAACCGACACGATTTTGCTGGTGGAGGTGTTCAGCGCGACGACGGACGGCTCATTGAGGACGATTCCCCGGCCACGCACGTAGACGAGCGTGTTGGCGGTTCCGAGGTCGACTGCCATATCGCGACCGAGAAAAGCGAGATTATTGGTCATGAAGCGTCCTCAACGACACCGATTGGATGTGATTCGCAGGGTGGGGTGATACTCAGGCGTTACGCCATGGATGCGGACCGAGCTACTCGTATCGTAACGCTGTGCATCTCGCCAACTACGAAAACACACCGGTCCTGGTCTCGCCCACAGAAGACGCGACAGGTGCCCGGGAGCACCCGAGCACCTGGCATACAGTCGATTTCGGACCGCGTATATAGGGTGGCCAGATCAGGCCATATCAGGCGAGTTCGGGGAAGAAGAGCTTGATCTCCCGATCGGCCGAATAGGTGGAGTCGGAACCGTGCACGATGTTTTCCTGGACCTCTAGCGCGAAGTCGCCGCGGATCGTGCCGGGGACGGCAGAGACCGGGTCGGTGGCGCCGGCCAGCGAACGGAACGCCTCGATAGCCCGCTCTCCCTCAACGACCATGGCCACGAGCGGGCCACCGGTGATGAACTCCACCAGCGACGCGAAGAACGGCCGGTTGGCGTGCTCCTCATAGTGGGCCTCGGCGACCTCGGTGCTGAGCGTGCGCATATCCATGGCGGCAATACGCAGGCCCTTGCGCTCGATCCGAGAGATCACCTCACCGATGATGCTGCGCCGCACGCCATCGGGCTTAATCAGAACCAGGGTGCGCTCCACGACAGTTCTCCCCTCGCGCATGGGAATCGTTGGTTGAATCCGGTGGTTTCGGTGCGGCCACTCGCGGGGACGGCCTACCGTCCGGGCATGCGCAACCATACCGTGCCCGCGTGCGCACCGAACCCACACGCGAATCCGCCCCAGGCCAGCCCGGTCACCGCCGGCTAGCGGGCGTGCTAGGCTTCCGCGCTACCGCCGGAGCCGTCCGCGGCGGCGCCGCTGTCGCCGTGGTCGTGCCGCCCTTCCTCAGCCGGCCGCGCCGCCTGGCTACGGTGCGCCAGGATGATCCCGGTCACCCACAAGGCCGCGAACACGACGGCCAGCGCGAGCAGGCTAGGCATAAGTGCGGAACTGACCAGGAAGACGAATTGCAGCGCCCATCCGGCGTAGTAGGCCCACCGGAAACGCTGTAGCAACGACAACACGAAGGCGGCGACCGCTTGGCCACCCCACAGGCCCCCCGCCAGAGCCGGCGAGTAACCACTGACCTGGATCGCCACCGGCACGGCCAAGCCGATCACTATGGCCTCAAAGACCAGCACCACGGCGCAGAGCGTACGCACGCTCACTCCCCCTTGAGCAGGTAACTGGCGTCCCCGGCCGTAATGACCGAACCGGTGATCAGCACACCGGAACCGCCGAACTCACCGGTGTCCTCAGCCAGCGTGACCGCCTGGTCGATGGCGTCATCCATACGGGGGGCCAGGTGGACCCGCTCGGCACCGAACATGCCCTCGGCGGCCTCGTACATCCCGTCGGCGTCGAGGCTGCGGGTGGAGGAGTTGCGGGTCACCACGACCTCGCTGAGCAGCGGTTCGAGCTGTTCGAGCATGCCGTGAACGTCCTTGTCGGCGAGCATGGCCACGACCCCCACCAGCCGGGTGAACGTGAACGCCTCACGCACGGTCTCAACCGTGACCTGCATGGCCGTGGGATTGTGCGCGGCGTCGACGATGACCGTGGGGCTGCGGCGCACCACCTCCATGCGCCCCGGAGAGGTGGCGTTGGCCAGGCCGCCGCGCACCAACTCGGGGTCGAGTTGCTCGTCGCCTTCGACGGGGGATGCGAACGCCTCGGTGGCAGCGACCGCGACCGCGGCGTTGCCCGCCTGGTGGGCCCCGAACAAGGGCAGGAAGATGCCTTCGTAGCCACCGCGCAGCCCCTTGAGCGCAAGCTGCTGCCCCCCGACCGCGATATCGCGGTGGGCGACACCGAACTCCAGCCCCTCGCGGGCCACGCGCGCCCCCACTTCGGCGGCCCGGCGCAGCAGCACCTCAGCGGCAGCGACCCGCTGCTGGGCGATCACGGCCACAGAGCCCGGCTTGATGATGCCGGCCTTCTCCTCAGCGACGCCTTCGACGTTGGGCGGAAGGTAGCGGGTGTGGTCGATGGAGATGGGGGTGACGACGGCCACATCGGCGTCCGCGACGTTCGTGGCGTCCCAGAACCCCCCCATGCCGACCTCGATCACCGCCACGTCGACGGGGGCGTCGGCGAAGGCCGCATAAGCCATAGCCGTCATCACCTCGAAGAACGACAGTGGCTCGTCCCCGGCTTGGGAGTCGACCATCTCAAGATAGGGGGCGATGTCGGCGTAGGTCTCGGCGAAGGCACGCTCGGAGATGGGCTCCCCGTCGATGACGATGCGCTCGCGCATGGTGGTCAGGTGCGGGCTGGTGTAGCGGCCGACCCGCAGATGCCGCTCCCGCAGCAGACTGTCGATCATGCGCGCCGTTGAGGTCTTGCCGTTGGTGCCGGTGATGTGGACGACGCGGAAATTACGCTGCGGCTCACCGAGCAGATCCATGAGCGCGCGGATGCGCTCCAGCGTGGGGTCGATGGAGGATTCGCCGAGGCGGCCGAGGATGGCGGCTTCAGCGTCACGGTAGGTGAAGTTTGAGGTCACGGTCTCTTCACGAGGTCAGAGTTGGCTGCGGGTGCGTTTCCGAGTCTAGACGCACCGTCACACGCGCCCCTGGCTACCCATGGCTGTCCAATGGTGGGCCCACTGGCTTCTCGTGGGCCCAAAAACTCCCTGCCGGTCTAGGTCAGGCGCTCTTCTCCTGGCGCTCGGTAGCGATCTTGGCTCGGGGCACGATCGTAGGGTTGACGTGTTCCAGGACCGCTTCCCGCGTGATGATCACCTGCCCGACATCCTCACGGCTGGGGACCTCATACATCACCGACAGCAGCACCTCTTCGATGATGGCGCGCAGTCCCCGAGCTCCAGTGCCGCGGATGATGGCCTGTTCCGCTATGGCATCCAGGGCGTCGTCGCTAAACTCCAACTCGACGTTGTCGAGCTCGAACAGCCGCTGGTACTGCTTGACCAACGCGTTGCGCGGCTCGGTGAGGATGCGGATGAGAGCGGCACGGTTGAGGTTGTGGACACTGGTCATGACCGGCAACCGCCCCACGAACTCCGGGATCATCCCGAATTTGAGCATGTCCTCAGGCATAACGTCGGCGAACTGGTCGGTGGCGTCGATACCGTCGTTAGTGCGCAGCACGGCGTTGAATCCCATGCCCTGCTTGCCCACGCGCGCCTCGATGATCTTGTCCAGCCCGGCGAACGCGCCGCCGCAGATGAACAGCACGTTGGTGGTGTCGATCTGGATGAACTCCTGATGCGGGTGCTTACGCCCCCCCTGAGGTGGCACGCTGGCCGTGGTGCCCTCCAGTATCTTCAGCAGGGCCTGCTGCACCCCTTCGCCGGAGACGTCCCGCGTGATGGAGGGGTTCTCGCTCTTGCGAGCGACCTTGTCGACCTCGTCGATGTAGATGATGCCCGTCTCGGCCTTCTTGACGTCGTAGTCGGCGGCCTGGATGAGCTTCAACAGGATGTTCTCGACATCCTCCCCCACATAGCCGGCTTCCGTGAGCGCTGTGGCGTCGGCGATGGCGAACGGCACGTTAAGGATCTTCGCCAACGTCTGGGCCAGCAGCGTCTTTCCCGAACCGGTGGGGCCGAGCAGCAAGATGTTGGACTTGGCGATCTCGACGTCCTCGTCGCGCGGGCGGTCGCCTTCGGACTGGACGCGCTTGTAATGGTTGTAGACCGCGACTGACAGCGCCTTCTTGGCCTGTTCCTGACCGATGACATAAGAGTCAAGGAACTCGTAGATCTCACGCGGCTTGGGGAGACTGTCCCATTTCAGCTCAGTGGAGTCGGCGAGCTCTTCCTCTATGATCTCGTTACACAGGTCGATGCACTCGTCGCAGATGTACACGCCGGGGCCCGCAATGAGCTTCTTCACCTGCTTTTGGCTCTTGCCGCAAAACGAGCACTTCAGCAGGTCTCCGCCGTCGCCGATGCGTGCCACCCAGCTACTCCTTAGAACGTAGGCCACCCGCCAGCGGGCCACCAAGTGCGGCCGGGGACAGCCACGGCCACCCATGGCCAAAGCCCCCGATTCGGAGCCGGCGCGCGGCCAGTACAGCCCCGTCACCGATTCTCAGAATATGCGCTCTCCGCGTGGCGGCTAACAGGATGAACTGTGCGTCGTTGCCACGAGACTACGGGAAGAGAAGGACCGGCTTCAGCACACGCGCCCGAGCCTGTGCGGGAATGACCGGCCCACCTCCATATCCGTGGTCCCGTGCCCAAAAAGACCCTACTTGACAGATCCCTTGCGGTAGGGGAGGACGTCGTCGACCATCCCGTACTCCTTGGCTTCCTCAGCGGTGAGGATCTTGTCACGTTCGATGTCTTGCGAGATCTCTTCGGCGGTCTTATCGGTGTGGCGCGCCAGCGTCTCCTCCAGTTGCCTGCGGATTCGCGTGATCTCGTTGGCCTGGATTTCGATGTCGCTGGCCTGACCATAGCTGCCCTCGGTGGCCGGCTGGTGGATCAGCACTCGCGCGTTGGGCAGGCAGGCGCGCTTGCCCGGTGCCCCGCCGGCGAGCAGCACAGCGGCGGCTGAGGCGGCCTGACCGATGCACACCGTCGAAATGTCAGGGCGGACGAACTGCATGGTGTCGTAGATCGCCATCAGCGCTGTGAACGATCCGCCAGGGGAGTTGATGTACATCGTGATATCGCGGTCGCCGTCAAGGTGCTCCAGCGTGATGAGCTGGGCCATGATGTCGTTGGCGGAGACGTCGTCGATCTGCACCCCGACAAAGACAATGCGCTCTTCAAAGAGCTTGTTGTAGGGGTTCATCTCCTTAACGCCGTATGTGGTGCGCTCGACGTAGGAGGGCAGGATGTAGCGGCTCTGCGGAGTCGACGGTGCCATTCCGCCACCGTACGGGCTGAGGGCGATCGGGCTGTTGGGGTTGTACTCGGTCATGTTCTGGCCTTCCACACTGCGGCTGTCCACGCTGGCTCGTTGCTGGCCAGCCGGGTCAAGCGGTGGTCGTCACGTCGAGGGTGTCGGACAGCACCTCGTCGATGAAGCCGTAGTCCTTGGCCTCCTGGGCTGTAAACCAGCGGTCCCGGTCGGCGTCGCGCTCAAGCTGGTCGGTGTCCTGGCCTGTGTGGATCGACACGCGGTCGAAGAACATCCGCTTCACGTACATGAGCTGGTCGGCCAGGATGCGGATGTCGGAGGCGGTGCCCCCGATGCCACCGGAGGGCTGGTGCATCATGATGCGGGTGTGGGGCAGGGCGTAGCGCTTACCGGCCGCCCCTGCGCACAGTAGGAGCTGGCCCATCGAGGCGGCGAGGCCGATGCCCACCGTACGAACGTCGTTGGGGATGTACTGCATGACGTCGTAGATGGCCATACCCGCCGTGACCGAACCCCCCGGCGAGTTGATGTAAAGCGTGATGTCACGGCTCCTGTCCTCAGCGGACAGCAGCAACAGCTCACCGACGATGCGGTTAGCGATATCGTCATCGACCTGCTGGCCGAGGAAAACGATGCGTTCGCGCAGCAGGCGGTGGGACGTCTGCTCGTAAAACGAGGGCATCTGTGGCTCACTCGTACGGGCGTCGGTTCGCATGGACTCATCAAAGGTCGGCGGCACTCTCGTCACCTGCTCCGGAATCGAAACGGTTGCGACGCTTGCGACACTAACGCCCTCAGGAGCCCTGCTCGCACCGATGACGCCGCTGTTCGCTTTGAGCGCAGGTCTAGAGCGACGCATCCCGGCGTTCAGCGACAGGCGAACGCGTAGGCCCCGCTCCCGGCCGGTTCGGGCCGGGCACGGGGCCTATCAGCGATCCTGGGGCGCGCCGTGCGAGGCGCGCTACTTGGTTTCGGCGTCCGAGCCGCTTTCGGTCTCGGCTGTGTCCTCTGCCGCGTCCTCGGCCGTCTCTTCGGCGGCCTCGACGGTCCCAGTGGTGTCCTCAGCCCGGTCTTGCTCGATGACGTTGCCTGACTCGTCGGTGATGTGGGCCTTCTCCATGACGAGGTCCATCGCCTTGGAGCGGACCACCTCGGTGTAGGCCACCTGGATCTGGTTGGACTCGACGAGGTGGTTAGCGAGCTGGTCGGGCGAGACCCCCATGCGCTGGGCCTGCTCCACGACGTACTGGGTCAGCTCCTCGTTGCCCGCCGAGACCTCCTCCTGGATGGCGAGCTGGTCGAGGATGAAGCCGGCCTTGACTGCGGAGCGGGCGCCCGAGGACAGCTCGGCCTCGAACTCCTCCTCGCTTTGGCCCTGGGACTCCAGGTAGGACTCCTTGGTCAGGCCACTCTGGGAAAGCTGCTGTTCCAGGCTTTGCCGGCGACGGTTGATCTCCTCGTCGACGACGCTGTCGGGCAGCGGAATGTCGTAGGAGTCGACCAGCTTCTCCATCGCGCGGTCACGGGCCTGGGAAAGCTGCTGGTAGCGGCGCGACTGCTCCATGCGCGAAGCGATGTCGGAGCGCAGCTCCTCGATGGTGTCGAACTCGCTGGCGAGCTGGGCGAACTCGTCGTCAAGCTCGGGCAGCTCCTTGACCTTGACGCTGTGCAGCGTGACGGTGACGTCGGCGTCTTGACCTTCGTGCTCGCCACCGACGAGCTTGGTGGCAAAGGTCGCCGACTCTCCGGCCGACATGCCTTCGAGGGTGTCGTCGAGCCCCTCAAGCATGGTGTTGGTGCCGATCTCGTAGGAGACGCCGCTGGCCTGGACGTCGTCGAGCTTCTCGCCGTCGACAGCGGCAGAGAGGTCGATGGAGACGTGGTCACCACTGGTCGCCGGACGGTCGACACCCGTGAGAGCGGAGAAGCGCTCGCGCAGGTTGTTCAACTGGTCGGTGACCTGCTCGTCGGTGACCTCGACGTCGTCGACCGTGACCTCGATGCCCTCGTAGTCGGTCACCTCGAACTTGGGACGGACGTCGACCTCTGCGGTGAACGCGAGCTCTTCACCGTCTTCGAGCTTGGTGATCTCGACGTCGGGCTGGCCGAGAGCGAGCACATCCTGCTGCTGGACTGCCTCGTTGTAGAGCTCGGGAACCGCGTGGTTCACGGCTTCGGAGATGACCGCGCCACGGCCCACATAGCGATCGATCAGCTTAGCCGGCGCCTTACCCGGGCGGAAGCCCTTGATGCGGACCTGCTTAGCAAGCGACTTGTAGGTCACGTCGAAGGCGTGATCGAGTTCCTGGAAGGGAACCTCGACGGTCAGCTTCACCCGGGTCGGGCTGAGCTCCTCGACATCGGTCTTCACGGGGCGGTACTCCTAGGATCTCCGGCTTTTTCCGGCGCAACCCGGCACAGGGAACACGAACGCGACACTGGACGACGACCAGCGGCGCGCCGACTGTGGGGCGTCATGGGAGATATGGGCATCTCCGGCGTGACTGACGGATTCTTGCTTTGGCTTCCTCCCCATGGCTGGAGCCAAGGGGATTCTAACCAGCGAAATCGCTGATTATCCGGTACTACCTCGCGGGTTCCCGGTGGTTCCTGCTTCACAGACCGCCCAACGGCGAGGTCTCCACAGGCTGGCACCACATGCCCTGCGGCGCTGAGGACACACAAATGAAGACAACCTCACGGCTACTCTACCGGGTCTACGGCGGATCGCACGCGCGTTCTAGTCGGGAGCGGCTAATCCACGACCGAAGCCGGGGCTTTGCACCGCCAGAGAACCGATCGCACCACGTCCAGGACAAGCGGGCTTAGGCCCGTGGCCGCTGCCCATACCGAGCGGCTACGGCCGACGAGCCGTTGCGTCGGGGAGGCGGGATTCGAACCCGCGGCCTCATGCTCCCAAAGCATGCGCGCTAACCAAGCTGCGCTACTCCCCGTTCAGATGACGACGGTCGCACATCAAATATGTACAGACCAACGCTGTGGAGACTGTAGTCTGGTCTCCGTCGGCGCCACGAGTCTAGAGGAAACTCTGGTCTTCTGGAGCCACGCGGGCGTAGTTCAATGGTAGAACCCCAGCCTTCCAAGCTGGTCGTGCGGGTTCGATTCCCGTCGCCCGCTCTCACGAACGAGGCCCAGGCCATGGACAAAATCCAGGTGGCCCGGGCCTTGATCGTGGCATGGCGCGTGCCACACACGTGCCACAAGGACTCAGTCGGCCGACTGTCCGTCTTTTTTCTCCGCCGTTGGCGCGCCGCCGAGCCCGGAGACCGACCCGAGCGACCGCCCCAGCGCGGCGGCGATGGCCCGATCCCGGTCGGGCGTGGCGTGCTGGTAGATCATCGCTGCCCGCGTGCTGGAGTGGCCCATGCGCGCCATCAGTTCCCGCAGACTCGCCCCCGTGGCAGCCGCCATCGTGTTGCCGGTATGGCGCAGGTCGTGCAGGTGCAACTCGGGCACCCCCGCCTTCTCGCGCGTACGCTTCCAGATGCGATGGAAGTTGCCCCGTCGCGGACGCCCGCCCTTTGGACCGATGAACACCCGGCCGTTCGGCCCGGCTTGGGCGTAGGTGTCCATGTGCCACCGCAGCCGGGGCACGATCTCAACGGGGAAGGCGACGAGCCGACGCCCCGCCCGCGACTTGGGGTCGTCCTCGCTCAGTCGGCCGTTGTCGAGCTGTCCCGTGGGACGGTGAACGCGCACCGTGCAGGCGTCGAGATCGACATCACAGCGCCGCAGCCCCACCAGTTCACCCCACCGCAGCCCCGCGAAGGTGGCCAGCAACACCAGCGCCCGGTAGCGATCATGCATCAGCGTGACCAGCTCGACGACCTTGGCGACCGAAACCACCTCGCGTTCGGGCGAGTCCTCCTTGCCCGCCCCCTCGATCTGGCACGGGTTCTCGCGAACGCGCTTCTCCCGCAGAGCCGTGTTCATGATGGCCCGCAGCAGCCGGTACGCCTTGGCCACCGTGACTGATCCCACGCCAGAGGTGAGCAGCGCCTTACGCCAGCGCCGAACGTCGGCTTGAGTGATGTCCGCGAGCGCGTACTCGCCGAACGTCGGTGCCAGGTGCCGCCGGAGCAGCCCGAGGTACAGCTCTTCGGTTCGCGGCTTGAGCACCCGATCATCGATCCACTGCCGAGCGTAGTCGCTGAACAGGGCCTTGCCGGCGTCCGGGTCAAACCAGTCGCCTTGGGCGATCTCGGCTTCCTTGAGCGTCAGCCAGCGTTCAGCGGCTTTCTTGGTGTCGAAGGTGGTCGGCGCACCGCGCAGCCGCCCGTCCGGCCCCCGGTAGCGCGCTTGGAAGCGACCGGAGGCCAGTTGGCGGACGTTGCCGAAACTGCGGTTCTTCTTGCCCGGCATCAGGCGGCCCTCCTCATGCGCAGGGTGACCGGTTCGACCACGCCAGAGGCGATGAACTCATCCAGCGCGGTTTCGGGGATACGCACATGCCGCCCCAGCTTGACGAAGGTGATGCGCCGTTCCTCGATAAGCCGACGCGGATAGCGCACCGAGGTGTTGAGCCGGTCGGCCGCCTCATCGACGGTCAACAGCCGCCCCGAGGCCCGCCTACTCGTAGCCGCCATCTATGCCGCCTTCCCGGTTGCCGAAAGTTCGCTCTCTCTGCTCTGTCGTGCCGCTTCCAGTTGGGCGCGCCGGTTGAGGGTGTCGCCCACGGCGCGTAAGAGCCGGTGTTCGCGCGGAGGGACGTCGGGATCGGTGGGGCGGGCGAGTTCCCACACCTCGCGGTTGCCGGACAGGTGCAGCGGCACCCCAGCACCGCCCGAGGCCCCGGAGGACGCCGAGGACGGCCCCGAGGCCGAGTCCGAGTCGTCGGGTTCTTCGGTGGGGTTGACGCCGAGCTGTCGGAGGACCCAGGCCAGCCGGTCGGCCCGATGATCCGCGAGGGTCTTGTTGGACCATTTGCGCGAGACCAGCACCCGCCGCCCCGCATAGCCCAGGTGTTCGCGCTTGTGAGCCTTGGAGCGGCAGAACCCGGGGCGCATGCCGGCTTTGGCGTTGGCCGGCTGAATCCCGTAGCGCAGCCAGTTCGCACACGTGGGCGAGCAGGGTTCGAAGCGCAGCGCCTCAACCAACCGATCCACATGGCGTTCCTGTGCTTCGGTGTCGACGGTGTGGCAGTCGGCGACGTCTTTGGTGAGGTATTTGGCCAGGTAGCGCACACACCGGTCAGCATCCGGGGAACCGGCCACCACGCCTTTAGCATCGACCTGGCGGCCCAAACGGCACACGTGCATCGGTTCGGCCTGCGGGTCGGCATCCAAGGCGTCCAGCGCCTCATCCCAGGTGGGCAGCACCTCCCCCGTGACCGGGTCGACATAGTGCCCGGTGGCCTCATCGAAGAGGGGCAGATGATCCCCGCTGTAGATGACCTCATCAGCCTTGGGCCACCACACCTGGTGATAGGTGGCCGCGGCGATCTGGCGCAGCTCGGCGCGGGGCAGGGTGCCGCGGATGGCCATGTGCAGATGCGGCGCCAGGCGTTTTTGGGGTTCGACGGTGGCGAAGTACTGCACATCGAAGCCGGCCACCCGCCGCAGGTTCTGCACGAACCGGTCGATGAGCTTGGAGAAGTGCAGCGCATCCCGGGCCGCACGCCGATAGTCATAGGAGCCCGGATCGACCGGGGTGCCATCGGAGCGCACCCGCCCGTAGGAGTCACAGGTCAGCGTGACGAACAGCGAGGGCCGAAACGTCGCGCCCGAGGCGGGGTCTTCGAAGGTGCGCCCGAGGGTGCGCCGGTTCATCGGCCGCTTGGGCAACTCGGGGGCGTCCTGGCGCCGCCGGGTGGAGCGCACCCGCCGCGACCGCCCCGACGAACCCGCCGAGGAGGATGGGGTGAGTGAGCCCCGCAGCCCCGAGGCCGCGATCTGGCTGTCCAGCTCGGCGATGGCCCCGTCCAGCTCGGCCAGGTGGTCGGGATCGACCGCGCCGGAGGCCGCCAAGTGGTCGCGCTCAGCCGTCACACGTGCGCGTTGTTCGACCCAGGCCCGCTGATGCTCGCTGGGCTCATCCGGGGTAATGGTCGGTTCTTCGGTGAGGTGCCAGCCCTCTTCACACTGGCTGCGCCGGATCGAGCGCTTGCGCTTGGCACAGGCCGGACACCGCGATTCCAGCGTGGCCCCACAGGGCACGTCGACGATTTCCGAGGCGCCGGTGTCGAGGTTGGTGCGCCGCAGGCTCACCGGCCGGATACAGACCCCCTTGTCGGCGGCGACCTGTTCGGCCACCTCGCGTGCCAACGGCTGGGCCATCCGCTCAACCCGCGTGGACTTGCCCGTCGGAGTCGGCATCACGCATCCCCCGCATCCGCCGAGCCGCCCGGCGTGGCCGAGTCGGTGGCCGAACCATCCGGCGTGGCCGAGATGGCCGAGGTGTGGGTGGCCGTCATGTGGTCGATGTCGCCATCGGAGACATAGGCCGCACGCACCCGTACGGGGGCGGGGGTGCCTTCCATGCGGACGAAGGCCACCCCGGGTAGGTCGGGGTCGATCAGGTGGGCGTTGGCGCCGCGGTCGCGTGCGCCCTCGCCCAAGACCATGTCGACTTGGGAGGCCTCATCCAACCGGAGGGCGATCTTGTCGGGGAACAGGTTGCGCAGGTTCAACACCTCCTTACGCGGGTCCTGCAAGGCCGCCAGCACGGCCAGGCCAACCGACCGGCCCTGGCTGGTCAGCGTGGCCAGGGCGTTTTCGGCGCGGCGGCGCACGTCGCGGTCGGGGTGGTAGGCGGTCAGGAAGGCGACCTCGTCGACGACGACCACGATGAAGGGGTCATCGACGCTGGGGGTGTGGCCCCGCCGGGTGCCGGCGTAGCGCGCGGCCCGCTCATGCATCACGGCCACCGCGGATTCGAGCAGCTCCAACGCGGTTTCGCCGGTGTCGGCGTAGGCCGCGAACAGCGGCCGTCCGTAGGACAGTTCCATGCGTTTGGGGTCGATGGCCCAGACTTGTGCGGTGCCGTCGGTGAGGGCCGGGAGCATGGCGCGGATGGCCGACCAGATCACCGCCCCCTTGCCGGAGCCGGTCACCCCGATGGTCAGCACGTGGGTGCCGTGCAAGCGCAGGTGCCAGGGTTGGCCGTCTTCCTGTTGGCCTACCGGCAGCGCCGACAGATCCACCTCACCGGCCGACTCAGCCACATCCAGGGCGGCCAGGGGTGTGGCCAACAGGTCACGGCGCGGAAACTCCAACACCACATCGCGCGGCCCGCGCACGGTGACCCGACAGGAGGGGGCGCCGAAGCCGTGGGCCAGCTCGGCCACCCGCTGTTCCACATCGGCCGGGGCGGTTCCGGCCACCAGCGTGACGCGCACCCGATCCGACCACGCCGTACAGGTGACACGGCGAATACGCGGGAGGTAGCGGCGTTCCTGGTAGGACTCGGCCAGCCCGGCCACCACCAACACCGGCTGCCAGTGGCGCCGATACACCCACACCCAGCGCCACGCCGCCAACGCCCTAAGCGCGACGAAGCGGCGAAACGAGTCCGGCCAACGCCGCCACCACACCAACAGGGCGACATCGACCACCGAGACGGCCACGGCCACGGCTGGCCAGCCCAAGGCCCACCAGATGGCCACCGAGGCCACCACGGCCACGGAGGCGACCGGGAACCGGATGGGCAGCAAGGCGAGCGTGGCCAGCAGGCGGCCCAGCCAGGCCGCGATGATGACAATCCCCGGCGTGGTGACCACCGGGGTCGCAAACCGCACCGCGTGGGCGGGAACCGGGGCGGTGGGTTGGGGTTGCTGCTCACCGGGACGGGGGTTGCGTAGCATCAGCGCTTACCCCCGATCCGAGCCCGCTTAGCGTTGGCCACGGCGCGGGCGTTGTCGGCCACTTCGCGGGACTCGGCATCGCCCCGCTGATCAGCGAGGGCTTCCATCACCTCGGCTTTGATGTCGAACAGGGCGGCATCCTCGCCGGGATCGACCGTGCCCACGGGTTGGCGTGCGCGTTCGCTGAGTAGTTCCGACAATGCGCTGATGTCGGCGATCGTCGAAGAACGATCCGAGGTCGACATAGGGTTAGATACACCTCTTCCACGAGTTTTCGCAGACGAGCGGGAGAGTCAGGGGCGGCCCAGGTGCGCCAACACCTCACGGCCGCCCCGCAGGGATCGAGTCAGGCGGCATCCTTGGCCGCCGAGGCCGCCGTAGCGTTCTTGCGCCCCGCGCCGGGGGTTTTCACCCCGCTGGCGCGCAGCGAGTAGGCCACCCGGGGACGACGCCCGGTTTCGTCGACGTAGGGCATGACCGCCATGCCGTCGAATTCGACGGGCCGAAACGGCAGGCCCGAGACCTCATCGGGCAACGTCGGGCAATGCTCAGCGGCCACCTTGACCTTGACCGACTTGGCTTTGCCCCGCGCATTCGGGTCAGCGTCGATGACATCGACCGCCCACAGCGGCAGGCCCGACTCCTTATCCGTCTGGGGCCGCTTGGTCTCGAAATCGGTGATCGCCTCCACACCCAGCGCGTAGGCGCCGTGGGGGAAGACGGTGGCGAAGGCGACGGGTAGCGCGCCCTGGATTGCCATGGTTGGACCTCCTTGCCCTGGCCTAATGCCAGGGATGGCATACGAAAGCGTGTGGGATATCGCCCCTTCCGAACACGGAAGGTCAGCGGCAATACCCCACACGCTAACCCGTACTTTTTATTTTGTCTAGTAGTTGAAGTACTAGTTGATACTTAGAGTGCGCCCGCACGCCGGGCGAGCCCGCGCAACTCTTCACCGGGAGGGTCTTGGATGGTCAACAGATCCCCCAGGGCTTGGCGCACCAGGGGATGGCTACGGACCTGCTCAGGGGTGATGGTCTCGGCTTCCAGCAGCGCGGCCACGGCCGCCTCAGCGTTGCGCCGCTGTAACTGGGCACGCGCCACGTCGATGAGGAAGCGCCCCCGCCGCTCAGCCGAGAGTTGGGAGGCATCCACCGCCTCAGCGGCCCGCAACGCCACCCCGGCATCGCCGAGGTCGACGGCCACCGCCACCTCATGCAGCCCGACATTGGTCACACCGAACTCGGTGTTGTAGTCGTTGCGCTCACCCCCGATCTCGTCGGCGATCGAGCGCGCGGCCGCGATGTGGCGATAGGCCGCCGTGGCATCGTTGCCCCGCGCAGCGGCCACCGCCCGTTGCAGCGTCAACGCCCCCACCAGCGACATCGCCTCGATTCGGCCCTGATCGACCAACGGCGCCAGCGCCTCACCCGCCGTGCGCCCGGTCGTCTCGACCTGATCGAGGTGGCCCGCACCCAGAAACGTCAGACACAGCCGGAACTCACCAGCGGCCATCAGCAACGCATCCCCGGCGCGTTCGGCCGCCACGATCGCCCGATCGGCCGCGATCCAGGCCGCTTCGAACTCGCCCAGCTTGGTCAACGCCGCCGAGCACGCCTGATAGGTCACCGCCAGCACCCGAAAGAACGGTGCCCGCTGCCCGTTGTCCACCGCACGCGCGGCGGCCTCCAGTTCGGGCACCAGGGCTTCAAGCGCTTCGGTCAGCTCCAGATACCGACCTTCATGGGTCAACTCCCACGCCTGATCAGCACGCCGCGCCAAAGTGTCGACGTCGGCGGGGGCGTGTTCGCCCAACACCGCGTTGAGCGCATGCGCGGCGCTGAGCACCAGCCGCAGTCGGGTACTGCCCGGCGTCTCCTCACTGGCCGCCGCCACGATCGGCGACTCAGCGGCCAAGTCCGCAATCGGGACTTCGAGCACATCGGCGACCTTTTCCAGCACCGACATGCGATCGACCTTGCGCACCCCGCGTTCCACCTGGGACACCCAGGCTTCGGAACGTTCGATCAGACCGGCGAAGTCGCGCTGCGACAGCCCCCGGCGCCGTCGATACTGGGCGATCTTGCGCCCCAGCGCCTTCTGATACTCCGAGGTCACCCCGAGACGCCCTTCTGGTCTGCCACGTCGAGGAAGTCCACCTCGGTGGAGGCCAAAAACGCCCCCCGCTCCTCGAGGAAGCGCTTCACATGGGGCTGTTCCTCATGGGCTTGGAAGGCGTCCCGGTCGCGGTAAAGCTCATAGAAGATGCGTTCCAGCGGCTTGCCCTCCACATGGTGCACGGCATAGATCAGCGTGCCCGGCTCACTCTCGCGGATCTTGGGCAACGTCTCGCCCACCAGGGCGTCAAAGCCCGCCGCGCTCTGCTCATCGGCAAGCGTGAACCTGACTACCAGTCCGAACATGAGGACTCCTCATCTCGCATCGACACTTTGCTGACCGTACTAATAGTGCGCCAAACGTAGTGCAAGTAACAGGAACTTGAAGTACGGTAGCCGTACTAATAGTACTAGCTATGCAGCTCATTGTCTCCCGAGTTGCCCAAAACGCGAGGTGAGACCGCAATGCCCATCTCCCACGACCAAGCACACCACCCCGAGATCGCCGCGTGCCGATGGTTCCCCGGAGATGCCACCTCCATCCGCGACGTCCGCCGCTTCATCACCACCCACCTCAACGGCTGCCCCCGCAGCGACGCCGCCGCCCTACTCGCCAGCGAACTGGCCACCAACGCCCTCCACCACACCCTCTCGAGCAACTGGACCACCGGGTTCCACGTCACCATCGAACACACCCCAACCCAGCACGCCCGCGTCACCGTCCACGACGCCGGAAGCTGGAACAACACCCCCCACCTGACCCAACCCGGCCCCGACACCGAACACGGCCGCGGCCTCTACCTCGTCGACACCATCGCCGACCACTGGGGCACCCACACCGACACCACCGGCCGCAAAACCTGGGCCACCCTCCACTGCCACAGTCCAGCACCACACAACCTCTAGCCACAGCATTGCCGAATTGGGCTATGTGGGATCAAGGCGCCGGCGCTTCGCGCCGACGCACCCGCCCGACGGGGCGCGCCCGGGCTGCGGGCTGCCGCCCGGTCCCGACCGCGCCCCGTCGGCCGAGCAACGGACAGAGCAGACCAACCCCACGGCCCCAGTCACCAGCGCCGCCCCCAGGACGCAGAGACGCGCCACAGCGGCGGATAGGTCCCGGAAGCGCCACGCCCGTTCGCTCGGCTACAGGCCCCATGGTTGCTGACGTTCTGAGACCCGTGGCACACGATCGCGCGACCCTGCCTGTCTATGGCACTGGCCCCGGCGCGATCGAGCACCACGGACCGGAAACCGCGGTTACTCACCGCTGGGGTTGCTGAAGAAACGCCCCATCCGAAAACGTAAAACGTTCACGCCCTTCGGGCTTGGACGCCCTTCGGAACAAGACTGTCGTCATCGACACTGAAGGAAGCACAGAATCACTGGAGTTTCTATGCCCTTCGGGCTTGGACGTCCTTCGGAACCCTTCCGGTTTTTTAGGTGGTCTGACCTGCACGGACGATGTCCGATTGCACGCGATCATCCCCGCACCCACCAAAATGGCGGAGACCCACCTCACAAACCGACCGGTCGCCGTATCTGAGCTGCGAAAACCCGCTGCACGCGATCATGGGTTCTCGCCCCCGACCGCGCGAGGCTGTACACAGCACCAAACACACTCCATCGTGCCACGGCCGAGCGGCGCCGAGTAGGGGAAATTACGACGCTACTCTCCCGCTCCCAGTGCTGGAGCTTCCTTCACCTGCCTGTTGGAACCTCTGGGAAGCCGAACATCGGGCACCACATGAGAGCCCCAGGCCCCAGCGAGCCCATGACGGTGGAGGCAGTCCTGGCCGGAGAGCCGCACACACCGCTCTCAGCAGCCCTCAGGCTTGCCGGAGAACAGGCCGCGACTTCCCCCGGCACGTGCCACGCATGTGCCACACAGGGCGGACAACGGCGGTAAACGACGGGGACTCAGCGGGCAGCGTGCCGCTTGGGGGCAGGTCACGAACGAGGTGCGGCAGCGCGGGAAACGGCGCACCGACCTTCCAAGCTGGTCGTGCGGGTTCGATTCCCGTCGCCCGCTCTTGACGACGAAGGGCCAGGTAGCCACGGAAATCCCGGTCACCTGGCCCCTATCCGTGTCGGGCACCGGAGAATCCCGCGTGCCCGCTACGTGCCCGATGCTCAGACCCGAGCCCCGGCAAGCGGCGGATCGTCGTCATCCCCGTCATCGGTGGCGTTGGTCACGTTCTTGTTACGCCGAGCCTCGTCGAGTTTCGCGCGCGGCCCGCTCCCCCGCCGTGTTTCCTCCCCCGTGGTGCCGGTGAAATGGTCTAAGTTGGCTATTCCGCGCCGGTATGCCTCACTCGGCGACCTTCTGTACCGCAGGTACGCCGGTTAGGTGCCGGACACCACCCACGCGGGAAAGCTCCCCTGCCGACGCGCCGTCGACCTTGCAGGTCCCGTAATGCTCCGCATAGAGCCGGTACCAGGTACGTGCGGGGATCACCCCGCCGTTACGTGCCTCCCCTTGCGGCTGCTCGCATGGTCGTGTGTCGGCCTTGCCTTAACGGCTCTTGGTTAACGATCGTGAAAGACCGGGGAACTCGCGTGCCCCGGCGTGCGAGCGGGAACGGCTGGCGGGGTATCTTGTGCGCCGGGGGTGTCACCCTCTCGGTCGTTGGCGCCGCGAGAGGCGCCACCAAGGCCGGGACATCGCATCAGAGCTGGGTGAATGATGGGGAGTATGGATCGCTCACCAAACGGCACTTCCCCGCTGTCGCTGGCGTGGTTCGCCGCTCCGCCGGCTACCGCGCCGGTGATCGTGACCGGGGCATTCGACGTGTTGCACGTCGGTCACGTGCGCTTTCTGACGGCACTGCGCGAGCGCGGCCTGCCGCTGGTGGTAGGCGTGGAGGGCGACGAGCGTGTACGCGCCTGGAAAGGGCCTGAGCGGCCCATCACCCCCGAGAACGAGCGCGCCGAGATGCTGGCAGCGCTGAGGTGTGTCGACGGCGTCTTCATCATCTCCGGGCCGCCCACGCGCGTCTCCTGGCAGGACTACGCTGAATTGCTGCGACCGCTACGCCCGGCGGCGCTGGCCCACACCCAAGGCGACCCGCACACCGACGCCAAACGGCGCGGCGCCGAGGCGCTCGGGGCGCAGTCGTGGGAACTCCCCCTGACGCAGGGACGCTCCACGACCACGGTGCTGAACCAACTCTCCCAACAGTTGTAGCCACGACTGGGCCAGCCGGGCCAGAAGGCAAGGCGTGGATGTGAGGGCGATCCCGGGCAAGGACGCCGGTCAGGGGCGCCCAAGCCCGAGTGAGCCCGTGGGGTCATGAGTGGCTCTGCCCTTAAGGTGTCGACTCCGGTTCGGGGCGCGACTGGCTGGACGGGGAGGTTCCCACGGTCTTCGACAGCGGCTTTTCAATGATGAAGAAGCTGAGCACGAAACCGACGAAGGCGATGGGCACCGCGTAGAGGAAGATCGGCGGCAGCGCCTCGGCGAAAGCGTTGACGATGATCTCGCGGACCGGGGCGGGGAAAGCCGCCAACATGTCCGGGGTCAGTGAGCTGAGGCCGGCTTCGCCGCCTTGCACCCGCAGCCCCTCAGCGACACGCTGGGGCGCTGCGGCCATCTGGTCCTGTAGCCGGGTGACGAAGATCGCCCCGAACACCGAGATACCAAACGAGGCGCCGATCTGGCGGAAGTAGTTGTTGGCCGAAGTCGCCGCGCCCAGGTCGCGCCGCTCGGCGGTGTTCTGCACGATCAGCACCAGGTTTTGCATGACCATGCCCACTCCCAGGCCCAACGTGAACATAGCAGTGGCGTTGTAGAAGTAGGGAGTGTCGGCGTTCATCTGTGACAGCAGCGTCAACCCGAGCATGATCGTCGCCGTGCCCGCTATCGGCCAGGCCTTGTATCTGCCGGTAGCGGAAATGATCCGGCCGGTGGTGATGGTGGCCCCGAGCATTCCGACGACCACGGGCAGCATGAGCAGCCCCGATGCGGTCGCCGAGGCGCCCTTGACCATCTGCATGAAGGTGGGCAGATAGGCGATGGTGGAAAACATCGCTACCCCGACGGTCACACCGACGAGGGCGGTGAGGTTGAAGTTGCGGTCGCGGAACAGCCGTAGCGGAATGATCGGCTCGTCGGCGAAGCGCTCGGCGACGACGAACAGTACAGCCGCCACAACAGCGGCTACAGCGAGGGCGATGATGATGGGGTCATCCCACTCGTACTGGCTGCCGCCCCAGCTCGTGAAGAGCACGATGGAGGCGCTGGCGATGGCCAGCAGCAAAGTGCCGAGGTAGTCGAGCTTGGGCTTGGGGCCGGACTTCCTGGGCAGCTTGAGCACGATCGCGGTGACGATGAGGGCGACGGCGCCCAGCGGCAGGTTGATGTAGAAGATCCAGCGCCAGTCGAGGTGGTCGGTGAATACGCCGCCCAGCAGCGGGCCGGCCACCGAGGCGATGCCGAAGACTCCCCCCATGAAGCCCATGTACTTGCCGCGCTCGCGGGGGGCGACGACTTCGGCGATGATGGACTGCGCGCCGATCATCAGCCCACCGCCGCCGATCCCCTGCAACGCCCGGAAGAGGATGAGTTGGGTCATGTCCTGGGCGATTCCGCACAGGATCGAGCCGATGAGGAAGACGACGATGGCGAATTGGAAGACCTTCTTGCGACCGAAGAGGTCGCCGGCCTTGCCGTAGATGGGCATGCCGATCGTGGCGGCCAGAATGTAGGCGGTCACCACCCATGACAGGTGTTCCAGCCCGTTGAGCTCACCGACGATGGTGGGAAGCGCTGTGGAGACGATGGTTTGGTCTAGGGCGGCTAAGAGCATCGTCAACATCACGCCGATGAAGACCCAGATGATCTGACGCTGGTTCAGTGGTGCACCGGTCTCCGGTGGCGGAGGCGGTTCTTGCGCTCTTGCGGTTGTCATCTGCCCTCGAAACTTCTGGTGTGCTGCACGGCCGCGAGCGAGCGCGACCAGAGTGATCGAAGCGGGAGACCCGTGTGGTTCCGCAATGGTGAACTGGTGGGGGTGGAGATGGGACGCGGGCGGCGCGGGGTGGTGGCCCGACCTCGGAAGTTTCAGAAAACTTCGTTGAGAGCGCCGAAGGATTCGTCGATGGCGTCGCTGAGGCTGCCGGCGCTGTCTTCGCCTTTCCATCGCCGGATGGCCAAGCGCAGCGCCGCGGCCCCCACGGCCGCGATCAACTGTGGACGCACGTTTCCAGGAGCGTCACCGATGCGTTCGGCGACGGCTTCGGCCACTGCTTGCTCCACCTTGGCGAAGCGCGACAGGAACAGTGGTGTGAGCTGCGGCTCCTGTTCGAGCAGGCGGTGGCGTAGGCGCAGATCCTCTGGTGAGGGGGTGCCCTCCTCTGCCTGCTGGGAGAGGTAGTGCTTGAGGTCATCGACGAGCTTCCCTGTGGGGCCGCCCGAGACGAAGAGCTGGCGCGCGTCCTCGTCGGGAACGCTGGGGTGGTGACCGACGAGTGCCTCTTCCTTGGACGGAAAGTAGTTGAAGAAGGTCCGCGGCGAGACCTCGGCAGCAGCGGTGATCTCTTCAACGGTGACGTTGTCGAGACCGCGTTCGATCACGAGCCGGATCGTATGCTGCTGCAACGCTCGGCGGGTGGCGATCTTTTTGCGCTCGCGCAGGCCGAGTTCCCGTCCTTCCCCCATGACAACATCGTTACATGTCGAGCAAATTTGCACAACATGCAAAACCACAACCGATCGCCCTGCATTCCGTGACACCAGTCACAACGGGCATGTCACGCCGAGCACAGCGGAGACTACTTCTTACCCTTACCCTTTTTTTCTTTTTTGCCCTTTTTGGACTTCTTGTCCTTTTTAGGCTTCTTGGCGTCCTTGGAGGTGACATGATCGGTGAGCGCAGTCGGCACCTCGGACACGCCGGGGCCACCGGCTGCCACCCAGCCGTCGATGGCGTCGACGAGACTGTCGGAGGTCACATCGCCGAGCCAGACCGGCCGCGCCCCCGCTTCCCGTCCGCGAGACGAAGGGTGGACCACCACGACGTTGGCCTGAAAACAAATCCCGAGGCAGTCGCTGGTCCGCGCCGGCACGTCTCGCCCCTCGTCGTCGCGCAACGATTTCAGCCGGCGCCACTGCCCCTTGTGGTCAACCCCGGGACGTTTCTTTTTGGTGCCACAGCAGCAGCCACGGCACACCACGAGCCGACACGGTCTTTCACTCAACTCCGCCTTCACCTTCCATACCTGAGCACACCTGAGGAGCGCACCGTACTCAACGGTATCGACCCAGTTCAGGCAGGTCGTGGGCGGGCACGGCCCCGGGGACGGGAGGCCACTGGAGCGCCACGGCACTCGGCTCTTAGCCTCCGGTGGACGTACCGGGCGGCGAACCGGCCCTGAGTTCGGCCGGTGTTATCCGCCACACCACGTCCTCCCCCACCTCCCCCGAGGTCACCGGGCTTTGCGGAGGAGCGTGGCGAGTGAGCTGGGTGAAGCCGAGCCGTCGCGGCACACCCTCGCTGGCGGCATTGGCCCGATCGTGGATGATCTGTACCCATTCGACCCCGGGCAGGGCAAAGGTCGGTTCCAGCAGCATGGCCACAGCATGAGTCATGATGCCGTGGCCGGTATGGGCCGGGTGGAGCCAGTAGCCGATCTCGGCCCCGGAGCGAGGTCCCCCCGGTGGGGGACAGTGGTCAGCGTCGGGCCCCTTCATCATCACCCCGATCGAACCCACCGGCCCGGCTCCGACGCAGACCGCGAAATCGAACTCCTCGCCCGTTTGCCACTTCACAACGGTGGCAGCGATGAACGAGCGGGCGTCGTTGCGGGTGTAGTCGCGCACCCACGCCATCCAGGGCAGTAGGTGGTCGTAGGACTCCCGCACCAACCGGTAGACAACCTCGGCCTCGTCCTGGCGCCAGCGGCGCAGCCGGATATCCGCGGATTCGAGCGTCGCGGGAGGTCGTTGCATGCACTGATGCTGCCAGTGCAACCGGCCAGCGACAAGAGAACAGGGCCGGCCGCGTGGGTAGGCGATACCCCACCACGGGTGGTGAGAAGGCCCCGGGGCAACCGCGACGCGGTTGCCTTTGGGCACCTAAGGGCAGGGCGAGCGGTCAGTAGGGGCGGCGTCGGCGGTCCATCCGGGTGTCATGGCCCGAATGCCGGTTGCTATGGCCGAGGTACTGCTCAGCCGTGCGGGTGACCTTATCGAGGTGGCGGTTGTACTTACCGCCGGTGCGCCGCTTGACGTAGTCGCTCGCCGAGCGGACGCTGCGGTTGACCTGGTCAGGATTTTTCCGCGCGTACTTCAGCACTTGCCACAAGAGGCGCTTCATACTGGCCATCATCATCTCCCCTCCCGGCCGGGGCTAACCGGCCGTCACAGATACGACGATACGGCCCTGCGCGTAGTTCCGACGTAAAGAACGCTGACGGCGGTGTTGCGGCGGGGTTACTTGTTCTGCTCGCGCTCAGCGGCCTCTCCCTGCTGCTCGCGCGGCTCGTCGGACTCGTCCTGTTGGTCTTGCTGGTCATCGGTGAGGTAGTCGGTGGCTTTCTCCGTGGCCTTGTCGATCTGCTCGTCGTACTTGCCGCCCGTCTTCTCTTTGACGAACTCCCCCACCTTTTCGGCGCCTTGGGAGACCTGCTCGCTGTGCTCACTGGCGGTCTTCTTGGCCTTGTCGAAAGCCTCGCCGAGCCCGGCCATGACGATCCCCTCACAGTTGTACTGACGGCGGTGGTCTTTCGCCGCGCCGCTACCCACCGGCCGCGCGGTCATGCGAGCGTGTCGGCGCTAACGCGGTCAGATCCCCAAAACCGCGCGAGCGATCGTGAAGTAGATGAGCAGGCCTGTGGCGTCGACCAGAGTCGACACCAAGGGGGCGGAAACCACGGCGGGATCGACGCCGACCCGCCGTGCCAGCAGCGGCATGGTACTGCCGATGACCGCGGCCCAGATGCAGATCGCGATGACTGACATCGCCACCGCGACCGCGATATCGACGCCGACGAGAAACGACCCGATGAGCAGCGCGATCGCGGCGAGCATTATCCCCAAAACGACGCCCACCCGCGACTCTTTCCACGCGACTTTGGGCAGGTCGCGCAGGCGCACCTCGCCCACAGCCAGGGCACGCACGATCGCGGTCGCCGACTGGGAGCCCACATTGCCCCCGGTCCCGGTCAGCATGGGCACGAAGAGGGCGAGGGCGGTGACTTCCTCCAAGGTGGCCTCGAAGCCCTGCATGACGTTGACCGTGAGGGTTGAGGCCACGATGAGCAGCAGCAGCCACACCGAGCGCGCGCGGGCCAGCCGTAGCACCGAGGCCGCAACATAGTGGCCGGCCACCGGGCTGGCGCCGGACTGGCGGGCGATGTCCTCGGAGTCGGCTGCCTCGATCAGTTCGATGGCGTCATCGAAGGTGAGGATGCCAACGAAGCGCTCTTCGGAGTCGACGACCGGCAACGCGACCAAGTTGGCCTGCTGCATGAGTCGGGCGGCGTCCTCGGCGGGCTCGCTGGCTTGCACCCGGGGCACGAAAACGTCGACCACGTCTTTGATCAGCGTGTCAGGCTCGCTGACGACGAGGTCACCGAGTTGGACGGTGCCGGCGAGGCGCCGCCCGTCGTCGACGACCGGCAATGTGTAGATGTTCTCGGCGTCGGCGCCTTTGGCGCGCACGACCTCCAGCGCCCGCGCGATCGTGAGGTCACGGTGCAAGATGACCGTCTCGGGGGTCATGTAGCGGCCGACAGAGCCCTCCGGGTAGCCCAGCAGCGCCGCGGTCATCTTGCGTTCGGCCGGGCTGAGACCGGCCAGGGCACGGGTGGCGATCTTGGCCGGAGCCTCCCCGATCAGGCGGGCACGGTCATCGGGGTCCATCTCCTCCAGGAGTTCGCGAAAGGCGCCATCGCGCAGCCCCATGAGGATCTCCTGCTGGTGGACCGGGTCCAGCTCCTCGAACACCTCAAGTTCGCGGTCCTTGTCCAACAGCCGGAACGGGATGATGGCCAGGTGGCTGTCCATGCGCGCGAGTTCGTCGGCGATCTCGTAAGGGGGATGTTCAGCCAGCCACAGCCGCATGTCGGTGAGATCGTTGCTCTCCACCAGGTCGGCCAAGCCGCTGGGTTCGAGCTGTCGCTCGCCGTCAGCCATGCTGAGCACCCCCTTGTCGTCACGCGCGGGTGTAGCCGGTGCATGCCGTGATGGACGCTGAGCCCACGTGGGAACGTGCGATGCCGGGATATCCGCGAACCGGCCGGTGTTGGGCTGTCGGGTGTGACACGTGCTCCGCTGCGCGGGTCGGCGTACCGGCGCCGCGGCCTCGTCCGTCCCGGAGTCCAGGACCGCGGATGGGGCGCAGGGGATGCGGGGCGATGCGTCACTCCCCCACCCAAGGAACACCTCGACTTTACCCGTGTCGTGGCGCTCGACGGCATGTCCCCGACCACAGGGGGCAGACTGTCGGTCACGCGGTGGGCGGCGTTCAGCCCGACGTTGGCCCGCCGTCACTCCCCTTGTCGGAGCACCGTCAGGAGCGCCAGACGATCACGAGCGCGCAGTCATCGTTCTTGTCGCGGCTGAGGGTATCGACGACCCCGACGGCACCTTGGGAGAACCCCCTGGTCACCAGGTGCTCGGAGACGGAGAGCAGCCGGTCGACCCCGGAATCGAGGTCCTCGCCGGGCGTTTCGATGAGGCCGTCGGTGTAGAGCATGATGGCGTCGCCGGGGCGCAGCCGCCCTTTGACGGGGGTGTAGCTCATCTCGGGGATGACACCGAGAACGACGCCTTTGGCGTCGGTGGTGCCCCAGCAGCCCTTGCCGCTGTCGAACTGCACGGCGGGTGGGTGGCCGGCTGAGGCGATGAGGTAGTCGCCGGTGGTGAGATCGATACTGAGGTGGACCGCGGTGACAAACCCCTCTCCGACAGCGGTGCGCATGAGGTAGTCGTTGCAGTGAGAGAGGAATTCGGTGCTGGGGACGGCGCTGATCAGCCCACCAAAGGCCCCCGACAGCAGCAGAGCGCGGGTACCGGCGTCGACGCCTTTGCCGGAGACGTCCACGACGGCCACCTCGAGCCGGTTGCCGCGGCGGATGGAGACGACGAAGTCACCGCCGAAGGAGGAGCCACCGGCTTGGCGCAGGACCGCCTTGGTTCCCCACCCTGAGCCGAGGTTGGGCAACTGCCCTTGAGCGCGCAGCCGGTCGCGCAGCTCCAGCAGCATCTTCTCCCCGCTGAGGCCCTGCACACCCAACCGTTCGCGCACGCCCGAGAGCAGATAGGCCAGTACGGCGGTGACACCAATGGTGACGAGCAGGCCGGGACCCACTTGCCCGAAGTCGAGGGCGAAGGCGGTGAACAGCAGCACCACGGCCACGACCACGAGCAGGAATGCCAAGCTCTTGCGTTTGAGCAGCAGACCGCCGGCCAGGACCGTGAGGATGACGGCACTCGGCGGGAACCAGCCGTGCGGCCCCCAGACCGCGCCGATACCGATGCCAAGCGCCAGCATCACCAGCGTGATGAGGACCAGGCGGTAGCGGAAGAGCACCTTGCGGCGGAGTAGCGCGACCGCTCGTTGCCACAGGTGCCTCACCTGGCGAACGAGTTTCGGAGCACGCGAGCCGATCATCGTTGCCGCACTGTAGCGTGCAAAACCATCCCAAGCACGCTTTGAACGACCACAACGGCACGGATCACCCGAAATCTGGAGGTATCAGACGGCGGGTATGTATCGCAGCGGCGCGCCCCGGCCCCGCTGTAAAGAACCGGCCAATACCTCTCCAGCGTGCACGCCGAAAACTCCGCACAACTACCCATAGTCCAGTATGAGCAGAGAGAGCCCCGGCCGTCAGGCGTCCAGCCGTCTCCGGTGAGGTAATCCACGAGAAACCCCCAGCCGGACAATCATGAAACCCGAGTTTGGGACATTCATCATTGCGGGCGCGGGGTGTGAGGCCCCTCGCGAGACAGGTGAGCCACCACTCCAGCAGGCCGCGCGACGGATCGGTGCCCGCAACGGACACGGCTGATAGGCCGATCCGACATGTCCCCATCATCGGCGGGGGATCGGCAGGGCATGCCCCACGCCGGCGAGTCCCGTGGCCAAAGCGGGAATGGCCAGCGCAGGCAGGTCAACGACGCGCCTACCGACTGTCCGCGCCACGAGTGCGGGGCGTTGCAGGGCCACCAGCGCGGTACTAGCGTCACGGCAAAGCGCACACGATCGCGGGAGAGGGGTGAACACGACATGGCCCGCACCCACATCACACTGTCGGCGGCCATGCGGGCACGGGATGTCTCACGGCCGCGCGGCACCGACGACGCTCCCGCCCCAAGCGCCACTGAGGAACCGGCCGAGAGCGCCCCGGTCACCACGGAGACGCGAGCAGACGGCACCACGGCTCCGGCGAGCCGAGACGAGCGTGGCAGCGCCGGCTCGCCACCGGCGCAGCCGTCCACCGAAAGTCCCGAGCCGTTGGTGGTGCCCCCTGCGCCGGTGCCCAAGGGACGCGGGCGAGGGCGGCGCCGCGGCGGGCGGCGCCGCAGGTGAGTCGGTCACAGGGCGTGGCCCAGGCCGCTATGGCAGCGGCGGCAACTCCCCACTGCGCTCATAGCGGTCAAGCATGTCGATACGGCACGTGTGACGCTCCTCACCGCTGTAAGCGGTGGTGAGGAAAGTCTCGACAAAGCCGACGGCCTCGGCCGTGGTGTGCATCCGCGCACCTATGGCGACGACGTTGGCGTCGTTGTGCTGGCGTGCCAGCGCGGCGGTCTCGGTGCTCCAGGCCAGCGCGGCGCGCACGCCGGCGACCTTGTTGGCGGCGATCTGCTCTCCGTTGCCGGAGCCACCGATCACCACCCCCAGGGAGCCGGGCTCCCCCGCGACGCCCTCGGCAGCGCGCAAGACGAACGGCGGATAGTGGTCGGCCGGATCGTAGTGGAAGGGTCCGGCGTCGATGGCCTCGTGGCCCTGCTCCTTCAACCAGGAGATGAGGTGTTCTTTGAGCTCGTAGCCCGCATGATCGGATCCAAGGTAAACACGCACACGCCTAGTTTGGCAGGGGCGCCGGCGGGCGCGACACGCGCGCCCGCCAACGGCGGCATCTGCCGAAGACGGGCACTAGCCTAGCGGCAGGCCGGTGGCCGCTGTGGCGATCCCCATCCCCAGAAGGGCGAAGAGGGCGAGGGAGGCCAGCGCCAGGAGATTGACCAGCACGATGGCTTTCAGGTCGCTGCCCAGGGGAGCGGCCTTGGAGACGGGAGCCTTGCGCAACGCACACCTCGGTTCGTCGTCGGTCGATAGGGGCGGACACACAGAACCGCCGATAGCGGCGGCCTCAAATTCTGCCTCAGTTGACAAGACGGGCAAGCCCCCCGAGCGATTCCCCACGCTGATGTGATCGTCGTCTCTGCGGGGCCGCCGCGCTGGGGCGCGCCCGCCCGGCTCACCGACAGCACTGCCGGCGAGCCGGGACAGGGCTTCAGAGCTGGACGGACTTGACCTCGCAGAACTCCTCCAGGCCAAAGGCACCCCATTCGCGGCCAACACCGGATTGGCGATATCCACCGAAGGGGGCGAGCGGGTTGAAGTTGGCTCCGTTGATGTCGACCTGACCGGCCCGCAGTCGCCGAGCCACCGGCAGGGCGCGCTCCTGGCTGCCGGCCCAGACAGCGGCGTTGAGGCCATAGACGGTGTCGTTGGCGATCGACACGGCCTCCTCCTCGGTGTCGTAGCTGATGATCGCCAAGACCGGCCCGAAGATCTCCTCTTGGGCGATGCGCATGTCGTTGCGCACGTCGGCGAAGACGGTGGGCCGCACGAAGTAGCCCCGGCCGACTCCCTCAGGGGGCTCGGTGCCACCGGTTACCAGCCGCGCGCCCTCGGAGATGCCCAGCTCGATGTAGCCGCGGACTCGCTCGCGCTGCTCCGCTGAGATCAGCGGTCCCATTCGAACGGTGGAGTCGAACGGGTCGCCCACGGTGACCTTGGCCGCTGCCGCCGCGGCGAGTTCGACGGCCTCCTCGTAGGAGTCGCGGTGCACCAGCATGCGGGTGAGGGCGTTACAGCTCTGGCCGGTGTTGCGCATGACGTCGGCCACCCCACGCTTGACGGCGCGGGTCAGATCCGCGTCGGGCAGGATCACGTTGGGCGACTTCCCGCCGAGTTCGAGAGCGACCTTCTTGACAGTGGCGGCACCTACCTCGGCCACCCGCTGGCCGGCGCGCACCGAGCCGGTGAACGACACCATGTCGATGTCGGGGTGGGCCGCGATGGCTTCTCCCACCACCGGCCCCGTCCCCGAGACGAGATTGAACACGCCCGCGGGCAGGCCGGCGTCATGGCAGGCCTGGGCGAGCGCGTAAGCGCCCAGCGGAGCGATCTCGGTGGGCTTGAGTACGACCGTGTTCCCCGCGGCCATAGCGGGGATCACTTTGAGCACGATCTGGTGCAACGGGTAGTTCCACGGCGTGATGGCGCCCACGACACCGTAGGGCTCGCGGAAGACAAGCGAGCTGCCCACCCGCTCCCCGTTGAAGAACCGCTCACCCACCTCACCGTTGATCAGGTCGAGGTTGGTTGACCACATAGTCAGCGGCAGTCCCGTCTGCACCTGGGAGGCGAAGGTCAGGGGAGCCCCGATGTCGGTGGCGATGGTGCGCGCGACCTCGTCGGCGCGCTGGGAGAAGAGTTCGTGGACCCGGGCCAGGTGGGCGTGGCGCTCACTCACCGAAAGAGCTGACCAGGTGGGAAACGCGGCCCTGGCAGCGGCGACGGCGCGCTCGACGTCCTTGGGATCGCCGGCTGGCACCTGGTCGATGGTCTCCTCGGTGGCGGGGTTGACCACATCCAGCGTCTCGGCCGAAGCGGAATCGGCCCAGGCTCCATTGAGGTAAAGGGATCGCATAGACCCCACTTTCCCAGAACCGAATTCTGTTATGTGCCCCCGCCACCCCTCTAGCGCGACGGGCGCTTCGGCCGCCGGTGACGAACCGGAAGCGCCCGCCAGGTGGAAAAGCTCTCAGTCCCAGTGGGGAGGGCGTTCCTCTAGCAAACGGGCGACGTCGTCGCCGTCAGCGAACGTGTCGCCCCACCCTGCCGCCCGTTCCTCAACGGCGGTGTCGGGCAGGATCTCGATGTCGTCGTCGAACAGCTCGACCGGCCGCTCGTCGTCAGGTGCGCTCATGCCTTCCCCCGGGATCGCGAGTACACGTTGTCAGTCGAAGATGGGGTCGCGGGTCCGGCTGCGCTTGAGTTCAAAAAAGCCGTCGGTACCCGCCACGAGCAGGACGCCGTCCCACAGTTTGGCAGCTTCGTCCGCCCTGGGGGTCGGAGAGACGACGGGTCCGAAGAACGAGACGCCGTTGACCGAAATCACGGGGGTACCGACCTCGTACCCGACCCGGTCCATGCCATCGTGGTGCGACCTGCGCAAGGCATCATCGTAGTCGGTGACGTCAGCGGCTTCGGCCAGGTCGGCCGGTAGCCCGGCCTCGGTCAGCGCTGCGGTGAGCGTCTCGGCGGTGCGCGGCTCCTTGGCGAGGTGGTACCGGTTGCCGAGGGCCGTGTAGAGAGGGCCGAGGACATCGTTGCCCAGGCGCTGCTCAGCGGCGATGGCCACCCGCGCCGGTCCCCACGCCTCCCGCAGCAAGGTGCGATACTCCTCGGAGACGTCCTTGTCCTCGTTGAGCACCGCCAAGCTCATGACGTGCCAACGGGTACGAACCGGGCGCACCTTCTCGACCTCCAGCATCCACCGGGAGGTCAGCCAGGCCCACGGGCACAGGGGATCAAACCAGAAGTCGACATTGGCGGGCTGCTCGCTCACGCTGATCTCCTCATCCTCAGATTCGGGGCTGGGGAATCCCGATGTCTCGTGTCCCCGGGGGTAGAGCAACAGCTAACAGCCGGGGCGGGGGAATCCCGCTGGAGCTAACCGCCGCGCTAGGTTCCGCATTCCTGGAGGATGCGTGGCAGTATCGAACTCGACAAATGACATCACGGGGGGTCACCGCGCTCCACGTGCGGCGGCGCGGTAGTGACCCATAAACGAGGGCCGGCGAGACGGCGGCCGTGAAGGGAGCGACCGTGGCGGGCAACCTAACACGCGACGAGGCGAGGGAGCGGGCGCGAATCCTCAGCGTCGCCTCATACGAGGTCGAACTCGATCTCACCCGCAGCGACCAGACCTTCGCGTCGACCACCGTGGTCCGGTTTAGCTGCTCAGAGCCGGGAGCGGCCACATTCATCGACTTTGTGGCCCCGAAGGTGCATAGTGTCGAGCTCAACGGGCGCGGGCTTGACACAGCCAAGGTCTTCGACGGGGAACGGATTCGGCTCGCCGAGCTGAGCGCGGACAACGAACTGCGGGTGGTGGCCGACGCCGCGTTCATGCGCACCGGCGAAGGGCTGCACCGTTTCGTGGACCCCGTCGACGGCAAAACTTATCTGTACTCCCAGTTCGAAACCTCCGACGCTCAGCGGATGTACGCCTGCTTCGACCAGCCCGACCTCAAGGCGAGCTTCGAGCTGAGTGTGCTGGCCCCAGCCGACTACGAGGTGGTGTCCAACAGCGCTCCCGACGTCGAACGCGAGCCGGTGGAGCCGCAGGAGGGCGCGGCGAAGGTCCGATGGCATTTCCCCGCCACCAAGCCGATCTCGACCTACATCACCGCCCTCATCGCCGGGCCCTACCACGTAGTGCGCGACAGCCACGACGGCATCCCGCTAGGGGTGTACTGTCGCGCCTCGTTGGCGGAGCACCTCGACGCCGACGCCATCCTCGACGTCACCAAGCGGGGGTTTGACTTCTACCACCGCGTGTTCGAGCTGCGGTACCCGTTCGACAAGTACGACCAGTTGTTCGTCCCCGAGTTCAACGCGGGAGCGATGGAAAACGCCGGCGCCGTGACCTTCCTGGAGGACTACATCTTCCGTTCTCGGGTCACCGACGCCCGCTACGAGCGCCGGGCCGAGACGATCCTGCACGAAATGGCCCACATGTGGTTCGGTGACTTGGTCACCATGCGCTGGTGGGACGACCTGTGGCTGAACGAGTCCTTCGCGACCTTCGCCAGTGTGTACTGCCAGGCCGAGGCGACTCGCTGGCAGGATGCCTGGACCACCTTCGCCAACGTGGAGAAGGCGTGGGCGCTGCGCCAGGACCAACTGCCCTCCACGCACCCCATCGCCGCCGACATCCCCGACATGCAGGCGGTCGAGGTGAACTTCGACGGCATTACCTACGCCAAGGGCGCCTCGGTGCTCAAGCAACTGGTCGCCTACGTAGGGGTCGACGCCTTCTTCGCCGGAGTGCGTGCCTACTTCGCCAAACACGCCTGGGGCAACACCGAACTGGCCGACCTGCTGCGCGAGCTAGAGCGCGCCTCGGGGCGCGACCTGTCGCTGTGGTCGCGGGAATGGCTGGAAACCGCGGGGGTGAACACGATGCGCCCCGAGTTCGAGGTGAACGAGCAGGGAGCCTTCACCTCCTTCGCCGTGCTACAGGAGGCCGCCCCGGACTACCCCACGCTGCGGTCGCACCGGCTGGCCATCGGCCTCTACGACCGCACCGAGACCGGGATCGTGCGACGGCGGCGCCTCGAACTCGACGTTTCCGGCGACCGCACCGAGGTTGCGGACCTGGTGGGCGAGCGCCGCCCCGACCTGGTGCTGCTCAACGACGACGACCTCACCTTCACCAAGATTCGGCTGGACGACCGGTCGCTGCACACCCTGATCGAGGGCATCGGTGAGATCCGCGCGTCGCTGCCGCGGGCGCTGTGCTTCTCCGCAGCCTGGGACATGACACGCGACGCCGAGATGGCCGCACGCGACTACATCCAGTTGCTGCTCTCCGGTATCGGGGGCGTCAGCGACGTCTCGGTGGTACAGATGCTGCTGCGGCAAGCGGTGACCACGCTGGACAAGTACGCCGACCCGCAGTGGCGCCCGGTCGGCTACGACCTGCTGGCCAGCCGGCTGCGCGAGCTGCTCACCAGCGCCGAGCCCGGCAGCGACCTCCAACTCGCCTATGCCCAGGGCTTCGCCGACGCCGCCGTCTCAACGGAGCATCTGTCGCTGCTACGCGGCCTCCTCGACGGCGCGCTGGCCGTGGAGGGGCTGACGATCGACACTGACCTGCGCTGGCGGCTGCTGCGGCGGCTGGTGGTGCACGGCGAAGCCGGCGAAGCCGAGATCACCGCGGAACTGGAAGCAGACCCCACGGCGACCGGGGAGCGCTTCGCGGCAGGGTGCCGGGCGGCCCTGCCCACGCCTGAGGCCAAGGCGCGCACCTGGGACCGGCTCGCCTCGGCGGACATGGCCAACGCCGAGTTCCGCGCGACCCTGCTGGGGTTCACCGAGCCCGCCCACAGCGAACTGCTGCGCCCCTACGTGGACAAGTACTTCGGGCTGTTGGGCGAAGCGTGGAACAAGTGGACCAGCGAGTTCGCGCAAGGCTTCGCCGAGCTCGCCTACCCGCGCTACCTCACAGAGGAGGCCACGGTGCGGCGCACCGACGCCTACATCGAGGCTGAGCAGCCGGCGCCGGCGCTGCGGCGGCTGCTGCTGGAAGGCCGCGCCGACGTCGAACGGGCGCTACGTGCCCAAGAGAAAGACGCGGCCAAGGCAACCGGTTAGGTTCTGTTTTTCGGACGGCTGGGATGGGGGGCCATGGGACGTTCTTCGTTGGCTCGTGCTTCGATCGCTGCGCGATCTCGGCCCCCCGCGAGGTGAGAGCGGACGCGCGCGCCCGCTTGCGCCCACCGCCCGCTCTCGCCGCCCTACCCAAAAAACAGAGACCCAGCCCAGGCGAGCGCCGCCACACTCACGCGCCCGGGGATACCAGCGTCATGGCTCACGGTGGTGGGGCGAGGACGGGACAGCCGTCCGGCCCCACCGGCCGGATGCGCCCGCAGGTGCGCGAGCCACGCATGCGGTTGACCGCGGCGGCATCCGCCGGGTGCGGCCGGAGAGGCCGCGGTGCGAAGACCCCTCAGCGGGAATTCTGCGAGGAGTCTTTGCTCCTGTTCGGCAGGGAACCCCTGGGGAGCGGACCCAGCGCGCGCACGACGACCTCGACCCTACGGGGGTCGGCCATAAGCTCGTCGAGCAGCACGGGCTCGCCTTGGCCATCAGTGAGGGGGATGCGCCAGTTGGGGTACTCGTCGTTGGTACCGGGCTGGTTTTGCATGCGCCGGTCCCCCACGAGATCGGCCAGTGCGATGCCGAGCATGCGGGCCGGGGTGCGCGCCAAGTAGGTGTGCAGGGCAGCGGTCACCACTGCGGGCTCGGACATCGGGTCGACGGCGGGATCGAGCAACCGGAGTTCGACAAGCAGATCGCGCCATGCGGCTACCTGCGCCTCGGCATCGGCACGCTCACGCTGAACCGGGCGCGTCAACAGACCAAGACGGTCGCGCAACTCGACGTGCTCCCCCGACAGAAACGAGGCGACCGGCGGCAGGTCGTGGGTGGCCACAGTGGCCAAACAGTTGGCGCGCCAGCGCTCGGGGCGGCGCGGGCTGCCGTCGGGCTCGCGCTCGAACCACAACACCGACGTGCCCAATATCCCTCGCGTGGCGAGATGGTCACGCACCCACGGCTCCACCGTTCCCAAGTCCTCTCCCACGACCGTGGTACTGAACTCGTGAGCGGCCAGCAGGAGCGCCCCCACCATCCCCTCGTGGTCATAGCGCACGTACGTGCCCTCGGCGGGAGAGGCCCCTTCGGGAATCCACCACAGCCGGAACAGTCCCATGATGTGATCGACCCGGATACCGCCGGCGTGGCGCATCGCTTGCCGCATCTGCTGTAGGAAGGGACGGTAGCCCTGCTCGGCGAGACGACAGGGGTGCCACGGCGGCTGGGACCAGTCCTGCCCCTGTTGGTTGAATTCATCGGGCGGCGCGCCCACGCTGACACCGGGCGCCAAAACGTCGGCGTACATCCAGGCATCAGCGCCACCAGCTTGGAATCCAACGGCGAGATCGTGCACGATGCCCACGCCCATGCCGGCAGCGCGGGCACTGGCCTGGGCCGCGGCGAGCTGCTCGTCGATGATCCACTGCATCCACCGGTGGAACTCCACGTGCGACCAGAGTCGCATCGCCTCCTTGGCGACGTCGAGCTCGGCGACACCGTGCAGTCGCCGGGGCCACGCGCGAAAGTCCGCGCCGCGCTCCTCGGCTATGGCGCACCAGGTGGCGTACTCCACGAGCGCCGAGCCCTCACGGGCCAGGTAGGACTGGAACGCCCTCTCTCGGGAGGGGCCGCGGGGAACGTGGTACAGCTTCGACAGCGCTTCGCGCTTAGCCAGCCATATGGCGTCGCGGTCCAAGAGGTCGGCGGTGCGCCCGCGCTCGCGCAGCGGACGGGCGAGCCGTTGGATCTCCTCGCGCTGTAACGGGTCGAGGTTGGCGTACTCGGGGATGTCCTCGATCCGGATGTAGAGAGGGCTGACGTAGCGGCGGCTCGTAGGCAGGTAGGGCGAGGGCTCGATGGGTGGGGAGGGTTCGGTGGCGTGGATGGGGTTGACGAGAGCGAAGGAGGCTCCGAGGTCGCGCGCGCTCCAGTCGCAGAGCTCAGCCAGGTCACGCAGGTCGCCCATGCCCCAGGAGACGCGGGAGCGAACGGAGTAGAGCTGGGCCATCAGTCCCCATAGCCGCGCCTCGGGGGGCGTGCCGGGAACGGCGATGCGTTCGGGGACCACCAGCAACGGGGCGCTCTGGTGGACATCACCGCGCTGGGCGTGGACGAGGTGCACCCCCAGCGGCAGGGTCGGCGACAGCCGTGCCGGTGAGCCGTCGGCAAGCTCCACCCACGCTCGGGCGTCCTCGGGCAGCGGGGTCCGTGGTGTCCGGCCCGAGCGGGCCACGACCGCCGGCGGCAGTAACCGGGCGGCCTGACGGTTCCAGTGGGCTTCCAACGCCGCACGCGGGTCGCTCGCGTCGACCCCGAGTGATGCCAGGACGTGGCGCAATGTGTCGGTGGGGACCGTGACTCGGTCGCCCCTCCAATCCACATAGGTCGTGGCCACGCCGTGCTCTTCGGCGAGGCGCGTCAGCTCGGCATCACTCACAGCACCGATGATGCCTTACCAGCTCACCCTCTGGGCAGTCCGCCATACCCGACAATCGCGATTAGTGCGCACGTGCGGTACCGCGGCGCCACCGCTGAGGGCTGGCTGCTGGGCTCGCCTCGCCCGCGGGCTAGACCGACCACAGGGGCGGGATCCGCCCACTCCACGGCCGTGCCGCTTCAAGCTGGGCCGACAACGAGAGCAGGGTGGCCTCGTCGTTGGGGCGGCAGGCGAGCATCACCCCGATCGGCAACCCGGCAGCGTTCCAGTACAGCGGGAGGCTCACGGCGGGCTGACCCGTGAGGTTGTACATAGCGGTGAACGGGGTGAACGCCATCATCCGCTGGAACTCCTCGGCCACGTCGCCGCCCGCGGTGAAGTAGCCCACCGGTACCGGTGGGGCGGCCAGCGTCGGCGTGAGCACAGCGTCGTAGTCCTGTAGTACCGACATCGCCGAGCGGACCGCCTGCTGCACTCCCATAGCGGCGTGAACGTAGTCGGCGGCCGAGGTGCGCGTGGCGCGCTCGCGCAACCAGCGGGTGAGGGGACGCAGCAGGTCCTCCCCTTGCTCAGGAACGGGGGCAGTGGCAGCCATCGCCGCCCAGACCACGGTGAACCGTTCGGCCAGGGAGGGATCGAAGGGGAGAGTGATCTCCTCGACGTGGTGGCCCAATGCGGTCAACGCCCCGGTGGCGTCATCGTAGGCGGCCACCACATCGGGGTGGAGCTCGACCCCAGGCACGTGCGTCCGGCAGAACCGGGCCACACGCAGTTGCCCCGGCTCGCGGGCGGCGTAGGAACGAAACGTCTCCCCCGCCGGCAGCGGCGGCGGGACGTAGTAGTCGCCGGGACGGTTGCCGGCCATGGTGTCGAGCACGAGCGCGGCGTCGGCCACAGTTCGGGCGATGGGCCCCGCGACCGCCAGGCCGAGCAGGTCGAAGCCGTCGGGGGCGGCGGTGACCCGGCCGCGGGTCGGTTTCAGGCCGACCAGTCCGCAGACGCTGGCGGGAATCCGGATGGAGCCGCCGCCGTCGCTACCTTGGGCCACCGGCGCCAGCCCCGCGGCCACAGCCGCGGCTGCCCCGCCGCTGGAGCCGCCGGCCGAGCGGGTGAGATCCCAAGGGGTGCGCGCCGCTGGGGCGATGTCGTTCTCGGTGTAGCAGGACAGCCCGAATTCGGGGGTGTTGGTCTTACCGAGGAAAACGGCGCCGGCGTGACGCAGTTCGGCGACGAAGGCAGAGTCGGTGGAGGCGAACTGTTCGGCGCAGGCCGACGACCCCGAGGTGCAGCGGACGCCTGCGACCATGTCGAGATCTTTGACGGGAAGGGGGAGTCCAAGCAGCGGCGGAAGTTCCGCTGGCGTGTCGGAAACGAGCCGTTCCTCCGCCTTTTGGGCCTGCCTTTCGGCCAATTCAGCAGTGACCGTAATGAAAGCTCCCACGTGATTGTCAAGCCTGCTGATACGGTCGAGGTAATGGCTGGTGATCTCGCCAGGAGAGAGCTCACGCCGGCGGACCGCTGCTAGCTGGCGTTCTGCGCTCAACTCGTGGATGTGCGTCACTCTCGCGAGGTTAGAACACCGCGCAGCTCCGCGGTTGCCGAAACAAGAAATATCATCATTCCCAGCGAGCGCCCTACGAACACGTAATACTCGCCATACGCCAGGGAATAAAAGTGTGAGTTTTCTCGGGATAGGACCACGGAGGAACTAAGGCTAACCTTTCCACCGTGGATTCGGCGACTAGCTCCAGCACCGACACCGTAAACAGCCACGAGGAAGCGTCCTCGCAGCACACCGATGCCAGCGCTCCCGCTCGTGCTGAGCATGAGAGCGAGCGGCCCGTGGCACAGGACCAGGCCGCCGCAGCCCAAAGCGAGGGGGGCCCACGCGGGCGCGGCGGTGTCGGCGAGACCGCTCGGCAGACCTACCAGGCCCTGCTCAAGCGCGGCCTGACGCGCGCATGGGCTATCAGAGGCGCCACGGGGCTTGGAGTCGGTCTGGCCGCCGGCCTGCTCACCGGGAACTGGCGTATCGGTGCCACGTTTGGCGTGGCGGCGGTGATCCTACTGGTTGTACGCTCCGCGCGACGTTACTCCGAGGTTCCGCACTGGCGCCGCCCCTCTGCGGCCCAACGCCGCACCGAGGCGCAACTCCGCCTTATGAAACGGATGGGGTACCGCACGCTGCACGCCCGCAGCGTCAAGGGCGGCAACGGCCAGATCGACCACTTCGTCGTCGGCCGCCGCGGCGCGTTCGCCATCGACTCCGAAGCGTGGGACAAACGCCTGCCCGTACGCAACAAGCTCGAAAACCTCTTCCACGGCCGCTACTCCAAGAACGAGCGCATCGACGAGGCGCTGGAGGAAGCGAAAGCGGCCCAAGAAGCGGTCAGCGAGGAGTTGGGGCGCGAGATCACCGTGCATCCTGCCCTCGCCCTTTACGGACCCAAGCTGCAATGGGACCACCACATCCTGCGTGGGGTCCACATCCTCACCGGTACCCGGGTGCGCAAATGGCTGCGTCAGGTCAACGCGCGGCTCAGCGAGGAAGAGATCGAGGAGATCTTCCAGGCCGCCCAACGGGCGCTGCCCCCGCGCACCTGAAAGGCATCCGCCGACTGGCCAACCACGGCACCGACAAGCGCACTGCCCCGCGCGCATCTGGAAAGGTGCTCCCTCCCTCGATGCGCTGGCGCATGGTCATCCCCGGCCGGGCTGTGTCCGCTCCTGCGGGCTGAAAGCTGGGTGGTGAGGGAAGGCTCCCGTCGGGGAGGACGTGGCCTAGGCTGGTCCGGCACTTGTTGGAGCGCGTGCAAAGCGTCTAGCGGCTGGTAGAGGCGCCCACCGGCGCACACCGGTCGCGGCCAGCCGCGCCCGGTGTGGCTCGACACCATCAAAGCCCCGGGCCAACCCGTTTTCACCGGCTTTTCTCACGATACGGACGTGGGATCTTCGTGTCCGAGACGCAACGGGTTGCCGGGCGGGGCTACCATCGGTGAAAGACCTATACCACCCGGCCCAAGGCGAGAAGGCGCCGGCCGGCCGCCCCCGCTGTGGTGCGGGCGCAACGGTCGCGCACTCTGCCCTGGTCCGGGCATCAGACAACAGTTCGCACCGACGGGAGCCAACCCCATGCCCGCGCTTCGCTCACGCACGGTCACCCATGGCAGGAACATGGCCGGCGCGCGCGCACTCATGCGCGCCACCGGCGTGGAACGCGAGGATTTCGGCAAGCCGATCGTCGCCGTGGCCAACAGCTTCACTCAGTTTGTGCCCGGTCACGTACACCTGCGTGAGGTGGCTGACGTGGTTTCGGGAGCCGTGCGCGAGGCCGGCGGCATCCCTCGCGAGTTCAACACCATCGCCGTGGACGACGGCATCGCCATGGGCCACGGCGGGATGCTCTACTCGCTGCCCAGCCGCGAGGTCATCGCCGACGCGGTGGAATACATGGTCAACGCTCACTGTGCCGACGCGCTGGTGTGTGTCTCCAACTGCGACAAGATCACCCCGGGCATGCTGCTGGCGGCCATGCGGCTCAACGTCCCCACGGTCTTCGTCTCGGGCGGGCCGATGGAGGCCGGCAAGGTCACCGTGGTCGACGGCACCGCCACCAGGGAACGCAAACTCGACCTCATCAACCCGATGATCGCCTCGGCCGATGAGAGCGTCTCCGACAGCGAACTCAACGAGCTGGAGGAGTCGGCCTGCCCCACCTGCGGTTCGTGCTCGGGCATGTTCACGGCCAACTCGATGAACTGCCTCACCGAAGCCATCGGTCTGGCCCTGCCCGGCAACGGCACAGTGCTGGCCACCCACGTGGCCCGCAAGCAGCTCTACGAGGACGCCGGACGCCTCGTGGTCGACGTGGCCCGCCGCTACTACCAGGATGACGACGAGTCGGTGCTGCCGCTGTCGATCGCCTCGCCCGCGGCATTCGGCAACGCTATGGCGCTGGACGTGGCCATGGGCGGCTCGACGAACACGATCCTGCATCTGCTGGCAGCGGCCACCGAGGCAGGCGTCAAGTTCGGGCTGCCCGAGATCGACGAAGTCTCGCGTAACGTCCCGTGCCTGTGCAAGGTCGCGCCGAACTCGGAGAAATACCACATCGAGGACGTGCACCGAGCCGGTGGTATCCCCGCCATCATGGGCGAGCTGGCGCGCGCGGGGCTCATCGACACGTCCCTGCCCACAGTGCACGGCAAGAACGTCGGAGAGTACCTGGCCGACTGGGACCTGTGTTCGGAGAGCGTCACCGACGAGGCGCGCGAACTGTTCCACGCCGCTCCGGGAGGCCGGCGCACCACCCGCGCCTACTCCCAGGACACCCGTTGGGAGAGCCTGGACACCGACCGCGAGACCGGCTGTATCCGCGACTACGAGCACGCCTACACCGTTGACGGTGGCCTATCCGTGCTCTACGGCAACCTCGCCGCCGACGGGGCGGTCGTCAAGACCGCCGGTGTCGAAGAGGAACTGTGGACGTTCAGCGGCCCGGCCAAGGTCTTCGAGAGCCAGGAAGAAGCCGTCGACGGCATCCTCAACAAGAGGATCGAACCCGGCGACGTGGTCGTCATCCGCTACGAGGGCCCCAAGGGCGGCCCCGGCATGCAGGAAATGCTGTACCCCACGAGCTTCCTCAAGGGGCGCGGCTTGGGCAAGGCGTGCGCGCTGATCACCGATGGCCGGTTTTCCGGCGGCACCTCTGGTCTGTCGATCGGACACGCCTCCCCCGAAGCCGCGGCAGGCGGCGACATCGCGCTGGTGCGCGACGGCGACACCATCAGCATCGACATCCCCAACCGCTCGCTGCATCTGGAGGTCGCCCCCGATGAGCTGGAGCGGCGCCGCGAGGCCCTGCTCAGCGACCTCGGCTCCTACCGGCCGCGGGATCGGGAGCGGCCGGTGACCGCGGCCTTGCGCGCCTACGCCGCTATGGCCACCTCGGCGTCCACCGGCGCCGCCCGTGACGTCACCCAAGTGGAGCGGCTCACCTGACTGTGGGCTGGTGCATGAGGTTCTGTTTTTCGGACGGCTGGGGTGCGGGGGCCTAGGGTGTTCCTCGTCCGCTCGTGCATCGATCGCTGCGCGATCTCACTCACCAGCCCGCGGAGGCGCTCACCCGCTCGCGCCCACCGCCCGCCCTCGCCGCCCGTCCAAAAACAACAACCTAGCCGGCAGGCACTGGCGGCGCCGCACACGCGGTGCCGCCAGCGCGCCTCAACCTCCAGCGCAGCAGCCGCCGCCGCAGCAGCCGCCTCCCGGGGCCGGGTCGGCGGCAGTGCCGCCCACGGCCACCGTGGAGAGTAGCTTGACGGTGTCATCGTGGCCATGCGGACAGCGGGCGGGGTCGTTGGCACGATCCATGGGGCGGGAGAGTTCAAAGGTGTCGCCGCAAGCTTTGCAGCGGAATTCGTAACGAGGCATAGCACTATGGTCCCCCGTGTGAGGGGGTGGTAGTGCGAGTCGATGGGAGTGGCGGGCGACACAACGCCGACACCCCCGAAGCGGGGGACGTGAGAGGCGCAGCCGGCGGGCTGCGGCCCCGCGGAGCAAGCGCAGCGGTCCGGTCAAAGCGCCACTTGGCCGGCGTTCGTCGCCTCTGCCGACGAACGCCGACTCGGTCACCACCGGACCGACGACTGGGGTGAGGGCTGCGAGGGAGCATCCCCCGGAGCCGGGTGGGACTCGGGCCCGGCCCCGGAACGCTGGTCAGGCGGCTCTCACCGAATTCCTCATATACGGTGCCCACAGCGGATCACCGTGCTGTTCGCCGTTGATGAGCCGCCAGTGCAGCCCACGCGGGACCATAGGGGTAACGTTGAGTTTCCAACCCAGCTCGTCGAGCAGTCGGTCGGCTTTACGATGGTTGCACATTTTGCAGGAGGCCACGACGTTCTCCCATACGTGCGCGCCGCCTCGGCTGCGCGGGATCACGTGGTCGATGGTCTCGGCGCGCTTGCCGCAGTAGGCGCAGTGGTAGCCGTCCCTGCGCATGAGCGCCACCCGTGTCAACGGAACGCGACGCCGGTAGGGGACCCGGATGTAGCGTCGCAACCGGATGACAGAAGGCACCGAGAGGGCCGTGGTGGCTGAGTGGAGCATGCGCCCGGTCGAATCGCCATGCACGATCTCGGCCTTCTCGCGCAGCACCAGCAGCACCGCACGGCGCATGGGAAGAGTTGTCAGTGGTTCATAGCTGGCATTGAGCAGCAGTACGTGACGGCTGACTGTGCCACCCTCCGCACTGCGCCCGGCGCTCATACCAGCTCCTGTGGAGTCGAAGCGTCGGGCAAACGTTTATCAGCCCCGGCCGACGCGCTGGTCAGCCAGGGGACCTCCCTGTGGACTGGCCGAATGGCCAGCAGTATTCGCGTTGCCACACGGACCTCCCGTGGTGGTTCCCGCCGAGTCACGTCCCGCCTTCAGTTTGCTTGGTCGAACCAGGTTGTCGCCACCCCATTTATCTCGGGTGTCAGGAAAACGACAAGCAAACGAATGATCATTGTGGCCGGGGAAGGCCCCACAGCGGCGAGGGATCAGCGGTCGAATAAAGTGCGGGACATGTCCACACCCCACTACCCCGCGGCCCATCGGCTCGATCTCACCGAAGACCGCCACGGCATGCGCGTGGCCGATCCGTACCGCTGGCTCGAAGACGCCGAGGCGCCCGCGACGCGCGAATGGACGGCGGCCCAAGATGGGCTGTTCACGGAAACAGCCACGGCCCTGACCGGCCGCGCCTGGTTCGCCGGCGAAGTCGAGGCGCTGCTAGGGGCGGGGTTCGTGGGTCCACCGAGATGGCGGGGGCAGTGCAGGTTCTTCGTACGCCGGGGCCCCGATCAGGAACACGGGGTGCTCTACACCGCCGACGACTCCGGCGAGCGGGTCCTCATCGACCCGATGGCGATCGATCCCGAAGGCACGACCACCCTCGACTCGTGGTCCCCCGATCGGGAGGGGCGGCTGCTGGCCTACCAGCTCTCCGCGGGCGGCGATGAAGAGTCGCTGCTGCGCGTCATGGATATCGCCACCGGTTCCCTGGTGGACGGCCCGATCGACCGTTGCCGCTACAGTCCCATCGCTTGGCTGCCCGGGGGTGAGGCCTTCTACTACGTGCGACGGCTACCGCCCGAGCACGTGCCCGATGGTGAGGAGCAGTACCACCGTCGGGTGTATCTCCACCGCGTCGGTACTCCCACCGACGACGATGTGCTGATCTTCGGCGCTGGCCGGGACATGACGGAGTACTACGGTCTCGCGGTCAGCCGCGACGGCAGATGGCTGTCGCTGACCGCCACCCGAGGGACCGCCGCGCGCAACGACGCCTGGATCGCCGACCTCGCCGAGCACGGACCACAGCAGCCTCGGCTGCGTCCCATTCAGGAAAACGTCGACGCCGAAGTCTCGCCCGAGGTCGGGCGCGACGGCCGGCTCTACCTGTTCACCGATCGCGACGCCGCCCGGGGCAGACTGTGCGTCACCGACCCCAGCAAACCCGAGTACGAGACGTGGCGCACCCTCATCGCCACCGATCCCGACGCGGTGCTCACCGACTACGCCATTCTCGACGGGCCGGAACTGGAAACGCCACTGCTTCTGGCGAGTTGGCGCCGGCACGCCGTCAGCGAGATCAGTGTGCACGACCTGGCCACAGGCGAACGGCGTGACCAGTTGCCCCTGCCCGGCCTGGGGTCAGTGGGCGGGATCGTGGAGCGCCCCGAAGGAGGCGCCGAGGCGTGGGTGGCCTACACCGACCACACCCGTCCCGTGACGGTCTACCGCTATGACGGCCGCAGCGGCACGATGGAGCTGTGGGAGAGCGCTCCCGGCGCTGCGCATCCGCCACAGGTGCGTGTGGAACAGGTGAGCTATCCGTCGCGCGACGGCACTCAGGTGCGGATGCTGGTGGTCTCGCCTGCCGACGCGCCCGCCGGGCCGCGGCCCACGATCCTCTACGGCTACGGCGGCTTCGCGATCTCACTCGCCCCGAGCTACTCGGCATCAACGCTGGCGTGGGTGCGCGCCGGCGGCGTCTACGCGGTCGCGAACCTGCGTGGCGGCCTGGAGGAGGGCGAGGTGTGGCACCGCGCGGGCATGTTGCAAAACAAGCAGAACGTGTTCGACGACTGCCACGCTGCGGCCGAGCACCTCATCGCCACCGGCGTCACCACGGCCGACCGATTGGCTGTTATGGGAGGCAGTAACGGTGGCCTGCTGGTGGGGGCCGCCATCACGCAACGCCCGGAGCTGTACGCGGCTGCGGTGTCCTCAGCACCGCTGCTGGACATGGTGCGCTACGAGTCGTTCGGTCTGGGCCAACTGTGGAGTGTGGAGTACGGGAGCGCCGACGATCCCGAGGCTCTGGCCTGGCTCCTGGCGTACTCCCCGTACCACAATGTGGTCGCAGGCACCGAGTATCCCGCCACACTGTTCACGGTGTTTGGCAATGACACCCGGGTGGACCCGATGCACGCCCGCAAGATGTGCGCGGCGTTGCAGCACGCGACATCGGCCGCACCGGAGAAGCGCCCGATCCTCTTGCGGCGCGAGGACGCGGTGGGCCACAGTTCCCGTTCGGTGAGCCGCAGTGTGGCGCTAGCCGCCGACCAGCTCGCCTTCGTCGCCCATCACACGGGGCTGCGTGTACCGACCTGAGCAGTCGGCACCAGGCCAACCGTCTCATGGGGACAGTGCCGGCCCGTGTGCACAGCCACGACACAGCCTTGACAGAATCGACGAAAAGTCAACTGGCGAGCCGTTAAGAGAGGTGGCAGGGTGCCGGAGGTCGGCGGGGAGACGTCTGTGCGAGAAGGTGCGGCATGCATGGCGCGGGACGGAGCCGGTCCCCGGCATGTCCATCTCGCCCACATTCGATTCGCTGATCTCGACCCGCTTAACCACGTCAACAACGTGCAGATGTTGACTTACCTGGAGGATGCGCGCATCGCCTTCCTGCGTTGGGACAGCGACATCGAGGGGGAAGGGATGGGAGCGCTGGTCGTGGCCCGCCATGAAGTCGACTACGTGCACCAACTGCTGTTGCGGCCCGAGCCGGTGCGCGTGGAGACATGGGTGCGCCAGGTGCGCAACGCCAGCTTCACGCTGGCCTACGAGATCGTCGACGACACCCACGTCTACCTGCGAGCGTCCTCGGTCATGGTCGGATTCGACCCCACGACCCAAGGGGTGCGGCGATTGAACGAAGGCGAGCGCAAATACCTTGCGCGGTTCCTCGCCACCTAGATCGCCCATGGATCAGAGCACCGTGACAGAGGGCGGCCTCCCTGGGCGTGGCGACAGGTCGGCGCAGCCGCCCGGGAGCAACGGCTCCCCCTGGAGCTGCCGAGATCGCGCAACGGTCGAGGCACGAGCGAAGGGAAACGGCTTCCGGCCTCCTCCGGCCAGGCACCTCCCTCGTGCCCCAGCCACCGCGCCCAGGCAGTCCTCTGAAAAGTCGGTGCTGTGCCGGAGGTGACAGCGATAACGAACGGCGGCGAGGCCGTCGGGAGGACAAAACGGCGAGTACCAATACCACCGGCAGGGTCGCGTCGTCATAGTCCCCCTCGGCCTCACCGAGAGGGCTCCCCGCCCCCGTTATGTTTTTTATGGTCCTGCAATGGGGCCGCCGGCCTCCGGTGCCGGCATGACTGTGTCCCCCTGTCGAAGACATGACCTGGGGGGTGGTGTCACCGGGACCGAAGGCACCGCCAGACCGCTGATAGAAGCACGATCCGCCCCTGGGGGTGCGGTGGGGTGTGGTTTTGGTTTGCGGAGAGCGTGCGGGGTTTCCCGTCGCTCGTGCCTCGAGCGCTGCGCGATCTCAGCAGCCCGGGGCGGGCTGTGCCTGAGGTGGAACGGGTGCCACGACGGGGCTTGGGGCCGGCGTGGGGCGAATGCCGTGACCGGGTGGACGGGGGTGGGGCGGCTCGACGCCTTCCGGCGCGCCCTCAGCCACCACCCCACCGGCGTATCCCCAGACCAGCAGCACCCTGCACAACAGCGATGTTCGGGGACGATGTTCGGGGACACAGCGCCCCCGTTGAGGCGGCCGAGATCGCGCAGCGATCGAGGCACCAGCGGACGGAGAACACTCCCGCCCCGGACACCCCCCACTCCCGACGTGACAACCCCATAGAAACACCCCCGGGAGGTCCCTTTAAGACAGCGGCGGGCAGCGCACGTGAGGGCTCCCACATCTGCCTGCGCTGGTGCTGCCGGCGCTAGGAAATACGCTGAGACGGTGCCCACAGCCAATCGGTGGATCATCCTATGTATCGCGATCATCGCGCAGATCGCGACGGCCAGCGCGATGTTCGGCGTACCGTTCGTGCTCCCCGCGCTGCGCGACACCTACGGGTTGAACATCGCCCAGGCGGGAACGTTGGCGGGCCTGCCAGGGCTTGGCCTGCTGTCCACCCTGGTGGGGTGGGGAGTGATCATCGACCGCTACGGTGAGCGGGTCACGATGAGTCTGAGCCTGTTCCTGACCGCTTCGCTGCTGCTGTCGCTGCACCTGGTCGACGGTCCGGTGGGGGTGGGGGTGGTCCTGGCTCTGGTGGGGGCCGCCGGCGGGCCGGTCAACGCCGCGAGCGGACGTCTGGTACTCGGCTTGTTCGCATGGCAGGAACGCGGGCTGGCGATGGGGCTACGGCAGGCGGCGCTCCCTTTAGGGCTGGGGATGGCGGCGGCCGTGCTGCCCGCGGTAGCCCAAGATCACGGGTTCGTCGCAGCCATGACAGTCCCGGCGGCACTGGCTCTCGTGGTTCTACCGTTGGTGGTGGTGCTGGCCAAGGCGCCGACGCCAGACGAGGCCCCGGAACAGCAGCCTCTGCGGTCCCGAGACAGTCAGGGTTCCCCGTACCGACGGTTGCGGATCTGGCGGGTGCACAGCGTCAGCATGCTACTGGCCGTACCGCAGTTCACGGTCACGACCTACTCTCTCGTCTACCTGGTCGAAGAGCACGGGTGGGCGGAACCGGCGGCGGGAGCGCTCATCGCCGTGGGCCAGGTGGTGGGAGCGCTGGCGCGGATGGGAGCGGGCGCGTGGTCGGATCGGGCGGGCAGCCGGCTGGGGCCGGTGCGCCTGATCGCCGTGACCTCCGGTAGCGCCCTGCTGGCGCTGACGATCGCCGCGCTGGTCTTTCCCGTGGCCGCGGTGGTGCTGTTGCTGAGCTGTCTGGTACTGGGAATGGCCCACAACGGACTCATGTTCACCGCTGTAGCCGAAACGGCCGGGATGGTCTGGGCGGGACGCGCCATGGCCATACAGAACTCACTACAGGCGGTCAGTTCGACGCTGACGCCGATGTTGATGGGGGTCGTGATCCAGGTAGCGGGGTTCGCCATTGCTTTTGGTACCGCGGCGGCGTTTTGCGGCCTGGCAGCCGCTGTCGTTCCGCTGCGGCACAGGGCGGCGCAGAACTAGAGCGAAACGTGGATCGTCTCGCCCCCTCCGTCGTCGTCGCGGCCGGGGCGGGAGCGCTCCTCGGCAACCGGCAGTGTCGTCGCCGCCTCACTCGACGGCGCCTCGTCAGCCGTGTTGACCATACTGTGGGCCGCGTAGACGAGGTACTGCCACAACTGTTGGTCGAGATGGGGTGCCAACTCCAGTTCATCGACAGCGGCCCGCATGTGTGCCAGCCACCGGTCACGCTCGGCGGTGCCGATCCGGAACGGGAAGTGGCGCATCCGCAGTCGAGGATGGCCGCGGTTCTCACTGTAGGTTCGTGGCCCGCCCCAGTACTGCATGAGGAACAGGCGCAACCGCTCCTCGGCGGGACCGAGATCCTCCTCGGGGTAGAGCGGACGCAACAGCGGATCGGCGGCGACCCCCTCGTAGAAGCGGCGAACGAGGCGGACAAACGTCTCCTCACCACCGACGGCCTCGTAGAAGCTCGTGGGTGCCGCGCTGTCGTCGCGGGCAGAAGAAGTAGAACTCATAGCTGCCTGCCAGCTTACGTGGTGCAAACATGGTCAAGGACGACCGAATCCCGCGGTCGTGCATCCGAGCGATGAGGAGGATGAGGAGCACGACCGCAAGACGCGGCGGCGGGACGAGCCGTTGAACTAGTCGCGGGTGAGCTTGCGGTGGGTGACAGCGTGCGGCCGGGCCGCCTCGGCGCCGAGCCGCTCGATCTTGTTCTGCTCGTAGGATTCGTAGTTGCCCTCGAACCAGAACCAGTCGGCGTCGCCCTCCCACGCGAGGATGTGGGTGGCGACCCGGTCGAGGAACCAGCGGTCGTGACTGGTGATGACGGCACAGCCGGGAAACTCCAGCAGCGCGTTCTCCAACGAGCCGAGGGTGTCGACGTCGAGGTCGTTGGTGGGCTCGTCGAGCAGCAGCAGGTTGCCGCCCTGCTTGAGGGTGAGCGCGAGGTTGACGCGGTTGCGCTCGCCGCCGGAGAGGACGCCGGCCGGCTTCTGCTGGTCGGAGCCTTTGAAACCGAACGCGGCGACATAGGCGCGGCTGGGGATTTCGACGTTACCGACCTGGATGAAGGCCTCACCGTCGGAGATGGCCTCCCAGACGTTCTTCTCGCTGGCGATACGGCTGCGCGTCTGGTCGACGTAGGAGATCTCGACCGTGTTGCCGACCGAGATCGAGCCGGCGTCGGGCTGCTCCTGGCCGACAAGCATCTTGAACAGCGTGGTCTTACCGACGCCGTTGGGGCCGATGACACCGACGATGCCGTTGGGAGGCAGCGAGAAACTGAGGTTCTCAATGAGGAGCCGGTCGTCGAAGCCCTTGGTAAGGTCCTTGACCTCGACCACGCTGTTGCCTAGGCGCGGCCCCGGCGGGATCTGGATCTCCTCGAAGTCGAGCTTGCGGGTCTTGGCCGCCTCGGCTGCCATCTCCTCATAGCGTTGCAGCCGCGCCTTGCTCTTGGTCTGGCGAGCCTTGGCGTTGGAACGCACCCACTCCAGTTCATCTTGGATGCGCTTCTGGCGCTTGACGTCTTTTTGGCCCTCGACTTTGAGGCGGGTGGCCTTGGTGTCGAGGTAGGTCGTGTAGTTACCTTCGTAGGGGTAGAGGCTGCCGCGGTCGAGTTCCAGAATCCAGGTGGCCACGTTGTCGAGGAAGTAGCGATCGTGGGTGATGGCCACGATGGTGCCTGGGTATTTCTCCAAGTGCTGCTCAAGCCACTGCACACTCTCGGCGTCGAGGTGGTTGGTGGGCTCGTCGAGCAGCAGCAGATCGGGCTGCTCCAGCAACAGCCTGCACAGCGCGACACGGCGCTTCTCCCCGCCGGAGAGGACCGAAATTTCGGCGTCGGGTGGCGGGCAACGCAGGGCATCCATGGCTTGGGCGAGCTGGCTGTCGAGGTTCCAAGCGTCGCGATGGTCGAGCTGCTCTTGGAGTTTGCCCATCTCCTCCATCAGCTCGTCGGAGTAGTCGGTTGCCATCTTCTCGGCGACCTCGTTGAAGCGGTCGAGCATCGCCTTGGTCTCGGCCACCCCGTCCTCGACGTTTTGCTGCACGGTCTTGTCGGGGTCAAGGTGAGGCTCCTGAGCCAGGAGGCCCACCGAGAAACCTGGCATGAGTCGAGCCTCGCCGTTGGATGGCTGCTCAACGCCGGCCATCAGTTTCAACAGCGTTGACTTACCCGCGCCGTTGGGTCCCACGACACCGATCTTGGCCCCGGGCAGGAAGGAACCCGAGACGTTGTCCAAGACGACTTTGTCTCCGTGCGCTTTGCGCACGTTGCGCATCGTGTAGATGTACTCCGGCATGTCTCCAAGACTAGGACGTCGGCACCGGTGCACAGGCCAGCCACATCCAGATGATCATCGCTCCGGTCTTGGTCGGATGATCGGGGCGTGCTCCTCCAACCATTCGGGGGTCAAATGGCGCCACTGCCGGGGCGAGACGCCCTGCCGCAGCGCATAGCGGATCAACGCCGCCATGGAATAGCCGGGATCGACGGCGTGGACGCGGTCGAGCGCGGCGTCGGCGAGGGCGGGCTCGTTGGCCAGCCAGGCGCTGAACGCGAGCAGACCGCCCGGTGCGGCGGCGTAGGGCCCCTCGTCGACGTGGCGCAGTACGTAGCGCCACAGTGCGACATGGGTGGCCGCCTGGTCGGCCCGGATATGGGCCCATGCCTCATCTCGGACGCGGGGGGCTACCAAGACGACGCCCAGCCAGGCGAGGTGATCGGGGTCCTCGGGCATCCGGCCCGCCAGCGCATCAGCCACGACCGCACGCACCGTGCGCACGCCCTCGATGCGCAATGCCGTAGCGAAATCCGTGTGGCCGCCTGAATCGGTGCTGCCCCACATGCGGGCGCAGCGGGCCTCGGCCGCGAGTGTGGCGCGGTGCATCAGCTCGCGGCGCTCGCCGTTGACAGGGGCGATCGAGGCCGCGACATCCTCCCGCCCGGGCAACGCTGACATCCCCGCCACTACCGCTGTCGCGGGGATCGTGGAGGAGCCGACGTCGTAGGGTCGGCCTTCGGAGGGACAGCACTCCTGCGAGCACAGGTAGGACCAGTAGCGGCCCTCGGCGACGCGCAGCATCTCGCAGACCTCGACGCCGGCCGCAGTTAGGGCTCGCTCCGCCGCCTCAAGGCGGGGGGTGACACGATCCGCTGAGCCGTAGGCCACCAGGAGTGCACGATCGCACCCCTGTCGGGCCACTGTGGCGGCAGTGTCGGAACCGACATCGTCGGCTGAGGGCCCGGCGGTCGGGTCAGGGTCGTCGCTGGGCTCCGGCAGCTCACACTGGGCGGCGAACCCTACCCGCGTGGAGTCGCGCACGATGCCGAGGACAACGAGGCTGTCGCTGGGGTGGAAGCCGACCAGGTAGGGGATGGCGGCGATGACATCCACCGGGTTCTGTAGGGAGAGGGAAGGGACCGAATCGAATTCGCCGTTAGTGACCATACGATCACCATGCGCCACGAACCCGCGGTCGAACAATTACAGTCGCATGGTTGTGGAAAAACCGTTGCGGTGCACGGCTTCACCGCCCCCCGGCGAGTCGAGCGGTGACCATCCCCGGCAAGAGTTGACCAGAGTCACGACGAGGGGTCCTCGGAGAGGGGCGCGTCGCCGTCACCGGGGGAATTGGGGAGACAGACACGGTCGCGGCCGGTGTCCTTGGCGTGGTAAAGCGCGAGATCGGCCGCGGTGAGCAGTTCGAGCAGGTCCCGCCCATGCACGAGCAGCAGCGCCACCCCGATGGAGATCGTGATGGTCACAGTGGCGTCCTCGGTGGGCAGCGCCATACGCCCTACGCGCGCGCGTAGCCGTTCGGCCACCTGATGGGCTTTGGCCGTGTCGGCTCCGGGCAGCAGGACGACAAACTCCTCACCACCGAAACGGCCGATGATGTCGGACTCGTCGAGTTGGTGGGTGAGGGTGTTGGCGACGCCGAGCAACACCTGGTCTCCGAAAAGGTGGCCGTGGGTGTCGTTGACCTTTTTGAAATGGTCGATGTCGATGATGAGCACCGCCATAGGGCGCCCCGACTGCAAGGCCCGTGATAGTTCGGCGTCGGCCTCGCCCTCCCATGTGGCGGCGTTGAGCAGTCCGGTTTTGGGGTCGGTCCGGGCTGCGGTCTGCAACTGCTGGAACAACAGTCCCCGCTGGAGGAGCAGCACCGGCGGCAGCGCGACGGCGAGCAGGAGAAGCGACAGCCCGCACAGGATGGCCACCATGATGCCGACGCACAGTTCGGCCCCATCGGTCAGAGCCGCCTCACCGTCCCACAACAGTCCCCGCCACGGTGTCTCTGGCGCGCTCAACCGCACACCGATCGACATCACCGCCGTGTGGATACAGGTGAACAATGCGCAGCACACGACGGCGACGGCTACCCCCGAGCCGCTGGTGAGGACAGTCTCTTCCGAAATCGTCGAGCCGTCGCCGTGTTTGGCCACGAAGGGCAGGCCGCTGTCCATGACCGCGTGGAAGACCGACGAAGAGGCGAATCCCGAGAGAGCGACCGATGCCGCGTTGAAGACACGACGAAACGTGACGGCTCTGCGGATACGAAATTGGAGCAGGATGTAGATCGGGATCGGAAAGAGCAGGGAATAGACCGGCGGCAGAAGCAGCAGAGCCGGCAGCCACCACGCACCGAGGAGGTCACGCGAGACCCCGGCCGGGGAGCCGAGTCGCCGCATGGCCTCGACGCAGACCGCGGCGCCGCCCAGGAAGGCGGCGAATGTCCACAGGTCCCTGACCAGGATGGGGGTAAGGGGTACGGCGATCGCTAATAGGATGAGATCGCAGGTGACGACGGTCGCGATGAAGACGATCAGACATGAGGACTGAGTAAATAGCGGCCAGTGACGAATCTGGCAAATCTGGCGAGTCCATGATCCTTCACTATCCGTAACGGAATACTCCGCTACCGCCATGCCGCCCTCCAAGATTTCGCCTGTCGCTGGCGGTCCCCGGGGAGGCATGACCACTCCAACGGAGGTTCTCGCTCCGTCGACGGCGATATGCCACCCCAGGAAGTAAATTACATTCAGTAATATAGTAATTGCCAACCGTGCAATCGATGGCGAAAACCGCTACATTTGGTTGTGCTGCATCTCGTCGACACCGGCACAGCGGCCGTCGTCGGACGCGGATCGCGCGTCCAACGAGCGTGAGGAAGAGCCTGAGCGCTCGGGAGGGCCTCAAGGCCGTCAGACCGGGTCGGCAGAAAGGGAGGCTTCCGCGTCTCGGGATGGCACAGCAGGGGGACCACGCCGACTGCCGGCGAGGAGACCACCGCGAGACGGAAGCTTCAAAGAGGGGGCAGACAGGCGCACGCCCCATCGTCGACGCCGAAACCGGCGATCGCCATGGGCCGCGCCAACTGATGATGAGATTGGGGAGGGATCATGGCCTCTGGCATCCACTGGATCTAGACCGACCGCCATGTTCGACGATTAAAGGGCGGCTGTCGGCTCGCGGTACGGCTCTGGCCGTGTTCGTGCGCCGATAGCCGTACCGCCCCCGCATTCGATGCCCGACCGAGCGGCGACGCAGGCCGCTCCCATCCGTGGCTACCGCCCAGGCGGGCCGGGCTGGCCCCGGTCCACACCCCGATCGCGTTCAACCGTGCCCGCCGGGGCGGGGCGGCATCGTGGGCTTTGAGGAGGTGGTGCGGCCCGCTTCCTGAGCGCTACCGCACCCGACCACGAAACGCCCGGCACAACCGCCGGCACTCCTGCCCTCAGCGGCGCGAACGCCGCGAGCGAGCTCACTCCCCCTCGCCGCAGGCCCTCACAACGGATCGGCTGAAGGCGTGGTACCGCCCCAGCGCCTCTTCGAGTGGAGCCACGACGCGCTCGGCCGTGATCGATCGCACACTGGCTGTGGCCTTCTCCTCGACTTCCTCACGTCGCCGTGCAGCCGCCACCGAGACCAGATTGCGGCACCCCACCCCCATGAGCCACCCCACGAGCAGCGTCGACAGGGACAGCACCGCGGCGAAGGCGGCGAACACGGGGTTGTCGAGCAGCGACATCCCGGCCATACCGCCCCCCAACCAGCTCACCGCGAGGGCGACAAACCATGCGAGCCCAACCCCGGAGATGGTGACCAGCGCGAACTGCGCGGCGCGGATGAACTTCCACCACGAGGGGGGATCGTCGTCGGCCGGCACGGTCGAGGCGATCGCTTGGCCCAGACGGTTGGGCAGGTTCGCGATGTCGCTGCGAGCAGCCGAGCGGATGCGCTGGGGCCAGGGTTCGGGCAACTCCTGGCCCACCCGGTCCGCGCCGGTGAGGAGAGCCGTGTTGATCTCGGCCGGCTGCACGCCGATCGAGCCGCTGGGGCCGTTGCGGAACCCCTCACGCAAGAAGTCCAACTGGATCGACCGGAGCGGATCGCGGCGCAGCCTGCGAATCCAGCGGGCCACGGGCCAGCCGACGAGGTCTCCGCCACGCAGGTCGTAGGAGGTCTCCACAGCGTCGGCGATCGCGGTGACGCCGGCTGCCTCGGCGAGATCGGCCACCAACCCTTCACGCACATTCTCGGGAAGGTGGGTCTCGGCTTCCCCCGAGCCCCGGTAGACCTGGAAGTCGTGGGCGACCTGGTTGAGGTCGGCGACGAGCCGGTCAATCGAGACCCGCCGCTCCGCGACCGTGTCCTTGAGCAGTTGGCGCAGCTCACGGATACCCTGGCCGGTCAACGCCGAGGTGGTGAGCACTCGCGGATGGACACCGGATTCGGTCTCCAGCAGCCGCCGCAGATCGGTGAGGAGCTCCTCGACTTCGGCGGAATCGACACGGTCGACCTGGTTGAGCACGGCCACCATCACCGCCCCGTGCCCGGCCATCTCCGCGAAGTAGCGGTGGTGCACGGCTGCGTCGGCGTACTTTTGCGGGTCGAGGACCCACACCAGCAGGTCAACGGCTCCGATGAGGCGTTGGGCCTCCAGCGCGTGGCCTTCCTGCACCGAGTCGTGGTCGGGCAGGTCCAGCAGAATCAACCCGGACAGGTCGGAGTCGTCCTTGTCGAGTTCGCTGGCGCGGGAGTGACGGTGACGAGGCGGAACACTGAGCCAGTCCAACAGTGAGCCGGCTCCTTGGGTGCCCCAGACGCATGCGTAGGCCGCGGAGGTGGTGGGACGAGTGATGCCCACGCGGGAGAACTCCAGTCCGCACAGCGCGTTGAACAACGAGGACTTGCCGCTGCCGGTGCCTCCAGCCAGCGCCACCACACTGTGCTGGTCGGACAGCCGCAACCGTGCCCCGGCGTGGGTGAGTACGTGCCGTGCCCGGCTGATCAGTTCCGAGTCGAAGTCGTCGCGGCCGATCTCGACGAGTGTGGCCAGGGCTTCCAGGCGCGCGACCAACTCGTCTCGACTGATCGCCGGAGCGGGGTTCCAGGCTTCCTGTGAGGTGGGTTCGTAGTCGTCGTCGAAGTCGGAGCCGAACCATACCGGCGTGGGCAGCGGGTCGTCCTCGGGGTTGGTGGCTCCTGAGGGGGCGGGAGCGGCGTCGTCGAGGATGTCGCCGCTGCGCTGCGCCTCGGCCTCGGCAATGGTGGCGTCGGTGAGCTTGGGTTGGGCCCCCGTACGGCGACCGGCGATAGCGTCCCCGTCGTCTACGGCACCAACCAGATTGGTGACCCAGCCGGCCAGATTGTCGGGATCGTCGGGGTCGTTGGGGTCGCGGGGACGGGCGGGAGCCTCGGTGCCACCGGAGTGGCGCGACTGGTGCGGATCTGCCGTTTCGGTGCCGTGGCCCTCGGAGTCCTCCGAGGCGTCGGGAGGCGCGGAGCCGGCGGAACCGGCAGGCGGCACGGCGATGCCGGTCTTCGCTGCGGGCGGCGCAGCGTGGCGGCCATGACTGGGTTTGACCGGAGCAGCCGCGGCGCTGGGGTCGTGGGCCGACGCCGCCCCCGGGGCCTCCTCGGCTGCGGTGGGGCCGGCCTTGTCCTCGGGCAGCTCCAGCGGCCCGGTTTGTGCCGTGGAGGTGTCGGGGGCGGGTTCGGGCGCCCCGGTGAAGCGTGGCGCGGGCGTCGGGTCGTCGCGGCGCCGCTGCGGCGCACTGGTGGCCGGGGCGTCTTCGGACACGCCGGGAATCCGGTAGCGCCAGGCGGGAGCGGTGCCAGAGCCCGATGTTGCGGCTCCGGTGTCGGAGTGGCGCTGGTTGGGGGCGGTGCCACCGGAATGGTCAGGGCTGGGGCGGGAGTCCGCCGCCGAGCCACCGCCTCCCGCAGGGCGTGACGAGCCTTCTGCGGGCGGTGGGCCTTCCTCGGGCGGCCAGGCCCAAATGGCGGCATCCGCCGATGAGCCGGGGGTGGCGCGGGTGTCGCCGCCGGGGGCCGCGTCATCGTCGGGCGCCCGCGTCACCTCCGTGTCGTCCTCGGCGTGAGCGGAATTCCGGTGAATCGTCATCGCGTGATCTCAAGGTCGTACGTGGCCTGGTAGAGCTGGACGGCGTGGTCCTCGTCGGGCAGAGCGGCGGCGGTGAGCGCGTCGGTGAAGCGCTGCTGTTCGGCAGCGAGGACGGCACTGATGCGCTCATGTAGTTCCTGACGCGCGCTGGCCTCAATGTTACGCAGGGACTCGGCTCCGAACAGGGCTTTCAGCAAGCGTTGCGGCGGCGTGCCGCGCGGGGCCGCCGATCCGGACGTGGGAAACCCCAGCAGACCGAGGATGAGGACGAGCCCGAAAGCCTCTCCGTCGTAGGTGACGAACCTGGCCACGGAGCGTTTGGCGACACCGTCGGAGGCGATGAGACGGGTTACCTCCTGTTGCCACTCGGCCACGGTGGCGCGAGCGCGGCGCGCGATATCTTCGGAAGCGCCGCTGATGCCGTGGCGTTCGGCGAGCATGGCCCCGCCGGGGACCGCGCTCCAGCGGTGCAGCGCGTCTTCCACGGCGCTTTCGACCCCTGAGACGATGAGGGCGGCGACCGCATCGCAGACAGCCTGCTCCAGTGCCTGTACCCGCGCCGGGGTCTCGGTCCCCCCTTTGGCTTTGCGCTTGGAGCGCAGCCGTAGGGACCGCACGAGTTCTCCGCTGGCTGTGACGTCTTGCCAGCGGGCGAGGACGTTGCCTCGCAGCAGCGAACCGTCGCGGGTGTCCTCCTCGATGTCGGTCAGAGCGGTGGAAAAGGCGGTCTCGGCCCCGGCTGCGAGTTTAGCGCCGGCCTCGACCTGGGTCTCGACCTGCTTGGCCAACTCCGGAACGCGGGTGCGGAAACTGTCGAGAACCCCGATGAAGGTCCGCCGGGACACGGTGTCGCGCTGGGCGAGGTCCCCGGCGACGTCAGCGAGGTAGGAACGGATCGGGTCGACGGTGTTGGCGGTGAATCGGCCGTCGGCGATCTGGTCGGTCTCAGAGATCGTGAACTGGGCGGCGTGCTGCAACCCGTTGGCGTCGAGCATCGCGCCGAAGTGGTCAAGGAGTTGCTGGCGGCCCCGCCTGGGTACGCGCGACAGCACGACCGCCAGCGAGGTGTCGCGATCGCGGGCGACCTGGAGGAACTCCCACACGCGGGCGTCGGCGTAGCGACGACTGGTGGTGACGAAGACCCACAGGTCGGCGGCGTCGAGGAACTTGGCGGCGAACTCGTGGTGGGCGGCCACCGCCGAGTCGACGTCGGGTGTGTCGAGGAGAGCCACGCCTTGGGGCATGCATTCACTGGCTGCCAGCACGAGCATGCCGTCTTTACCGGGCATGGCCAGTCCTTGCTGGCGCACCCGCGGTAGGGAGGGCAGGAAGGATGCCTCGCTGAACCAACCGACATCGTCGGGGTGGCAGGCCAGGACCGGGCTGTTGGTGGTGGGACGGCGCACCCCGGTGGTGGTGACCTGCTCGCCCACGAGACTGTTGACGAGGGTGGACTTGCCGGCCCCGGTCGAGCCGGCGATGGCGATGAGCAGCGGGGTGTCGGAACTGCGCACACGTGGCAGTACGTAGTCGCTGAGCTGGTGGAGCACGTCAGCGCGCACGGTGGTGCCCTTTTCGGCACCGGGGAGGCCCTCGGCGAACTCAAGGTCGCGGATGCGCACGCGCAACGTTTCGAGTAGCCGCTCCAGATGGGCGTTGTCGGCCACGGCTCCGCGATGCCGAGGTGCGCCGTGGCGCCCCCGCTCGCGCCCCTGCGATGCTCCTTCGGCCGCTGAGGGCGCGGCCGAGCCATGTCCGTGCCGGTGCGTCGCCGAGGCAGGCTCGGCGTGGGCAGCCGGGGTCGGCTGCGATTCGCCTGGCCCTGTCGCTTCCGGCACAGCAGGCGGCCGGGTCATGGCGGTTCCGCCCTTCTCATCGGTGTTTGTGATGGTCAAATAGCCCGGTCCCCCTGGGGGACCGAGCTCGTTGTCGTGTGGTCTCCCGCGTCGGCCGACTCGCCGTGGAGGGGCGCTGAGGCCGCGGCGTGGTGGCCCCTGTGCAGTATGTCAAGGTCACGAGCTACATTCACCACTTCTCCGATGACCACGATGGCCGGCGGTCGGACCCCGGCCTCGGCCGCGGCTGTCTGCACCGTCGCCAGCGTGGCGACGACGGTGTGTTGCGTGGGCAGTGTGGCGTCCTGCACAACAGCGACGGGCGTGTCACCGGCTCGGCCCTCGCGCATGAGTGTGTCGGCGATGGGGCCGATGCGCTCGACGGCCATGAGAGCCACGATCGTGCCGTTGGCGCGCGCTAGGCCAGGCCAGTCGATGCTGGAGCGTTCGTCGTCGGGGGTGACGTGAGCGGAGACGACGTGCAGGTCCTGGGCGACGCCGCGGTGTGTGGTGGGGATACCGGCCGCTGCGGGGCCAGCCAGGGCGCTAGTGACGCCGGGAACCACGGTCACCGGGACATCGGCTTGGGCGCATGCGGCGAGCTCTTCTGCGCCTCGACCGAAGAGGAAGGGGTCGCCGCCTTTGAGGCGAACCACGAACTTGCCTGCGTGGGCCCGCTCGATGAGCAGACGGTTGATGGCCTCTTGGGCCATCGAGCGGCCGTAGGGGATCTTCGCGGCGTCAACGATCTCGACGTCGCTGGGCAGTTCGTCCAGCAGGGAGGTGGGGGCAAGGCGGTCCACCACGACGACGTCGGCTTGGGAAAGCAGTTGGCGGCCCCGCACGGTGAGCAGTCCAGGATCGCCGGGACCACCGCCGACAAGGGCCACACCCTGGAGCGGCTGCCGGCCGCGACGGGCGTCGAGGGTGCCCTCGGCAAGTCCGTCGGTGATGGCGTCGCGCAGCCCCGCGGCGCGTCGTGGATCACCGTCGGCGACCACCCCGACGGTGACACCGCCAGAGCTGCCGCTGGCCGGGGTCCACGCGCTTGAGGCGTGGCGATCGTCGGCGCGCACGCACCACACCCGGATGGCTTCGGCCTCTTCGGCCACCGCGGCGTTAACGTCTGGAACGTCGGTGGCCGCATGAACCAACCAAAAGTGACCGAGATCACCCTCACTCACGTCGCCGGGCCGGTAGGAGCGCCGGTGCCACGTGATGCGCCCGTTGGTGGCCAGGTCCTCCAGCGACGCGGTGGCCTCGGGAGCGACGAGGGTAACGCGGGCACCAGCGTCGAGCAGGACGGGAATCCGCCGCTGGGCGACACGACCACCCCCCACTACCAGCACATCGCGTCCGTCCAGGCGCAAACCGAGAAGATACGTCACCGAGGTAGCCCTCCAGAATCCCGATTGTGACCCATTCCTGTGGGCCGTGGTACCCCGCCGCGCCGGTGTTGCCGGTCGTGGACTCGACCCGGGACGCCCGCAGGGGGCGCATCCACACTGCCCGTTGGGGACCGCGTGATCAATGGCGGGCGGTAAGTGTCTTCATCTTTAAGCAAAATACCGTGCTAACCCGAAAACCGGCTCACCTGGAGTGGAGTCCGCCCCCTCGTCAAAGGTGTGCCCTGTTGCTCGGCCTGTTGGGCCTCGCCGACGCGCCACGTGGCGGACGCGGCAGCGCACAAGCCGCTGACCAGGACGTGGAGCCGGCAAAACGAGGCGAAAGATTTCTGTTTTCGTTTGGTCAATGTTAGGAATCCCGTGCCCCACGGTGATACAGCGTGCCCGCAACGTCCCCAGTGGGGCAGGTCACGACACCCCGTCGAGCGACGACCGTTCGGGCACAGTGGAAGGACACGACAAGGGCGCCCTGCCCGCCGAGAGCGTTGCTCCCCAAACTCAGCCAAGGCTTAGCCGGGTCTCGTTGTCGTGGGCCATTCCACATGGCCCACGCGGCCGGCACCCGAGCCTTCCCGCGGAAGGAGAGGCCACCGCGAAGTTGGCACACTGCTTGCACGCGGGTCACCGGCCGGCGGAGCGGGACCCTCCAAGAGCGCGCGAGCGCAGCGCACCCTCCGAGGTCCCGCTCAACTGGACGAGAGGAGCCTCAGTCGCGTTCGGTCACGCCGGCGTCATCGAAGGTGGCGACATCGCGCAGTGCACGCACCGACCCTTGCAGCAGGGGCAACCCCAGCAGCGCCCCGGAGCCCTCCCCCAGGCGCAGCTCCAGGTCCACCAGTGGCCGCAGCCCCACGTGCTCCAGCACGGCGCTGTGGCCGGGCTCGCTGGAACGGTGACCGGCCACGCAGGCGTGCAGGGCGTTGGGAGCGATCGCCAAGGCGGCAAGGCAGGAAGCTCCCGCGATCACTCCGTCGAGCACGACCGGAATCCGCAGTGCCGCGGCTCCCAAGATGAAACCGGCCAGTGCGGCGTGCTCCAGACCGCCCACTGCGGCCAGAACCCCCACGGGGTCGCCACGGTCGACCCGGTTCACGGTCAACGCCCGGCGCACCACTTCGACCTTGTGCTGGTGCGCCGCGTCGTCGACCCCGGTGCCGCGACCGGTGACCTCAGCGGGGTCGCGGCCGGTGAAGGCGGCGATGAGCGCGGCCGAGGGTGTGGTGTTGGAGATGCCCATATCCCCGGTGACCAGGCAACGGTTGCCCGCGGAGACGAGGTCACGGGCGACCTCAATGCCGACCTCCAGCGCGTGCCCGGCCTGGGCGCGGGTCATGGCCGCCCCTTGGGTGGAGTCGGCCGTTCCGCGCGCGATCTTGCGGGGCAGCAACCCGGGCACCGACGGCAGATCGGCGCTCACCCCGACGTCGACAACGCTGACCTCGGCTCCGACCTGGCTGGCGAACGCATTGACGACGGCCCCACCATTGAGGAAGTTCGTCACCATCTGTGCGGTGACCTCCTGGGGCCAGGGGGAGACCCCTTGGGCGTGCACACCGTGGTCACCGGCGAAGATCGCGACGGCGGCGGGTTCTGGCAGCGGGGGTGGACACTGTCCGGCCAACCCGGCGAGCTGGACGGAGATGTCTTCCAGCACCCCCAGCGCTCCCTCGGGCTTGGTCATGCGGCGCTGCCGGTCCCGGGCCTGGCCCAGTGCCTGTTCGTCGGGCGGTCCGATAACGGCGATGGTTTCGTTGAGCAGACTCGTGGGCTCCTCTCCGGGCAGGCCACGGTGACCGTACTGGTCATGGTGCACGGCCCACGAGAGCGGGCGACGCTGCGCCCATCCCCCCAACGCCAACTCAGGTTCGGGTGGGAACTCCTCGACATAGCCCACGCACAGGTAGGCCACCACCTCAAGATGGGCGGGCAGGTCCAATTCCCGCGCCAGGGAACGTTCGGTGAAGAAACTCACCCATCCCACACCGAGCCCTTCGGCACGCGCCGCCAGCCACAGGTTTTGCACCGCCAGGGAGGTGGAGTAGCCCGCTGTCTGCGGCTGAGCGTGGCGGCCCAGCGTATGGCGGCCACCCCGCGTGGGGTCGACCGTGATGGCGATGTTGAGCGGCGTGTCGAGAATGGCCTCGACTTTGAGTCCCGAGAACGCCCGGGCCCGCGCCCCGGGCAGGGAGTTGGCGTACTCGTCGCGCTGTTGCTCGGCGAGGCGCTTGACCCGTCGGCGCGTCTCAAGGTCGTCGACGACGACGAAATCCCACGGTTGAGAGAAGCCCACCGAGGGGGCCTGGTGGGCAGCGTGAAGGACGCGGGTGAGCACTTCGTGGGGGATGGGATCGGGTTTGAAGCCCACCCGCACGTCGCGGCGTTCCCGGATGGCGCGGTAGACGGCCTCACGCTCGGTCTCGGGGTAGGCGTGGGCGCCTGGGGGGACCGGCGACGCCGGCGCAGCGGTGGGCTCTGGCTGGGCCACCTTCGGGGGGACGCCCCTCGCGGGCCCGTTGGGCTGAGCAACAGAATCGTGCGGGCTGGTGTGGGAATGCGCACCGACCGCGGTGGAGTGGTCGCTGTCGGGAGGCAGGGGCGCTGTGCCCTGCGAAGCACGCGGGGAGCCGCCGGCGGCACCGGTGGTGGAGTGGTCGTCACCGGCCGGTTCTGGAGCGTTCCCCTGGGGACGGGCAGCGCCGGCCCCGCGGAAGGGGATGACATTCGGTTCCAACGTGTGTTCCGTGTTCTGTTGCTGGTCGGGCCGGTCGGAGTGACCGGCGACGGTCGAGGCTGTCGGCGGATGCTGGAGGGCACCGTCGGTGTGGGAGGAGCCGGAGGTGGGCCCGGACTCGGCCTCGGCGGTGGGAGGAGTCGCCACGGCGGAGGCCCGCGGCGAGCCGGAGCGGGCGGTGGAGCGCGGCGGCGAGGGCTGGGATTGGAAAGGGTTGGGGCGCTGCGAAGTGGGTGCCCCCGCTGAGCTGGAACGCTCCTGGCCTGGAGCGGAGTCCTGGGCCTGACCGCTGGAGGGGGGAGAGAGCGGTCCCGTGCCGCGGCCTTGCTCGGGAAGGTCGTCAAGGAGCCCACCGCCGGAGGTGTGACCGTAGGCGATCGTCTCCCAGTGGCCGGCGTCGGAGGCGGATCGGGAGGCGCCTGGACGGTGCGCCCCCGACTGCGGGGAGGCGTGCTCACCCCTGTCGCCGCGGTTGTCCTGGTCGCTGGAGTGGCTGGTGCCGTCGTCTGGGTTCCGGCCGCGCCGGTTGCGGCGGTGCTCGTCACCCGTCATGGGAATCCTCTCGCTTCGCGATCCATCGTCGGTCGTGGGCCTACCTGGCGGCCGAGTGCCCCAGGGACGTGAGCGCGGGCGTTACCGGCCACTGCCGGCGCACCGCTCCCGTGCCGGGTGGTGGGGCCGCGGTCGTGTCCCATCGGTGCGCTCGATAGCGGCATCACCGCGTGACAGCCGCGCGCTTCCCCCGTGACTCCCCTGCCGCCACGCCGCGCCGCCGCGCCGGGCGCGGTCCCCGCCGGTCGCCGGACTCACAGCAACTCTGCCAGAGCCCGGACGAGGCGGGCGTTGTTCTCGGTGTCGCGTACCGCTACCCGCAGCCAGTCAGCGCCGAGGCCGGGAAAGGTATCTCCCCTGCGCACAGCTATTTTCTGCTCCAACAGGGCCGCACGCAGCCGTTCGGCGTGGGGGACGCGCACCAGCAGGAAGGAGGCGCTGGCTCCCGGCGTGACCGCCACCCCGATCTCGTCCAGTCGGCGGGCGAGGTCGGCACGGTGCTCGGCGAGGCCGCGCGCCCAGGCGTCGGCCTCGGCGAGCGCGGGCGGGGAAGAACACGCGACCGTCGCCACCAGCGCCGGAGTCGAGACCGACCATAGCGGCTGTGCGTCGGCTAGCAGCCGGACCAGGTCTGGCGGGGCGAGCAGGTAGCCGGCGCGCAGCCCCGCCAACCCCCAGGTCTTGGTGAGACTACGCACCACTACGAGTCCGGGCAGGTCATCGCGAGTGCAAAGCGATTCGGGCTCTCCGGGCACACAGTCGGCGAACGCCTCATCGACGACCAGGACCCGCCCCGGACGGGCTAGTTCGGCCAGGGTGGCGGCAGGGTGCAGCACGGAGGTGGGGTTGGTCGGGTTACCGACCATGACCAAATCAGCCTCGGGCGGAACCGCGTCGGGGTCGAGGGTGAAATCGGGGGGCAGGATCGCCCGGTCGACCTCGTGGCCGGCTGCGCGCAGCGCCGCCTCGGGCTCGGTGAATTGGGGGTGGACCACCACGGCCCGGCGGGGCCGCAGGACACGGGCGAGCAGCACGAACGCCTCGGCTGCACCCGCTGTGAGCAGGACCTCGTCCGCAGAGCGGCCATGGCGGTGGGCCACAGCCCGGCGGGCGGGGCCGGGGTCAGGGTAGGCGGCAAGGTCACCCACAGAGGCGGCGATGCGTTGGGCCAGCCAGGACGGTGGGGTCCCTGGGCGCACGTTCACCGCGAAGTCGACGAGCCCGGGAGCGGTGTCGGCGTCGCCGTGGTGCCGCAGGTCAACGTCACCGCCGGTTGTGGCCATCGCCGAGTGGAGATCCACGGGCGGGAGCGCATGTGCATGGGCGTTGTCAGCGCCGGGAACGCCACCCGCGCTCATGTTTCCCTCCACCACTCATTGCACGTATCGGCCAAAACTCTCATACCAGGCACGCACTCTACGCCGTTACGTCCGCTTGTGTTTCACTCGCCTCGCCTCTTGTCACCGATCCCCACCGGCACCGGGGTTGCTGCGCTGCATGTTCACCCTCCGCAGCCCACGTGTGGGGCGGTGGTCACGCGAGCGCGTGAGGTAGGTGACCACGCGATGCCGGGTTGCTGGGTGCTGTTTTTGACAGGGGGCTCGCCGGCCGCGCCTCTTGGGTGCTTTTCGCTCTTGCGGGGGTTACGCGGCTGGCCGGTGGCGGTGGGAACGGCGGTGTTGGCTCGTGTGCCCTCGATCGCTGCGCAATCGGCAGCTTGACGGAACACGGGAAAGCGCGGGAGCCCGGAAGCGGGGCCACGACCGACGTCGCGGCCGATAGCGGACACCCCGCTGCGCTGCGGCACCTGCCCGATCGCCGCTGGCCAGAGCCGACGATGGTGCGGGAGAGCCCGTCGCAGCGGGGCATCGCCTGTGGCCACGGCCACGCGTGCTATGAGCGAACCGTCCGTGTCCGCGAGGCGACGAGGACACCACAGCACCGCGGAAGCCTTCGCGAACGCCGCCGGGGGGCGTTTCCCGGCCGCGGCGGGGCGACCGCGCACAGAGTGCCCCCTCGTTCAGTGCCCGTGCCCGTGGCCGTGGCCGTGGCCGTGAGCGGGGTCATCGGGGTGGTGGTGCGGGGTCTGGACCATGCCCACCTTGTCCTCGAAGCCCGGCAACGCGATGCGGTACACGCAGGTGTCGCAGTTCATGCGAATATCGCCGGCTAGCGCCTCGTCATAGCGCTCGGTGATCATGTCGGCCAGGCCGTCACAGTCACCGATGACGGGAGCGCAGCGCACATCGAGATCGGTGTGCTGGGCGGCGAACTCGTGCGACTGGTCCACGACCCGGTCCGGCAGCACCCCGGAGAACAGGAAGTACGGCAGGACCACGATCCGGCGGGCGCCGAGACGGCGGATGCGCTCCAAGCCCTCGGGCACGCTGGGCCATGCCAGCGAGATGAACGCCGGTTCGACGAAACCCACGCCACGCTGCTTAGCGTGCCCCTCCTGGAGCAGCCTGGCCACCTTGCACACCTCGGCGTTGGCGTCGGGGTCGGTGGAGCCCCGACCGACCAGCAGCACGGCGGTCTCCGAGGTGGCCGCGTCGGCGGTGTGGTCACTCTCGGGCGTGGTGCCCAGGACCTCGTCGATACGCTCCGCCAGCAGGCGCAGCAGCGTGGGGTGTGGACCGAGCGGACGCCCGTAGGCGTAGTCGAAGCCGGTGTGGCGCTCCTTTTCTCGGGCGAGCGCGCCCGGGATGTCGCCCTTGGCGTGCCCGGCGGCCACGAGCATCATCGGAACAGCGACGACCCGCTGGTGTCCGCGCTGATAGAGGTCACCGACCGCGTCGGTGAGGGGTGGCGGCGAGAGTTCGATGAATCCACCTGAGACGTCGCGGTCATCCAGCCGACCCCGCAGCCGACCAACAAAATCGTTGAAGTCGGCCACGCCCTTAGGGTCGCGAGTGCCGTGCCCGACCAGCAGCAGAGGGGGCTTCATCGAGGTCCTTTCGGTGGGAACTGAGGGGATTGGCGAAATGGGGACGGCGCGCGACGTTGCGCGTCGGCCCAAGCGCGCCCGGGAGCGCGGCTCACTCCACGGCGCCAGCGGCCGAAGTGTCATCGGCGTCGCTGGTCACACCTGTGCCGTCTGGCCCGTACAGCAGGGCGTTGACGGCCGCGGCAGCGACGGCGGACCCACCCTTCTCGGAGATGTTGCTCACCTGGGGCAGCCCGCTGTCACGGAGCGCCGCCTTGGATTCGGCCGCGCCGACGAACCCTACCGGGAGGCCGATAACAAGCGCGGGCCGTACCCGCCGGGCGATGATCTCCTCCAGCGCCGTAGGGGCGCACCCCACCACCCATACCGCGCCGGGACCGGCGTCGGAGTGGGCGAGCCGCACCGCCGCGGCCGAGCGGGTAATCCCGGCGCTGCGAGCGAGACGGGTGGTGATGGGGTCGGAGATGCGGCACAGGGTCCGTCGGGCGGTGATGCCGGAAGCCACCATAGCGACGTCGGTGATGATGGGGGCACCGTTGGCAAGGGCCTCGACGGCCGCGGCCACAGCAGCGTCGTCGATGACGAGGTCGGTGGCGTAGTCCAGATCGGCGCTGGCGTGGATCACGCGCTCGGCCACCGCCCGGCTGAACGGCGGCATGTGGGACAGATCGACCCGGGAACGCAGGATCGAGTAGGACTCCGCTTCGATGGGATGGACCTGGCGATTCACGGACATGCCCCCCGGCGGGATCGTGGGTGTTGCTGCGGCCGGGCACTGGCACTGGAATCGGACATGTGCTCGGCGTGTGGCGCGGTGACCGATAGTGGGTCCAGCGTGGCATTTGCCACGATGATCGCGTCGGCTGGACATACCTCAACACATTCGAGACATCCGGTGCAGTGGGTAACGAGCACGTCCAGCGGGCGGTCGTGCCGACCGGTGGGCCGGAGGGCGTGCTCAGGGCAGGTGAGCAGGCATGCTCCACAAGCCGTGCAGGTCGCGGTGACCGCGACCGGCGCTTCTGCCTCTCTCACGAACTCCTCCCAACCGGCGTGAGCGTGTGTGACCGGATCGTTAGCGAACCCCACTCAGCCTATCGGGAATCGCTGCTCGCACCGGGTGCGACACCGCCTTCTCGAGACACGTCACGACGGTATCCGGACCATCAAGGCCGCTCACCAGGGAGGGGGCACCATTGCGACCGATTCGCATCCCCCGTACTGTCGTTGGGTCGCGGTGATCGGGAAGCCGGTGCGATTCCGGCGTGGCCCTCGCCACTGTGATCGGGAAGCCAACCACCGCCGGGCGCGTCGTATGTCGGCGCGCACCGGAGAGCTCAGGCCACTGAAGCGGTGACGCTTTGGGAAGGCCGGTGCGCGGCGCTTGACCCGTAAGCCAGGAGACCGGCCGCGGCGCTTGACGATTCGTCCACGAGGTGTTGGAGGGTTGGTCTTCTCGCCATGCATATCGCAGAAGGCTTTTTACCACCGGTGCACGCGGTTGCCTGGACCGTTGCCGCTGCTCCCTTCGTCGTCCACGGCGTCTACTCACTGACCCGGACCGTGCGGGCCGATCCCGACAGCAAACTCCTACTCGGCGCGGCCGGCGCCTTCTGCTTCGTGCTGTCGGCGCTGAAGATCCCCTCCGTGACGGGAAGCAGCGCCCACCCCACCGGTACGGGGTTGGGCGCGATTCTGTTCCGGCCCCCCATCATGGCGGTGTTAGGCACGATCACCCTGCTGTTCCAGGCGTTACTGCTGGCTCACGGCGGGCTGACCACACTCGGAGCCAACGTGTTCTCGATGGCCGTGGTCGGACCGTGGGTCGGCTACGGGGCCTACCGGTTGACGCGGTCGGCGACCGCGTCGATGGGAGAGACGAGTTCGCTGAGCCTTGCGGTCTTCTTCGGCGCTACGCTGGCCTCGCTGAGCACCTACTCGGTGACCAGCCTGCAACTGGCGCTGGCCTTCCCCGACCCCACTAGCGGCTTCCCCGGCGCGTTCGCCAAGTTCGCCGCGATCTTCTCCCTCACGCAGATCCCCATCGCCGTTATCGAGGGCCTGGTGACCGTCGTCATCGTCCGGCTGCTGATGCAGGTGGGCCGTAGCGAGCTGCTCCGGTTGGGCGTGCTGCGCCACCGTGGCGCGCCGGAGGTCACCGCGACCGCGGGAAAGGGGGCCTGAGCCATGGGTGAGCAGAACGAGGCCGCCCCGAAGACCGGCCGCGAGCGCGGCCCGCACCCCTGGATGACCTGGGTGATTCTGCTGGCGGTGGCCCTCATCGCGGTTCTGCCGGTGGCGTTGGGCGTGGGCTCGGACATGGCCGAGCCCTTCACCGGCGCCGACGGTCAAGGCGAAGAGGCCATCATGGCCAACGACCCCGGATACGAGGCGTGGTTCTCCCCCGTGTTGGAACTGCCCTCCGGCGAGATCGAGTCGGGGGTCTTCGCCCTACAGGCCGCCATCGGCGCCGGCATCATCGGCTACTACTTCGGGGTGGTGCGCACCCGCCACCGCCTCGCCCGCGAACACAGCGCCGACGCGCCACAGGGGGCGCCCACCGGCCAGGAGCCCAGCATCGAGCGGCCCTGACCCGTGCTGCGCATCGACGCCGCCGCCTACCGCAGCCCTTGGCGGCGGCTCCACCCTGCCGTCAAGGCGACCTTCTGCGGCGGGCTGGCCGTGTGCGCGCTGGCACTACCCCCCTGGCCCGGTGCCGCCATCACCGCACTCGTGGTGCTGGTGGCGGCATTCGGGCCGGCGAGGGTAGCGCCTCGCACGTTCGCCCGCTCGGCCCGAGCCCCGCTGCTGTTCATCCTCACCGGTGCGGCTACGCTGCTGGTCAGCGTCGGCGGCCCGGAGGGGCTGGTGGCGTGGGCTCCCGGGGGCTGGCAGCGGGCCGCCGAGATCAGCGGGCGCGCCGCAGCGGCGCTGAGCTGCCAACTGCTGTTCGCCTTCACCACACCGCTGGCCGAGGTGCTGCCGCGGTTGGTGCGGCTGGGGCTACCGCCGGCGTTGGTGGAGGTGACCTCGCTCATCTACCGGATGCTGTTCGTGATCTTGGACACCGCACACCGGGTGCACACCGCACAGGCGGGACGGCTGGGCCACGAGACGTGGCGCTCGTGGATTCGCTCGGTGGGATCGCTGGGCGCGGCGATCTTCGTACGTTCCTTCGACCGGGCACGCCGGATGCAGCAGGGGCTAGCGGGCCGCGGCTACACCGGGGACCTCACGGTGCTCGTCGACGCCACGCCCCTGCGGGCCGCCTCGGTGGCGGTGGCCGCGCTGCCGCCGCTGCTCGTCGCCGCCATAGCTTTGACATGGAGGATGATGGGGTGAGCTCTCCACGAGTCGTGACGCGGGCCTCGCCGCCCCCACCGACGCAACGCCCGCCGGTGGGAACGCCCGACCTAGCCCTCGCCCCCGAGCGCGTGCCCGCGCCACCCAACAGGGGCCCTCGGAGGGTGTCGTCGCTCTGCCCGGTCACTGCCACACGGAAATCACACGCCGAAGCGTCCGGGGCGACAGGCCCCGCCCCCGGACCTGACCTGCCCCCGCACCACGGCCGGAGAGTGGTGCCGTTGGCCCCGCTGTGCACCCCCCTCGTGCCGGGAAGGGCCAAGAGCCGGCGCCTCCCGCGGGAGTCGCGGTGACAGCGGCAACGATAGTGCTGGCCGGACAGGGCCTGAGCTACGTCTACGACAGTAACGGTTCCGAGCCGGTGTTCACCTCCCTCGACGTCGAGGTGCACGCCGGTGAGGTGCTGGGGGTGCTGGGCCCTAACGGCGGCGGGAAGACGACCCTGCTGCGCCTGCTCTCGGGCAGCCTCACCCCCACAACGGGGGCCGTGGCGCTGGCGGAGGGGCCAGTGAAGGCGAACCGGCGCGGGCTCAGTGAGCTACGCCGCCGAGTCCAACTCGTCTTCCAAGACCCCGACGACCAACTATTCTCGGCCAGCGTGGCCCAGGACGTGTCGTTTGGCCCGCTCAACCAGGGGTTGGCGACCGAGCAGGCGCGCGAGCGCGTGGCATGGGCGCTGGCGGCTCTGGGCATCACCGACCTCGCCGACCACCCCACTCACCTGCTCTCCTACGGCCAGCGCAAGCGTGTGGCGCTCGCGGGCGCGGTCGCGATCCGGCCGCAGGTGTTGATCCTGGACGAGCCCACGGCCGGCCTCGACCCGGCCGGGGTGGAATCGCTGCTGGAGACATTGGAGGAGCTGCGGGCCTCGTCGGGCACCACCTTCGTGGTCTCCACCCACGACGTGGACCTGGCCTACCGGTGGGCCGATCGGGTGCTGCTGTTACACCGCGGGATCGTCGGGGCGGGACCGGCGCGCACAATCCTGGCCGATGCCGACCTGCTGGCCGCCGCCCAATTGCGCCCTGCCTGGGGACCGGCCGTGGCCCAAGCGCTGCGTGCGGGGGGCCTGCTGGCCGAGGGCGAACCCGGACCGGTCACGCCCGAAGAACTGGCCCGCCGCACCGTGGGCTGACCCGAGGATGGCCATGGCCGGTCGGTTCGTCACGCCACCGGGGCCGCCGGCCGCCCGTCCCGGCCGGCGGCCCCGGTGCGGCCAGCGGAGCAGGCCAGCCGGCCAGTCACTCCTTCCACCGGTAGCCGCGCGGCGTGACGAACCGACCGGCCACGATCCGGCTGGCCGTACTGCCCACGACGACCACTGTGTACATGTCCACCTCGGCCGCCCCGCCGTCGAGCATGTCGGCCAGTGTGGTCACGGTGACACGCTCACCGTCGCGTGCGGCGTTGCGCACGTGGCCGACGGGGGTTTCGGGAGGCCGGTGCGCGGCCAGCAACTCCAGGGCGCGGGGGAATTGCCAGTCGCGGTTGCGGCTGCGCGGGTTGTAGAAGCACACGGTGAAGTCGCCCTCGGCCGCGGCACGCACCCGGCGCTCGATGGCCTCCCACGGAGTGTGCAGATCCGACAGGGAAATGTAAGCGTGATCGTGGCCGAGCGGAGCACCGAGCAGGTGGGCGGCGGCCACGGCGGCGGTGATGCCGGGAACCCCCACGACGTCGATGTCGGTGCCGGCCGCGTCCAACGCGGGGCTGGCCATGGCGTACACACCAGCGTCTCCGGAGCCGATGAGGGCCACGGCCGCGCCGGCGCGCGCCTGCTCGACAGCGGTGCGCGCCCGCTCCTCCTCTTGGCCAAGCCCACTGGCCACCACCTGGGTCCCCGGTGCAAGCAGGTCACGGATCTGGTCGATGTACTGGTCGAGGCCGACCACGACGCTGGCGCGGCGCAACTGCGCGAGCGCGCGGGGGGCGGTGAGGTCGCGGGCGCCCGGGCCAAGACCGACGACACACAGCCGGCCGCGCGGCCGGAGTCTGGCCACGGCCACGGTGGCGTTGGGAGACTTGCGCTTGGCCACGACCAGTTCGGCGCTGCGGCCGTCGAGTGCCGCGGCGTGCAGCGCGGCGGCCTCGGCGACGCTGGGAGTTCCCACCTCGGAACGGACGAGCTCACTGGGGTGGGGAACGTCGATGGCGGCGAGGTCGGCGGCGGGAAAGGCGCGCAATCGCCATCCCCGCTGCCGTGCCGCCTCGACGATCCCGCTCTCGTCAGCCTTGAGGTCGACCGTGGCCACACAGCGCACGCTGGCGCCGGCAAGAGCCGCATCGGTGAGGGCTGCCTCGATCAACTCGGTGACCTCGGCGGCGGAGACGCCACGTGCCGCCCCCACGCCCACGACCAGAGAGGGCGGGCGGTAGACGAGCGTGTCCGCGGACGCGGTGACGACGGTGTCGGTGCGGTCATCGACCCGGATGACCGCAGCGCCGGGCTCGGTGACTTCAGGGGCGGCGTTGGGGGGCAGCGGTGGCAACGGCCACTCCCGCGTGCCTTCGAGGCGGACCGGCTCGCCCGAGAGCAGCCGCGCCCCCACGCGCGCCAGCGGCGCGGGGTCAGCCACCGAGCAGCCCAGATCGGCACCGTAGGAATCCAACGGTGTGGCGGCCACGCTGTCACTGGCGGTGGTGACCACAGCCGTGCAGCCGAGCGTCTTGGAGAGCCGGTGGGCGAGGGTGTTAGCGCCATAGTGACCGCCGAGCACGGGCACCGCGTAGCGCAGCGCCTCATCGACGCAGACCACCGGGGGATCGGTCGTCTTGTCACCGATCAGCGGCGCCAGCACCCGCACCGTCGCCCCCACCGCCACGAAGGCGACGACGGCGTCGCTGTCGCGAAACGCGCGCTGGAGGGCCTCGGCCGGCCGGTCGGCGGTGACAACCTCGACCTCGTCGGGCCATACCGCCCGAAGCCGCTCGCCCACGGCCCGCCCGGCCGCCGTTACGGCTACGACACCGATTGCGCCCATACTTACCTTTCTCGTTGCTCCTTCGCCGTCGACCGGCGCGGTGGCCACAGTCGCGGCCCGGGATCGACGCGGCGGCCTTAGCGCCGCCCCAACTCAATGTGGTGCGCGCCGCTCTGGTGGGGTCACACCCACCGGTAGCAGCGCACGAGAGAGCGAGCCCCTGGGCCCGCCCTCAACAAGCCGCGGCCTCACCCCGACTCGTCCGGCCCCTCCGCACCGCCGGAGCTGTAGCCCCACAGCAGGGTGACCGGGTTGGTCGCCGCCAGGCGCAACGACCCGTCGGGCAGCGCAGCCAACCGCGAAGCGTGCAGTTGCGTTCCCGCCACCTCGTAGTCGTGCTCGATGAGCACGTCATAGGCCGGGCGCACCCGGTCGAGCGCGGCCAAGGCGATGACGACCCGCGCGGGCCGGCCCGCTGTGAGGACGGCCGTGACCGCCTCGGTACCGCCCCCGCCGATGAAGACGGCGTCGGGAGGCAGTGGGGGCGGGGCCGTGCGGATCTGGGTGGGCGCGTCACCGGGTCGGACCTCCACCTCCATGCCGTGGGTGGCGGCGTTGGCGCGGATGCGCGCACAGTCGTCGTCGTTGCGCTCGAACGCTATGGCACGCGCGCCGAAGCGCGCACACTCCACCGCTACCGACCCGCTACCGGCCCCGATATCCCAGACCACCGTGCCGGGGCGCGGCGCCAGCCGCGCGAGCGCGACGGCGCGCACCTCCGGTTTGGTGATCATCGAGGCGCGGTGCTCGAAGCGCTCCGGCGGTAGCGCCCACCCGTCGGGGGCGCCCTGATGACCGGGAAGCCACCCCATAGCGGGGGCGATCCGCCGGTCGGGGCGCACCGCGAGCACGACGTTGGGGTGGCGCCACGCTCCCGGGGGGCTTTCCTCGGTTGCGCTGGTGCCGGGGCCGGCCGCGGGGAGGTCGGCGCCCGCCGCCACGTGGGTCACGCGCTCTTGGGGCGTGCCCAGGCACTCAGCCACGTAGACGTCGCGTCCAGCATCGCCAAGGGCGGGGAGGAACGCTTCGGGCTCGGCGTGACCGGGCGCGGTGAGAATCGCGGCCTTGGAATGCCCCAGAGCCGCGGCGAGGGCCCGCCGCGCCGAACGGCCGCTGTCGTTACGGCCATGGGCCGACACCACGAGGGCGTCATCCCAGGTCAAGCCGATACGGGCGAACGCCAGCGCCACTGAGGAGACCGCGGGGAGGACCCGAGGATGGGCGCCGGCCGCGCGCAGCGCGCGCACGATGCCGAAGAAACCGGGATCGCCTGAGGCCAACACGACAACGGGACCGGTAGCGGCCACCACCTCGGCCACGGCCACGTCGAGCCGGCCCAGCGTGAGGCGGCGCGCCCTCTCGGGTACCGCTACAGCGTCGATGTGGCGCGCCGCACCCACGACGCAGGTGGCCTCGGCCAGCGCCGCCTGAGCTTCGGGCGCCAGCGGGCCGCCGTCCAACCCGATGACGGTGATCACGACGCACCGCCTCTTACCCGCCGGCCGTGGCGGCGGGGCCGCTGCCGGGGACGGACGTGGCGGACCGGGGTCGCGCCCGCTGGAGTGCGGACGACGCCGGGCGTGCACCGGCCGGACAGCGGCACTGCCCCGCCCTTCGTCTCCTTCGTGGACATCACGGGGCGAACGGTGGGTCCGGTCACAACGCACGCGCCGGCATCAGTCTTGATCACAACTGTCCAGGATCGCAGACCCCGCCCCGGCCCCCGCACGCAGGGTGGGGCACCGAGAGCCGCCACAACCAAGATGGCCTGGGGCAACGTCCCGGGACACGCCTGCGCAACGGTGGCGGCGAACACGCTGTCCCCGCCGATGCCCGGCCCGTGCCCTGCTCTTTCCCGCCGGCCCCGCACCGCGACGGTAGGGGCGCTGGTCGGGACGGCGAGATGAGAGGGCGGCAGGTCCGCGGCGAGGTGGGGCCGCACGGCGATATCGTCGCACGGGCGGCTCTGGGCTGCCCCTCGCCGCCGACGTCATCCGCCCCAGCTCACCCCAGCGACCTGCAAGCCTCCCGGTGTCTCTCCTCTCTCCTCGTGACCACCGCCCCGAGCCCCGGCTTCCGGGGGGTGTTTCTGTGGGTTTGTCGCGCCGGGGTGGGGGTCCGATATGTGTCCGGGGTGGGAGTGTTCTCCGTCCGCTCGTGCCTCGATCGCTTCGCGATCTCGGCAGCCTTGAAAAAAAGGGGGCGCTGTGTCTTTGACACATCGCCGTTGTGCCGGATGCCGCTGGTGTGGGGGATACGCCGGCGGGGCGGTGTCTCGGTGGGGCGGTGGCTGAGAACACGCCGGAACCCGCCGAGCCGCCCCACCCCCGGCTGCCCTCTCGCAGTGCCCGCCCCACGCCTGTTTGCCCTGTTGCGGTGGTGGCTCCACGCCGGCCCCAAGTCCCCCGTCGTGGCACCCGTTCCACCTCGAACACAACCCACCCCCGGCTGCTGAGATCGCGAAGCGATCGAGGCACGAGCGACGAAAAACCCCACAAACTCTCCACAGACCAATCCTTCCGGGGGGGTGTTTCTCTGAGTTTGTCAAGCCGAAAGTGGGCAGGTGGCGCCGTTCGCTTGTGCCTCGATCTCGCCAGCCTGGGAGGGCACGGCTCCCTGAAAGTTGGAGTGGCTGGGATGGTTTTTCTGCCGTTTTGGGGTTTCGATGCTCTGGGAGGAGGCCGCTAGCGGCCGGAAGGAGACGATGGTGACCCTTGTTTTCCGGACACATAGGGCCCCTGGCCCCTCTTGTCCGCACACAAGACCGGGGCGGCGTGCCTGTTCGCGGAACCGTCTCCTTGTGGCCGAGGGAAGTGGTGGCACCCGCCCTGGATACCGCCCACCTTCGGCTGCCGAGATCGCGCAGTGATCGAGGCACGAGCCACGGGAACCCCACGCCCTCGCAACAACAACCATCCCTACATCCGCTGGGCATGCGGCGCTCCGACCACGGGAGCCACAGCGCGGCCCCTGGGGACCAAAGCGGGGGGTCAGCCATCGGGACTGTCGGGCGGGTAGGCGGCCACCACGTTCTTGCCGGTGAAGTCGACCATGGCCGCCTCGACCTCCAACGCGCCCTCGGTGAAGCGGGTCAGCACTTCGACCACCCGGCGGCACAGCTCCTGCCCGGCCGGGCGCAACAGGCCGGCCTCCTCCCACAGCTCGTAGGCGTGGCGACCGGTGTTGGCGGCGCCGACGCGCTGCACCACGCCGTCGTCACCACCGACATAGCGGGTGATCTCACCGAGGAGCTCGGTGGAGACCTTGGAGCGGGTGTAGTGGGTCATCAGCACCCCCGCGGCGAGCTTGGTGAGCTTGCCGGCCATCCCCACAAAAACCACCCTGGTCAGCCCGCCCTCGCGCGCGCTGCGCAGGGCGGCGCCGGTGAAGTCACCGACCTCGACGAAGCACACCCGAGACAGGTCGGGATAGCGTTCCATCGCGCCTTTTTCGGTGCGGCCACCGGTGCACAGCACGAGGGTGCTCTCGCGCTGGGCTGCCATGACCGAGACGGCTTGCTCGACGCTGGCGCGCCACGATGCGGTGGAAAAAGGGCGCACGATCCCGGTGGTGCCGAGAATGGAAATCCCTCCGAGGATGCCCAGACGCGCGTTCGTGGTCTTGCGCGCCATCTTCTCGCCTTCGGGAACGCTGATGACCACACGCAAGCCCTGCTCGTGTCCGGCGGTGGCCTCCGATACGGCCTGGAGGATCATCTCGCGCGGCACCGGGTTGATGGCAGGGCCACCCAGCTCCAAGCCGAGCCCGGGCCGGGTGACCACGCCGACTCCTACGCCGCCGTCGAGGTCGATCCCCGGCTCTGAGCGTCGGGTGACGGTGGCGGTGATGTGGGCTCCGTTGGTGGCGTCGGGATCGTCACCGGCGTCTTTGACCACGACCGCCTCGGCGCGGTCACGCGAGAGCGGGCCAGAACTGTCGGTGGCGAAGGTGACACGCCGCCCCGAGGGCAACGCCACCTCAACGACAGGCACTTCACGGCCGGTGAGCAGTGCTTCGGTCGCGGCCTTGGCGGCAGCGGAAGCGCAGGTGCCGGTGGTCCAGCCAGTGCGCAGTGCCTTCTGCCGCACCTTCATCGTGCGCGGCATGTCGGGTTCGCGAGGGTCAGGGCCGGGTGCCGGTGTGGGCTCGGGCTGGGAGGTCATGGCGAACCGGATCAGGTCAGGACTGCCGGGCGCGCCGTAGCTCCCGGCGCGCCTGCCGGTCGGGTTTGCGGTACCCGTGGAAGTGGCCGGGGTGGTAGAGGTGGGACCGGGTTCCCGACGCCTCCAGAGCCGGCCCCACGAGGACGAGGGTGTGCTTCCACAGCCGGTTCTCCTTAATAGTGTCCTCCAACTCCTCCAACCGGCAGCGCAGCACGAGCTCCTCGGGCCAGGTGACCTGGTAGGCGACCACGCACGGGGTGTCGGGCGGGTAGCCGCCGGCGAGCAGCTCGCGCTGCAACGGGCCGGAGCGCGCCGCGGAGAGGAACAGCGCCATGGTGGTGCCGTGCTCGGCGAAGGCGCGCACATCCTCCCCTTCGGGCATGGGGGTTTTGCCGCCGCCGAGCCGGGTGAGGATGACCGACTGGGCGACTTCGGGGATCGTCAACTCCCGCTCCACAAGGGCAGCCACAGCGCTGAAGCTCGCCACTCCGGGGATGATCTCGGTTTGGACGCCGAGTTCGGCGCACCGGTCGAGCTGCTCCTGTACCGCGCCCCACAGGGCGGGGTCACCGGAGTGGATGCGGGCGACCCGCACCCCGTCGGTGGCGGCGCGCTTGTAGTAGGGCAGTACCTCCTCCATAGGCACTTTGGCCGAGTCAACGATCTCAGCGTCGGGCCGAGCGTGGTCAAGGACCTCGGCCTGCACGAGGCTGGCCGCCCAGATCACCACGTCGGCGGCTTCGATAGCGCGCACGGCGCGGATGGTGAGCAGGTCGGCGGCGCCGGGGCCCGCCCCTACGAAGGTGACTTTTCCGCTCACAGTTTTCCTCCTCGGCCGTTGCGCTTGGCGGGGGCGATCAGGGTGGACAGGTAAGGGAGCTCTTCGCCGCTGCGGTGCTCCAGCGGGCCGATGTCCTCATCGGCCAGCCCCAAGCGGGACCCGTAGACGGCGTCGGCGAGCCGGTCGGTGTCGGCGAGCGCCTGGATCACCTCGTCGGCGAAGCGGCCGAACTTGTAGGCGACGACGGTGCTGTCGCCGGCCAGTGCGCTGCGCAGTTGCTCGACGCCGTGAGTGACCGGCAGCAGCGTCACCGGTTCGCGGCCCTCCACGAGAACGGTCCCCGAACGCGCGGCCAGATCCTGCATCGCCGTGATACCGGCCACCGTCTCGATCTCAACGTCGGACACGAGTTCGCGCACCGTGTCGGCGAGGTAGGTGAAGGTGGAGTAGACGTTGGGATCGCCGATGGTGGCAAAGGCCACTGTCGCGGCGCCCCGCTCGAAGTGGGCGGCGACGGTGCGGGCGGCCTCTTCCCAGGCACGGAGGCGCCGTTGGCTGCGTCCACCGCGGTCGTTGAGGGCGAAGACCACGCGCTCAACGGTTTCGGCCTCGACGTGGGCGCGGACCGTGGCCTCGGCTCGGCCGGGCTCGTCGAGGGCCATGACCGGGACGAGGACCACGTCGGCTTCGCGCATTCGGCGCACGGCCTTGACCGTGACCAGTTCTGGGTCACCGGGGCCTACACCGACGCCGATCAGGCGTCTGCTCGCTACCATCCCACCACACTTTCGTCGCTGTTGTCCGGGGAGGCGGCGGGCGTCGACCTCATCGTCGTCGCCGCGCCAACGGTCGGGGCGTGTCGCTGGCGTTTACCGCCGATTAGGGTATCGGCAGGTCACGCTGGTGCCGCGGCGGGTCCAGGTCGGCGGGGATCACGCTGTAGACTGCGAGGTCGGAGCGGCCGGCGTGCAGGCGCATGGCGTTGCGTTCGATGCCCTCGTAGGTGAATCCGGCTTTGGCGGCGACCCGGCGGGAGCCGGTGTTGGCGGTGGCGGCCTTCAACTCGACGCGCTCGAAGCGCTGCTCGACGATGACCCATCGGGTGATCGCCACGACCGCCTCGGGAGCGTAGCCGTTACCGCGGGCCCACGGCGCGACCCAGTAGCCGATCTCGGTGATGCGGGAAGTCCACAGCGTGCGGTTGAGCCCAAAGGAGCCCACGAACAGCCCGGTGTCGCTTTCGATGGCGGCCCACTGCTGGCCGTCGCCGCTGACGCGCGCCGAAGGCGCCCCGGTGGTGCACCACTCCTCGGCGTCAGCGCGGGTATAGGCCACGCCGGGCCGCGGGAGGGGAATCCACCGTTGGGTGAGCGGATCAGTGGCGGCCTGGTGGAGCGGGTCGATGTCGGCTTCGGTGAAGGCGCGCAGGGTCAGCCGATCGGTCTCCAAAATGACCACCGGAAGCAGCATGTCGTGGGATCTCATGTGCGTTGTTTCCGGTTGTGCGCACGCGCGGCGTCGAGCAGGCGTGCGGCGATGCGGGGCGCTCCGGCCCAATTGAGGTGGAGGTAGGAGGCGTGCAGGGTGGGGCCTGCGAACCCTTCCGGCCCCGCTGCGCTCCACTGCCAGGCCGGCGTGTCACCGTGGGCGGGGGTGACGGCGGTGCGGTGGAACTCGTGCCCCTGCACGCGGGTACCGGCTCGCGCCAGCAGGGAGTCCGCGGGGGCCACGGCACGACGGTAGCCCAGGGTGAGCCGCTCGCTCATGTGGGCGTGGGCGGGAAGGACCCCGCACATGGCCGCACCGTCGAGACTGCGGCACAGGTAGAGCAGCCCGGCGCACTCGGCGGCGATGGGGGTACCGCGGCGAGCCGCTTGGGCCACGGCGGCGCGCAGCGGCACGTTGGCGGCCAGGTCGGCGGCGTGCACCTCGGGGAAGCCGCCGCCGATGACCAGACCTGAGGTGGCCTCGGGCAGCGTCTGGGCGTGGAGCGGGTCGAACGTGACGACCTCGGCGCCACCGGCGCGCAGCAGTTCCGTGTTTTCGGTGTAGGAGAAGGTGAACGCGGGACCGCCCGCCACCGCGACGCGCAGCGGCGGCTCGACGGAGGGAGCGACGGTGGCGAGAGCCGCATCACCGCTGGGGGCAGCGGCGGCGAGCGCTTCCTCCGGGCGCCACGGCTGGGTGGTGATCGCTCCGGCACCGCGGGCGAGGGCGGTGATGGCGTCGAGGTCACAGCAGGAGCCGATCAGTTCCCCGAGTTCGGCCACGGCGCTGCCGGCTGGAGTGGCTCGCTCGGCGGCCGGCACCAGACCAAGGTGCCGCGAGGGGGCGGCCACCGCGTCGCGGCGCGGGATCGCACCGAGCACCTCGACACCGGTATCGGCCATGGCGGTGCGCAGCAGTTCCTCGTGACGAGGCGAGCCGACGCCGTTGAGGATGACGCCGCCAACGTGCACCCGCGGGTCGAAGGTGCAAAAGCCGTGCACCAAGGCTGCAACGGAACGGCTGGTGCGCGCGGCGTCGACGACGAGGACGACGGGGGCCGCCAGCAGGGCGGCCACATGGGCGGTAGAGGCGAAGTCCCCGGGCCCGGGAAAGGGCGAAGGGTCGGCGGCGCCGTCGAAGAGCCCCATGACCCCTTCGATCACGGCGATGTCGGCGCCGTGGGCCCCGTGAGCAAACAAGGGGGCGATGCCGTCCTCACCACACAACACAGGGTCGAGGTTGCGCGGCGGCCTTCCGGTGGCCAGAGCGTGGTAGCCGGGGTCGATGTAGTCAGGGCCGACCTTGTGCCCCGACACCGTGGTGCCGCGCGCGGCGAAAGCGGCCATGACGCCGGTGGCCACCGTCGTCTTGCCGCTCCCCGACGCCGGAGCGGCGATCACCACACGTGGAACTGGCCGCACGCCCTCCTCCTCCCCTGTTGAGCGGTGGCTGGCAGCACTGGACGGGCCACAGTGTGGCGCCGTTGCCGACGCTGGGTCGCGGGCGCGGCGGCACGGGGCCGCGCCCGCCGTGGCTACCCAGGGATCGCCGATAGTACTCCTGTGGAACGTGGATTCTGAGCAGCGGCGATCACCACTCGATTCCGCGCTGGCCCTTCTGCCCGGTGTCCATCGGGTGCTTAGTCTTGGTCATCTCGGTGACCAGGTCGGCGGCCTCGGTCAGGCGCGGATCGGCGTCACGACCGGTGATAATCACGTGCTGGGCGCCCGGACGCTCCCGCAGGGTGGCCACGACGTCGTCGACATCGACCCATCCCCATTTCATGGGGTAAGTGAACTCGTCGAGGACGTAGAGTCGGTAGGTTTCGGCGGCGAGGTCGCGCTTGATCTGGGCCCAGCCCTCAGCGGCGTCGGCGGCGTGGTCCTGCTCGGTTCCGGGACGCTGAATCCACGACCAGCCCTCCCCCATCTTGTTCCAGGTGACGTTGCCGCCCTCGTCCGACTCCCCCAGTACGCGCAGTGCCTTCTCCTCACCGATGCGCCACTTGGCCGACTTGACGAACTGGAACACCCCGATGTCCCACCCTTGGGCCCAGCCGCGGGTGGCCAGGCCGAACGCAGCCGTGGACTTTCCCTTGCCCGCGCCGGTGTGGACGATGACGAGCGGCCGGTTGCGGCGCTGGCGTGTGGTCAGCCCGTCGTCGGGCACGTAAGCGGGCTTGCCCTGCGGCATGGTGGTTCTCTCCCCTACTGAAAGGTCAAAGTCGGGTCCGTGGTGGTTTCCGGGGCGGGCGCCGGGGTCAGGCGGCGCTGCGGGTGTGGCGCACCAGTCCGGCCAACGCATCGGCGCCGAGTTCGTCAAGGCGAACGGGGGTGGCCGCCATCTCGCCGGCGAGCTGGGCCGCGAGTCCAAGGCGCACCGGCCCGGACTCGCAGTCAACGACGACACCCTCCACTCGTTGGGCGCGCAGCCAGGCGCCGGCCCGCAGTGCCGAATCGACGCCGCCGTGCGTGGCTTTACCGTCGGTGACGACGATGAGCAGCGGGCGGCGGCGCGGGTCGCGTACCCGTTCCACACGCAGCACCTCGGCGGCGCGCAGCAGACCGGCCGCGAGCGGAGTACGGCCCCCGGTGCGCAGCTCACGCAGGCGCCGTGCGCCCGCCTCGACCGACGAGGTGGGCGGTAGCGCGAGGTCAGCGCCGTCACCGCGGAAGGTCACGATGCCGACCTTGTCGCGGCGCTGGTATGCGTCGAGCAGCAGGCTGAGCGCGGCCCCCTTAACGGCGCGCATCCGCTGGCGGGCCGCCATCGAACCGCTGGCGTCCACACAAAACAGGACGAGGTTGCCTTCGCGGCCTTCGCGCACGGCTTCACGCAGGTCGCCGCGGGCGAGGACGAGGCCGGGGCCGCTGCGACCGCGGGCGCGCTGGTGCACAGCGGCGGCACGCAGGGTCGCGGGCAGGTGCAGGGTGGTGATGCGCTGGTGGGGAGCACGCGCTCCAGACGTGCGGCCGTAGGGGGTCTCGGCGCGGGAGCGCCGCCCCGGCGTTCCACTCCCCATCCCCGAGACGCGAAACAGCCGCGGCCGGTAGGTCTCGGTGGGGTCGGCCGCCGCGTCCTGGGGAGCGGGCCCCTCGCCGTTGGCCTGTTCCTGCTGGCCAGTGGACTCTTCCGAGGGCTGGGGCCGGCCCCGTGCCGGGGTGGGGGCGCTGTCCTGGGCCGGTTCGGGCTCCTCGGTGGTGTCCCGGTCGGTCGGCGCGCCCGACTCGGGGGCGTCTTGACGAGCCTCGGTGGGCGGGGAGTCGCCGGAGCCGCCGTCGCTGTCACCGCCGGGTCCCCCCTCGGGGCCCTCCGGCGGGTCGTCAGGGTCTTTTGGGTCAGCATCACCGGCCTGGTCGAGCGCGTCCTGTAGCCGGTCCTCGTCGAGGCCGGGAGCGTCGAAGGGGTCGCGCCGTCTGCGGTGCGGCAGCGCCAAGCGCGCCGCGTCGCGCACGTCGTCGGCGTTGACCTCGACGTGGTCGCGCCAAGCGGCCAGGGCCATGGCGGCGCGGGCGGTAACGAGGTCGGCGCGCATGCCGTCGACCTCGAAAGCGGCACAGACGGCGGTGACTTGCCGCAGCGCGGCGTCGGTGAGGACAACGTCGGGTAGGCGCTTGCGCGCCTCGCGGATGTGGGCGGCGAGGTCGGCTTCCCGGTCAGCGAAACCGGCGGCGAAGGTCTCAGGGTCGGCGTCGAAGGCCAGCCGGCGCCGCACCACTTCGGCGCGTTCGGTGGGCTCGCGGGTGGCGGCCACCTCGACGGTGAGGCCGAAGCGGTCCAGCAACTGGGGCCGCAGTTCCCCCTCTTCAGGGTTCATGGTGCCCACGAGCAGGAAGCGGGCGGCGTGGCGTACCGAGACGCTCTCGCGCTCGACGTGCGAGGTGCCCATGGCCGCGGCGTCGAGGAGCAGGTCGACAAGGTGGTCGTGGAGCAGGTTGACCTCATCGACGTAGAGCACGCCGCGGTGGGCGGCGGCGAGCAGTCCAGGCTCGAACGCCGCGACCCCTTCGGTCAGCGCCCGCTCGATGTCCAACGATCCGGCGAGCCGGTCCTCGCTGGCACCCACCGGCAACTCCACCAACTGCGAGGGGCGGACGTGCGAGGGTGCGGACGTGTCGTGCGGACCGTCAGGGCACTCGGGGTCGGGGTCAGCCGGATCGCAGGAGAAACGGCAGTCGGTGACGACGGTGAGGTCCGGCAGCAGGGCAGCCAGAGCGCGCACGATGGTGGACTTGGCGGTGCCCTTCTCACCGCGCACGAGCACCCCGCCCACCGAGGGAGAGACGGCGTTGACGATGAGGGCGAGCTTGAGGTCGTCCATGCCGACGACCGCGCTGAAGGGGTAGCGAGCGGCAGCGCTCACGGGTTTCCTTTCCGTCCGGGTCTCCACGCCCGTTGGGGTTGGTCATAGCGCCGCGCAGTGTCCTGGCTCCCGGATCGCCGCTCCCCCGCTGCCTTCCCGCCGGCGAACCGGCAGTGGCGTTGGGTGGCGGGGTCGCTCCCCGGTCACAGTGGCGGGACCGCCCCGGCTTCTCACCGGGTTCCTGCGAGCCGGTGGGGTCCGTGAGGGAGGCTCACCGGCTCGGCGCCGTGTCCCAGGATGACACATCACGGTCGGATAGCAGGCCCGGTGGGGCGGCTTACGGCGCCCCGGGGGCCGGTAACGCCACGACCTGCGCGCCGAGGCCCGTATCCGGCGGCGTTTCGGCGATCCACGCCAGCATGTGGTGTAGACCAATTGCGTGTGGGTATCCCCAAAACGCGACATTCCCCCATCGCGACAGTTACGAGGCGACCAAACATGCCTAACGACACCACCGAACACCGCGAGTCCCGGCTCCCCCGGCAGGAGATCGGCGACGAACGCGCCGCGGCGCACCCGCCCACCCACGACTCCTCCGAGGAACGGCACCCCCACGAGAAGACGGGTAAGCCCAGCGAATTCAACACCTTCGCCACCCTGGAGGCGGTCCACCGCGGGCAGGAGTGAGCCCACCGGACGTGGTCACCGTGTCCGCGACGGCCAAGCGTAATAACGGGTGACCGCCACCGGCCGGAAACCAAGACGAGCGTAGAAACTCTTGGGCCAGTCGGCGGCGTCGGCCCGGATCAGTACGGGCCGGATGCCGCGCGAGCGGGCTTGGGTGACCGCATGGTGCAGCAACTGGGTTGCCACACCGCGGCCTCGGAACTCGGAGTGGACGAACAGGTCCTCCACCATGGCCATGGTTGCGCCGGGACGGGCCCACGAGGCGAAGAAGCCACACGGCTGCCCCTCGCACCGGGCGATCCAGTAGGCCACGCTGGGCAGCTTGACACGTCGGGCGGTGACGGCCTCAGTGGTGTACTCGATCGGCCGTAGCGCCGTGCCGGCCCCGCGCGCCTCTTCGTCGTGGTCCATCCGAAACAACGCTTCCAGGCACGCCCAATCCTCGCTGGTGCGGGCGGGGCGGATTTCGGCGGGTCGGCGCCGTGGGGCCGGAATCACGTCCGTCGCCACCATCTCCACCTGGGTCTGCGACGGCGACCACCCTTCCAGTAGCAACGTGGCCTCCGTGGCGCTGCTGGTGCGCGGACCGACGTAGATCTCGGCCGCGGTACCGATCCACTCCACCGCGTCATCGAGGAGGGCACGGACCTGCCCAGAACCGTTGGCCACGAGGCCGGTGACCACGTTGCAGTAGGCGACGTGAGGTGCCAAGCGGTTACGGATCAACCGCGCCCCGTTGAGGGTACGTGTCTCGCCGCCGAGAGCCCAGAACCCGGCGATCGTGTCCTCCACCGCCCACCCCAGGTGCTCCATCATTTGCTCAACACTAGCGAGCGTGGTTTCGCGCTACGGCGGATTTCCCCGAAACCCCGGGCTTGCGAGCGACGCTGGCCGGCAGTGGCCACCGGCCGGTCGCTGGGGCAGAGAGCCTCGTGTGACGAGAAGCGGTCTCAGTCACGCGGCTTGAGCCCGAACTCGACGGCCAACAACTCGAAACTGCGCCTGCGGGCGTCGGCCACGGGCATGGGGGTGGCGATGACGACCTCGTCGGCGTGAGCTTGCTCAGCAACAGCCCGTACCCGCTGGGCGACCTCGGCGGGTTGGCCGACAAACATGCGGTCAGCCATGGAACGCCGGGTCAATTGATAATGGGAGTCAGAGCGGAACTCGCGGGCCTGAGCCATAGAGGTGGGAGTGCGCCCGTTGGAGCGCACCTTGCTCATCTGCAACGCCCAGAACGCGGCGAAGTCCTCTGCCTCCTCGGCGTCCTCGGTGGCAAACGCGATCACCGAGAAGCTGCTGTAAGGGGTGGACCGCCGTGACGAGGGGCGGAAGTGGTCGCGGTAGCGCCGCAGCATGGGCACGGTGTAGTCGGGGTTGATCTGCTGGGCGAACGAGAACGGTAAGCCGTGGGCGGCAGCGTAGGTCGCGCCGTAGTCGCTGGAACCCAGCATCCACACGTGCGGCGGCGTGACCAACTGCGGCGCGGCTGTCACCTCACAGAAGGGGTGGCCCGCTGGGAACCCGTTGCTGAGGAAAGCGAAGAGCTCCTGGGCCATGTCGGCGAAGTCGACCTTGGCAACGGCTTCGCGGGAGCCGCGCAGCGCGAGTGCCGTCGTGCCGTCAGTTCCCGGAGCGCGACCGAGCCCCAGGTCGATGCGGTGCGGGAACATGGCCTCCAGTGTGTTGAAGACCTCGGCGACCTTCAGCGGAGCGTGATTGGGCAGCATGATCCCACCCGCGCCCACTCTGATGTGGCGGGTGGCCGCCGCTACGCGCCCGATGACTAACTCTGGCGCACTACACGCCAGACCGGCGGAATTGTGGTGCTCGGAGAACCAGAGACGTTCGTAGCCCAACTGCTCGACGAGCACGGCCGAGTCGACGACCTCGTTGAGAGCCTCGTGGGCGCTCAACTCGGGAGGGCTGAGGACATAGTCGAGGACGGAGGCCTTGACCATAGCGGTGACTCCTTTGGGGGATGGGGGCGGGCGGGCGCGCCCGTGGCGTTAACGCCACGGGCGCGCCCGCGATTCCGCGCCACCCCTGCACCCGCGGGAGAGCGAGGCTTCAGGGGTCAGCAGGGGTGCGGGGAGCGCGGCAGCGCCACCCGCGCGACCCGCCACTCGTCGAGGGCAAGATCGTGATACAGCTCGTACACGCCGTAGCTGGAGCCCACTCCCGCCTGCACGCGCCAGCAGCGGCGCCGTGGGGCTCGCTCCTGGCTCTCGGGGGACCATTGGGACCGCAGCGCGACCCAGTGGTCGATGATGCGATGCACGGTGTAAATCCGTCCCTCCCATGTGAAGCGCACCGGGCGCCCCTGTTGCTGACCGACCGTGATGGGCGCACCGTAGCTCCGACTCACCAAGCCTCCCTACCGATGACGCACGCGCTGGGGCTCCGTCAGGATGACCGATGCGCGTGCTGCGCCCGCGGGGAAGAACAGGCGTAATTCGAACACGTGTTCCCATTATAGTCGAACAGGGGCCACCAAGCGATGTCCACCACCGCTGTGCTCGCCCGAATCCACCACGGGAGCAGCCACCGCTCACCGGTTGTCGACGGCCACAGGCGGGGCGGCGGGAAGCGGTCCCGCAGGCAAGGCACGGTAGGAGAAGACCGCCGCGGCTCAAGCGTCTGCTGAAGGGTGCACGCCCCGGCAGGCGTGCGGGCGCTTCCACGCGGCAGCAGCTCGATCAGGTGAATACGGAGAGATACATGCGCGCCATCGTCATCGACGAACCGGGAGAGCCCGAGGTCATGCGGCTCAAGGAGACGGCCGCCCCCACGCCGGGCCAGGGGGAGGTGAGCATCGACATCGAGGCCCGCGGGGTGAACTTCATCGACATCTACCAGCGCTCGGGCGCCTATGCCGTAGCAACCCCCTTCACGCCGGGGGTGGAAGGCGCCGGCACCGTGAGCGCGGTAGGGGCAGCGGTCGACGAGCTTGCTGTGGGCCAGCGCTGCGCGTGGGTGATGCACCCCGGCTCCTACGCCGACCGGGCAGTCGTCCCGGCCAACCGGGTGGCGCCCGTCCCCGACGAAGTGACGTCCGAACAGGCGGCGGCGACCCTGCTTCAAGGGATGACCGCGCAGTACCTAACGCACTCGACCTACCCCATCCAGCCCGGCGACACCGTACTCGTACACGCGGCCGCCGGTGGTACCGGGCTGCTGATCGCGCAACTGGCGAAGCTGCGCGGCGGGCGCGTCATCGGAACCGTCTCCACGCGAGCCAAGGAGGAGCAGGCGCGGGCCGCCGGCGTCGACCACGTCATCCGCTACACCGAGGCCGATGTCGCCGACGCGGTGGCCGACCTGACCGCCGGTGAAGGGGTGGCCGCGGTCTACGACGGAGTCGGGGCCGACACGTTCGAGGCGAGCCTGGCCAGCCTGCGCCCGCGCGGCGTCCTCGCCCTGTTCGGCCAAGCCAGCGGCCCGGTGCCACCGTTGGACCCGCAACGGCTCAACACGGCCGGCTCGGTGTATCTGACCCGGCCCAGCCTAGGGCACTACATCGCCCAACGCAGCGAACTCCTCCAGCGCGCCGCCGACGTCTTCGAACTGGTGGCCGCCGGAGACCTGGAGGTGCGGGTGGGAGGCCGCTACCCCCTGAGCGAGGCCGCTCAGGCCCACACGGATCTGGCCGCCCGCCGGACCACCGGCAAGTTGCTGCTGCTCTGACCAGCAGCGGCGCCGACCGCGTTCGCGCCCGGAGGGGTCGACCCCTCCGGGCGCGAACGCCAAAGCGTGCCGGTGGCGGCCTCACGTCTCCTGGGAGGTTTCGGAGCTCGCGGAGGGGCCGGCCGCGGCTTCGGCTTCGGCCCGAGCGTCGGCCACCGCCTCGGCCGCGCGTTCGGCGGCCTCGTCAGCGGCGGCCATAGCCGACTGCTGCTGGAGAGGGTCGCCGGAGGTGAGCTGCTGTGGCACCTCAGCCTCGTGCGAACCGGTCTCGCTCTCACCGTGACCGTCGGCCTCGGCCGCCGGACGCTGACCCTGCTCCTCCTCACCGGAGAAGGCACGGCTGAGGTTGTGCACTGCCTGGGTCAGCTCCCCGGGAATGACCCAGAACGTGTTGCCCTCGCCGTTGGCCAGGCTGGGCAGGGTCTCCAGGTACTTGTACGCCAGCAGCTTGGAGTCGGCGTTGTTGGCGTGCACGGCCTGGAAGACGCGCTCGACGGCCTTGGCCTCACCGTCGGCACGCAAGATCGCGGCCTGCTGCTCACCCTGGGCCTCCAGGATCGACTGCTGCCGGGCACCTTCGGCGGTGAGGATCTTCGACTGCCGCTCACCTTCGGCGTGCAGAATGACCGCCCGCTTGTCGCGCTCGGCGCGCATCTGCTTCTCCATCGCCTCCTTAATGGTGGGCGGCGGGTCGATCGCCTTGATCTCGACCCGGTTGACCCGGATTCCCCACTTGCCGGTGGCGTCGTCGAGTACCCCGCGCAGCCGCGAGTTGATCTCCTCGCGTGAGGTCAGCGTGCGCTCCAGGTCCATGCCGCCGATGACATTGCGTAGCGTGGTCACGGTGAGCTGGTCGATGGCCTGTAGATAGTCGGCGACCTCATAGGCGGCTGCCTTGGCGTGGGTGATCTGGTAATAGAGGACGGTATCGATGTTGACGACGAGGTTGTCCTCGGTGATCACCGGCTGCGGACGCGAGGAGAACACCTGCTCGCGCAGGTCGAACTTGGTGTTGACGCGGTCGATTCCCGGGATGATGAAGTTCAGGCCCGGGTTGAGGGTACGCAGGTAGCGACCGAACCGCTCGACGTTGTAGGCGCGTGCCTGCGGCACGATCCGCACGGTGGATACGACGGCGACGATCACGATGATCGCGAGGACGAGGAACAGAATCTCCATCCCGAACATCACTTTCCAGCCTTAACGGGTGCGAGGGCGCGGCCCGAATCACGGCTCACGACAGTCACGGCAGCGCCTCTCTGGGATAGACGAGAGCGGTGGCCCCTTCAATCTCCATAACGTCGACCCGGGCCCCCGCCGGGATGACCTGGGTCTCGTCAAACGAGCGAGCCGACCACTCCTCGCCGGACAGCTTGATGCGTCCGTGGTCGACGGTGACCTCCTCCATCACCACCGCCGACTGTCCGACGAGGGCATCGACACCAGAGCGCGTCGCAGGTGGCTGGTAGAGGTGCTTACGAGCGATGGGGCGCACGAAGGCCAGACCCGCGGCGGCTGTCACGGAGAACGCCAGGACCTGGAAGAGAGGTCCGAGCCCAATCGCCCCCAAGACACCAGCAACCAAAGCAGCGATGGCGAGGAGTCCCAGCGACAAGGTCAAGGTGAAGACCTCGGCGACTCCCAACGCCACGGCCGCTACCAACCACAGAATCCATACCGGCATTGCGTTCGGCCTCCCGTCCAGTGGTGGCGGGTACCCATAAACCTACCCAAGGCATATGGCAAAGCACACACCACCCGATGGAGCTGTTGATAACGATCCCGGCCGTTCGCGAGGAACCACACGGCGTCACCGCCATGTGCCGGCGGGACCGGTGGTGCTCGGCTGCGGTTTCCAACGGCGGCACAACGGCGACGACGGTTGCATCCCGTACCTGGGTACAGCCCTAACTTGAGTGTCACGTCGCCCCACAGCAGCCGTAACGGCGCGAACAGCCAAGGAGACGATCATGGCAACCGAACCCCTCGCCTGCACCATCGATCCCTCGCTGGTCCCCGCCCAGCAGGAGGGTTTCCGCGCCCTCCTAGCGGCGGCCCGCACCACCGAACGGGTGAGCCCACAGCACTTGCGCCTGATGCTGGCCACCGACAACGGTTTGGACATCAGCCCACTGGTCCAAGAGAAACAGTGCTGCCGATTCTTCGACTTCACCCTCACGCCGACCGTCGAAGGCACGGTGATGCTCGACATCCGGGTTCCTGCCAGTGCCGGGCCGGTGAACGGGCCGGCACTGCGGGGGCACGAGGTGGGCACCCCCGAGGAGATCCTGGACTGGTTCGCGGCCACCGCCGTAGAGCCGTCGCGCGCAAACGGATGAGTCCCGGCCGATAAGGGAGGTCGCAGCGGCGCACTGGCCTGAGCGGCGGGGGATGCAGGCCCTGCGGTACTCCACCGCCGCAGTCTCCTGACCGAATCCGCGCGCCGTCCCGGAGCCATCGCCGCTGTCGCGCAGGCGCCATCCCCTGCGCACGGTCTGCACGGAACGGGCCGGCGCGGTCGAGGGAGCCGAGCAGAGCCGAGGTCGGTGACTGCCGCGGCTCGCAGCCCCCAACCATTGGCTGGCCTCGTCTGAGCCCCGAGCGTCGCGTTCTCCCCTGGCGGGGCGCGGCAGCTAGCTGCCGCGCCCCGCCAGGTCACTCCTCGCCGCCTTCCAATTCACCTTCGAGCTGGAGGTAGGTCTCGCGCAGCCGTTCGAGCACCTGCGGATCGGGCTCGCTCCACAGTTCGCGGTCGGCAGCCTCCAGTAGACGTTCGGTCATGCCGCGCAACGCCCATGGGTTGGAGTTCTGTAGGAACTCGCGATTCTCGCTGTCGAAGACGTAGGACTCGGCAAGTTTGGTGTACATCCAGTCGTCGACCACACCGGCCGTGGCGTCGTAGCCGAACAGGTAATCCACGGTCGCGGCCATCTCGAAAGCGCCCTTGTAGCCATGGCGGCGCATCGCCGCCATCCACCGGGGGTTGACCACACGGGCCCGGAAGACGCGGCGGGTTTCCTCGGTCAGGGTGCGGGTGCGCACCTGGTCGGGAGTGGCGGAGTCGCCCACATAGGCGGCGGGGTTGCTGCCGGTGAGTTTGCGCACCATGGCCACCATGCCGCCGTGGTACTGGAAGTAGTCGTCGGAGTCGACGATGTCGTGTTCGCGGGTGTCTTGATTCTTGGCCGCCACGGATATACGGCGAAACGCCGACTCCATGTCGGCGCGCGCCTCGTGGCCGTCGAGCCCGCGCCCGTAGGCGTAGCCGCCCCACACCGCGTACACCTCGGCGAGGTCGGTGTCGTCCTGCCAGTTACGGGCGTCGATGAGCGGCAGCAAACCCGCCCCGTAGGCCCCTGGCTTGGAGCCGAAGATGCGGGTGGTGGCACGGCGCCAGTCGTCGTGCTCGCCGTGGTCGGCCAGCGCGTGGGCCCGCGGATAGTTGCTCTCCAAGGGCTCGTCAAGCTCGGCGACCGCCGTGATGGCGTCGTCGACCAACTGGATGACGTGTGGGAAGGCGTCGCGGAAGAAACCGGAGACGCGCAGGGTGACGTCGATACGGGGCCGCCCCAACTCCGCCAGGTCCACGATCTCGAAGCCGGTGACCCGCCGCGAAGCGTCGTCCCACGTGGGACGCACGCCCAGCAGCGCGAACACCTCGGCGATGTCGTCGCCTTGGGTGCGCATGGCGGCGGTACCCCACACGGTCAACCCCACCGAGCGCGGGTAGTCGCCGGTGTCGTCGAGGTGGCGCCGGATCAGCGAGTCGGCGAGGGCCTGGCCCACCTCGAAGGAATTGCGCCCCGGGATGGCCTTGGGGTCGACCGAATAGAAGTTGCGGCCCGTGGGCAACACGTTGACCAGGCCACGGGTGGGCGAGCCCGACGGGCCGGCCGGTACGTGACCGCCATCGAGGGCGTGCAACACGGCGTCGATCTCGCCGCCGGTAGCCGCCAGACGCGGCACCACCTCCTCGGCGGCGAACTCCAGGACGCGCACGGCGTCACCGAGGCCGCTGCTCTCGCCCAACACCTCGGTGACCACAGTGCCAGCCTTGTCGGTGACCCAGCCGGTCTCCTCCATACCCTCGACGAGTCGGCGGGCGAGCGTGTCGATGAGATCGACGGCGTCGGAGGCGGTGCGCGCCGGCCCCTCGGCGAGCGCGGTGAGCCCCTTGGCAACATCGACGCGAGCGCCGGGATCGGCCAGCAGAGCCTGTTCATCCAGCGAGAAGTGCCCGGCCAGTACGGCGCGCAGGCCGGGCAGAGCACCGGTGCGGTTGCCCCAGACCTGCGAGGCGCGCAGCACCGCCATAACCAGGTTGACGCGCGCCTCCCCCACCGGCGCGGCCCCCAGCACGTGCAGGCCGTCGCGGATCTGCACGTCCTTGATCTCACACAGGTAGCCGTCGACGTGCATGACGAAGTCGTCGAACTCGTCCTCGCCCGGCATCTCGTCGGTGTGCAGGTCGTGGTGGAGTTCGGCCGCCTTGATCAGGGTCCAGATCTGGGCGCGCAGCGTGGGCGCTTTGTCGGGGTCGAGGTCGTTGACCAGCGCGTACTCGTCGAGTAGCTGTTCGAGCTTGGCGATGTCGCCGTAGGTGTCGGCCCGTGCCATGGGGGGGACGAGGTGGTCGACGACGGTGGCGTGGGCGCGACGCTTGGCCTGGGTGCCCTCACCGGGATCGTTGACGATGAACGGGTAGATCATGGGCAGCCCGCCGAGTACGGCGTCGGGAGCGTCCTCGGCCGCCAATCCCAGTCCCTTGCCGGGCAACCATTCCAAGGTGCCGTGTTTGCCGAGGTGGACGACCGCGTGCGCGCCGAACCCACCCTGCTCGGGTGGGGTCTCCAGCCAGCGGTAGGCGGCGAGGTAGTGGTGGGAGGGCGGCAGGTCGGGGTCGTGGTAGATGGCGATGGGGTTTTCGCCGAAACCCCGCGGGGGTTGGATCAACAGCACGATATTGCCGAAGCGCAGGGTGGCGATCACGATCTCGGGTTCGCCGGAGCTGTCGTCGACGTAGAGCTCCCCCGGCGGCTCGCCCCAGTGGCCGCGGACGGACTCGCGCAGCTCGGCCGGCAGCGCGTCGAACCAGCGCTGATAGTCGGCTAGGGGCACGCGGCAGGTGGCGGCGGCGAGCTGCTCCTCGGTGAGCCACTCCACGTCGTGACCACCGGCGTTGATGAGCGCGTGGATGAGGGGGTCGCCATCGTCGTCACGACGGTCCTCATCTGGGGCGGGACGACGCCAGAGAGTGTCGTCGTCGCCCAGGTCATAACCGCGGGCGGTGAGTTCGCGCAGCATCCGCACGGCGGAGGCGGGGGTGTCGAGGCCCACGGCGTTGCCCACGCGAGCGTGCTTGGTGGGGTAGGAGGAGAGGACGAGTCCGAGACGGCGCTGCGCCGGAGGCACCCAGCGCAGCCGCGCGTGGGATACGGCGATGGCGGCGACGCGCGCAGCGCGCTCCTCGTCGGGGGCGTAGGTGGCGATCCCGCTGTGGGGGTCGGTCTCTTTGAACGAGAACGGCACGGTGATCAGCCGGCCGTCGAACTCGGGGATGGCGACCTGCATGCCGGCGTCCATCGGGGTGAGCGCCGCGTCGGAGGCCTGCCACGCTTCACGTGTGGAGGTAAGCACCATCCCTTGCAGGATGGGGCGGTCGAGCTCGGCGAGCGCGCCGGCGTCCCAAGCGTCCTCATCGCCGCCGGCCGAGGCGTCGGCAGCCACGGAGCCCCCCGCCGCGAGGACGGTGGTGACGATCGCGTCGGCTTGGCCCAGCAGCTCGAACAGGCCTGGGTGGCTCTGGCGGGTCAGGCCCCGGAGCGAGCCGGAGAACACCGCAAGCGCGTTGGCGCCAGCGGCTTCGATGCGGTCGCACAGGGTGTCGACGAAGGCGGTGTTGCCGGAGAGTTCGTGGGCGCGGTAGAAGATGACGGCCACCGTGGGGCGGTCATCGGCGCGGGCGCGCTCACCGTGGACACCGTACTCGGGCATGTGCTCGGGCGGCTCGAAGCCCTCGCCGGTGAGCAGCACCGTGTCGGAGAGGAACCGGGCCAGCTCGCGCAGATTGCCCACACCGCCCTCACGCAGGTAGGCATGGGCGTCGGTGGCGGTGCCGGCGGGCACCGTCGACATCGCGATCATCTCCGGATCGGGAGCGGACTCGCCCCCCAGGGCCACGAGCGGGACGCCGGAGCTCCGCAGCCGCGCCAGGCCCTCCGGCCACGCCTCGCGCCCGCCCAGCAGCCGCACCACGGCGATATCGGCTCCCGAGAGCAGTTCGGTCAGCGCGTCGGGGTCGGTGCGGGCGGGGTTGGCGGTTCGATAGCCGGCATCGGCGGCCCGGGCGGCGAGCAGTTCGGTGTCGGCAGTGGACAACAGCAGGATCGTAGCCACACGTGGTCCTTAAACTCCCGTGTCGGGGTCCGCGCCCCGTGACTTCGGAAAACTCGTACGCGACGCCGCGAAGTCTCCTGGCTCGGGATCGCCGTCCGCCCCCGCCTTCCCCCCGGGGACAGGCCCGGGCGTGGCCCTATGTGGAACGGACTCCCCCATGACAGTTGCGGGACAGCCACGGATTCACACCGTGTTCCTTCGCGTCGTCGCCTCCTATCTTCGCAGAGGCCGCTGTGGGGCAGAACAGCCGTGTTAACTTCGGCCACATCCACACCGAGCGGGCCCCTCGTACCACAGCGCTCCGACACCGGGGCTACCGAGGTGGGCAGCGCCGTGGTCCCCTCAGGAGGATTTGATGGAATGCCCCTCGCCGGATCGGTCTTGCCGGCACGGACGGTCCGAGCGTGGCCGGTACCGGCCCGGTGGCGCCGCGGCGGTGTCAATCTCCGTCAACGTTCGGGGGGATGGGGGAGAATCGAATTATGACGCACTACCCCCAACCCTCCGAGCCAGAGCCTGAGTATCCGCAGCAGCCCCCCACCCCTGACCCGTTCTCCCATCCGGGCTACCCCTCAGGCGGGCATCCGGCTGGGGGGATGGTGCCATACAACCCCACGGCTCAAACCGGTGGCTGGCAGGCGCCGCCCGGGTATCAGACCCCGCCGCCCAGCGGAGGTCAGACGCTGGCCGTGCTCGGCGACATCACCGTGACCGAGCACGAGATCAACACCCCTTCGGGGAGGTTCCCGCTGCGGGGCAGCGTGTGGAGTATCAACGACATGAGTTATATCGAGCAGCGGATGGCCACGTGGGGCCTGGTGCTGGGCCTGATCCTCATGCCTATGACCTGTGCGCTGAGCCTGCTATTCCTGCTGGCCAAGGAGACGACCGTCAGTGGAAGCATCCAGGTCTCGGTGCGCAGCGGTGAACGTTTTCACACCACCCATATCCCGGTTCGCAGTCAAGGGACGATCCACCAAGTCCACCAACAGTTCAACCACGTGCGCTCGCTGGCGAGCATGGCGTGAGAGGAAGCCCCGGTCAGCGCGGCGGGACAACCAATCCAGCAGGTTGGGTCCGCGCTGACCGCAAACGGTGAGAATCGGCTCACCACAGCGTGCCCACCGCGCTGACCGAGGGCGGTGGCTCTTAGTCGGTATGCGATACAGCGGATCGGGTCACCCTGGGGGTGGGTGTGCTCGTGAGGTCCTCACCGCTGGCCGCGCCGGCACCGTCGGCAGCGTGAGCGTCCAGATAGCTCCTGAGCACTTCGTGGGCGTACGGCGCCACTGGCCGCTCCCCCGCCAAAGTGGACAGGGCGGCGAACTCCGCGGCGTCGAACACAAGGGTGACCGAGCGCTTCCCATCGGCGGGTCGACGCGGCATCCCCAACGCCTTGCGGTAGATGCCCTCCAGCGCCTCAGCGGGCAACCGACCGTAGGTGGCCTCCAGTTCGGCCAGCCAGGTGCGGGTGTCGCTCCACCGGCTGTGCCGTAGGAGCAACATACGCAGATAGGCCTCGATCCCCTGCGCGCCGGCCGCCTGCCGCAGATCGGCGTGGATGGCGGGATCGAGAGCCAGGGTGATGTGGTGTTGTGGGTCGGTTTCGTTGGCAGCGGAATCGGTGCTGTGTACGGTGACGGCGTCCATCGGATCTCTTCCCTCTCGGAAGGTGGCAAAGCAGGGCACGCCCCGCCCGCCGGCAGCCTGGCGGGCTGAGGCAACGCACGCGGCGCCGTCATTGCGTGGGAACTTCCATCGACAACACTCCACCCGCACCGCTCACGCTGCACCGGTGCGGCCCCACGTGATTCTCACCGTGACCGCGATTGCTCCCTCCACGTTAGGTACCGCTTTCGGTGGCGAGGAGAGCGCTGCGCGAACCTGTGGAAAAGTTCTCCGTCGGGGCGCTGCGGTCGCCAGATGAGGGCGCCGGGCGGGGGCCGGTTTCGTGTGCCGCCGTCAGGGGCTCGGGACCCCGGCAGGGGGAACCACTGGAAGCCCGGAAGTGGCGCCGTGCTCGATGAGTCGCCACAGGGCGTCGGTGTCCATGTAGGTTTCGACGAGGTCGCCCAGCGCATCCAACCGGGCCATGCGTTCGGCGGCGAAGTCGGTGTCAGGCGCGGGCACGAAGCGTCGTCCGGCCCAGTGGGCGATGTCGGCCAGGAAAGCGCGCCGGAACTGGTTGTTCTCCAGCACCCCGTGCCAGGTGGTGCCCCAGACCGCCTCTCGACGGCACCCGTCGAGGAACGGCTCGGGGGCCGCGGCGTCCTCCCAGTCGATCTCCACGCGGCCGTGGTGGATCTCGTAGGCGTCGACCGGGTGGCCGTAGCCGCTACCGGTGGGGCGTCCCAAAGTCTTGTCTGGCATGAACGCCACGCGGGTGGGGAGCAGCCCGAGGCCGTCCACGTCACCTGCGGCGGACTCCACGTCGTCGCTGATCGTGTGGGCCAGCATCTGATAACCGCCGCAGATGCCCAGCACGGGCCGCCCCACGGCCGCCCTGCGGGCAAGGACGCCGTCCAGGCCGCGCTCGCGCAGCCAGCCGAGGTCGGCGACGGTGGCACGGCTGCCCGGCACGACGACGAGATCGGCGTCGTCGAGTTCGTGGGGCGTGGTGGCAAAGCGCACGTCCACGCCGGGTTCGACGGTGAGCGCATCGATGTCGGTGAAGTTGCTGATGCGAGGCAGGCGCACGACCGCCACCCGCAGGGTCTCCTCCCCCAGCGGCTCCCGCGTCGGGCCGCGGTCGACGCTCAACCCCAGCGAGTCCTCCACGTCCAACCAGAGCCCATCCAGCCAAGGAAGGACACCGTGGACTGCCCGGCCGGTGAGCCGACGCAGCATGTCCAGCCCCGGCTGTAGCAACTCGGGCGCGCCGCGGAACTTGTTGATGACGAAACCGGCGATGAGGGCCTGGTCGGCGGGCTCAAGCAGCGCCAGGGTGCCGTGCATGGCCGCGAACACCCCGCCCCGGTCGATATCGCCCACGAGCAGGACCGGCAGATGGGCCGCCCGCGCGAGCCCCATGTTGGCGATATCGCCGGCGCGCAGGTTGATCTCCGCGGGGCTGCCGGCCCCCTCACAGATGACCACGTCGTAGCTGGCGCGTAGCTCGGCGAGCGCGTCGACGGCGATCTGGCGCAGGCGGTCACGGTAGCCGTGGTAGCTGAGGGCGTCGGCCTCGCCGATGGGTTGGCCCATGGCGATCACCTGGCTGGTGCGGTCACCACCGGGCTTGAGCAGGACCGGGTTCATGGCGGGGGTGGGGTCGATCTCACAGGCGGCGGCCTGCATGGCCTGCGCCCGCCCGATCTCGGCACCCCCCGGAGTGACGACAGAGTTGAGCGACATGTTCTGCGCTTTGAACGGTGCGACGCGCACTCCCTTGCGTGCCAGCCAGCGGCACAGCCCGGCCGCGACGACGCTCTTGCCGGCGTCGGATGTGGTTCCGGCGACGAGCAGTGCGCCCGCTGTCCCGGCGACGTCGGCCGCCCCCATGGTTGCCTCCTCCCGCGGCACGCCCCGTGGTCGGGGCGCGCACCGCACCGAGGTTACCGGGGGCGCGCACTACTGGGGTGCGCCCGGGGGCGTGCGGCACGGCCCCGCCGCTCCCGCACGGCCGTTGGCCGTGGGCCGTGGGCCGTGGGCCAGGACGGCCCTAAGGTCCGCGGCGACGGGGGCGACGCGAGGCCGTGACCAAAGCGAGCAGCGCGCTCGCCGCGGCTGCCCCAAGCCCGACGGCGCGGGCCAGGCGCACCGCGCGACGGATATCGCGGGTCTCGGGCTGGCGCCCCTCACCGAGATCGGGCCGGTGCTCGATCCGGGAGCCGTAGACGTTAGTTCCGCCCAGTCGTACCCCCAGCGCTCCGGCGAAGGCGGACTCGCACTGACCGGCGTTGGGGCTGGGGTGGTGGTGACCGTCGCGGCGCCACGCCCGCAGCGCCGCGACCGGCGAGCCCGCGACGAGCGGAGCCGCCACTACGGCCAGCACGGCCGTCAGCCGCGCCGGCGCCCAATTGGCCACGTCGTCGAGGCGGGCGGCGCACCAACCGAAGCGCTCGTAGCGGTCGCCGCGGTGACCCACCATCGCGTCGAGTGTGTTGACGGCCCGGTAGCCAAGGAGGCCGGGCACCCCGAAGAGACCTCCCCATAGCAGGGGGGCCGTGACCGCGTCGGAGGTGTTCTCCGCGACCGACTCCACGGTGGCACGGGCCAAGTCGGCGGGGTCGAGCTCGCGAGGGTCGCGCCCGCACAGGTGAGGGAGCCGGCGCCGGGCCGCAGGAAGGTCACCGGCTTCCAACTCCCCAGCCAGGAGGAGGGCCTCGCGTTCGAGCATGGCGCCGCCCACCACAGCCCACGTGGCCAGGCCGGTGACCGCGGCGCGGCGCCACGGCCGGGGATCGCTCTCGGCACCTACACCAAGAGCGACCACAGGGGTGAGAGCCAAGGCGGTGAAGGTGGCGCCGCGAGCGCGGGTGGGTGCGTGGAGCTGTGCTTCCAGCGCCCCGGCGGCCCGACCGAACAGGGCGACGGGGTGTCCTCGGGGAGGATCGGGCACGACGCGGTCGAGGGCCGCGCCCAGCAGCAGGCCCAGCGCGAGAGGGCGGGCGTGTGGCCGGGATCGGTTCGTTGTCACGGCATCACGGTAGTGGCCAGTTGGCCCAACCCGATGCAGAGCCTACGAATACGGTCGAAGCCGTCGAAGCCGGCAAGGGGAAGCGGTGGAACGGACCGGTACGTGCGCCGCTCACCGGGAAAGAAAGGGCATTGACTACAACAGGTCACCGGATGTATACGTAGAGAAATGAGACGCCCCCTTAAAGCCTCCCCCTAGTAGCTCTACTGAGCCTGAGAGGAGAGGAGGGGAGCCCGATGATCGTTACATTCTTCATCGTCGAGATGCTCATCACCAGCGGCGTGTGGTGGACCTGGTAGCCCACTGAACACACACTGGGCGTGGCCGCCCGGCATATCGACCGGGTGGCCACGTGCGTGAGTTCACGAAACGCCCCTGACGTGCACCGCTTCGGGAGTTAATCGCGGGTAACGTTACGTGCGGCGACACTAGCGGCCATTTTGGCGGAGAGTGCGTGCTAACAAGATGCAACTACGAATGACCGTAGTTGGTACGATTTTGCCCAATCATGGGCGACATCTTCCAAATACCCTACAATGTCACCCTAGGGGCGGTCTTGAACTCGCTCCGCCACAATGGCCAACCGGCCATACCTCCCAGCGCGACAGTGCTGTCGCCGCTGGCGCTCTCCCTCGCGGCCATGCCCTGCGTCCCACGCCGGGCGTCACTGGCGGCGCCGGAAAGCGCACAATTGAATGAGTACGGCACCTGTAGCTCAGTGGATAGAGCACCGGACTTCTAATCCGACGGTCGCAGGTTCGAATCCTGCCAGGTGCACCCTGCTTAACCTCGCGCCTCTCCGCCTCCGGAGAACGAGGCGAGCTCGGCTGACAGCCAACCTGACAGCCCAGAACCTGCGAAAACTCGCAGGAGCTCCCGATCACCTCGTCTCGTGGCACTCCCGCAGGGCGGCTTTTGGCATACCGGCGGACTCCACCGAGCACGCGCCAACAGCTCCAGTACGGCGCACTGCTGACTCCGCTCCCGGGGTCACGGGAGCTCCTCATTTACGCGCCCTTTCCGGCGGGACCATGTCTGCGCAGGCGCGAGCGGTTCCAGGCGGCGCAAGGGGGCGGCGTCGGTGTCGACGTAGAGCCCAGGGTGGTCATCGGCTTTGGAGCCGAAACACCGCGGTGGCCGGTACGCCCGCGGGCGTACCGGCCACCGTGCGTGGACGCAATGGCGGTCAGGTGATGGAAACCCCACCGTCGATGCTGATGACCTGCCCCGTCATGTAGTCACTGTCGAGGAAGAAAGCGGCGCTGCGCGCCACCTCCTCGGGGACGCCGAAGCGGGGAATCGGCGTCTTGTCCTTGATCGCGTCAGTGGCTTTGGCGGAGAGGTCCTTGGTCATGGTGGTTTCCATGAAGCCCGGTGAGAGGGCGTTGACCGTCACCCCTCGACGGCCGCACTCGGCGGCCAGGGTCCGGGTCATGCCGATGACCCCGGCCTTCGACGCCGAGTACGCCGTCTGGCCGGACGTGGCGATGAGTCCCGAGGGCGAGACGACGTTGATGACGCGCCCCCAACGCTTGCGCAGCATGGCCGGGATGGCGGCCCGAGTCGTGTGGAAGGTCCCCAGCAGGTTGGTTTCGATCACCTGCCGCCACGACTCCGGCGACTGCATGGCCATCAGCGAGTCCTTGCGGATAGCGCCATTGTTGACGAGCACGTCGATGGCTCCGAGGTGCTCGGAGATGCGCTCGTACATCTCGGTGACGGCATCCCAGGACGCCACATCGCCGGTGACCAGAACAGAGTCGTTGTGGAGCTTCTCTTGGACAGCACGGGCCTGGGCCTCGGCACTGTTGTAATGCACCGCCACCCGGCAGCCCAGGGAGTCGAACTCCATGGCCAGCGCCTGACCGAGCCCGCCTGAGGCCCCCGTGACGAGGACGACCGGCTGCTCGGGGCGAGGACCACCCACCTGATTGTCGCTGCTCATTTCGACACCGCCCCCCATTCGAGAAGGACCGATCCCCACGTCATACCGGCACCGAAGCCGGCCAAAAGCACCAGGTCACCGTCGTGAACCCGCCCCTCGTCGAGCGCCTCTGCCAACGCGAGGGGGATCGAGGCCGACGCGGTGTTGCCGTAGCGCTCCAGATTCGTGACCAGCCGCTCCGGACGCAGACCGGTATGACTGACGATCGAGTTGATGATGCGGATGTTGGCCTGGTGGGGAACGATGTGATCGACCTCTTCGGCCGCCACCTTGGCCGACTCCAACGTGGCCCGCACGCTGCGGACCGTGTAGCGCACCGCGTTGAGGTAGATCTCATTACCGTTGATCTTGGCGTAGTGCAGCCCCTGACGCACCGTCTCCTCGGTGGGCGGCATCCGACTGCCCCCCGCCACGACCTTCAGGCTGTCGGTGCATGAGCCGTCGGCCCCAAGGTTCCACGACAGCACCCGCTCATCGGGGCTGGGCTCAAGCACCAGGGCAGCGGCCCCATCGCCGACGAGAATGCTCAGGTCGCGATCGAGCGGGTTGGCGGTGAGGGTGTGGGTGTCGGAACCGATCAGCAGGATCGGGCGCGGGTCGATCTTCATCAGGGCCGACGCCGTCATGAGCGCATAGATGAAACCCGAGCACTCGGAGTTGACGTCGTGAGCGCTACCGGCGATGCCGAGATCGTGGTGGACGAAAGCCGAGGTAGCCGGCGAGGGCTGCTCAGGGGTGGCCGTAGCCACGATGAGGTGAGCGACGTCCTCGCCGCTGATCCCCGCCCGCTCCAGGGCCCGCCGCCCGGCGTCGACAGCCAGGGAGGCGGTCGTCTGCCCAGGGTCCACAGCCCGTCGTTCACGAATCCCGCACCGGCTGACAATCCAGTCCTCGTCCACCCCGAAGCGCTGCGCGAGGTCGACACTGCTGACGACGCGCTCGGGTACGGCGGAGCCCCACCCGGTGATATCGAAGCCGTTCACGACCTCTCCCTAAGTCTGGGAGGTCTGCTGCGGAGCCAGCGCCAGGATGCGCTCGTGGACGGTCCGCAGCGTGGTCGAGTCGTCCATCGACTCAAAGAGCGACTCGTCGGCGGGGATGTGGGGGTACTGGTTCTGGAAGCCGTACAGCCACTCCATCAGGTCCAGCGAGTCAATGTCGGCGATGTGCAGCAGAGCGGCGTCGACGTCGACGTTCTCGGCACCCGACACGGCCTGCAACTGGCTCGCCATGTCCTCAACCGTGGGCAGTTCCATGAGCTTGGCTCCTCGTAACCGTTCTGGGAGGGCCGGTAGCTGACCGATCCGCTCCCAGGGGCGTGTCCTACTTCCTGGCAGGCATGAAACTTCGGTGCGCGCAACGAACGCGCAACATCGCCGACGGACAAGCGGTCAGACCGGGTGTGGCGGCGACGTGACTCCCGGAGAACGGCGGCCGGTCGGAAAACGGCCATCCCAGGCAGCCCCACAGCGAGACGCGGTGGCGCCACCGGCGCGGCGGTCGCGCGAGCGCAGGTTCTGTTTTTCGAACGGCTGGGGTGCTCGTCGTCGGCTCGTGCCTCGATCGCTGCGCGATCTCGCCGGCCCGCGGGGGCGACAGCAGAGGCGCTCACCCGCGTGCGCCCACCGCCTGTCCTCGCCGCCCTTGCCCAAAAACAGAAACAGGATCACCGCACGTCACGGGGGCGCGTGCGGCTGTCTTGCACATCTCTTGCGATCCGCAAGATTGCCTACTGCTCGATGAGTTTTCCAGGAACGGAGCTGCAGAGATGACACAGGTGGCAACTGGGCCCGTCAATCCCGAGATTGAGGCGATCAGACACCACTACGAGGTGAGCAACGAGTTCTATCGCCTGCTGCTGGGACCGACGATGATGTACTCCGGCGGCTACTGGCAGGAGGGTGAGGACCTCTACGAGGGCCTCGATCGGGCTCAGGAGCGCAAGCTCGACGCTTTTGTCGAACTGACCGACGCTGCGAACGCGAGTCGGGTGCTGGACATCGGGTGCGGCTGGGGCACGATGGCCGACCGTGTGACCACCGTTCACGGTGCTGAGCAGGCGGTGGGGCTGACGCTGAGCCGGACCCAGGCCGACTACATCGCCGGTATCGGTAACCCGAAGATCGAGACCCGCGTGGAGAGCTGGGCCGACCACGAGGCCGTCGGCGCCTACGACGCGGCGTTTTGCATCAACGCGCTGGAGCACTTCGTCCACTCCTCGCTGCCGCCACGCGAGCGCACCCGGCAGTTCCGCACCTTTTTCAAGCAGTGCCACACGTTCCTGCGCCCTGAAGGGCGCATGGTGCTCCACACCATGACGGTCGAGCAGCCGAAGCTGGATCGTCAAGTCATCGACGACCTCAAGTTTTTGCAGCGCGAGGAGTTCGAGGGGTGCCACATCCCGCACCTGCACGAGCTCGCTCTGGCCGCCGAGGGGCTGTTCGAGGTGGTCGAGATCCGCAACGAGCCCTTCTCGTTCAGCCGTGCCTGCCGGGCGTGGCTACAGCGCCTCGCCGAACGCCGCGACGAGGCGGTGGCGATGGAGGGCGAAGCGGTGGTGCAGCGCTTCGAGCGCTACCTGGACATCTTCGCCTATCTGCTTGAGGACAAGCACTTCAACAACTTCCGCGTCACTTTGGCGCGGCGCGACTGAGGAGGCCGTCGTGGCGAATATCAGTGAGGTCGTACCGAACGAGAGCCGCGAGGGCAGGGGCGACCGTCCCTCCACTCGTGACCTGCGTATAGCCGTGATCGGCAGCGGATTCTCGGGCTTGGGGATGGCCATCCGGCTGTTGCAGAAGGGGATTGACGACTTTCTCGTCTTCGAGCGGGCCGAGGAGGTCGGGGGGACCTGGCGTGACAACACCTACCCCGGCTGTGGGTGTGACGTGATGGCCCACCTGTACTCGTTCTCCTTCGCTCGTAACCCCGAGTGGAAGAGCACCTTCGGTAAGCAGGACGAGCTTTACGCCTATCTGCGCAACTGCGCCGACCGCTTCGGGGTGCGCCCCTACATCCGCTTCGGCCACGACGTTCTCAGCGCCAACTGGGACGAGGACACGCGACGCTGGCACATCGAGACCTCCCAGGGCTCCTATACCGCCCAACTGCTGGTGACGGGGACGGGTTACCTGAGCGAGCCCTCGGTTCCCTCGATCCCCGGTATCGAGGACTTTGAGGGGACGATGTTCCACTCGGCCCGCTGGAACCACGATTACGACCTCTCGGGCAAGCGGGTGGCAGTCATCGGCACGGGCGCCTCGGCCATCCAGTTCGTCCCCAAGATCCAGCCTGAGGTCGAACGGCTCGACCTCTACCAGCGGACGCCACCGTGGATCGGCCCCAAGCCCGACAAGCCCAACGGCACCGTGCAGCGCTGGATGTTGCGCCACCTGCCGGGCTACCAGCGGTTCCGGCGCGGCTTCAACATGTGGGGCCGCGAGGTTCTGGCCTTCGCCATGGCGCGCCCCAAGGTAATGCGGCGGATGCAGACCATGGCCAGCAGCCACCTGGAGAAGAGCGTCAAGGACCCCGAACTGCGGGCCCGGCTCACCCCGGACTACATCATGGGCTGCAAGCGGCTGCTGTTCTCCAACACTTACTACCCGGCGGTGTGCTCGTCCAACGTCGACGTCATCACCACCGGCATCAGCCAGATCGGGCCGAAGTCGATCACCACGACCGACGGCACCGAGCGCGAGATCGACGCGATCATCCTGGGCACCGGCTTTCAGGCGGTCGACCGCCCGTTTGCTCACCGGGTGTGGGGACGCAACGGGGTCAAGCTCAGCGACGCCTGGGAGCACACCATGTCGGCCCATAAGGGCACGACGGTGAGCGGGTTCCCCAACATGTTCATGCTTCTCGGCCCCAACACCGCCCTCGGCCACTCGTCACAGACTGTGATGATCGAGGCGCAGATCAAATATGTACTCGACTGCATCAAGCAGATGGACAAGCGGGGCCTGTCCAGCGTGGAGGTTCGTCCAGAGGCGCAGGCGAGCTACAACGAATGGCTCGACTCCCGGTTGAACAGGTCGGTGTGGAACGCCGGCAGTTGCAAGAGCTGGTACCTCGACGCCAGCGGACACAACCCCTCGATCTGGCCGACCTACACCTGGCGGTTCCGAGGCCAGACCAAACGCTTCGACTTGCAGTCGTACCAGGTCGCGATCTCGTCCAACGCGGGCGAGCGCGCCAAGCAACCAGTGACAAACCAGTAATCAGGTGGAGAGCTCGATGAGCAGTGAAGTGAGCCGTCGTACCGTCGTCCGCGGTATGACGGTCGGTACGGCGGGCGTGGTGGGCTGGAGCGCGCTGAACCAGTCGTGGGTCACCGCAGCCAGCGCCGACACCACCGACGTCGCCCCAGTGCCGCAGCTCGACGGGACGCTGGAGACCTCCCCCGGGTCGGCCGGCAACTTCTCGTCGGACTTTGGGAAGCTGACCAGTTGGAAACCCCACGCCGTGCTGCGCCCCAACTCGGAGCGCGACGTGGAGAAGATGGTCACGTACACCTACTGGAACGACCTCAAGATCGCCGTCAACGGCCAAAGCGGTAGCACCGAGGCGGACTTCGAGTCCCACTCCAGCTATGGCCAGGCGGCGGTGCCCGGCGGCATCTCGATCGATGCCCGAGGGCTGTCGAAGATCCACAGCATCGGCTCCGACCACGCCGTGGTCGGCCCTGGCGTGACCTGGGCCCAGCTCACCGACGCCGCCCTGGCCGAGGGCCTAACCCCGCCGTCGTTGCCCGACTACCCCCACCTGTCGATCGGCGGCGTGATCAGCGTCGGCGGCATCGGTGGCAACCCGCAGCAGCACGGGCTGATGTGCGACACGGTCGAGGAGATCGAGGTCGTCACCGGCACCGGTCGCCGGGTCACCGCCTCCGACAACGAGCGGCGCTGGCTGTTCCGCTCGGTGCTGGCCGGCGGCGGACAGTGCGGGATCATCGTGCGCGCCAAGGTCAAGCTCGTCCCCGCCCCCAGCCGCATTCTCGTCTTCGACCTGTTCTATGACGACCTGAGCACCTACATGGCCGACCAGGAGAAGGTCATGAGCTCGGGTCAGTTCGACTTCCAAGAAGGCGAACTCATCCGCAAGGACGACGACTCGGGGTGGCGCTACAAGATCCAGATCGGCGTCCACTACTCCTCGGACAAGCCCAACCAGGAGAAGCTGCTGTCGGGGCTGAGCGACAACCGCGCCGAGGCCCAGATCTCCGACTACGGCTACCACGACTGGGTCTACCGGATCATGCCCTTCGAGGCGTTTTTGAAGAACAACGGGTACTGGGGCGAGCCCAAGCCCTGGCTCAGCATGGTCCTGCCCGGCTCCAAGACCCGCGAGTTCATGAACTCGGTGGTCCTGCCCGAGTTGACTCCGGCTGACCTGGGCGTGGGCTTTACGGCACTGTATCCCTTCAAGGCGTCGAAGCTGACCTGCCCCCTCTTCGCACGGCCCGACGAAGAGGTCCTCTACCTGTTCGACCTGCTGCGGTTCCCCTTCCCCAACGACCCGGGCATTGAGGGCATGCTCCAGCAGAACCGCCGTTTCTACGACGAAGCCGTCAAGCTTGGCGCCAAGCGCTACCTGGTCGGCGCGGTTCCTGACATGGACAGCGACGACTGGCAGAAGCACTTCGGTCGGCAGTGGGGGATGCTGCGCCTCGCGAAGTGGCGCTATGACCCCTTCAACGTGCTCACCCCCGGTCAGGGTTTCTTCGACTAAAGCCGGTCGAACATGACCGAGAGCTCCTGGGAGCAGGGATCGTGCGGTCCCTGCTCCCGCTTTGCGCCTAGCTTGCGCTGGGGCTGGAAAGGTCGTGGCCGGCCTCATCTCCCCTGCCACCTCTAGGGAGGCTTCTGTTGCACAGGTACGACATCATCGACGAAGCGGTTATCGCCGCCCCACCTGAGAAGGTCTGGGAGGCGCTCATCGCCGAACTGAAGGGGGCGGCCCGCTGGTGGGTTCCGCACAACACCTTCGCCCCCAACGACGTTCCCCCCGACCAGGTGGGAGGGGAAGTCTGGGTGACCGTCCATCCCAACGGAGTCGATAAGGGCGGGCCGAAGCTGCGGTTTTTGTCGCGTACCCGCGCGGTCGAGCCCGGCGCCCGGCTGACCACCGACTATGTCGAAGGGGTGTTCCAGGGCTCGGGAGAGTTCACCCTTACCCCGCTCAACGGCGGCGAGAGCACCCGACTGGCCATGCACTTCCAGGTGAGCCCGCACGGGTGGGTCCGGCTCTTGGACCGGATCGCCGACATCGGCCAACAGCACTCGAAAGCGACCCAGGCGGCATTTGCCAACCTCAACACCCTCCTCAGCGAGGAGCGCACGACTGAACGGAGCCAGGGATGAACCTGCCCGCAGACGACTGGACGGCCGAAACGGCGACGCGCACCCTCACCACCGATGACGGCGCCCGGCTGGCACTCACCGTGGTCGGTCCCCCCGCGCCGGGCGACGGGTCGACGGTCGTGCTCGCCCACGGGTGGGCCGCCAACCGCGGGATGTGGCGCAGGGTCGTCGATATTCTCGCTGACGCCGGGTACACGAGTGTGCTCTACGACCAGCGCGGCCACGGCGCCTCGACCCTGGGGCGCGAACCGATCGGCATCGAGCGGCTCGGCCGTGACCTGGCGACGGTCCTGGACCACGTGGACGCTACCGACGCTGTGCTTGCCGGACACTCCGGAGGCGGCTTCGCCGCCATGGCCTACGCGACCGCCGACGTGCCCGCAGCCGCTGCGCGACTGCGGGGGATGCTGCTGCTGGGAACCGCGGCCCATGACCAAGACACCAGCGAGGGCGAGGTGCGCATGATGGGCAACCCGCTCTTCTCGTGGGCGTTGGCCCGGCCGTGGCTGGGCAGACGCATGCTGCGCCACACCATGGGAAACGACATCGACGCCCCCGCGCTGGAGGTCAACCGGCGCATGTTCGCCGGCACGCCGGGACAGGTGCGTGCCGCCTGCTTCCGCTGCTCACGCGGGATGGACCTACGCAGGGGGCTGGCGGCGGTGACGGTACCGACCACGGTGCTCTCCGGCGAGGTCGACAAGGTCATCGCGCCCCACCTGGGTGAAGTGATCGCCCAGACGATGCCGCACGCCCACTACGAACGCCTCGCCGATGCCGGGCACATGCTGCCGTTGGAGAGACCCGAGCGGGTCGCCCAAGCCGTTGTGGAACTGGCCTCTCCCTAGCCCACCACAAGGGACGCCGGCGCCAGGAGAGCAACACCTAACGGCCCCTGAGGAGGACACGCTAGGGAACACCGGGTACACACGCGCCTCCGTGGGAAAAGGCGGCAGCCCCCGGGGCACAGCGACCATACGGGCGACTCCTCTTGTTTTGCCGCAAAGACAACCAAAAAAGAAACTTGCCCGCTTTGTCCTTTATATAGACATTCGCTGGCCAGCGACAACAAAACTGTTGAGCGTACAACTAACACCTGTCCACTCCCATCCCGGAACGAACCTTCCGGTTACGGGAAATAAAATTCATACTACCCTTACAGGAACACCCCTATCGTCGCATTGACAAAAGTCCGGAACACGACCAAACTATCCGTGGGAAAAGTGTGATATGAACACGCAGCCACCCCCTAGCACAAGATTCTGACACTCTCTCCGCATTCCCTACCAAAGGAGAGTCATAGGACAGGGAGATCTCTCCCACACAACCATTAGAATCACCTCCGTGCGGCGCTGCTACAGGCCGAACAAGCATCAAGGTAAGCCGAGACAAGTGAAGGTCAGGTTCCCGTTCCGGCGCCTTGGTATTGCGGCACCTATTAGCGATACACCAGCCGCGCGGGGATGAGTTATGGCTGACGATACTCGCGCTTCCTTGACAACGTCAGGAGAAGAGTTCGCGAGATCCTCTCCAGCCGCACCCCAGCCCCAACGGGGCTAGATGGCGTCGAGGCCGCGCCGGTTCGCATCTGGCACGCCGAGCCTGGCCACCGAGCGGCATAGCACGCATAACGGCAGCTCATCAGGGATTTAGGGGCTGTCCTGTTCGCCCCGGCTCCGCTAGGTGTGAATGTGGTGTGGCATCAGCAGGGAGCAGGGGTGTGACCGCCGTGCCGCCGAATGCCATTCCCGTTTTTCCATACGGCACACCGAAGCGCCATCCTCATCTGTCCGGCGTAATGCCATGGATGAGGGAGGCGGGCGCATCCGGGCATGGTGCGGGCAAGCTAGCAGCGATGTTGTCGGTCAGGAAAAAGATGATCACCATCATGCATTAACCCATTGCACATCTTACCCAGAAACTATTACCGTCACTAATGATCTCACAATCCACCCGCCGCCGTGGATGGCTTCATTCCATTTCACGTGAACAACTTTTATTTAAATAGAACATGAACAGCCTACATCACCTCCTCCTGCAACCGCCACCAAATCCACCCCCCACCCCCCCTCCAGCAAAAAACGCAAAGAGTGATGATACCTGACTGAACGTGGTTAATGTCGATCCTATGTACGTCCGACACGGAACGATGAGACGTCTTTTGTCACCACGAAAACCGGTTCGCGAAGAGCTTTTGTGGACGCCAGCCACCATTACATTTGATGCCACCTCGTGCTGGTGGCCTCGCCGCGGCGATGCGAGCCCCAGGACCAGCCACAATGAAGCGCCACCCCAATGCTACGGAGGTTCCGCGAAACCCGCCTTATCGTTTCAGTTCCATCGCTGACGATCTATTGAGGATTGAAACGTTGAACGAGGTGAGAAGTTCTCAGTTTTATCGGATGATCACCGTTCGGGCTGAACAGGACGGTGTGAGCAGCAACGACCCGATCTCACTGGCCGTTGGCAGCAACGCGGCCGGTAAGGACGGAGCGATGAAGGGAAGCCTTTGCTCATCCGCTGGTAGAGAGCCGGTTACATCGGGAGTCTCGTCTTGCTGATCAAACTCATAGGTCTCGTCATGATCGAGTGCGACGGTGCTCCGAATCGGCACCTCTCAAGCGCACAAGCTCAAGTGGCGTTCGCACGGCTGACGCTGGAACGCGCCAGCGGCACGAACCGCGATCAGCTCGCGGACACGGTCTGGCCGGGAAAGTTGCCCGACACGTGGTCCTCGGCGCTGCGGAGCGTGGTGAGTCGCGTGCGGGCTTTCGTCTCCCATCCCGAGCCCACGCATGAGCCACCTCTCGTCGCGCAAGGAGGACGCTACCTCCTGCGCCTACCTACCGACACCACCGTAGATCTGGAGTTCGCAGAGGAAGCGATCGGCAAGGCGAACCAGGCGTTCGCCGCGGGAGCGCTGGCCGAAGCGCAGCGGCTGGCGACGACGGCCACCGCCTCGCTCCAGGGTCCGTTCCTGCCCGACCATGACAGCGAATGGGTCAATAGCATACGGGAGCGCGTGGAGGCCTCGCTGGTCTCTGGGCTGGAAACCGCCAGCCTGGCGGCTTCGGGGTTGGGAGACGAGCGCAACGCCCTGCGTTTTGCCGACGAGGCGGTGCGGCGGGCCCCGCTTCGGGAGAGCGCGCACCGGTGCCGGATGACCGCTCACGCAGCCGCGGGCAACCGAGCGCAGGCGCTATGGTCCTACCACGAACTGCGTAGGACCCTGGCCGAGGAGCTGGGGATCGAACCAGCCCCAGAGACCCAGAAGGCGTTTCTCCAGCTTCTCCGCAGCCCTGAGGAAGAGCCGTGGCCAGAGGCACGCCGCGATAGCGAGCGAGTTCTGCTGCCGTGTAGTCGATGCGGCGCCGTGGCATAAGACCTCCTGACCTTCTCGGGGCGTACTCCACCTGAGAGAACCGACGGCAGCCGCCGTCGAAAAGATCACAGCGACGGACGATATTCGGACTGTCAGATCCGGGAGGAGAGGACTGGGGTCCACCTGGCGTCGAGGGTTCTCTTCCGCGCAGTGGCCCTGACGCTTGCAATGGCCGGGGGCGGGTTCCGTCCGTCGTCACTTGGCTCCGATCGCAGGATGTAGCTGCGACCGGAGCCAAGTTCTCCGGGGTGAGGTCACACGTTCCACACACCGGTGGCTGCGGTCTCGCGCGCATAGTCGCGGAAGTCACGGGGCTCGCGGCCCAAGGCTCGTTGCACCCCATCAGTCAGGTGGGCGTTGCGGCCGTCAAGGGTGGTGGTGAACAGTTCGACGAATTCCGTGGGGACGCCGTTCTCCGCGAGCACGTCTATGTACTGCTCGGCGGTGATCGCAACGTAGCGCACCTGCCGACCGAGGGCCGCGGAGATCTCAGCGGCCGTGTCGGCGAAGGTCAACAGGCGCGGCCCGGAAAGCTCGTAGAGGTGGCCGGCGTGCCCCTCCTCGGTAAGCGCGGCCACGGCGACGTCGGCGATATCCTCGGCGTCAACGAACGGCTCGACCGCATCGCCGGCCGGTAGGGCGATCTCCCCACTGAGCACCGGTTCGAGCAGGAAGTTCTCGCTGAAGTTCTGGTTGAACCAACTGGCGCGCACGATTGTCCAGTCGTCAGTGGCGTCCTTGAGCGCTTGCTCGCTGACCTGGGCCTGCTCCTCGCCGCGGCCCGACAGCAGCACCAGACGCCCAGCGCCACTGCGCACCGCCTGCTTGGCGAAGGCACCGATCGCCTCGGCCGCTCCAGGAAACCCCAGGTCGGGGTAGTAGGTGATGTAGACCGCGCCCACGCCCTGGAGCACGGGCTGCCAGGTGGTCTGGTCCTGCCAGTCGAAAGCGGGCTCACCGGAGCGCGAACCGATGCGTACGGGCACATCGCGGGCTTTGAGACGTTGCGCGACTCGGCGACCGGTCTTGCCGGTGCCGCCGATGACGAGGATGGGCTTCGCCGCCTCTTGCGTGCTCTGTTCAGCCATATCCTCATTCAAACCGCTGAGCGTTGATACTAGCCATAGCTGAAAGACTCATATGCATGTCCTATCGTCTGTACTCAGTCGTATGTATGGGAGCGGCGGAATCAGTTGAGGTGAGGCGGTGGGGTGAGGCCGCGCCGTGGACTCTGGCGCTGCCGCCCCGTTGCCGCGAGAAGCTCCATCGCGGCCGTGGCAGTCGTGGGAGGCGCTGCAAACCCCAGAAGACGGCGTCATAACACGTCAGGGCCTACGAGACGGGCTGTGGGTATCGCTAGAACCAGCCGCGTACGGGGCTGATGCAGCGAGCCTCACCGACCACCATTGCCACAACTCAGACACAACGGCTATTGCGAGCGTCTCAGACATAGGCAGAGAAAAGCGAACATCCTCCCGCTGTGGAGAGCCGCAGTGAGCGACTCAGCAACCAACGCCAGGGGAGCCCGCAATGAACCGCGGCTGTTCGGCAGAGGAGCACCCCTGGCGCTGCGGCGCACGAAGACGGCCGGGGCCGGGGCGAGGCCCCAACGGTTTCCCCGGCCGCCAACCGGTAGTGGCCCCACGAGTCGCTCACCTGCCGGCCGAGTCGCCCATCGTTGGGGCCGAGTCCCGTGCGAGCCGCGAGGGGAAGGGCGGGCAGTGTTCAGGCAGGAGGCAGCGGGGAGAGCGACTCGGCCGCGCCGGCGCGGCGGGCCTCGTCGAACGCGGCGAGCCAATCCGGGAGACTGTGGCTGCGCAGCAGCGACGTTCCGATCAGCAGCCCGGCGAAGCCGGCGCCGAGCAGCCGAGCCGCAACCTCGGGGCGATCGATGCCGCTGGCGCTGACCGGGCAGCGGGTACCGCTGCGCTCCAGGTTCGGTAGGAGCCCCAGGCTGCGCTCAACATCGCCAAGGTCGCGCTCCTTGGCGGTGATGTCCTTGTTGTTCACGGCCATTACGCAGGCGTCGGCCTCGGGGACGGCCGCGATCTCGTGCTCAGTTGTCACTTCGACGAACGGCGTCAACCCCAGGGAAAGGGCGGTGGTGACCAGGGTGCCCATACTCGACTCGGGCAGCAGCGCAGCCGTGAGCAGCACGGCTGAGGCTCCCAAGCTCTTGGCGCTGTGCAACTGGTCGCGCCGGGTGATGAAGTCCTTCTGGAGCACGGGACGATCGGTAGCCTCGACGACCTCGCGGAGCATGTCCCCGGTGCCGCCGAACCACCGCCCGGTCACCACGGAGATACAAGGGGAACCGACCGCCTCGAAGTCGGCGACGACATCGGCGACCGAGCGCCCCTCGAAGAGGTCGTTGCCGTGGGCGTCACGCCGCTTAACCTCCATGATCAGCGGACGGTCAGCGCTCAGCAGGGAATCGATGAACCGCGAACTCAAGTGACCTCCTCATGGTGTCGAGCGGTACGCCAGGCGCGCGCGAGGTCGGAAACGCTCGCTGCCTCGAATTCGGCTTGCTCATCGCGTGCCGCGGTATCGACGTCGATCCCGCGGAACCGAGGGTGCCCGGCAACGCTGTCGTAGTCGGCGCGGTTGCGCGCCGATATGCCGCCGGCGAGTAGGAACGGCAAGGTGGTGTCGTCGACGAGAGCGCAGACGTCAGGGGCGGGCAACTGCTGGCCGGTGCTGCCGACGCGGCCGTCGTCAGTGACGGTGTCGAGGAGGAACAGATCCGTGCCGGCTCGTTCGTAAGCTGCGGTGAACGGACGTTCCACGCAGGTGCCGCCGCGCAGGTGCAGTGTCTTGACGATGGTGAGCTGCCCGGGGACAGCGGCGTGCAGCGTCTTGATCACGGGAGGCGGCTGGTAGGCGTGCAGTTGTAGCCACCGGATACCGGTGTGTTCCACCACGTGACGCAAGAAGTCGGTGTCTGCGCTGAAGGTGACCAGCACCGGCTGGAGGCAGCCGGTGGCGCGAGCGGCCGAGGCGAGGGCGGCCACCTGGGGCAGGGGCAGCTCGGCGTGGCCGTCGGGGACCCCCAGCCACAGGCCGACGAGATCGGCGCCCGCCTGGGCCAGCAGTTCGATGTCGGCTGGTGTCGTGGCGCCACAGACCTTGAGGAGCGGCGCCGAAGGTGACCCGCGGCGCGCTTGCGCGGGCCAACCCTCGGTGTCGGGGGTGACCATCATCCCAGGCCCAACATTGACGCGATCCGGTTGTACTGGATCTCGCTGGTGCCCGAGTAGATCGTGCCGGCCACCGCGTTGCGCACTTCCTTCTCCATCCCGTACTCGGCCATGTAGCCGTTGGCGCCGAAGAGTTGTACGGCGGCCAAGCTCGATGCCACATTGCTCTCACTGGTCAGCAGCTTGGCTATAGCCATGTCGACGGTGACGTTGTCGCCGTTGGCCAGTCGCTGCCCGGTGTCGTAGAGCCACTTGCGGGAGGTTTCCAGCTTGATCTTCATGTCAACGATCTTGTTGGCCACCGCCTGATAGGCCCCGATCGGCTTACCGAACTGGGTGCGGGTCTTGGCGTAATCGATGCAGCGCTCAAGCCGATGCTGCATCTCACCGACGTTGACGATGAAGGAGAACAGGATCTCGCGCTTCATCACGTAGTCCAGGACCAGGAAGCCACCGCCGACCCGGCCGACGACCTGGGAGGCCGGCACCCGACAGCCGTCGAAGAAGAGGTCGCTCAGCGGTGCCGTGCGCAGCCCCATCTTCTTGACCGGGGCGCCGATCTCGAAGCCCGGAGTGTCGCGTTCGACGAGGAAGGCGGTCATGCCCAGTGGACCACCTTCGGGGTTGGTGCTGGCATAGACCACGAATACGTCGGCCACGGGGCCGTTGCTGACAAACGTCTTGCTGCCGTTGAGGACGAAGTGGTCACCGTCGCGTTCGGCGCGGGTGAGCATGCTCGTCGCGTCGGAGCCGCCCTCGGACTCGGTAATGGCGTGGGCGCCGATCGTCTCGCCCGAGCAGACCCCTGGCAGATACGTTTTACGCAGCTCGTCGGAGCCGAAACGCTGGAGTGAGACACCGGTGCTGGCCATGCTGGCGGTTACCGAGAAGTTCACCCCGCCGTCGCGGCAGTACTCGCCCAACCCTTCGAGGACGTACATCGTGGTGAGCAGATCCTGGCCGAGGCCGCCCCACTCCTCGTCGAAGGGCAGGCCGAGGATGCCCGACTGCTGGACGAGCCGCCACTTCTCCCAGGAGAAGGTGCCCTCCTCGTCACGCTCGATGTGGTCGGCGCTGAGGTCGGCGCCCCATTGGGCGACTCCCTCGCGCAGCGCCACCTGGTCGGCATTCCATTCGATCACGGTCAACCGCCTTCAGTACTAGTACGCCGAGAATCCGGCTCCGTCGAGGTTGTGCACCTCGTCGCCGCGTAGCGCCGGCGAGAACACGCACACCAGACGCAGGTCCTCGTGCGGGGCGGCTACGAGGAAGTGCGGGTCGTGGTTGTTGAGGGAGTAGAGCACCCCGGGGGTGAGAGGGTGGGCGGTTCCGTCGAGTTCGATGACCTCGCCGGAGCCCTCGACGCAGTAACAACTTTCGAGGTGGTTGCGGTACTCCAATCTGGACTTGGTCCCGGCCCAGACGACCGTGTCGGTGAGGGTGTAGCCCACACCGTCGGCTTCGAGGAGGAAGCGCCGGCTCAGGCCGTTGCCCCAATCGACTGTCTTCACGTCTTCGATATTGCGGATGATCATGGTGAGCACCGGCTTTCCGTCAGGTGAGCGTCTCAGCAGAAGGGTGGAGGGAGCCGACGAAGCCGCGGAGGCCGGCGACCACGTCGGCGCCGTCGGTGACAGCGTTCTCGACCTGGGCGACTACGGCTGAGCCGACGATCGCGGCATCGGCGCCGCAGGAGCCGACCGCGAGCACGTCCTCCCGAGTCCGGACACCGAACCCGACCGCGATGGGAGCGGTGGTGTGGGCGCGCAGCGTCGCGACGGTGTCGGCGAGCCCGGTGTAGCCGCCGCTGGGGGCGCTGCCGCTGCGCCCGTAGCGGGCCACGAGGTAGAGGTAGGCCGAGGCGTGAGCTGCGGCTTCGGCCATGACCTCGGCGGTGGAGTTGTTGTGGTAGCAGGTGGTGACGATGGGCAACCGCGCGGCGGCGGTGGCCGCGTAGTAGTCGGCTCGCAACCGCGGTGGCAGGGCGTGGACGAGTAGACCGTCGGCACCGGAGTCGGCGATCTCGCCGACCACGGTGGCCAGGGAGCGGTGCTTGAGGGTGTGGCTCCAGTCGGCGAGCAGCGCGATACGCAGCCGCCGCAGTTGGGGGCCTACCGTGGCGATGAAGGTCAGCACCTCGTCGAGTCCCACGCCGTTGGCCAGCGCCCGCTGGGCCGAGCGGCGGATGACCGGACCGTCGGTGACGGAGTCGGGAAAGGGCACCGCCAGCTCTAGGCAGTCCACACCGCACTCGTCGAGCATGAGCACGACGTCGGTCAACGCGGCCAGCGGCGGATCGCCGGCGTTGAGGAACAGGGCCAGCCCCGGTTCGCCCGCACGGCGCTGGGTGAAGAACTCACCCATGGGACACCGTCGCTGAGAGCGGGGCCGCCTCCTGGCCCTGCGAACGCATCCGGTCGAGGAGCTCACGCGCGCCCCCGCTGCGCACGGCCTGCTCAGCGGCAGCGATCGCCGTAGCCCAGTCGTCGATATGGCCACTGGCTACGGCCAGCGCAGCCGCGTTGAGGCAGACCGTCTCGGTGGCCACCTCGTTGACCTCGCCGGAGATGATCCGCACGAAAAAGTCGACGACCGGTTCGGAGGCGTCGGCCTGGCGCAGGTCGGCGAGGGTGCCGGTCTCCGAAGTGAACCTGCCCGGCCATAGCTGGATCTTCTCGTCGCCGCCGTTGGGGTGAATGACGTTGTCGGCGAAGCCGATGAGTTCGTCGGCGCCGAGGTCATTACCGCATAGCCAGATCGTGCGGTCATCGACGCCGGCCGCCAGTTGGCGCAGCTCGGCCAGTGGTGCGCTGGCTGAGACGCCGGTGACCTGCGCGGTCACCGGCAGTGCCGCGAGGAAGGGGCCCAGGGCGTTGAGGAAACGCCCGAAGGGGCGCAGACTCATCGGAGCCAGGCGCCTGGCCAGGGTGGTCAACTCAGTGGGGTAGACGAAGTGCCCGGCGAAGGCGATGCCGAAACGCTGCAACGTCTCCCTGGTGTGCTCGTGTGAGCGCGTCAGTTGGACACCGAGCTTGTCGAGCAGGTCGATCGAACCGTAAGTGCTGCTGTAGGCACGCGACCCGGTTTTGACGACCCCCACTCCCATGGCAGCGGCGACGAACGCAGCGGCTGTGGAGATGTTGAAGGTTTCGGGCCCGCCGCCGGTCCCCACGATGTTGACCGTGGTGGGCCAGCGCTCAGTGATCTCGGGTCGCCGTTCATCGAGGGAAGCCAAGAAAGCGTGCAGCGTCTCGGGGTCGGGCAGCGCGGTGGTCAACGAGGCCAGCACGGCGGCGGCTTCACTCCGGTCGACCTCGCCTTCGGACAGCCGATCCCAAAACGACCGCCAGGCCGCGCGCTCGACACTGGAGCGCCGGCCCAGCAGCGTGGTGAGTACGTCGGTCACGGGACTAGCCCCCCGCCACCTTGTGATCGGTGGCCTGCGTAAGGAAGGCGTCGATGGCGGCGACGCTGCGGAAGTTGTCGGGGTTGAGGGCGCTGTCGTCGACCGACAGCTCGAAGCGGTCCTCGATCCAGGCGATCAGCTTCAGCAGCCCAAGACTGTCGATGACGCCCCCGCCGAACAAGTCGTGGTCGGCGCTGAGCTCATCCGGGCTGACGTCAGGCAGAAACTCCTTGATGACGAACTGTTTGATGGCGGCTTCGTGGCTCATGGCGCTCTTTCTGTGAACTCTCGGCGATCGTTGGGTGTTACACGGCGAAGTTGCGGTCGACCTTGCCGGTCGGGGTTTTGGGTAGTGGATCGTCGACAATGCGTAGCTGGGCGGGGATAGCCGCTTGGGGAAGGTGCCGCGCACAGTGGCCACGCAGCGTGAGGCTGTTGAGGCCACTGTCGGGGGCGCGCCGCACAGCCGAGACCAGCCGGCGGCCGTACACGGAGTCGGGTTGGGCGAGCACCGCCGCTTCGAGCACGCTGGGGTGCTCCAGCAGCACCCGTTCCACCTCGGCGGTGTTGACGGCCACGCCGCGCACTTTGACCTGGAAGTCGCTGCGCCCCACCAGGTGGACACGGCCATTGGCATCGCGGTGGACGAGGTCACCGGTGCGGAAGTACGAACGGTTATTGTCGCCCTGCGGGTGGGAGACGAACGCGGCGGCACGGCGAGCCGGGTCGAGATAGCCGACCGACTGGAACGGGGTTGAGACGTACAGCTCGCCGTCCCCCTCCCCCTCGAGCACCGTTCCGTCGGAACCGACGATCACCGCGTCGACGCCCGGCAGCGGCGTGCCGATGGGCAAGGGTGTGGCCAGCGCGCCTGTGGGGTCGATCTCGTGGATGAAACTGTCGTTGGTCTCAGTGCAGCCGTAGATGTTGTGGAACCGCGCCTTGGGGAACAGGTGAGGCAGCTCGGCCAGCGTGTGCTCGGGAACGGCGTCGCCGGTGAACATCACGTGCTCGACGCCCTCGAAGCTCTGCTCGAACCGCTGGGCGGCCTCAAGCAGCAGCCCGTAGAACATCGGGACGGCCTGCGCGACATGGACGTGATAGGTGGCGAGCAGGTCGAACAGGTGACGCCCGTCGGCGGCGCGGTCGGGGTCGACCAGCACGACACGTCCCCCGTGCGCCAGCGTCGTCCAGATGTCGAGCAGGCACAGGTCGAAGTTGAGGGGGGCGTAGTTGAGCACCGTCGTGCCGGGTTGGATGTTGAACGCGGCCCCCGCCCACCCGATGAAGTTGTTCACGGCGTCGCGGCCCAGCGGGACGACCTTGGGCAGACTGGTCGACCCCGAGGTGGTCAACATGAACGAAATCTCGCCCGCCCCCTCCGGGAGGGGCAGCGTCGCGCCGGTCTCGATCTCCCAGGAGGCGGCCGGGGACTGCTCCGCAGCGTCGGGGACGAGGACGTGGCGGCACCCGGCCTGGCTGAACAGCTCCCCCAACAACTGCTCGCCGAGGGTGGCCGACGGGAGCAGGAAAGGGCGACGCGCCAGTAGGCAGCCCAGAATCAGCGCGACCGCCGCCGGTGACTTCTTGCCGGCGATACCGACGGGTTCGGCGGGATCGGCGGGAAGCTGCTCCAGCCGGGCCTGTTGCCGCCGGGCCATGTCGTAAAGATCGCCGTAGCTGATTTCCTGGCCGTTGTACACCAGCGCGGGAGCCTGCGGCCGGCGCTGGGCGTGCGCGACGAAGGCCGCACAGCAGTCGATGGCCTCAGACATCGCCGACCTGCTTCTCTTCCGTGGCCGCGGACGCCGGCTGGGCGGGAGTGATCTCGACCCACCCACTCTTGATCGCCGGGCCGCGCGGGGTCTTGCAGGAGAACCGCACGACGTGGCCGTCTTCGTCGGGGGTGAGCGCGATCTCCAGCGACTCCTCAGGCAGAACGGGCTGCGAGAACCGCCCGCCCACCCCGCGGACGCGCTCGGCATCGCCGTCGGCGTAGCGATCGATCACCTCTTCGCAGATCAGCGCCATCACGCTCATACCGTGGGCGATGACCCCGGGGAATCCGGCCGCCTGGGCCGCTTCGGTGTCGAGGTGGATCGGGTTGTCGTCTCCTGAGACGTCGGCGTAGCGCGGCGGCATCTCAGCCGGGACTGCGCGGGTCAGGACCGTCGACTCGCCGGCGGTCCCGCCAGTGGGCGCGGCGGAGGTGGGGATCTCGCCGAAGGGCTCGATCGTGACCCCCGTCAGGAGCACACCGGTCACCAGCTCGGCCAGCGCCTGCCCGCCGGCACCGGTGAGCACGGACCGCAGCGAAAGGCGCGCCCCGCGAGCGTCGCGGCGCGCGCCCAGCACGTCGAGCTCGATCGTGATCTGCTCACTGGGCTGGACGGGGCGTTGCAGCCAGATCTCCTGACTCAGATGCACGACCGTGGGAGTCTGCTCGGCCTCGGCCCCCAGGGCCCGCACTGTCTGATCGGCGCGGTGCGAGGCGAGGACGAACACCTGCACAGGTGAGGGCTGGGACTGTTGAGCGGCCGACTGGGTCGCGGTCACAGCGGAGCGGACCACCTCGCGGTAGGCGGCCATCCCCGCTGCCGTAGGGGCCTGTACGACCTCAGGCGCAGGGCGGGTTCCCAGGACAGTGGGTGATTCGGTCACAGGGGGGTCACCACCAGACAAGCGTTGTGACCGCCGAAGCCGAACGAGTTCGACAGCGCCGGCCCCGATGCGATCGGGCGTGGTTCGTTGTGGACCACGTCGATTTCCATTCCGGGTTCGAGTTGTGCGTGATTGGCTGTGGGAGGCACCTCGGTCTCGCGCATGGCGAGCACGGTCGCGATCGCCTCGACCGCTCCGGCAGCCCCGATCAGGTGTCCGATCGCGCCCTTGATTGAGGTCACCGGCGGCCCGTCAGGGCCGAAGAGCTTCCGCAACGCGGTGGCCTCGGCACGGTCGTTGTGAGGCGTGGACGTGCCATGGGCGTTGACGTGGACGATGTCGGAGGGGACGAGGCCGGCGTCGCTGATCGCCGCCGACATGGCAGCGACGGCCCCTGCACCGTCGTCGCGGGGCATAGACAGGTGATAGGCGTCAGTGCTGGCGCCGTAGCCGGCGACGACGGCGTAGGGAACGGCGCCGCGCGCCCGAGCGTCGTCGAGGCGTTCGAGGACGAAGAACCCGCTGCCCTCCCCCATCACGAAGCCGTCGCGGTCGGTGTCAAAGGGACGCGAGGCCAACTCGGGGGCGTCGTTGCGCGTGGAGACGGCGTTGAGGTTGCCGAAGCCGGCGAGTGTGACAGGGGTGAGGGTCGACTCGGCTCCGCCGGCAAGCACCACATCGGCCTGATTAGTGTGCAGCAGCATCATGGCCTGACCGACGGCGTCGACACCGCTGGCGCAGGTGGTGGCGATCGACAGGGCCGGCCCCTGCCATCCCAGCTTCATAGCCAGCAGCGCCGCAACCGCGTTGGGCATGGTCATGAGAGGCATCAACGGGTTGACCCGTTTAGGGCCGAACTCGGTGTAGTTACGCGACTCCTCGTCGCTGGTCCACCTGCCACCGACGGCGTTACCGACCACGATCGCCGTACGGCCGGGATCGGGAGCAGGCGAGCCGGCGTCACGGTGGGCGGTCAGCGCAGCGACGGTGCCGTAGTGGGCGAAGGGGTCCATGCGGCGGACCTCTTTGGCCGACAGCAGATCAGCGTGGTCAATGCCGTGGACCCGGCAACCAAAGCGCACCTGGTGCTGGCTGAGATCCATGTGGGTCAGCGGCGCGGCCGTCGACCGGCCCGCGCGCAGCCCCGACCAGAAGTCAGTCAGGGTGCACCCCGCCGGGGTGACCGCCCCCATACCGGTAATGACGACCGGGTTGCTAGGTGAGGTGACCATTCAGGGCTCCCGGCCTCAGGCCTCGATCAGGTTGCACTCGCGAGCGGCCTTGATGAAGACCTCGGCCGCGGTGTCAATGTGGGCCTTGGTGTGATTGGCCGTGACCGCGATACGCAGCCGCGCCAGACTGGTGGGCACGGCGGGCGAGACGACCGGGATACCGATCACCCCCGCCTTGCGGCACGCGGTGGCCAAGTCGTAGGCGCCCTCGTCCGAACCGGCGATGAGAGGGATGACAGCGGTCTCGCTCAGGCCGGTCTGGAGGCCGGCCTCATTGAGGATGGCGCGCAAGCGCGCGGCCTCGTTTTGGATGTGGGTGACGCGCTCGGGCTCGCTCTCCAAGATGCGCAGCGCCGCCAGCGCCGCACCCGCCTGGGCGGGAGCCAGCGCCGCTGAGAACAAAAACGGCCGGGCCGCGTACTTGAGGTGCTGGATGAGCCGGCTGGAGCCCACGACCCAGCCACCGGTTGCCGGAATGCCCTTCGAGAGGGTTCCCAGCTTGATGTCAACCAGGTGCTCGTAGTCGAAGTGGTCCTCGATGCCCAGACCGGAACGGCCGATGACGCCCAGCGCATGGGCCTCGTCGACCATGAGCAGCGCCCCATGCCGGTCACAGACCTCGCGCAACTGCGGCAGCGGGGCGATGTCGCCGTCCATGGAGTAGACGCTGTCGACGATCACCAGGCGCAGCCCGGAGTCGTCGGAGTCCTGCAACCGCCGGTCGAGGTGGCCGGGATCGTTGTGGCGGAATCGGGTCACCTTGGCGCCGCTGAGCTGGCAACCGTCCACGATGCTGGCGTGGTCGATCTTGTCGATCAGGATCGTGTCGCCGGGACCGCACAGGGCGCCGATCGTGCCGACATTGGCGGCATAGCCCGAGCCGAAGGCCAGCGCCTCCTCGCGGCCGAGGAGACGGGCCAGCTCGGCCTCCAACTCCCGGTGCAGCGGGATCGAGCCGGCGAGGGCACGCACCCCGTGGGTGCCGGTGCCGTACTGCTCGACCGCGGCCTTGGCCGCCTCGACGACCCGCTCATCCCCGCCGAGCCCGAGGTAGCTGTAACCCGACATCATCAGGAGGGGTTGACCGTCGTGGTCGGGGTACTGGCCGTCGACGTTGGTGTAGGGGCTGTCGCGATCGACTATGTAGGGGATGAAGCTGTTGCGGCGGCTCGGGTCCGATTCGAGCGATCGCACGCGGCGGTCTATCGCCTCTAGCCTCGATTCGAGACGTTGCCATCCTTCCGATGCGTTCACGTGCGTCTCCTCATCCACGTTCTTGAGCGATCCGGAGCGCGGTTGCGATCCGTGAAATGGCTGGGTCAGTTGCCTTCACCGGGTGGTCGGCCCCTGCCCGGCCACGCGCCGACATTTCCGCTGAGCTCGTCTCGTCGGGACTCAACGCGAATGCGCAACACATTCCTACGGCGGGCCGCGCAAGGCGGGCGCAACATTTGTCTTGCTTTGTGGGGGACGCGGAGGAGACGCCACCACAGGTGGGATGAGGCACAGGGGCGAGGCAGGCAGCAGGTCGGCTGGGCAGGGGCGGGGAGAACAGCGAAGGCGGGGGAGAAGTGGTCGAGTATCGGTGGTGGGGTGACGGGCGGTAGCGGGAGGCGGCGACGGCGGGCGGTGGGTGGCGCTGGGTCGGTTCCGCGGCGCGGGCGGCGGGAGCCATACCGAAGGGGCAGCGACGGCTGGCTGGGTGGGTGGGGGCACCGGTTTAGTGGTCGGCTCGTTGGGGGTGGCGCTCACCGAAGCAGCAAAGAGGAAGTGGTGGGGGTGACCTGGTGGCGGTGCTGCGCTGGGGTGACCGGCGGTAGCGGGAGGCGCCGAGGGCGAGCAGCGGGTGGAGCGGGCACCTGATCGGTTTCGGGGTGTGGGTGGCGGAGGTCGTGACGAGGAGGCGGGGGCGTCTTGGGGTAGTGGCCGGCCGGTGGGGTGGGGAGTGGTCTGGGCGGAGGAGGGCGGCCGGGTGGGGCGAAAAAAAGGGGGCGCGGTGTAATCGCTGGGAGTCGCTTGATGGTTCTTGCGGATCAGGAACGCTCAGTGGGCACCCTCGTCGTGGTCACGGCAACGTTAGACGCAGCCACCGGCTCGTTCGCGTCTAATTCGTTCTGCTATGTCGCTTTTCGGACTAGGGAGAATGTTTATTCTTAAACGAACATCTCGCATTTTGGATGTTCGCATCGCTTCCGCTGTACGATATAAGCTGTTTGTCGCTTTTGTAGGGTCAATCGTGGCGCGTTTGCACGTTCAGTGGCCCCCCAACACTGAATGCAGGGCGTGTCTTTGCTGTCTTATCAGGCGAGATAAGGGCGATATTTCGTTCCCCCACCCCGGCCGCCCCTGCCCCCATCCCCCGCTACTTCCGGTAACCCCACCGGCCGGCCCCCCACCACCTCCAGCCCCAGCCAGCCGTCGCTGCCCCTTCGGTATGGCTCCCGCCGCCCGCGCCGCGGAACCGACCCAGCGCCACCCACCGCCCGCCGTCGCCGCCTCCCGCTACCGCCCGTCACCCCACCACCCCAGCACCGACACTCGACCACTCCCCATTCCCCTTGCCGAGGGCCACCGCGGCGGGTTCGCCGAAGTCGGCGTCGAACGAGTGGTCGGTGAAGCCAAGGGCTCCCCGGCGCCGAAATGCGGTGGCCCGGCGCTGTCACAGCAGGCCACGGCAGACGGATGTCTCCTCCTCCGCCTGCGTCCGGTGCGGGTCTGGCTAGCTGGCTCGGCCCATGCGCCTAGCTCTGTAGGACGACGGCTCCCGGTTGGGCGCTGACCAGCGGCGGGCCAGCCATCGCACGCTTGCGGTGCTCCTGGGGGCTGACTCCGCGCACCCGTTTAAAGGCGACACTGAGCGCGAAGGAGCTGCCGTAGCCGACCTGGCGGGCTACCGTGCCGATCGTGGCGTCGGACTCGCGCAGCAAGTCGGCTGCCAGGGCGAGCCGCCAGCCAGTCAGGTAGGTCATGGGAGGTTCCCCCACCAAGCTGGTGAATCGGCGTGCCAAGGCCGCGCGGGACACGCCCACCTTGGTGGCGAGTTTAGCGACTGTCCAGTCGTGGGCGGGGTCATCGTGCAGCAATTGCAGCGCCGGCCCCACGATCGGGTCTTGCTGGGCCTGATGCCAGGCAGGCGCGCCGGCTCCCGGCATAGCCAACCAAGACCGCAACACACTGACCAGCAGCAGGTCGAGAAGGCGATCCAAAACCAGTTCCTGCCCCGGCTCATTCTTGACGATCTCGGCGGCGAGAAGGGGGATGAGTGTGCCGTCGCCGGCCTCAGCAGGGCGCACGAGCAGTCCTGGCAGCGCCCGCAACAGCCGTTGGCCGATCTCGCGGTGCATCTGGTAAGTGCCGGTGATCATGACCGTCGAACCGTTGAGGCTGTCGCCCCAGGTGCGCACCCCCAACCCCATCGTCCGGACGGGATCTTTGCCGTCGTTGCTCGTGCAACGCTGTCCGGGGCCGATAACGACCTCGATGGGAGTGGCCGGGTCGTCTGCGACGACGTAGGGGTCGGGTCCCCGGATCACGGCAACGTCTCCGGGGTGTAACCTCGCGGCTGCCCCGTGGTCAGGGATAACCCACGCCTGGCCACGTACCATCGTCACCAGAGCAAGCGGGGCTTGGTCCTCAACGCGCAGCGCCCAGGGCGGGTTCAGGATCGACCGGAGCAGGAACGCTCCACGGGCCTTTGGCCCGTCCAAGAGCCCGGTTAGTGTATCCATGCGGCTGAGTGTAGACGCTCAAACATGGATAAGAGCTGTCCAGCTATGGAAAATCTTGTCGCCCACGGATTCACTGACGGCAGAGCAGTATGAGGGTGGAATCTCGTTAGGAGAGTTGCGATGGCGGAACTGTTCCGTGGGGGCGTGCTGATAGCCGCGACGATCACCACTGGCCTGGTGGCGGGGCTTTTCTACGCCTACGCATGTTCTGTCATGCTCGCGCTGCGCCGGGTCGATGACCGGACCTTCATAACCGTGATGCAACTGATCAACCGGGCGATCCTCAACGGCTGGTTCGCGCTGAGCTTCGTCGGCGCGCTGGCGTTCACTGGGGTGGCGATCGTGCTGTATGCACTGGACGACGGCGGAGCGATCCTGTGGCCTCTCGGCGGCGCTTTGGTGATTTACATTGTGACGATCTTTGTCACCCGCCGTTTCAACATCTCGCTCAACAACGAGCTCGACGCGGCCGGCGCCCCTGAACGTATCGGCAACCCGGCGGCGGTACGCCGGCGCTTCGAGGACCCGTGGATCAGGTGGAACGTGGTGCGCACCTTGCTGTCCCTGGCCGCTTTCGGCTGCCTGTGCTGGGCGCTGCTCATCGAGGGTCATGGCCAGACGCTGATCTGGTGGTAATCCGCCTCACCAGACTCGAATATCCCAGGGTGTGACCGCCGCACAGTCCGGCTTGCTCATCCGTGCCCACCGGAACCGACCGGGATGATGACTCAAGGAGGCCCCCCGGTGAGCCCCTCTCCCTTCCGCCGCCCTAACAGCGTCAGCCAGCCCACTTTGCGATTGGCGATGTTCCACCACGCCGGTGGGTCGGCGACGATGTACCTCCCCATGAGCGAGGAACTGCCCGCTGACTGGGACCTGTTGCTCTTCGACATGCCGGGGCGTGGAACCAACCAGCGGCGCTCGGAGCCGGCGAGCATGAACCATCTGCTGGCCGAGGTCGCTGCCGACATCGACCCCTGGCTAGACGCTCCGATCGCCCTAGTCGGGCACAGCCTGGGGGCCGTCATCGCCAGCGAAATGGGCCGCTACCTGTGCGCCAGGGGAACCCCACCGGTGTGGGTCGGCGTCTCTGGCAGGGTCGCCCCGGACTACGGTCCACGTCCAACGGGTCATCTGCACCGCCTCGACGACGAAACGCTCCTGGACGAATTGAGTGGGATGGGAGCTATGGATCGGGAGCGCCTCACGGCTATACCGAACCTGCGTGACCATTTCCTACGGACCGCGCGAAGCGACCTGCGGCTGGTGGAGAGCTATATCGAGCCCCCCGACCGGAACGCTCTCACGTGCCCGCTGACCGTGTTCGCCAGCACGGACGACGAATGGGCGCCGCTAGCGGGCATGCCGGGGTGGCGGCGGGAGACCACCCACTCGTTTCGGCAACGTGAGTTCTCCGGCGGGCACTTCTACTTCCTCGGCGAACGATTCGCCGAATTCGCCCAATGCGTGGTCGCGGAGGCAGGGCGCAACCTCCACCTGCCCCAGGAGTGACAGAGGAGCCGATCGTCGGGCAACGGGCCTGGAGGCGGGGAGCACGGATCGCCACGCCATCGCGGTTTACGCTAACAACAGAAGGTTACCTTATATGATGGCGTGATGACCCAGAGCACGCGCGACGCCCTTATCGCGTCGGCCACCCGGCTCATGGACGAGGGAGGACTCGACGCGGTCACACTGCGCGAGGTGGGCCGACTGACCGGCGTGTCGCACATGGCCCCCTACAAACACTTTTCCTCCAAGGAAGAACTGCTCGCCGCAGTCGCCGCGCAGGAACTACAGCAACTGCGCGCCTCCATCGCCGAGGCAGGCCACCACCACCGGAGTTCGACGGCTACGCTGCGCACAGTAATGCAGGGGTATGTGGCATGGGCTCTGGCTCACCCGGCGCGTTTCAAGCTCGTGTTCGGCGCGTGGACCCAACGGTCCAAGGAGCTCGATGACGCCGTCACCGCGACGCGAACGGCGCTGGTCGAAGTGGTGGCCGCCGACCAACGGGCGGGGCTGCTTCCTGAGGGCGACTGCAAGCGTCTCGCCTCGCTGGTACTCGCCCTCGCTCACGGAGCCGTGGACCTTACGCTCGCGGAGCCCGTCTCACCACGGCCCGCGGGGCAGACCAGCCCCGAGGAACTGGTCGACGACATGTTTGACCGGCTGAACACAGATGCTGAAACGGTTCCGCGAGAGCAAGCCGGCCCCTGCGGCGATGCGGCCGGGAATCAGGCGACGCGGAGCGCCTCGACACTCGGTTCTCGCTGATCAGCGGGGAAGAGCAGGCCAGGACCGGCGACCCACAATACGCCGCTAAACTGGGCAAAGCGACCGATTCACGACGTTTCCCCAGTCCAGCATCCCGGGTTGTCGCACTGTGCACCGCCTTGCCACCGGGACTGCGGTCACGTGCGGTCGTGAGGAGTACTCCCGCAGGAAAGGCCCCCACCTTGACTGATGTCGACCCCGCCGCCACCCGACGGGAAGAAGCGATCGTGCGCGCCGATGGCTCGCTGGACGACACAACCCGCCCCCGGGTATCCAACGGCGAGGGTCGCTACCAGGCCGGTGAAGCGGGACAGCGGCTCGTGCGCATCCACGACCACCTGCGCGAGGAGCTACGCCAGCTTCAAGACGCCTTCGAACGGGTGATGGCCGGGCACAGCGATCCGGCGGTCGCGCGCTCGATGATCAACCAACTGACCATGCGGCAGAACTATTGGACGCTGGGGAGCTTCTGCGCATCCTATTGCCGGGTGCTAGCCACCCACCACACGATCGAGGACGAGCACATGTTCGTCCACCTCAAGGCCGCACAGGAGACGCTGGCGCCGGTTCTGGGACGCCTGGAGCAAGAACACGAGATCATCGCCGCCGCGCTCAGCCGTCTCGACGCCGCACTAGTCGAGATGATCCAAGATCCGGCACGGCTGGACGGGGTGCACCGGGCCGTGGAGTTGCTGGCCGACATGCTGCTGTCCCACCTCGACTACGAGGAGAGCGAACTCGTGGCCCCTATCGACCGGTTGGGACTGCAAATCTAAGTGGTCTGGCCCTAGCCCGGGACTTTCGGTTCCAGGGATATTGCGAAGCGCTAGGAGCCGGCGCGCGCCACAAGGGGTCGCCAAACCCGGGCGTGCGCCGCAAAGATTTTCGGAATAAGACGAAATTCGCAGGTCACCCTGGAAATAAACGGGCATGGGAAGAGCTGTGACCGGTTGCAATATCGGCTTTCTGGGACGACAGGACAGCGTCTCGTTTCTACTGAGCTTTTGACGGAGAACGCGGCAACCCGACATGCCTTGCCTGTGTCATCTTCTTCGACACGCAAGGCGGCGGGGACTGCCCTCGCAACTCCGTAACACCGGCGAACTGCGGATATGACAACACTTCGTGCGACGCGGCGACGGTGCAACTGGCCGCTTTCCGGCGATCCACCGCTGCATTCTCCGGCCCCACGCTGAGAGTGAGCGGAGCTGTTAGCCGCCTTCCTGCGCAAGATACCGCGAAAGCTCCCCCTCGTTCACAGGCACCATACGGTACAGCGCGGACCGCCGTAGGAAAGCTGCCAGCGCGTTGAGCAGGCGAACACGGAAGGCACGCAGCAGACGCGCCGTGCAATGACGCGGGCGACAGCGACAATCTCGGTTTTCAGCATGCTGAAAAAGTCGAAATCTGGGGTAAAACACTCCGAAAAACTCTGAAACGCATCAGAGAAGAGACAGGAAGGCGCACTCTATGCTCGCTGAAGCAGAGTTCCGGGCACGAGTCGAAGGGCAGTGGCAGAAGTCCTCGTTCTCGGGATCGAGCGGGAGTTGCGTGTACATCGCCGTCGCCGAGGACACAGTGGGAATCGTGGAGATCGACGACCCGGCGCACGTGGATTCCGCGGCCATCGTGCTCACGCCGCTGGAGAACTTCCGTAGATTCCTCGCCGGCGCCAAAGCCGGAGAGTTCGACCTCTAGGTGAACGGGGCGCCGCCAGAGGTGACGCCGCCTTAGCAGGTGCCGCCTCTGGCCGACGCCCCCAGGGAGACCGCTGGGCTAGATGATCTGTCCTGAGAGGTCGGGAACGCGGGAGGAGGGAGGGCCGCCGATCGCGGTGTGACCGGTGGTGATTGTCGTACTGCACGGCCGGTGCTGCCTCTCCCACTTCGTCGGCTCCCGCGGCGGCACCGCGCCAGAGGGTCAAGGACTACGGAGCAATCGAGAAGCGGTCAACTAAATGTGGTCGTCGCCGTGGGGCGGCTCCTCCCGCCTGAAGGATCGGGGCTCCGGCCCTCCCCCGCCTCCGTCGATCTCACCTAGCCAGGAGAGGGCGCTCTGGGGACGGCCCCCTTTCTTGTCGCCGGGTGAGGCTCGGCATAGCTTGGCGCGACTGCGCAACGCACCGCCGGTGCACCCGATAACGGCACGTGACCGGTAAATACACATTGACCGGTTTACGTTCGCGAAGCTGTGGCAGTGATAAGAAAGCCTGTTTGACGGCGGAGAGCCCCGGCGGCTTGGGGCGGTCAGCGACCCGTCAGGTATGGTCGGCCGCTGGCAGGATCGCCGGATGTGGCGCGGCTGCACGCGAGGGCTACCGCGCGGGTAGGCCCACGGTGAGCGGCAACGCGACAGCCGGATATGACTCACATCACAGAAAAGAGGCAAAGCATCACGCAAAGCAGCACAAAAAGGATCTAAAGCGTAATACTTCATATTTTTTGTTTTATTGACTCATGCACACATCGGTTTGCACACGGCGAAGTCAACATCTGACAACCATTGGAAATCCGAAACTTCAGTCGTGCGCCGAACCAACCTAGAGTCAAAGGATATACGGGGACCGACGGGCTGGACGGGCCTAAGGCCACCATAGCGCGTCCATGCGCCGGTCCGCCGCGAAATGACCAGGTCGCCGGAGCCTTTACGGCCTTCCACTTCACAGGGGGCGCCACCTGCTCCGGCGAGAGGCAAGCGCGGGTAGGAGTCGACATCAATCGGTTAAGAGCTTACATCCAGGAACACACCAATCCCCCGGTGTTCTTCATAGCCGCGGGGGTCATTCTCGTATTCCTTGTTGGCGGCGTCCTCTTCACGGAGGCGGTCAGCAACGGAGCGGGCGCAATCCTTGACTTTATCGCCACCTACCTTGGTTGGTTCTACATCCTGGCCGCCACGGGCTTCCTGGTGTTTGTGCTGTGGCTGCTGTTCAGCCGCTTCGGCAACATACGGCTAGGCCCCGACAACTCCCGCCCAGAGTTCGGCACCGTGGCCTGGTTCGCGATGCTGTTCACGGCCGGTATGGGGATCGGGCTGGTGTTCTACGGGGTTTCCGAACCCGTCACCCACACCATGAGCCCGCCCATCGGTGAAGGGGGGACCGCGGAGGCGGCTACCCAGGGTATGAACTACACCCTGTTCCACTGGGGGGTTCACCCGTGGGCGATCTACATCGTGCTCGGGTTGGCGCTGGGCTACTTCCACTTCCGTAAGGGACTGCCGATGCGGCCGGCGTCGGCGCTGTACCCGTTCCTGGGCAACCGCATCTACGGGTGGCCGGGCCACATCGTCGACATCCTGGCGGTCTTTGGCACCCTGTTCGGGCTGGCCACCTCGCTGGGTATCGGAACGACGCAGATCAACGCCGGTCTGAGCACCCTGTTCGGCTTCCCCAACACGGGGTTGACCCAGATCCTCATCGTCGCCGCCATCACCGCGGTCGCGGTGGCCAGTGTGATGCTGGGCATCGACAAGGGCATCCGCCGGCTGTCGGTGATCAACCTATGGCTGGCAGCGGCGCTGATGGTGTTCGTGTTCATCGTCGGACCGACGCTGTTCATCCTCACCGGGCTGTCCAACTACACCGGGTACTACCTACAGCACATCGTCGAAAGCAGCTTCCAGATCTTCGACGTCAGCAACCAGCCCGACGCCGCCGCCTGGCAGGCCGGCTGGACCCTGTTCTACTGGGGTTGGTGGATCGCGTGGTCGCCGTTCGTGGGAATGTTCATCGCGCGCATCTCCCAAGGCCGCACCATCCGCCAGTTCATCGCCGGCACCCTGTTCGCTCCGGTGGGCGCCTCGATCGTGTGGTTCAGCGTGTTCGGCGGCTCCGGCATCTTCTACGAACTGCGCGGTGCCGGCATCTCCGAACAGTCCGCCGACCAGGCGATGTATGTGCTGCTGGAACAGTTGCCCATCCCCGGCATCCTCTCGGGGGTGGCCTCTGTCCTCACGCTCGTCGTCGTGGTGCTGTTCTTCGCCACATCGTCGGACTCGGGCTCGCTCGTGGTCGACATGCTCACCAACGGCGGCGACCCGCACCCGATCAAGCTACAGCGCTTCTTCTGGGCGGTCACCGAGGGCCTGGTGACGATCGTGCTGCTCGTCGTAGGCGGATCGGCAGCGGTGAGCGCGCTGCAATCGGCGTCGATCACCACCGGTCTGCCATTCGCGATCGTGTTGATCCTGGTGTGTGCCGGGCTACTCAAGGCGCTGCGAACCGAGCACCCGTCGGCGCAGATGCCCATGGCGGCCTCGCTGGTGCGCGAGAGCGCAGACGGCGGAAAGGGCACATCACGTACGCCCCAAAGGGGTAGCGAGAGCACCGCTGCGGCGGCCACGGGAGCAAGTTCCGCAGGCGCGTCGGGCTCCGGCAACACGTCCGAATCCGGCGAGAAGTGAGAGGAATGAGAGGTTAGTCGGTGGCAGCAGAGAAGCGAGCGGACAGAAAATCCAACAGACACCGGGGCAATCCGTTCCGCGGCGTCCGAGACGTCATGAGTGAGATGAACCGGATCGCCGACTACATGTCGACTATCGAGACCGGGAGCCAGGCACAGCCACGAGGGCACGCCGACGCGTGGAGCCCCACGACCGACATCTTCGCTCGCGGTAACGACCTCGTGATCCAGGCCGAGCTTCCCGGGGTCCAGCCCGAGGACGTGGAGGTCTCCTTCTCTGGAGGCTACCTGGACATCGACGGCGAGCGGCGGCGTGGCGAGGACGCCGACGACGTCATCTACTACACCAGCGAACGCTTCCGGGGCAGGTTCCGTCGAGAATTTGTTCTCCCCTCAGGGATCGATGACGACGACATCAGCGCCCGCTTCGACGAAGGGCTGCTGGAGGTCACCGTGCGGGGCGGCGCGGGCGCGTCGGGCCCCTCGGTGATCCAGGTACAGAGCAACAGCAAGAAACGCTAACGGTAACGCGCGACAACGGTGGTCCGGCCTGGGGAAGCGGTCGTTGGGCCGGACCACGGTTGTCCGGTACAGGGTGTGGGAGTGAGCGGTCGCGCGAAACGGGAAGCCTCACCCTATGTCACCCTTCTATGCTGATCGTATGGATCGAGGGCTGTTCGAGGACGACGCCGCGATTCGCGCCATCGGCCAAGAGGGGGCGGTGCTGCTGGCTGCGGGCTACGCGATCCTCATGCAGCTCGCGCACCCCAAAGTGGCGCAAGGTGTCTACGAGCACAGCGACTTCGCCCACCGTCCCTTGGATCGACTCAACGGCACGCTGAGCTACGTCTACGCCGTCGTTTTCGGTACGCGCGACGAAGCCGAACGGGTCGGCCGGGCGGTGCGCGCGGCCCACGGTCGCATCTCCGGTCCCGGCTACGATTCCCTGGACCCCGAACTGCAAGTGTGGGTGGCCGCCACCCTCTACGACGGCGCGTTGCGCGTGACCGAACGCGCGCTCCACCAGCTACCTGCCGAAACCGTGGAAGAGGCCCACCCACAATACGCGGTGCTAGCCACGGCGCTGGGCTGTCCTGAACAGATGTGGCCGGCCTCGCGGGAGGCGTTCGTCGCCTACTGGCAGGACATGCTCGCCCAACTACGGGTGACCGACCAGGCGCGCGAATTGGTACGGCAACTGCGCTACCCCCGCAACCGGCTGCTGCGTCCAGCCGCTGCCCTCCAACTGTTCGTGGCCACGGGGCTGCTGCCGTCCCAGCTACGCACCCAGTATGGACTGAGGTGGGGACCGCGCCACGAGGGAGCGCTGCGCGCGCTGTTCGCGACCGTCGCTCGCATCAACCCGCTCCTGCCGCTGGCCGTGCGCCGACTTCCGCTTACCGTGTGCCTGTGGAACCTGCGTCGTCGCGCACGGCGCCCCCGCCGTCGAGCGGCCAGATGAACCCGTGGGCCGCGTCGCCGCAGGAAAGTGTCTAGTAGCTCACCCAGGCGCCGGTGTGGTAATCGATGATGCGCGGATGCAGCAGAGTTGAGGGGAGCGAGTCAGTGGCGCGCCGGTCCTTGGGGAACACCTTGGCCGCCCGCAACGTGGCCGCGTCGAGGAACCGGGTAACCGGATGGTCGGCCGGCAGCGCGAGTTTGGGGGAAGTGCCGGACTGAGCGAGGAAGAACCCCCAGTTGCCGAAGCTGGGGACATCGACGTTGTAGGGAGTCGTCTCGAAGCCCGCCTCCTGCAAGCTCTCGCCCACACTCCAGTAGGCCTTGGCGGCGAAATAGGGCGAGCCGCCTTGGACAACGAGCCGGCCGCCTTCGGCGAGGGCGCGCTTGGCCAGGGTGTAGAACTCCACCGAGTACAGCTTGGCCGTGGCGACGTTATCGGGGTCGGGCATGTCACTGATGATGACGTCGAACTTTTCCCGGTTGTCGCGGAGCCAGTTGAAGGCGTCGGTGGGGATGACGTCGACCCGCTCATCCTCAAAAGCGTGCTCGTTGAGCTCAGCGATGTCGGGATGGTTACGCGACAGTTCTACCACCGTGGGATCGAGGTCGACGAGCGTGACGTGCTCGACGTCCTCATAGCCGACGATCTCTCGCACCGCGAGACCGTCACCGCCGCCGAGGATGAGCACGTCGTCGTGCTCTCCGCGCATCGCCGGGTGGACCAGCGCCTCGTGGTAACGGTACTCGTCCAGTGAACTGAACTGTAGATCGCCGTTGAGGAAGAGGCGCGTGTCCGGCCCGTCGCGGGTGAGGACGATCTCCTGGTAATCGGAGCGCTGCGCGTGGATGATCGGGTCCCGGTACAGCGCCTGGCGCGCGCTGACCTCGAAAGTGCCCGAGTAGGCGAACGCCGCCGCCAGCACCAGCAGGACCACCGCGAGCCCACCGGCGAGCAGGGCTTGGGCTTTGCGGGCCAGGCCGCGGCGGAACAGCCACAGCACGACGGCCATGCCGGTGACCGCGTTGAGGATACCGACGGCCAGCGCCCCCTGCGGCAGTCCGAACACCGGCAGCAGCAGGAACGGGAACGCCAACCCGCCGATCAGCCCACCGACGTAGTCGGCGGCGAACAGGTCGGCCGCGGCGCTGGCCGCCTCCTGGCTACGGATGCGCTGGATCAGGGTCATCAGCAGCGGGATCTCGGCTCCGATGAGAGCGCCGAGGAGGAACGCGATGACCACCAAAGCGGGCTGATAGAGCGAGAACCACGCGAAGGCGGTGTAGAGCAGCAGCACCGACAGCCCGCCCAGTAGGGACAGCAGCCCCTCGACGACGGCGAAGTAGAACGCCGGCCGGCGAGTGAGCCGCTTGGAGGCCAGGGAGCCCACGCCCATGGCGAAGACCATGACCGACAGCACCACCGACGCCTGCACGATGGTGTTGCCCAGCAGGTAGCTGCCCAGCGCCACCAGGGCCAACTCGTAGACCAGCCCACAGGCCGCGCATACGAAGACGGCGAACAGCACGAGGAACCGGGCGAGTCGGGGCCGCACGGGCAGCCGTTCCGGCTCGTCCCGGTCCCCCGGGGCTGTCGCCGTCGAGAGCGTGTCCGCCATCAGGAGATCGCCGCGGCCACGACCAGTGCGACGGCGATGTGAGCGCTGGCGTTGACCCAGATGGCAGGGTGCGGTTCGGCCTCGGCGATGACCGCGCCGAGCTTACCGGGGGTGAGCATGTCGAGGATGAAGAACGACACGGCCATGAGTACCAGACCGACCAGGCCGTAGGCGGCCGTGCTGATCAGCCCCATGGCCAGGCCGTTCTCACTGGCGAAGATCGCCATCGCGACGATGATGGCCACGCCGATGGTGTTGGCGGCTACCACCAGGGTGGCGTTGCGGTTGCGCTGGGTCCAGATCAGCTCGTGGAGCTTGCCTGGGGTGAGCAGGTCCACGACCACGTATCCCAGCGCCATCAGGATCGTGCCGACGATGCCGTAGGCCAGGCTGGCACCGATATTGAAAAGCAGGTCAGCTACGTTCATGTCGTCCTCATTGGTAGTGGGGGTGAATCTAGGGGAATTCATTTGCCGGCCCCGGGGCCACCGCCCCGATGGCCTGTTTTCACGGCGTCGCCGCTGCTGCCGGCGCACCAAGCCTCGTTGTACTCGGCTCCTGCACGTACCTCGGCGGGGCCGGGACAGGTCAGCTCCTGCACGATGGACAGAAGAACTATCAGCCCCAGGGAAAACGAGATGATGCAGCCGGGAACGACGATGCGCTTCTCATCGGATGTGGACATGCTGTGTGATGTGGAGGAGCGCTGCGGCTACTTACCCCAGCCGGGACCGCCGCCGCGGTGGGAGCTGCCCTTCTTCTTGCCGCCGACGTGGATGTCGAGGTCGAAGTCGTCGTCGTCATCCTCGTAGCGGCTGTAGGAGCCGCTCTCGTAGTACTCGTCATCGTCACAGGCGCTGATGAGGGCAACGAAGAGGACGAAGGACAGGATGATGCCCACCACTACGATGAGCTTCTTCGTGACGTCGGATGACGTGGAGGAGGATTCTTTGCTCAAAGGGAATCAGGGCTCCCGGTGGGGATCAAAAGGGGTGCGCAGGGTGAGTGAGGTGGTCGTCTCCACGATCTCGCCGCTTTGGGGGTAGGCGTGCCAGGTCTGCCAGGAGACGACGTGCGCTTGGGACCGTCCCAGGGGCTGGGGGCGGGTCTCGGCGCGCACACCGGTGAGGGCGAGCGGGTGGCCCGGAAAGGCGACCACGAGCCCGCGAGAGTCGCCGTCGAGCTCGTGGTACAGGGCACGAGCACGGGCGGCGAAATCGTCCGGCGTGGTCACGGCCGAACGGAAGTCGTAGGAGTCGACGCCGCAGGTACGCGGGAGGCGAGGGGTGGCGCGCGCGGGCAGCCCGCCGGGAACGTCGGGCAGGCAGGCCACGGTCTCGACCAAAGGTTCGGCGTCTGGCGCCTCGCCTCTGACGACGACCTGGTGGGAGGCGCCCAGAACCCGCAGTTCCACGGTCGTGTCCGCGAGGTGGAGGGGGTGGAGGGCCAGGGCCGGCGCGAGGTCGTAGTCCAGGGTCCATACGAGGTCGGCGGCCCGAGTGTCGACGAAGGGGGCGGTGATGGTCGCTCGCACCGCTTCAGCTCCCGGGGTAGATGGTGAAGTCGCCCTCGTTGAGCGAGGTGCCCAGACTGGCTTCCCACCCGCCGTGGTCGAAGCGCTCGAAGGCGAGGTGCTTGCCGTCGGGGCCCTCGTAGTCGGCGTAGTCCATCCCGCCTTGGGAACGCAGCCCAGTGGTCCCCTCGGAGCGGTAGGTGGCGGTTCCGCGTTCGACGAGACGGTAGCGGACCCCTTCGAGCTCGATGGTGTCGCTGTGGGGGGTCAACTCCAGTTCGGGGCGCCCCGTCCACAGCACCATCTGCACGTCGGGGTCCTCCTCGACGGAGAGCCAGCGCCGTCCCTCGTCAACCTCCAGGAAGTGCTCGGCCCACACCGAGCCGCCCTCACTCAACCGTAGGGTGCCGCGAATCCAACTGCGCTCGGTGCCGAAGTCGAGCATGTCACCGGCTTTGAGGGTGGTGGGATCGCCGTGGATCTCGGCGACGCCGGCGAAGGGGTCCTTGGGCGCGGACGAGGAGGAAGTGGTGCTGCTCGCCGCGTCACTGCTGGGCTTTCGCCTGGAGCGCCAGAGATAGATCACCACAGCGATGAGCACCACGATGATCACAAGCAGCGCTAACCTGCCCATGGCATGACCCCCGTTTTCCTGGGTTGACGTTGCGGACTCCGCCTGGCCGGAAGAGCATACCCGCCAAAAGTGGACCGTTGATTACAGCCCATGGGACGGCGGCTATGTCATTTGGGTTCCGAGGGAGTGGACGCGAAATATGCCCGTTTCTCCGGAGGTGGCGGAGTGGGGCCATGTACGACACTGCCGCAGCAGACGGCGACTGGCAGGTGCTGCCCCAGTCCGCGACCGTGACGGCCGCGCGTGCCCCCTCCCGCTAGGGAAAAGGTGCCAGGTGTGGCTGGCCTACGAGCGCGCCCCTGGGCCACAGGCTGGCGGTTGCTCGCCGCAAGCACCGCCAGCCTGTGGTGGGGCAGCCGGTTGGCCCCTTAGTCGGGGCGGGCCAAAGCGAGCGCGAAGTCGCCGGCGGGGTCGGTCCACCAGTGTTCGAGGGCGAGGCCGGCAGCGGCCAGGTCGGCCCGTGCGGTCTCGGGACGGAACTTCGCGGAGATCTCGGTGCGCATCTCCTCCCCTGCGGTGAAGTCGACGGTGAGGTCGAGGGCCTCCACGCGGGCGCACACGTCGCGCTGGGCGCGCAGCCGCATTTCGATCCACTCGGCCGTGGCGTCCCAAACCGCGAGATGGGCGAAGTCGCCCGGGGCGAAATCGGCGCCCAGTTCGCGGTTGAGCACACGCAGCACGTTGCGGTTGAACTCGGCGGTGACACCGGAGGCGTCATCGTAGGCGGCTCGCAGCCGGGCGGGCTCTTTGACCAGATCCATCCCCACCAGGAGACGGTCGTCGGGGGTGAGGGTGGCGCGTAGGTCGGTGAGCAAGGAACGCCGCCGCTGAGGCGGATGGTTGCCGATGGTGGAGCCCAAGATGGCGACAAGCCGCCGTCCCTCGGCCGGGAGTAGGGTGAGGTGGCGCTCGAAGTCGGCGATGACCGCGTGGACAACCGTCTCGGGGTAGTCAGCGGCGATGCGCTCAGCGGCCTCGGCCAGGAAGTCGCCGCTGACGTCGACAGGCACGAAACGGCGCAGGTTTCCGGCAGCGTGCAGCGCATCCAACAGGAGTCGGGTCTTCTCCCCCGAGCCCGCCCCCAACTCCACGAGTGTGTCGGCCCCGGTGACGGTGGCGATCTCGGCGGCGCGCCGGGTGAGGATGGCGCGCTCGCTGCGGGTGGGGTAGTACTCGTCGAGCTCGGTGATGCGCTCGAACAGCGCGCTGCCTTGCTCGTCGTAGAACCACTTGGGCGGGAGTTCCTTGGGGCTGGCGGTCAACCCGTCGTGGACGTCACGGCGCAGGGTCTTGGCGAGGTCGTCGGCGGTGAGGTGACGGTCGATGCGGATCGCGGCGTTGGTCACGTCTGGATTCCTTAGTGGTCGAGGGCGGTGACAGTGACGGCTCCCGGGCTCGCGGTGATCAGCGATCCGTCAGGGACCCGCTGCCACGCCGGGTCACTGTCCCAAGGCTCGGAAGCGAGCATCACCGCCTCCTCGGTGTCGCGGACGTAGAGCGTGTCGCCGCAGGCGGTGGCGGCCAGTGTCGCGCCTTCGGAAGCGAGCAGGTTGTAGCGTCCCGGCGAAAGCGCGCGGGCGGCCCCGACCACCTCGCTCAGCACCCGCCCCAACGGCTGGCCGTCGCGCCATAGCCGTATGGCCATAGCGAACAGGGGGGCGGAGTCCACTGGGGCGCGGGCGTCCACGACCTCGCTGGGCAGCGGCGCCGCCAGTTCTCGGGTGACCGCCTCATCGGCCGAGACTGCGCCGTTGTGGCTGAACAGCAGGTTGTCGCCGCGGAAGGGTTGCGCGCAGGACTCGTCGACGGGAAAGCCCACGGTGCCGTCGCGCACCGCCGCTACAACGCAGCCCGAGCGCACCGCCCGAGCGGTGTCGGCGAAAGAGGTGTCGGCCCATATCGGCATGGCTCTGCGGTAGCGGAGCGGCGCCGCCGGGGCTGTGTGCTCACCGTTTCCGGTGTCGGGGTCGAACCAGCCCACTCCGAACCCGTCGGCGTTGACGGTGCCGTGGGTTTGCTCGCGCGGCGCGTAGGACTGCGTGTGCAGGGAGTGCGGCGGCGCGTAGATGAGTTCGTGCAGGGTGCGAGGCGGACCCAGGTAGGCCACATGCCGGCACATCAGCGCTGCCTCCTCAACCAGTCGGTTATGTGCGGGCGCGGTGGGAGCGGAAACGTCGTCGAGGTGAGGGTGGGCACGGCTGGCGTGCGCCCGGCGGCAGCGAGTCGGCGTGGTGCTGCGGCCTGTGGTTCGGCGGATGAGGGCACCCGGCTCACCTCGGCTCCGCGTCGCGCGCGCACCGGAACCCGGTGAAGATCTGGCGACGGATCGGGAAGTCCCAGTTGCGGAAGGTCGAGCGTGTCGCACTGGGGTGGGTGGCCCAAGAGCCGCCGCGCAGCACCTGGTAGCCGGCGTTGAAGAACACCTCCGAGTACTCCGGGTAGGGAAACACCGCGAACCCGGGGTAGCCGTGGAACTCGGTGGCGGTCCACTCCCATACGTCGCCGATGAGCTGATGCACCCCGTGAGGCGAGGCGCCGGCGGGAAACGCACCGGCGGGTGCGGGCCGCAGCAGCCGCTGCCCCAGGTTGGCGTGGTGGGGTGTGGGCTCGTGTGTGCCCCATGGGAACCGGTGGGAGGCTCCTGTCGTGGGGTCGTAGCGGGCGGCCTTTTCCCACTCGGCCTCGGTGGGCAGTCGTTTGCCAGCCCACGTGGCGTAGGCCTGCGCCTCGTAGTAGGAGACGTGCTGCACCGGCTCCTGTGGCGGCACCGGCTCCACTCGGCCGAAACGGCGGCGCAACCACTGGCCGGCCTCGTGGCGCCAAAAGGCCGGGGCGCGCTTGCCCGAGCGCGTGCGCCATTCCCAGCCCGCCGTACTCCACCAGCGGGGTTCGTCATAGCCACCGTCGGCCATGAACAGCAGGTAGTCAGCGTTGTTGACGGCAGCGGTGTCGATCCAGTAAGCGGGCAGGTCGACCGTGTGGGCCGGGCGCTCGTTGTCGTAGGCCCACGGATCGTCGTCGGTGCCCATCGTGAAGGGGCCGGCCTCGATCAGCACCTCCGGCGCGGTGGGGGCGGCGCCGGGCAGGGCCGCGGCCGTGGCGTCAATGCCGGGCAGCACCGGCTCGCCCTTGCGGAGTTGATGGGTTGCCAGCATGGTCTCGTCGTGCTGGTGTTCGTGCTGGATGACCATGCCGTAGACGAACCCGCCGGCCAGCAGCGAGGTACCTGCCCCGAGATCGGCGTGGTCCAGGGCGTCGAGAACCCGCTGGCGCACGTCGGCGTTGTAGGCGGTGGCCTCTTTGGGAGAGAGCAGGGGCAGGTGCACGCGGTCGGCGCGGGCGTTCTCGAAGGCGTCATAGAGGACGTCGATGTCGGGGCGCAGTGCCTGTTGGCCGGCCGAGGCGCGGACCAACCACTGCTCCTCGTAGTTGCCCACGTGGGCCAGGTCCCAGACCAGCGGCGACATCAAGGGCGAATGCTGGGCGACCAGTTCGCTTTCGTCGAGGGACTCCAGGGTGAGGACGTGACTGCGGCGGCGCACCTCGTCGAGTTCAGCGGCGATGCGTTCCTTGAGCCGGTGGTGCTGGAAACGGTCGTTGTCGGTGCCGTGGCCGGGGTTCATAGGTCTCCCAACTGTTCATCAGCGGGGCAGCGCCCCTGCTCGACGAAGCGTGCGCGGTAGTCGTCGACGGCGGCAACGAGGTCGGCCGCGCCCAGACGGGGCAGGGCGGCGGCAGCGGCGGCGAAACAGGCGCGGGTGGACTCGGCGATCGTGGGGACGGCGAGGGCGTGGCGGGCGGCGGCGAGCCACACGTCGCGCCCTGGCACGCCGCCGCTGCACAGACGTTCGGTCTCGGCGTAGGCGATGTCGGCGGCGACCGGGTCGTCTATAAGCGCGGCGGCCACAGCGATAGGAACCGAGCACCACTGTTGGGGAAGCGCGTCGATCATGCGCAGTTCCAACCACCCACGCGGACGCACCGGTGGGAACAGCGTGGTGAGGTGGTAAGCGAAATCGTCGATGGTGGGACGCTGCGGGTGGCCGTTGACCAGCCAATCTCCGAACCGCAGGCCAGGATCGACGATCCAGGGGGCGGTGTCGCGCCGGATTGTCATCAGGCGGGCCCGCAGTGCGTAGCGCAGCCAGTCGGCCGCGGGCCCGTCGGGATCGTCGCAGGTGGGGGCGCGGGTTCGAGAGGCGTCGATGGCCGACCACACCGCCCAGCGCGTGGAGCTCCAGCCGGTGGGACGGCCGCGCCAGAGGGGAGAGTTGGCGAAGGCGGCGACGAAGAGCGGTCCGAGCCGGTGGGCGAGCCGCCAGCGTCGGGCCGCGTCGGCGGTGTCGGCTCCGATGTCGAGGCAGACCTGTAGGGATGCTGTGCTGCACATCATGGTCCGCCCGGTGGGGCTGGCGCTGTCGAAATAGCGCTCCATCACAGCGTAGCGGGGCAGCGTGAGCTGGCGTTCGGGTGACCGGTACGGGTCAAGACCGTTACCGTGCAGCCGTAGCCCGGCGTCGTTGAGACAAGCGGTGATGTGCTCCAGGTCAGCAGACAGGGCCGTGGCAACCGCCGCTGGACCCTGGCAGGGGAGGGAGCTGAGTTCGAGCTGTCCCCCGGGTTCGTAGGTGACGGTGCTACCGGCCGGCAGCGGGCCGGCGTCGTCGACGAGAGCGGTGAGGCGTTCGAGCGGGACGGGCGCGCGAGGACGAGCGGGATCGACGATGAGCCATTCGGTTTCGGCTCCTACACGGCCGGGCGGGCCGGTCTTGAAACAGATGCCGTTGACGTAGTTGTAAACGTCGGCTTTGGTCAGATGCTCCATCGGGCCCCCTATCTGGACACGAATAGGTCTCTGCCCTAATTGGAGGGAGAAGAATCCTCCCGAAACGCCCGGGAAACGAATGAGCCAGCGGCAGCGGTGCGGTGGATCTGCGTGTTTTTGCAGTGCGACAACGGATTTCCGGCCGCTTTCGGCCATCGGGAAACGGTATCCCGGTGGCGGTGACGCCAGCGTGACACCCGCGGAACGGTTACGGGATGCCCAGGTTGCGGACGCCCCGAATCAGGTGAGCAGGTCGCGGACGTGGTCGGCGATCTGGATGTCCTCTCGGGCGGCGATGACCAGGGTGCGTACACGCGCGCCGGCGCCGGTGACCTCGGTGTCGGGGGCGGCGCTGTCGTTGGTGGCGACGTCGATGGTCACGCCCAGGAACCCCAACCGCTGGGCGGCACCGGCGCGCACCTGCGGGGCGTTCTGACCGACACCGCCGGTATAGACGAGCGTGTCGAGACCGTCGAGGGCGGCGGCCATCGCGGCGATCTTGGCCCGCAGCCGGTGCAGGTAGACGTCGCGCCCCAACGCTGCCTCGGCCTCACCGCTGCCGGCGCGCTCCAAAACCTCGCGCATGTCGGCGGTTCCGGTGAGTCCCATCAGTCCGCCCTGCCATTGCAGACCGGCCCTGAGCTCGTCGAGGTCCAGGCCGTGGCGATCCAGCAGCCACAGCACCAACCCCGGGTCGACGTCTCCGCTACGGGTTGCCATGACCAGCCCCTCCAGGGGCGTGAACCCCATGGTGGTGTCTACACAGCGACCGTGGCGCACCGCGGACAGCGACGCCCCCGCTCCCAGATGGGCGACCACGAGGCGGCCCGGGTCAGCGCCGAGCATCTCTTGGCTGCGGCGGGCAGCGTAGGCGTGGGAGAGGCCGTGGAAGCCGTACCTGCGCAGGCCGTAGCGGTGTCGCCAGTGGTGGGGCAGGGCGTAGGTGGTGACCTCCGGAGCCAGGGTGGCGTGGAACATGGTGTCGAAGCAGGCCACCTGCGGTGTTCGCGGTAGTTCTCGCCGCAGCGCGGCGAGGGCGGCCAGCGCCTTGGGCTGGTGCAGCGGCGCGAGATCGGTGAGTTCCCCCAGATGGTCGATGACCTGCTGGTCCACCAACACGGGAGCGTGGAACTTCTCCCCGCCGTGGACGATGCGGTGGCCGACCGCGTCGATCTCGCCGAGGCCGGCCAAGGCCGCAGCCACGTCCTCGGGATCGACCCGGCCGTCGGTGATGTCGAAGTCCCTGCTGGCCATGAGGTCGTTGGCGGGGCCGAGCAGGTGCAGCTTGACACTGCTCGACCCGGTGTTGGCGACGAGTACGCGCATGGTGGGGCCATCCTTCTCAGAGGGCGGGAGGGGACTCGCCCGTCCCGCCCGGCGAGCAGTACGTCCTCGCGCCGCCGGAGGCCGGCGGGCACTCTGGTGGACCGGATTAGCCGGGCCACACCCAGTCGCGGATGTCGGGCGCGTCGGCACCGTGCTCGCGGGTGTAGGCGCGGCACCGCAGCCGTTCATCGGCCATGTGCTGGCGCAGGTGCGCCGCCTGCTCGCCCAGACCGGGCACCCGATCGATGACGTCCATGACCAAGTGGAACCGGTCGAGGTCGTTGAGCATGACCATGTCGAAGGGGGTGGTCGTGGTGCCCTCTTCCTTGAAGCCGCGCACGTGCAGGTAGGGGTGGCCGTGACGGCGGTAGGTGAGGCGGTGGATCAGCCATGGGTAGCCGTGAAAGGCGAAGATGATCGGCTTGTCGGTGGTGAAGATCGTATCGAAGTCTCGATCGCTGAGGCCGTGGGGGTGTTCGGTAGCGGGCTGGAGCCGCATGAGGTCGACGACGTTGACGACACGGACCCGCAGGTGAGGCAGGTGGCGCCGAAGCAGGTCGGCGGCGGCCAGCGTCTCCATAGTGGGGATGTCGCCGGCGCAGGCCAGCACCACGTCGGGCTCGGTGCCGGCGTCGGTGCTGGCCCAATCCCAGATGCCCAGGCCGCGTGTGCAATGGGCGATGGCCTGGTCCATGGGCAGATAGGTCAGCCCCGGCTGTTTACCGGCGACGACCACGTTGACGTAGTCGCGCGAGGCCAGGCAGTGGTCCATCGTCGACAGCAGGGTGTTGGCATCGGGCGGCAGGTAGACCCGGATGAGTTCGGACTTCTTGTTGAGGACGTGGTCGATGAAACCGGGGTCCTGGTGGGTGAACCCGTTGTGGTCCTGACGCCACACGTGCGAGCTGAGCAGATAGTTCAGCGACGGGATGGGACGGCGCCAGGGCAGGTGGCGCGTGACCTTGAGCCACTTGGCGTGCTGGTTGAACATCGCATCCACGATGTGGATGAAGGCTTCGTAACAGTTGAACAGTCCGTGCCGGCCGGTGAGGAGGTAGCCCTCCAGCCAGCCCTGGCACTGGTGCTCGCTGAGGACCTCCATCACCCGGCCGTCGGGCGCGAGATCGGTGTCGGAGGGCAGCAGGTGGGCGTTCCAGTTGCGGGCCGTGGCCTCGAAGACCGCGTCGAGCCGGTTGGACGCTGTCTCGTCGGGTCCCATGATCCGGAAGTTGGTGGGGTTGGCGCGCATCACGTCGCGCAGGTAGCCGCCCAGCACCCGGGTGGCCTCAGCTGTGTGGTTGGCTGGAGTGGCCACGTCGACGGCGTAGCGACGAAAGTCGGGGCGAACGAGGTCCTTGAGCAACAGTCCGCCGTTGGCGTGGGGACTGGCACTGATCCGCCGCTGCCCCTCGGGGACGAGTGCCGTGGTCTCAGGTGTAGGAGCGCCGACCGCGTCGAACAGTTCCTCGGGTCCGTAGCCGCGCATCCATTCCGCGAGCAGCCGCAGATGCTCGGGGTTGTCGCGCACCCCGCTCAACGGCACTTGGTGGGAGCGCCATGTCCCTTCGACGGTCACGCCGTCCACCTCGTGTGGCCCGGTCCAGCCCTTGGGGGTGCGCAGTACGATCATCGGCCAGCGGATGTCGCTCACGATGCCCTCATAGCGAGCGCCGTGCCAGATAGCGTCGATGCGGTCGAGGACCGTGTCGAGCGTGGCCGCCATGCTGTGGTGCATGGTCGCGGGGTCGTCGCCGGCGACGATATGGGGTTCGTAGCCGTAGCCGCGCAGCATCGCCACGAGGTCGGCTTCGGGGATGCGCGCCAAAACGGTGGGGTTGGCGATCTTGTAGCCGTTGAGGTGCAGAATCGGGAGGACGGCGCCGTCGCGACGGGGGTCGATGAACTTGCTCGAGAGCCAGCTCGCAGCCAATGGCCCGGTCTCGGCTTCGCCATCACCCACGACGGCCGGCACGACCAGCCCCGGGTTGTCGAAGGCGGCCCCGTAGGCGTGGGAGAGCGCATACCCCAGTTCCCCGCCCTCGTGGATCGATCCGGGCGTCTCAGGGGCAACGTGGCTGGGGACGCCGCCAGGAAAGGAGAACTGGCGAAACAGCCGGCGCATGCCCTCGGCGTCTTGGGACACGGCGGGATAGACGTCGGTATAGGTGCCGTCGAGCCAGGCAGTGGCGACGGCGGCGGGACCGCCATGCCCGGGACCGACGATCCACATCATCTCAGTACCGCGCCGCTTGATCTGGTGGGAGAGGTGGGCGTAGATGAAGGTGAGCCCGGGGGTGGTTCCCCAATGACCCAGAATTCTCGGTTTGATGTGCTCGGCGCGCAACGGTTCGCGTAGCAGGGGGTTGTCCAGCAGGTAGATCTGACCAACGGAGAGGTAGTTGGCAGCCCTCCAGTACATGTGGATTCGATGCAGGTCAGCGGGGTCAAGTTGGGAATTCACCGTTGGGGCCGCGGTGGTACCGGTCATATCTAGCCTCCCGACAGACAATACGAACTAGCTTCCCCTACCCGGCAACCCCCGTGGCTAAATCCCAACGCCGGGGTTTGAGGGGCATGAGTCGACTAGAGGTGGTTGCGGTGACTGTGGGGGGTCACCGCGCCGGGGAAACGCGCAAGCAACGGCAACGGGGGGAAGGGAGACGTCGATGGCAAAACTCGATGTGGACTGGGAGCGCCTGCGTACGGCGGCGACGGCCGCCATGCGCCGGGCCTACGCGCCGTACTCGGGCTTCCCGGTGGGGGCGGCGGGTCTGGTGGACGACGGGCGGCTGGTCACCGGCTGCAATGTGGAAAACGCTTCCTACGGGCTGGGGCTGTGCGCCGAGTGTGGGTTGATCTCAGCCTTGCACGCCGATGGCGGCGGGAGGCTGGTGGCGCTGGCGTGTGTGTCCGGCGACGGCGCGGTGTTGATGCCGTGCGGGCGCTGTCGTCAACTGTTGTGGGAACACGGCGGTCCTACGATGCTGCTGGCAACACCCGAGGGAGTCATGACGCTGGAGCGCGTGCTGCCCCACGCCTTTGGCCCCGACGACCTCACGCGACACGACTGACGCGGCGGTAGCGCCTCCTAGCTCGCCTCGTGCTTACCGCCGGTCACCGCCGAGCCAGGATCGATGCGAGCAGCCGCCCCACTTCCGGGGCCGCGCTGCGGCCGGCCGCCATGATGTCTGCGGCGTCCACGGGGGCGTCAGTGACACCGGCGGCCGGGTTGGTGACCAAGGACAGTCCCAGCACCTGCGCGCCGGCCGCGCGTGCCGCGATGGCCTCAAGCACGGTGGACATACCGACGAGATCGGCCCCCATAGCCCGCAGCATGCGGATTTCGGCCGGTGTCTCGAAGTGGGGTCCGGGCATGGCCGCGTAGATCCCCTCGGCCAACGTGGGATCGGCCTCGCGGGCGCGAGCGCGCAGCGTGGCGGCGTAGGTGTCGCTGAGGTCGACGAAGGCGGGGCCGACGAGGGGGGAACGGGCCGTGAGGTTGAGATGGTCGCTGATGAGAACCGGCTGGCCTACGGCCAGGTCCGGACGTAGCGCGCCGGCGGCGTTGGTGAGGATGACGGTCGAGGCCCCTGCGGCGACGGCGGTGCGCACTCCGTGGACCACGGTCTCGGGCGTATGGCCTTCGTAGAGGTGGGTGCGACCCAAGAAGACCAAGGTGTGGCCTCCGGCGGCAACTGCGTGGCGGACGTGGCCCCGATGGCCTTCGACACCGGGAGGGACGAAGCCGGGCAGCTCGTCGAAGGGGATCTCTTCGCCCGTGGCTGCGAGCGCGTCGGCGGCCGGCGCCCACCCCGAGCCCAGCACCACCGCGCTGTCGTAGGAGTCGGCTCCTGTGCGTTCCCGCAGGGCGGCGGCGGCTCGTCTGGCAGTCTCGTCAGCAGTGGGGGGCACCAGGCACCTTTCGGGGCTGCGCCACTTCGGTGGGGGCGGCCATGATCGTCGTGGGAGTCGCTCGGCGGCGATGGTCGGCGTCGAAAACAGCCTAGCGGCGGTTCTCGTGGCGATCACGTAAGACCCCGCCTCGGTGAGGCGGACAGCCGTGAAGCGCAGAACCCGCCGCCCACCCACCCCGCGTGGGGCCCGGGACCCCTCGCCTGTCAGGACGAGGGGGAGGTCAAGGTGATGGGCTTGCGCAGTACCAACTGTGGCCCGGCGTCGCCGCCGAGGTAGCGCCGGCCCGTGGCCATGAAGCCGGCGGCGGTGTAGGCGCGCAGCGCGACGGAGTTGCCCTCGTTGACGGTGAGCACGATATCGGTGGCCTCAGGGGCGAGGTCATGAACGAACGGGGCGAGCGCACGGCAGGCGGCGCGACCGATACCGCGGTGCTGCCAGTGCGCGTCGATGTAGAACGCGCGCAACAGCGTGGCGCGGGCGGGGTCATCGGTGAGTTCGCCGAGGTTGCCGACGCGGTCGATGATGCCGAACCCGACGGCGTCGCCTGCGCGGGTGACCGCGAAAGGGGTGCGGTTGGGGTCGGCGTCGGCACGAGGCAGTGTCGTGGCCGCTTGCCCGCTGTAGCGTGTCTGTCCCGGTGCCAACCGCAGCTTGAGCACGGCCGCACGCAGGTCGGTGACCCGCGGGGAGTCGCTGTCGAGACGCAACAGCGCGATCTCAGCGTGGGCGGCTCGTGACACGGTGGCGGTGCCGCTGTGGCTCATGGTCGACCTTCTGACGTTTTCCGGTGTGACCTGCGGCCGGTGTCCTTTCCGCACTGTTCTGGGAGGCTATCGGAGGAAGCTGGGGATGAGGACCATGTGCCGACGGAAGCCCCCTCCGGGCGGGGCGCCCGGTTGCGCGCCTCCGGAAAGCCACAAACCCCCCACAAACCACTAGAAACGAATAACGGTTCTATAGCCCGTTAAAACCTCGGATTCCATCTTGCCACGCCCATCGAAACAGTGAATCAGTCGGCACGCCGTAGCTGCTCGCCAGTGTTGTCGGCCGAAGTGCTTACCCTGGGGCCAACACGCGCGCTCTGAGCGCGGAAAAGATGGGAACTGGTGATGGCAGAACTGCGTATCCGCTCCGACGACGCACTTGAGCTGAGACGGCTGGCCACTGACCTGGCCGAGTCGCAAGGCTGGCCACGCGAGCGCATCAGCATTTGGGACACCCGGGAAGGCGAGGTCATCGTCACCGTGGACGAGGAGGTGCTCCACCCGGCCGAGCCCGATCCGCTGCGCCGCCCCGTCTACACCCGCAGCGACGTGCACCGGGCGTGCGAACTGCTGCGCCGGCGCGACTCCTCGCTGCGCGGGGTCACCTTCCCCGGGCTGCGCGACGAGGCCGCACGGTTCTTCTCCGCCGGCTGGACCGTGGCCGACCTGCTGCACGCCCTGGCTTACCGGCCCGACGGGGTGGCCTGGCCTCAAGGCGAGGGGTACCAGGGCATCGAGTGGCTGGAGCACCGGCTTCGCAAGTGGAAGACGCCCTCTGGCGACATCCGCCCCTCACTGTCCCAAGAGACCTCGCAGATGCGGATCGTCGGGCAGGCCGGGCTGCCCGACGACTTGGGAATGCCCACCGAGGAGTCCCGGCGCGGCCAGGCGGCCCGCCCTGAGGTGGCGCGCGCCGCAGCCGACGACGCCCGCCGGCTCATGCGGGTGCAGACGCGCACGACCAGCAACACGCTGGAGCACCGCGACCGCACGGCTTCGCACATCGGACGGTACGCGCAGCCCGAGCACTGAGGTAACCGCCCCGACTGGCTAGCCGGGCCGCGCGCCGGTGGGCAGCTCACTCACGCCGGTACCGGCGCCATGTCGCGCTCCCAGATGCGGTGGTGGGACAGCAGGCGCGCGAACTCCTCGTTGAAGGCGGAGCCGGGCTCACTGTCACGGGTGGTCAGTAACCCTTGGTCGCTGACGGCGGCGCCGCTCTCACCGTTGGCCATGCGCAACTTGGGGATCGGCAGGCTCCCGATAAGATCCACGCCCGCCCCGATCGCGGCGACCGGCTTGGCGTGTTTGAACGCCTCGGCCACGAAGTGGGTGGCGTAGCCGTCGCTGGCCAACATCGCCACCGACCGCACGCCTCCGGCCACCACGACGGCGTCGTAGAGGACCGAGGCCACGGTGGTGATGGCGCGGTCCACCGACAGCGTGGCTCCTTCGAAGGTGGTCACCGTCCCGTCCGCGGGCGCCAAAACGTCGACGACGGCGCCGCGCTGGCGCATGGCCTCCTGGAACGCCGTGACTCCGGCCGCCTCGACACCGTGGGCGACCAAGACCGCGATCTGGCGGGTGTTGATGGTGTCCATGGTGGTATTGGCCTGGCTCAGCGCGGGCGAGCTGCGGCCATTGTTGGGGGTCGACTCCTCGGCCGGCGGCTGCACGCCCACCCCGTTGGCGACCCGGGTGGCCAGACCATGGTCGACGTTGTTGAGGCGCGCCACGACACGCTCGCGCACGTGGGTGTGTTCGCACTTGCCCAGCTCGAACTGGAACGCGGCCACCAGGTGTTCGCGCTCCCAGTCAGCCAGGCTGTTGTAGAACAGGGTGGCCTGGGAGTAGTGGTCGTGGAAGCTCTCGCTGCGTTTGCGGATCTTCACCCCGTCGACCCGCTCCTGGTAGTGGGTGTAGGCGCCGTCTCCCTGTGACGAGGCCAGGTAGGGGCACCCGCTTGCCAGGGAGTTGTCGAAGTAGCTCGTCTGGCCACGGTGGATGCGGTGCTGGCCATAGCCGTCGCGCTGGTTGTTGTGAACCTCGGCCAGCGGCGTGTTGACCGGCAACTGCTGGAAGTTCGGCCCACCCAACCGGATCAACTGGGTATCGAGGTAGGAGAAGTTACGGGCCTGCAACAGCGGGTCGTTGGTGAAGTCGATGCCGGGCACCACGTGAGCGGTGTGGAACGCCACCTGCTCGGTCTCGGCGAAGAAGTTGTCGGGGTTGCGGTCCAGCACCATCTTGCCGACCGGTGTCACCGGCACCTGCTCTTCGGGGAGCAGCTTGGTGGCGTCGAGCAGATCGAAGTCGAAGGCGAACTCGTCGGATTCGGGGATCAACTGCATCCCCAGTTCGTACTCGGGGTATTGGCCGCGTTCGATCGCCTCCCACAGGTCGCGACGGTTGTAGTCGGGGTCCTTGCCGGCGATCTTTTGGGTCTCGTCCCACACTAGGGAGTGCGTCCCCAGCAGCGGTCGCCAGTGGAACTTCACGAAGGTCGCCCGCCCTTGCGCGTCGACGAGGCGGAACGTGTGTACCCCGAAGCCCTGCATCATGCGGTAGCTGCGCGGTAGCGACCGATCCGACATCAGCCACATCATCATGTGCATCGTCTCGGGCTGGAGCCCCACAAAGTCCCACAGGGTGTCGTGGGCCGATTGCGCCTGCGGGATCTCATTGTGCGGCTCAGGTTTAACCGCGTGCACGAAATCAGGAAATTTTATACCGTCCTGAATGAAAAAGACAGGGATATTGTTTCCGACGAGATCGAAATTTCCCTCGGCCGTATAGAACTTCGTGGCGAATCCGCGTACGTCGCGGACGGTGTCGGCGGAGCCCCGCGACCCGGCGACGGTGGAGAACCGGACGAATACGGGAGTGCGTACCGAAGGGTCGCTGAGGAAGTGGGCGCGCGTATAGTGGGAGAGCGAAGCGTAGGGCTGGAAGTAGCCGTAGGCGCCGGCACCGCGCGCGTGGACCACACGCTCGGGAATACGCTCGTGGTCGAAATGGGTGATCTTCTCACGGAAGTGGAAATCCTCCATGAGGGTCGGGCCGCGCTCACCGGCCTGGAGAGCGTTGTCGGTGTCGTCGACGCGCGTTCCGGTATTGGTGCTGAGGGCACCCTGGGAGTCTTTACGTACGGAATCGAGCTGGCGGTCCTTGTCAACTGCGCGCTCAGAACCACCCGACGGTTCAGCCATGGCAATGCCTCACTTCGCCCGGGATGACGTGTGTTTCTAGCTCACCGACTGACCGGGGACGCCATCGCCGAAACAGCGCTCATCGGAACTTTTCCCACCCCTGGGCCTCCCACCCTTGGGACAACGCGGAGTGGGCATAGGAGAGCTCGTCGAGGAAGCGGGAAGCCTCGATGAGCAAGGTGCCGTAGGCTTGCGCGTACTCGTCGGGACCCAATGCGCTGCCCCGCGCCGCCGTGGCCAACCGGTCGGCGTGCTCGCGCGCCCGTTGGACCCGGCTGTCGAGCTCACCGATATCGTCTCGCAGCCGCTCCTGGCTCAGCGAAGCCAGCACCTCGATCGCCTCGTCCACGGCGGCGAGGAAAGCACCGTAATCCCGCAGGAACCGCACGTAGCCCGTCTCGGCCCCCGTCGCGGCCTCCCGGCCGTGGTGCAGGGCGCGCGTGACCGATTCGAGTTGGCCCACGACGCGGCCCAGCGCATTGGTAGCGGCCTCGTAGCCGGCGACCGAGGTGCGGTTACGGTAGCGGCGAAGCATCACCCGCGGGTTGTACCAGACGCTCTCCTCGGCGGTTCGCACCGCCGAGCGCGCCTGCTCGACCGTGCCGCCCAGGAGGCGGGCCCGGTAGCGCCAGTAAGAGGTGGTCTCGCTGTCGGGCACCCCCTCGTGGAGTCGCGTGGCCACGTCGTCGACGAGATCACCTGTGGCGCGGGCCAGCGTCGTGAGGCCGTACTCGGCGCTGCGCAGCCGCATCGGCGGAAACACCAACAGGTTGGTCACCACTCCGATGGCGCTGCCCGCCAGCACCAGCATGATGACGTTGCCAAGTTGGGCGATGCGCCCGTCAAGGGAGGTGACAACGGTGAACGCGGAGAAGGCGAAGAACGCGGCCGTGGCGACCTGGTCGCCTTGGGGACCCAGCGTGCGCCAGCGACCGATCGCCAGCGCCGCCAGGGCCACCAACGCGAACGTCCACAGCCGCGGCCCCAGGAGAAATCCCAGCACGGCCTGAACGGCCACCCCCAGCACGACCGCGAGAACGTACTGCAATGACCGGGTCACCGAACGGTAGACGCTCACCTGCACCAGCAGTGCCGCGGAGAAAGGCGCGAACGCCGGCGACTGCGCGCCGAGGAGCTGATGGGCGACGAACCAGGCCACCGTGGCCGCCAGCGTGCTTTTGCCCAAGAAAAGCAGCGTGTCACGCTCGTAGCCGCCGTGCCTGACCGCCCGGACCAACGCCGCCCGTAAGCGAGCGAGAGTGAGAGTGGAGGGCAATACGTCCCGCCACGAGTGCCGTGCATCGCGCACTGCCCCCATACGATCGATCCCCCTTCTGCTGCAACGAGCGCCTCGCCCAGCCTCTTACCGCTGTCTTGGTCGATCATGCGAGGCTGCGCGTTGCCCATCGACGGGGATCAGCGAATGGAGAGCCTCAGCGGCGGGGCTGGTCCGGTGGGGCGGCGGCGTCAGCGGCCACGGTCGAGGCCCAACTGACTCCGCGTTCCAGGGGGCCGCGGCCCAAGAGGAGCCGCCATAGCGTGGCGAAGGCCAAGGCCCCAACGAGGAACAACTCCAGCCGAAACGGCGCGGTGTCCTCCGGGGCCGCCCCGATCAGGGCGATCACGACGATATGGCCGACGTAGACAGTCAGCGCCATTGCACCTGCCGCGGCCAGGGGGTAGCACACGGCGCCGAGGAAGTCGGCGGCGACCAGACAGGCCACGAGCACCAGCAGCGCGGCCCCGACCGCGCCGGCGATCTCGAAGGAGGTGCCGCTGTGGGGCGAGGCGACCAGCAGCCACAGCGGTGTATCGGTGGGCACGCGACCGTGCAGGGAGCCGATCTGCTCGCTCACCCATTCCCGCACCATTTGCTGGTAAGCAAGGTCGGTCTGGGCTTGGCCCGCCGCCGCTGCCGGCGATAGGGCGTGCGTGAGACGCTCCAGCCCACCGAGCGGGTGCAGCGCCAGCCACGAGCCGCCATAGCCCAACGTGACCAGACCGAGACCAACGCCGGCCAGCCACGCGCGGACCCGACCCGCGCTCAGGTCGAGCCGGCCCACCGCCATACCGGCGACCACGAAAGCCATGAAGGTGAACGCCGGATAGTAGCCGGTCAGTAAGAAGTCAAGGGGGCCGTCGACGGAGCTTTGTGGGTAGTCGCTCGTCCCCAGCAGCCCGCGCAGGACAAACGACGCCTGCGGGCCGACCAGCCAGATCGCGGCTGCGGTCGCGGCCAGGGCGGGAGCGCGCAGCCGCAGCAGCGGCAAGGCCAGGACGAAGTAGCCGCCGTAGTAGGCGAGGATCACGGCGACGCGGGTGCCGAGCACGTCGAGCAGCGCGCCCAGCACGATCAGGATCGTCGCGCGCACCAGAAGACGCAGTCGCAGGCGGTGCAGCGGCTGACCCGCCAGCGGCTGTGACCGGCCCGACACCAAAGCCAGGGAAACACCGGCCAGGAACGCGAACAGCGCCGAGGAACGGCCACGGGCTATCCCGTGCACGATCTCGGCGGGGTCGTCGGGCAGCAGGCCGATCGCGCCCACGCCGAGATGGACAGTGAACATGCCGAAAACCGCCAGCGCCCGGGCGACGTCGATTCCGACGATGCGCGCGCCGGCGGGGACGGCGTCCTCCACTGCCCTATTGGGCGTCTGCTGTGACACGCCGTCCAGGCTATGGCGTCTTGCGGTGATTTTTACCCACATCCCTGCCCGTGAGGGGACGTAACCGCCAACCACGGGCAGGGACGAGATCAGGAGGCCGACGACGCCGAAGGAGCCGCGAGCTCGGTGAAGTAGTCGAGCGCATGCGGGTTGGCCAGTGAGTCACGACTAGCCACACGGTCGGCCGACTCCCCCATCAGGATGCGCTTGACCGGGACCTCTAGCACCTTGCCCGACAAGGTGCGCGGCACCTCAGAAATCGCGCGGATGCCGTCAGGGACGTGGCGGGGCGAGCAGTCCTGCCGGATACCGCGGGCGATGCGGCGCGCCAGCTCATCGTCGACCTCGGCGCCCTCGCGCAGCACCACGAACAACTCGATGCGCGAGCCACCGTCGGATTGGGGCACGTCTACGACGAGCGCGTCGGTCACCTCCTCGATGGCCAGGACGCTGCGGTAGATCTCGCTGGTCCCCATACGGACCCCACCCCGGTTGATGGTGGAGTCGGATCGGCCGTAGATGACGACGGTGCCCCGTTCGGTGATCTTGACCCAGTCACCATGGCGCCATACCCCGGGGTACATAGCGAAGTAGCTGTCGCGCAGCCGCTCGCCATCGGTGTCGCCCCAGAAGTAGAGCGGCATGGAGGGAGCCGGCTGGGTAACCACCAGCTCGCCGACCTCACCGATGAGCTCGTTACCCTCGGGGTCCCAGGAGGCCACGGCCATACCCAGCGAACGGGCCTGGATCTCGCCCTCGTAGACCGGCAGAGTGGGCACCCCGCCGACCAAGCAGCTACAGATGTCGGTGCCGCCGCTGGTAGAAAACAGCCATAGGCCGTGGCCGAACTCGCGGTAGCACCAGTCGAAGGCCTCAGGCGACAGCGGGGAGCCGGTGGAACCGATGGCGTGCAGCGCCGACAGGTCACGGCCGGCCATGGGGTGCAGGTCAGCCTTCATGCACGTGGCCAGGAAACCGGCACTGGTGCCAAAGATCGTGACGCCGGCCCGCTCGGCCAGATCCCACAACGCGCCAAGGTCGGGATGAGCGGGATTGCCGTCGTAGAGCACGATGGAGGCCTTGGTCAGCAGCACGCTCACCAAGAAGTTCCACATCATCCAGCCAGTGGTGGTGAACCAGAAAACTCGATCGCTCTCCTGGGCGTCAAGGTGCAGGTTGAGGTTTTTGACCTGCTCAAGCACGATACCGCCGTGTCCGTGCACGATGGCCTTGGGCAGGCCGGTGGTTCCGGAGGAGTAGAGCACCCACAGCGGATGGTCGGACTCCACGGGGGTGAACTCCAGGGGAGCCCCCTCCCCGGCAGCCTCGAACTCCTCCCACGACAGGGCGCCGGCGACCGGCTCGTCTTGCAGATAGGACAGCACCACGGTGTGGTGCAGTGACGGCAACTGCTCCCGCAACTGGGCCACCACGTCACGGCGGTCGAAGTCCTTACCGCCATAGCGGTAGCCGTCCACAGCCAGCAGCACCTTGGGCTCAATCTGGGCGAACCGGTCGGTGACCGCGCGCACCCCGAAGTCGGGCGAGCACGAGGACCACACCGCGCCGATGGCGGCGCAGGCGTAGAAGGCCGCCACTGCCTCGACAAGGTTGGGGAGGTAGGCGACGACCCGGTCGCCCTTGCCCACCCCGAGTTGGCGTAGCCCCGCGGCGATAGCGGCCGTGCGACGCTTGAGCTCTCCCCACGTCCACTCCCCGAGCACCCGAAGCTCGGAGGCGTGCCGGATCGCGACGGTATCGTCATCGCGATCGTGGAAGATCGCGCGCGCGTAGTTGAGCTGAGCTCCGGGAAACCAGGTGGCACCGGGCATGGCATGGTCGGCCAACACCTGGTCGTAGTCACGGTCGGCCGGAACACCGAAGTACTCCCACACGGCTGACCAGAACCCGTCGAGATCAGTCACCGACCAGCGCCATAGCGCGTCGTAGTCCTCGGCCTCGACGGCGCGGTGCTCGTTGACCCAGCGGGTGAACGCCGTGATGGTGGCGCGTTCTCGCCGCTCTCGGTCAGGCTCCCAGAGCACCGCCGGCTGTGGCAACTGTGACATTCTCGCGCCCTTTCCTCGTACTCTCGGCGCCGCCGGCGCCCCGCCGGGGCCATGCGACGAACGCCCACATACGGCTCTCGATCCCAACATCTAACAACAAAGGGCGCGAGTGCGGACCCGCCGGGGGCGCGTTTTCGTTACGCCAAGCTATCCCAGTGGAAACGCCCGCCGAACCGGGCGAAGCATGCGCCGCGTGGCACGCGGGGGAGCCGGCCTCACGAGCGCACCGCGCCCCAGGAGGTGTGCTGTTGTGTGAATGCGGTGTGCTCAAAAGTTCCGCCGAGGCTGGGGGCGAGCCCGGCCGTGGCCCAGGCGGCGAATCGGGCGGGCGGATGACCGGTGATGCCTTCGGGTAGGGCTCCCAGCACGGGAGCGCCGGCTATGACGGGGAGATCGGTGAGGTTGCACAGCTCCGCCGTGCCCGGGGTGGCGGGCCACTGACCGATGACGACCCCCAGGCAGGCCAGCCCGCGGCTGCGCAGCGCCTCGGCGGTCAGCGCTGTGGCGTTGAGGGTGCCCAGCCCCGCGGAGGAGACGATGAGCACCGGGGCGGCGACTGCCGAGGCGAGGTCGGCCAGCGTGGTGCCGTCGCCGGCCATGCGCACCAGCAGCCCGCCGGCGCCTTCCACCAGCACCAGGTCGTAGTGCCTGACCAGCTCCGCAACGACGCGCGCGGCCAGCGCGCACGAGACCTCCCCCAAACCGCTGCGTCGCGCTGCGGCCTCGGGAGCCAGTGGCTCAGGGTAGCGGGCTAGTTCACAGCCTGTCACCCCTGGCACTAAGCGGACGATTTCATCGATGTCGCCGGGAGCGTGGCCGGCCGCCCCGGTCTGGGCGGGTTTGAGGACGGCGACGCGCTCCCCGTGTGCTATGTGCGCCGCCGCGATCGCCGCTGTCACCGCGGTCTTGCCCACGTCGGTGCCCGTCCCGGTAACGACGAGGACGCTCATGCGCGACTCCCGGAGGCGACAGCCTCGGCGGCGGCACACATGCCCGCTGCGATACGCGCGATGTCAGCGGTGTCGCTGATGTAGGGCGGCATCGCATAGATCATGTCGCGGAAGGGACGCAGCCACACCCCCGCCCGCAGCGCGGCCTCGGTCGCGGCTCGCATGTCCATGGGGGCGTGCACCTGGATGACGCCGATCCCGCCGAGCACCCGAACCTCGCGCACGCCGGGCAACTCCACGGCCGGAGCGAGACCACCGCGCAGTCCCTCCTCGATGGCGGCGACCTCGCCGCGCCAGTCCCGTTCGAGCAGCAGCGTCACCGACGCTTGGGCGATCGCCGCCGCCAAGGGGTTGGCCATGAACGTGGGCCCGTGGGCCAGCACCGGGACCTCGCCCTCGGCGATGCCGTCGGCCACCTCAGGGGTGCACAACGTAGCCGCCATGCTCAGATAACCGCCGGTGAGGGCCTTACCCAGGCACAGTACGTCGGGGGCGACGCCGGCGTGGTCAGCGGCGAACAACTCGCCGGTGCGACCGAACCCCGTAGCGATCTCGTCGAAGATGAGCAGCACCCCGTGACGCCGGGTGATCTCGCGTAGCGCCCGCACGTAGCCGGGGTGGTGGAAACGCATGCCCCCGGCACCCTGCACGACGGGTTCGACGATGACGGCGGCGAGTTCCGTAGCGTGGGCAGCGACAAGGTCGTCCACATGCCGCACGTAGGCGTCGTCGACCTCGGCGTTGAATCCGGCGGGTGGGGCGTCGGCGAAGACCTGCCGGGGCAGCACGTCGCCCCACAGCGCATGCATACCGCCCTGCGGGTCACACACCGACATGGCATGGAACGTGTCGCCGTGGTATCCACCGCGCCAGGTAAGCACGCGGCGCTTGTCGGGCCGCCCGGCTGACCGCCAATACTGAAGGCACATCTTCAGCGCAACCTCGACCGCGACCGACCCGGAGTCGCTGAAGAACACGTGGCGCAGCGGCTCGGGTGTGACTTCGACGAGTGTCGCAGCCAGCCGTGCCGCAGGCTCGTGGGTGAGGCCGCCGAACATAACGTGGCTGAACCGCCCCACCTGCTCGCGCGCCGCGGCGTCGAGGACGGGGTGAGCGTAGCCGTGCACGGCCGACCACCACGACGACATGGCGTCGACGACCTCGTGCTCGACACCGTCGGGGCCGTCGAGCACGAGCCGGGTCCCCGCCGCCGAACGGACCACGTAGGGGGCTTGGTCGGTGGGAACGGTCGCGTAGGGGTGCCACACGTGCTCCCGATCCACCTCGCGCACCCAAGTGGTGACATCCTGGGCCGGCTGCGGTTGCCGCGCTGTCGTCGGTGTCCTTGAGGTCATACCGCCTTATGGTGTCAAGCGAACGACCGGTACGAAGCGCGGCTTTCCCCAGAATTCCGGCGACGATCTTTGTGGTGTCCCCACGATGACGCCTTGGGTGCGGCATGGGTAAGAAGGCGTGCTGGGCGTACCGTAGCCGAGGCGTCCTCGCCGCGAGCGCGCGGCAAACCGGTGGAAGCGGGACGGGATCTCGGGAGCGGAGGTGGCGTGAGCGCGTCAGAACACAGACCGGCGGCGGGCGATCCTTTCTCCTGGTTGGAGGCGGCGGCCGAGGCCAGAGCCGCGGCTGGGTTGACCCGACGGTTGCGCCCCCGGCCCGCGCGCGAGGGTGTGCTGGACCTGGCCGGCAACGACTACCTGGGAATGTCACGGCACCCCGTGGTCGTGCGCGCCGCCGCCGACGCCGCCGCGCACTGGGGCGCCGGGGCCACCGGTTCTCGCCTCGTCAGCGGGAGCACGTCGCTGCACGCCCAACTGGAAGAAGAACTGGCCGACTTCTACGGCACGGAAGCGGCACTGGTGTTCTCCTCGGGCTATGCCGCCAACATCGCCATGGTGGCGAGCCTGGGCGGCGCGGGCACGGTGCTGGCCTGCGACCGCTACAACCACGCCTCGCTGATCGACGCGACACGATTGGCCAAGGCGGCGGGCGGCCACGTTCGGCTGTTCGGTCACCGGGATACGGAGGAGGCGGCGGCACGGCTCAGTGAGGCGACACTCCCCCACCGTCTGGTGATCAGCGACACGGTTTTCTCGGTGGACGGTGACATCGCCGACGTGGCTGGCCTTGCCCGGGTCTGCCGAGCCCACGGGGCAGCGCTGTTGATCGACGACGCGCACGGGCTGGGGGTCATCGGTGAGGCCGGCAACGGGAGCCTGCGCAGTGCCGGCCTGGCCAACGCCGGCGACGTCGTCACCTCGGTGACCCTGTCGAAGGCCCTGGGCGCCCAAGGAGGTGCGATCCTTGGGCCGCGGCGGGTGATCGATCACATGGTCCAGACCGCGCGGACGTTCATCTTCGACACCGGACTGGCCCCGGCGGCCGTCGGTGGCGCGCTCGCGGCGCTGCGACTGCTGCGGGCCGAGCCTGAACGCGCCCAGCGCGTCCGCGCCATCGCCCGCCACCTCTCAGCGAGTCTGAACGCCGCCGGCCTCCGTGCCAGCACCCCCGACGCCGCGGTGGTGTCGGTGCTCGCTTCTTCCCCCGACGCCGCTGTGACGTGGGCGCAACGCTGCTGCACCGCCGGCGTACGGGTGGGGTGCTTCCGACCGCCATCGGTGCCCGACGGTCGGGCCCGGCTGCGCCTAACCGCCCGTGCCGACCTCACCGATGCCGACGTCGAGCGGGCGTTGGAGATCGTGGTCGAACACAGCTAGCCGGCGGCGGGCCGGCGGAACCGCTGGTGCCAGGAGAGACGACCGGGGAGGCGCACGCCGCTACCACGGTAATGTTGGGCGGGGTACCCATGAGTAGGAGAGCCGGAGCAGCGTAGTGCGGAAACCAGACGTGGGCACACGAACCCTGGTCGTGAGCATCGTCGCCGCCACTCTCGCCGTAAGCTGCATCGTCGTGTTGGCGGTGCCGGTCACCCGCGAGGCGCTCCACCGGGCCTGGTGCGACGTTACAGCCATTGGCTGCGAGGAAGTACCGGGACCGCCGGGTGAGGACCACCCCGGCGAAGAATCCGACTGGCGCGTGCGTCTCGACCCCGTCGAAGCCGCAACGTGGGGGAACTACTTCGCGCTGGGCGACTCCTACTCATCGGGGCACGGCGCCGAGCGCTATGTCCCCGACACCGCCGTCAGCGGGGGCTGCTGGCGGTCGAACAACGCCTACCCCAAGACACTCGTCGAATCCTACGAGTTCGCCGGAACGCTGGCGTTGGTGGCGTGCAGCGGACAGCGCGGCGCCGCGATGCTGGAGGCGCTGGGCTCGGGAGAATCCCAACTCGGCCAAGTGAACCGGCACACCTCCCTGGTCACGATCGGGATCGGCGGTAACGACCTCGGCTTCACCTCGGTGCTGAAAACGTGCATGGTGCGCGTCCCCCTGCTGGAAGCCGACGCCTGCGTGGGGCAGGAGGACGAGATCAACGAGCGCATGGCAGTGTTCGCGGACACGTTCGACAGCCTGGTCACCGAGGTGCGCGACCGTGCCCCCGACGCCCGCGTCATCGTCGTGGGCTACCCGCGGCTGTTCGACCAGGAGCCCAACGGGATGTACTACACGTTGACCGCCAGTGACCAGGTGTGGCTGAACGAGACCATCAAACGCTTCAACGACCAGCTCGCCGAGGCGGTCGAAGCTTTCGACACCGAGATCGCCGAGGAGGGGCAGGTCGGCAGCGTGGAGTTCGTCGACGCTTACCAGGTTCTTGACGGACACGAGATCGGCACCGAAGAGCCGTGGGTCAACGGGGTACTGATCAGCGAACTCCAGGACGGTATCACTCTCGACACCAGCACGTTCCACCCAACCGCCGCGGGCCAACAGGCCGTGGGCAGACGTCTTGCCGCCCAGGTCGAGGCCGGCCCGGGGCGGGACCTGTACGCCACGCGCGAGATCGTCGACGGCGCCAGCTCCGAAGTCTTGGCAGGCGAGGTCGACTAGGTTCTGTTTTGTGGACGGGCGGCGAGGACCGGCGATGGGCGCAAGAGGTGAGCGCCTCCGCTTCGCCTCTGGCTCGTAGGCACCGGTGGCCACGTGCTGTAGCGGGGACTCAGTGGCCGGGTGCGCGCCGGCGCAACCGTGCGAGGACCTCGGCGACCCGGTCCAGGCCCCAGTGCAGTTCGTCTTCCTCGATGACCAGCGGCGGCGACAGCCGGATCGTGGAACCGTGGGTGTCCTTGGCCAACACGCCACGCTCGGCCAGCAGCTCGCACAATTGCCGGCCGCTGGCCAGCGACGGGTCGACGTCGATGCCGGCCCACAGTCCCAGCCCTCGGGTGGTCACCGCGCCCGCCCCCACGAACTCCTTGACCCGGGCGGCGAGGATCTCCCCGAGCCGGCGGGCCCGGTCGAGATAGGGCCCCTCGCGCAGCATCTGGACCACGGTGTAACCCACGGCACACGCCAGCGGATTACCGCCGAAGGTGCTGCCGTGCTGGCCAGGGCGCAAGACACCGAGCACGCCGGTGTCGGCCGTCACCGCCGACACCGGCAGGATGCCCCCGCCCAAGGCTTTCCCCAGCACGTAGACGTCGGCGACGACGCCGAAATGCTCACAGGCCAGTACGGTTCCCGTGCGCCCCAGCCCCGACTGCACCTCGTCGGCGATCAGCAGCACTCCCTCCCGATCGCAGATCTCGCGCACCCGGGGCAAGTAGTCCGGCGGAGGCACGATGACGCCACCTTCGCCTTGGATCGGCTCGACGAGCACGGCGGCAGTGGTGGCGTCGATGGCCGCGGCGACAGCGTCGGCGTCGCCATAGGGGACGGAACGGAAACCGGGAGTGTAGGGCCCGAAGCCGGTGTAGGCGTCGGGGTCGGAGGAGAACGAGACGATGGTCGTGGTACGCCCGTGAAAATTACCGCCGGCCACGACGACACTGGCCGATTCCTCGGGCACCGCTTTGACCTCGTAGGCCCACTTCCTGGCCACCTTGATCGCCGTCTCGACGGCTTCAGCGCCGCTGTTCATGGGCAGCACCCGCTCCTTGCCGGTCAGCTCGGCGAGCGCAGCCACGAACGGGGCGAACTGGTCGTTGTAGAAGGCGCGGCTGGTGAGGGTCAGGCGGTCCAACTGGCGGTGGGCCGCAGCGATCAGCTCGGGGTGGCGGTGGCCAAAGTTCATCGCCGAGTAGCCGGCCAGGCAGTCGAGGTAGCGCCGTCCCTCGACGTCAGTCACCCACGCCCCCTCGCCTTGGGTGATGACGACGGGGATCGGATCGTAGTTGTGTGCCGAGTAGGTCTCGGCCAGCGCGATGTGCTCGGTCGTCGACATCGTGGGAGCCTCGGGGCCGCCGCCGGCGGCGTGGGCCAGACTGCGCATGTCACTCATCCAGCTACTCCGATCACCATCGACCGTTGTTCGGATAGTGGAGATACCCGCGCAAATAACGCACGAAGCACTAGCGCACCCCGGAGAGGGGGCGGGCCGGGCGGCATACCCCACACCTGCCGCTCCTGTGCTGCCGCCCCCGACCGTAGGGGCAGTGAGCTGCGAGGACACTCTGACCACTCCGCGCGAGGCCGACATAGCAAGGGGTGATTTCTCCCACACCCACCTAAGGGGGTGTTTGGTGCGGGTGCGCCTCGACGGCGGCATTACCTACGCCTACGGGGCTCGCCAGGGCATTCACCGGCTACCGGCCACCGCGCGCTCACCCGCCCCCGCTCTAACGTGATCGGCCCCATACCTGCAAGATCTGTCTTCACACCCCTTGGGGGTAGGACCGTAGACAAGAGGCGGTTATGACGGATATGCGATACGAAACGGCGGAGCCGACCTCGGACAGGGCCGCCGATTTCTCCCTGTCGGGACTGCTCGCCGCAGTGGCCCGGGCCATCCCTGACCGGCCCGCGGTCATTGCAGGGCGGCGACGTGTGTCCTTCGGCGCGCTCGACGCTCGCGCTACCGCGCTCGCCCGGTACCTGTGCCGTGCAGGGGTGACCGACGGTGCCCGTGTGGCCATCGTGGCGTTCAACCGCGCCGAATGGCTGGAAGCAGCGTTCGGGGCATGGCGCGCGGGAGCGGTGCCCGTCAACGTGAACTACCGCTACGTGCCCGCCGAGATGGAGCAGGTCCTGCGCGACTCGGGCGCGGTCGCGGTCATCGCTGAACACGGACTGACCTCAGGCATCGCCCGGGTGCGGGCGAACCTGCCCGCACTGGAACACGTGCTCCTCCTCAACGACGGCACTGGGGCGGCGCGGCTGCGCGGTATCGACTTCGCAGACGCCCTCGCTCAAGGAGAGCGCAGCGGCCACGAACTGCCGGTCACCAGTGGCGAGAACCGATATCTGCTCTACACCGGCGGCACGACCGGTGCGCCTAAGGGCGTGATATGGCGTCAGGTCGACCTGTTTCGCGCGGCGCTGGAGCGGCGAGGTCCCAAGACTGCCCGCATCACCACGCCGAGCGAGCTGGGACAGCGCGCACGCGACTCGGCGGGTGGTCGGATGTTGGTGCTGGGTCCCCTGATGCACGCAGCCGGCCAGTGGAACGCGCTGAGCATGCTGTTCAGCGGCATGACCGTGGTCCTCAACACCGATCGGACCTTCGAGGCCCACCGCGTACTCGACCTCATCGACCGCGAAGCGGTGACCACGGTGCAGTGCGTGGGCGACGTCATGGCCCGTCCCTTGGCCGAGGCGCTCTTGGCCCAGCCGCACCGTTGCGCGAGCATGCGGGGGCTGACCTCCGGCGGGACCCCGCTCACGCCGCCCGTGCGGGAACTGTGGCGATCGGTACGTCCCGGCATCACCATCAAAGACAGCTATGGCGGCTCCGAGACGGGCGTGTGCGGCGCCGCCACCGCCCCTACCAGTGACGGCGCGGACCGCAGGTTCACCATGGGAACGAGTGTGGCCGTCCTCGACGAGCGGCTGCGCGCCCTGCCCCCGGGCAGCCCGGAGGTCGGCCGCATCGCCCGCACCGGCCACATCCCGTTGGGCTACCACAACGACCCCGCGATGACGGCGGCGACGTTTCCCACCGACGAGACGGGACGGCGCTGGGTCATCTCGGGAGACTACGGCACCGTGGCCGAGGACGGCTCGATCACGCTGCTGGGCCGGGGCTCCTCGGTCATCAACACCGGTGGGGAGAAGGTCTACGCCGAAGAAGTCGAGTCAACGCTGAAGTCCCATCCCGCGATCGAAGACGCGATCGTCGTGTCCGCTCCCGACGAGCGGCTCGGCCAGAGCGTGGCAGCGGTGGTGTCGCTGGAGCGGGGCAGGCGGTTCTCGGAGAGATGGCTACGCGAGTTCTGCCGACAACGGCTGGCCGGCTTCAAGGTGCCGCGCCGCATCCACGTGGTTGACGAGGTCAAACGCACGACCGTGGGCAAGCAGGACTACCGTTGGGCCTCTTCGGTGGTGCGCGAGCCCGCACCGCTCTTAGAGACCGCCGGGAAAGGGTAGCCGTTGGTGGTGCCAACGCTCGTGGCTGGAGCAGCGGCGGATCAGGGCAGGTGATCCGCCGCTGCCCTGGCAGCCGGGTACGGCCTCGACACCGCAGGCGGCAGGGCCTAGCGTTGTGGCCGATACGGGCGCGGGGTGCCGGAGTCCCTTTCGGCTGAGATAAAACCCGTGAACCTGCCTCTAGGTCGTGCTAGCGAAGGAACGTCTGTGTCCACCAGTCACAACATCTTGTCCATCGCCGGAACCGACCCCAGTGGGGGTGCCGGCATCCAAGCCGACCTCAAGGCGTTTTCCGCGCTTGGCGGTTATGGCATGACGGTGATCACCGCGCTGGTCGCCCAGACCACGACCGGGGTCACCGAGGTGCACGAGGTGGCGCCGGAGTTCGTCACCAGCCAACTCGACACCTTGCTGGCAGATGTGCGGGTCGACGCCGTCAAGATCGGCATGCTCGGCACCACCGGGGTTATCGCGGCGGTGGCCAAGGCCATCGACGACTATGCCCTGCCCAACGTGGTCCTGGACCCGGTGATGGTGGCCAAGAGTGGTGACCGGCTACTCGCGACGGAGGCGATCGAGGCGGTGCGCGAAGAGCTGCTGCCGCGCGCCGACCTGATCACGCCGAACATTCCCGAAGCGGCCGAACTGCTCAACGTGCCGCCGGCCGCCGACGAGGCGAGCATGGCGCGCCAAGGCGAGGAACTGCTGAGGTTGGGACCGGGACGGGTGCTGCTCAAGGGCGGCCATCTCGACGGCTCCAGCAGCGTCGATCTGCTGCTGGAGCCGGAGGGCGCCGCACGCCGGCTGGCGGCCGAGCGGGTGGCGACCAACAACACCCACGGCACCGGATGCACCCTGTCGTCGGCGGTGGCGGCGCTGCGGCCCCAGCGCCCCGGTTGGTACGAGGCGGTACACGAGGCCAAGGAGTACCTGACCGCGGCGCTACGCCACGCCGACGAACTCGACGTGGGCCATGGCAAGGGACCTGTCCACCATTTCCATGCCTGGTGGGGCGGGCGCGGCTGAGCGTGCCCGAATCGTGCGACGAGGGCGGGGCAACGGCACGCGCCAGCCGTTGCCCCGCCCCGCTTCGAGTGGCTCAGACGGGCACGCGGACATCGGGCACGGCGTCGGGATCGCGCCAGTCGGGGTTGGCGAAGTACTTCTTGGTCTCGTTGACCACGACCGGCGAGAGCAGCAGCAGCCCGATCAGGTTGGGGATGGCCATGAGGGCGTTGGCGATGTCGGCGAAGCCCCAGACGATGTTGAGCTGGGTGGTGGCGCCCACCATGATCATGAGCACGAACACGAGACGGAACGGAACCACCGCGACACGGCCGAAGAGGAAGTCCATGCAGCGCTCGCCGTAGTAGCACCAGCCCAGCAGCGTGGTGAAGGCGAAGACCATGACGGCCACCGCGATGGTGTAGCCACCGACCGCCCCCAGCGCGGGAGAGAGGACCGACAGCCCCTCCGACATCGCCCAAGAGGTCATCAGCGAGCCGTCGTCGACGTTGTTGGCGGTCCAGGCACCAGTAACGATGATGACCAGGCAGGTCATGGTCACCACGATGATGGTGTCGATGAAGGTCTGGGTCATCGAGACCATCGCCTGGCGCACCGGCTGGTTGGTCTTGGCCGAGGCCGCGGCGATAGCACCGGTCCCCAGGCCGGACTCGTTGGAGAAGATGCCGCGCGAAACGCCCAACTGGATGGCGATGAGGATCGTCGAGCCGGCGAAGCCGCCCGCGGCGGCGGTACCGGTAAAGGCGTCGGTGAACACCAAAGCCAAGGCCGCCGGGAGCTCACCCACGTTAACCGCCAGAATGGTCAGGGTCGCGGCGATGTAGAGCACGATCATCACCGGTACGACCGCGGCGGCGAACCGGCCGATGCTCTTGATGCCGCCCAGGATGACGGCGGCGGCCACGACGACCAGCACCGCTCCTGAGATCCACGGCGGGATCTGCCAGTTGTTCTGCAATTGGGCAGCGACCTCGTGGGCTTGGGTCATGTTGCCGATACCGAAGGCGGCGATCGCGCCGAACAGAGCGAACAGTACTCCCAGCGTCTTGCCCAGCCCGCCGCCAAGGCCACGGCTGAGGTAGAACATCGGGCCGCCGCTTTGCTCACCCTTGCTGTCGCTGCGGCGGAATTTCACCCCCAGCAGGGCCTCGCTGTACTTGGTGGCCATACCGACCAGGCCGGTGACCCACATCCAAAACAGCGCCCCAGGACCGCCAACACCGATGGCCAACGCCGCGCCGGCGATGTTGCCGACCCCGACCGTGGCCGCGAGCGCGGTACTCAACGCCTGGTAATGGGAAATGTCGCCCTTGACGTCGCCGTCCTCTCTGCGGCGGACCAAGGCCAGCCACAGCGCGTGGAACAGCACTCGAAACTGCAACAAACGCAACCTGATCATGAGGAACAGGCCGGTCAGCAGCAGGAGAGGAATGAGTACGGCGGGGCCCCAGAGGATGTTGGACACCTCGTCCAACGTGCTTTGGAGTTGTTCCATGACCGATCTCCCTTGGTGGATGGGCGGGGAAGCCGACCGTCATCCGACGGTGCGCTGGTGACGTGTTCGCGGATTATGACGGTGACACAACGCACTGTGAGGCGATGAAGGGCACCTTGTCAGATTCGCACCTTTTTGTCACTTCCGCGTTACTGTTCGTCCACACCCCTGTTGCGGCGTCCCCGCCCCCAGGAGGACCAGAGGACGGTGTCAGGGGTCACCCACCGCGGGGCGGGCTTGCGCGCCGAGGAGCCTCGTCGCACCGCGCAGGTCAAGGGGGGTCCCGCCGCCCAGAGCCCACCACCGTGAGCTGCGGTGCCGACGCAGCCGCGCTACCAGGGCGGCTCCCAGAGCCCCGCTCCCCTAGTCCTCCTCGGAGGAAACCTGCGCGCGGGCCAGTTCGGCCACGAGGGCGGCAGCACGCTCGGGGTCGGCGCCACGCCCCACGGCGATACCGACAAGGTAGGTGGTTAGCGGTGCGGCGGGGCGGGCTACCGAGTGTGCGGCGTCCTTAGCCAGATCCAAGATCCGGTCCACGTCAGCGGAACCAACGCGCTGATCGGTCAGTTCCAACTCGGCACAGACACGCTGCGCCCATTCGGTCAATGTCACCACTGGCTCCTAATTCGTTCGTAAGCGGTTCCGACCAGCCCCGCTGGAGGACTGCCGGACTGATCGAAGATGGGCCTGTTTCGCGGTGGCCGCGTGGGCGGGTGGGCCGTGCGGTGCCCGGCGTGGCCGCCGGAAGCGAGGCTGCGACCGCACCGGCATCGTGGCATATCAGGCGGGCAGGTTCGTCCTCGGTAGGTGAGGCGCTATCGGGAGTTCACCGGCGCCTGCGGCCTGGTTCATATCGGCCACCTACCGTCGGGTACGGCGAACGTCGAGCGCTTCCACCCTCCTTGCGCACGGTGTTCGCCAACCATGGCCGCGGCGGCGGCCCCAGCGGGGCGGCATTTTACGCCGTGGCCGGCCCGTCCGGCATCGGCGCCGGAGCAGCCCCGATCTTTCATTGGGGAGATGACTCATGCCCTCCGCCTCCGCCCCCTCCGCCTCACCGCTACGTGTCGCCATCGTCACGGAGTCGTTCCTACCGCAAGTCAACGGAGTAACGAACTCCGTATGCCGTGTCGCCGAGCATCTGGCGGCACGTGGCCACGAGGCGATGATCTGCGCCCCTGGTCAGGGTCCGGTGTCCTACGCCGGTTTCCCGGTGCTGCGTGTGCCGGGGATGCCGTTGCCGCTGTACCGCAGCTTCTCGCTGGGGCTGCCTACCCGGCGGGTGATAACGGCCGCCCTGCGCTCCTTTTCCCCCGACGTCGTCCACCTCGCTTCCCCCGTACTGCTGGGCCACGCCGCGGTTGAGGTCGCGCGACGCTGGGCGCTGCCCACGGTCGCAGTGTTCCAGACCGACCTCGTGGGGTTCGCCTCCCGCTATGGCGTGCCCGCCTCTGATGTCCTTTGGCCCTATTTGCGACGAATCCACGCCGCCGTGGACCGGACCCTGGTCCCCTCCTCCGCCACGATGCGCAAGCTGGCCGAGCGTGATTTTCCCCGACTGAGCCTGTGGCAGCGAGGTGTCGACACCGAACGGTTCCACCCTGACCACCGCAGTGACGCCCTGCGCCAGTGGCTGGCTCCCAACGGTGAGGCGATCGTAGGCTACGTGGGGCGGCTCTCGCGCGACAAGCGCGTGGACCTGTTGGCGCACGTGGCCAAGCTCAACGGGGTGCGCATCGTCATCGTCGGAGACGGCCCCGACCGTGCCCGTCTACAGCGCCTGCTGCCTGAGGCCGTCTTCCTGGGACAGCGCACCGGAGCCGAACTCTCCCGGATCTATGCCAGCCTGGACACGTTCATCCACACCGGGGCCGACGAGACGTTTTGTCAGGCCGTGCAGGAAGCCCTGGCGTCGGGAGTACCGGTGGTGGCGCCCGCCTCCGGGGGGCCGCTGGACCTGGTCGACCCCGAGCGCAACGGGCTGCTCTACGCCCAGGATTCGGTCCGGGAGCTGCGCGTGGCAGCCGGACGGCTGATCCACAACCCCGCACTTCGCGACCGGCTGGCTGCCGCTACCCGCGCCTCGGTGCTGGAGCGCACCTGGGACAGCGTGAACGACGAGTTGATCGAGCACTACCGGACGGTGATCGCCCCCAGTGGCGCCCCGATGCCCCGCGTCGGCTCCAACGCCGATGTGTCGCTAGCCTGACGTGGGCGACAGGGGTGGGGACTCCTTCCGCTCTTGAGCCGCCCCACCCCTATCGCCGCCTTCGCAACGGCGCCCGCCGATCAGCCGGCGCGCGAACAGACCGCTGCGGACGACTGGGCACCGCTGGGTACGGGCTTGCCGGTGATGTCGGCGAGGATCTCGTCGAGCCGGTCGAGGTGGCCCCGAATCCACGGCAGCGCGGTGGGGTCGTCAGCGACGAGGGCACTGTAGCGCTGGGCGTCGGTGTCGCCGTAGAGCATGCTCGTCGCCACGCGCACGCGCAGCGCGGTGTCGTTCTCCCCGAATTCCGCGGCCGGCAGCACTCCCATGGCGTGGGTGTGCAGCAGTAACTGGCTGAGTTCGGAGCCGCTGTGGACGCCGTGCTCGGTGGCGAGACGGCTCCGCCACGCATCGAAGTCGGGGTAAAGGTAGAACGCGGCCTGCGGGGCCGCGACCATGGCACCGGCTGCGACAAAGCGATCGGTTACCGCCCGCGCGACGATGCCGTGCAGCCGGCGGCTGCGCGCGACGTACTCGGCGACGTCGGTGGGCTCGGCGAACGCATAGGCGGCGGCGTGCTGCACCGGCCCAGCCGGGCTCGACCAGATTTCGCTGGCCACGCCCAGCATGTCGGCGCGCAGCCGCCGGCCCAGCTCACTGTCGGGCAGCCGGGCCACGCCCAGGCGCCAGCCGCCCAGAGCCAGGCTCTTGCTCAGCCCGGTCGAGACTACGGTGCGTTCAGGTGCGTACTCGGCCGGACTGTGGACCCGGGTCTGCGGATCGTGCACGAGATCGCGGTAGATCTCGTCGGAGATGATCACGAGATCGAGTTCGCAGGCGACATGGCTGAGCCGGGCCACAGTCTCGCGTGAGGCGACGGTGCCGGTGGGGTTGTCGGGCGTGGTGACGATGACGGCCCGCACGTCGCGGCCGGCGGCTCTGGCGTCAGCGACGGCCGCGGCGAGCAGGTCGGGCTCGGGGATACCGCCCTGCGCCGGGGGTGTGGGGACGAGGAGGGGATGGTGACCGGCCAGCCGCGCCTGAGCTGCGTAACTCACCCAACTCGGGGAGGCGATGGCGACGTCACCCCCCACGCTGAGCAACAGACTGTAGAGCAAAGGTTTGCTGCCTGGGCCGGCGACGACCAGCCCGGGGTCGGTGGGAAGCCCCCGACGCTCCCAGTATCCGGCCGCCGCGACGTGTAACTCGTGGGAGCCGGCCACCGGCCCGTAAGCGTTGCGGTCGCTGCCGGCTGCGAGCACCTCGCGCATCGTCGGGTGCACGGGTAGACCGGCCTCTCCGAACCCGGTGGGTAGAACGGGTACCCCGCGACGCCGTTGCTCCGCAAGCGCCTCGTTCATGGCCAGAGTCGCGGACACGGTGACAGACATGGTGCGAATCGACCCCACATACGTCCGGTGCTGGTTGTCGGCCGGCTCGGGCGTGCCATGGCCGGCTACCCTCACAGCCTGCCCCCTCACCTCCATCAGTACAAGCGAATCATTTCTATGGGCAGGTTAAGATGACGTTATGCTTGACCTGCGTCGGTTACAGATTCTTCATGAATTCACGAACCAGGGCACGATCGCGGCCACCGCCGCCTCACTGGGCTACACCGCCTCAGCGGTTTCACAGCAACTGTCGACGCTGGAACGAGAGGTCGGCACCCCGCTGCTCGACCGCACCGCGCGCAGTGCCGAGCTCACCGATGCGGGCCGCCTGCTAGCCGAGCACGCGGAACAGATTCTGGCCATGGTCGAAGCGGCGGAATCGGTGGTTGCAGAGCAGGCGAACGTGGCGTTGGGCCGGGTCACCGTGACCGCCTTCCCCACCGCGGCAGTGGCCTTCGCTCCGGCGCTGGCCCAGAGTCTGCGCGAACACGAAGGGATGCAACTGGTCCTGCGCCAGCGGATGGAAGGCGCCGGAGCGCGCCAGGTGAGCACGGCCGAGGTGGACATCGCGCTCATCGACGACTGGTCGGGACGCAGCCCCGACACCATGGCCGACAAACTGCGCTACTACCACTTGCTGCACGACCCTATGGTGCTGGCCGTACCGCAGGACCACCCACTGGCCGCGTCTGAGCGGGAGGTGAACCTGCGACAACTGCGTGACCAGGCGTGGATGATGGCGCCGCGGGGCGAACCGTCGCGGGCGGGCACCGACCGTCTCCTCTCCGGAATCGGCGGGGCACCGGCCGCGGCGTGGGAATTCGAAGGGCTGGGCACCATCCTCAGCCTGGTGGCCCGCGGAATGGGGATCGCCGCCGTCCCCTCCCTCGCGCTGCTGTCGGGTACGCAGGGGCTGGCGTTTCGTTCATTGCCCGAAGACGCCCCCGCGCGCGACATCTACGCGGTCGTCCGCGCCGCCAGCGTGCGCCGCCCTGCGATCAGCGTCACGCTGGGTGCTATCTACGCGGCGGCCCAGGACGTCCGCGAGGTCCTACGCCGGACCTTCGGTGCGGAGCTGGGGACCGTGGGCACCTGACAGTACGTCTGCCGGTCCATGCGCCCGGCGCGGAGCTAGCCTAAGAGATGACTCCACCGGCGCCTGCGTTCTAGGCGCCGGCGTAACCGCCGCGCGATGTGGCGAGCACGGTCTCGGTCCTCACGCGCGTCCCACCAGCGCGTATAGGCGTCCAACCGCCGCCGGCGAAGCGCGGCCAACTCAGCTTCCAGTGTCTCGACCCGACTTTTTAGGGCAGCGTGGTCGCGCTCATGTGCCCGCATGACAGCCTCGCGGGAGTGGGCCCGAGCCTCAAGGCTGTCCAGCCGGGCGGAGAGCACATGGAACGCTTCCACGGCCCCGCTCCGGGCTTCCCCTACAAACCACACACGGTTCCCTGTATCCCGAACCAGCGGCATATCACCAATTCGTGTCGCAAAAAGTACGGAAAGTGACATACCGTGAGGGGCAGAGTGGGGAGCCCGCAGGCTGTCCACGACTCCCCACTGATTCGTCTCGTGAGGTCAGGCCGCTATAGCGGTGCCTCTCCGGTGCTGAGGCAGGCCGCTCAACGGGCGCCGTCGCGGCGCGCTCGGGCGCACCGGTCGGACCTGCTCGTAGATTTCGGTGAACCGGTCGAGGGAGCGCTGGTGGTCGTGCGTCTGCGCGATCTCCCGACTGGCCTTGCCCAGCTCCTCGCGGCGTCCCGGCTGGAGCACCTCAAGCAGCCGCTCGGCCAACTCCGGCACATCGCCTGGGGTGAACAGGTAGCCGTTGTGGCCGGAACGCACCAGGTGCGGCAGCGCGAGGGCGTCGGCGGCCACGACCGGCAGACCGGTCGACATGGCCTCCAATGTGGCAATGCTTTGCAACTCGGCGGTGCTGGCGATGGCGAAAGCGTCGGCGGCGAGATAGACCAAGGGCAGGTCCTCGTCAGCGACGAAACCACAGAAGTGGACGCGCTCGGCCACCCCCAAGGATTGGGCCAACCGCCGCAGCTCACTCTCGCGCTGGCCCGTACCGACCAACGCGAGCTGGACGTCGCGGTGGTTGAGTATGCGCGGCATGGCCTGGATGAGCTCGTCGATGTGCTTTTCCTCGTCGAGACGGCCCACGAAGGCGATGGTCTCGCGCTCGGGCAGGCCCAGCCGCTCCCGGGCCGCCGGCTGTTCCTGGGGGCGCGGCTGGAACCGCCGAAGATCGATGCCGCAGGACACGGGCTCAACGGGACGATCAAACCCCTTGTCGGACAGCAGTTGGGCGGCCCGCTCAGTGGGGGTCGTGACATAGTCGGCCTCGTAGGCCACACGCACCATGTCGCGCCAGGCCAACGACCCCACGACAGTGTGGAAACGCTCGGGGATGTGAGCGTGGGCGAAAAGGTTGTCCGGCATGAAGTGGTTGGTCAGCACGACCGGTGTTCCCGCGGCGCGGGCCTGGCGGATCGTGGCCCGGCTGATCGTGAAGTGGCTCTGGGCGTGGACGACGTGCGGGTCGAGCCGGGCGATGAGCCGTTCCACATGGCCGGTGACCCCCAACGGGAGCGCTGTGCGCATCGTCGGGTGCACCAGCACCGACGTCGAGCGCAGCCGGTGGAGGGTGACACCCTCAGCGCGCTCGACCCGAGGGCGGCCATGGGCCGAGGCACAGACCACGTGAACGTCATGGCCACGCTCAGCCAGGCCCGAGGCCAGCCGGTAGGTGAAATAGCTGGCGCCGTTGACGTCGGGAGGATAGGTGTCGGTGCCGATCAGTATCCGGCGCCGCGACCCGTCCGGAGAGCCGGATCGACTCCGAAAGGGGCGGGATCGCTCGGTTGGCGCGGTCATGTCGGTTCTCCTGAAGTCGTGTGGACGAGGTCAGTTTTAGGAGGTTGACTCGGTTCGGTGGGTGCTTCGGGGTTGCGGTTTTTGGCCTGAGCCAGCACCACTGTTCCAGCGATGGCCAGCAACGCAGCTCCCGTAGCCAGCAACTGTGTCAGGGGGGTCGCAGGCAGCCCCTCCCCGAGGAGGAGGGCGCCAATGCCCGCACCGGTGATGGGATCGACCACCAGCAAAGTGGCGTAGGCCGCGGCGAAGTGCCCCGTGCGGTAGGCGTTCTGTTGGAGCAGTCCGCCAAAGACCGCGGTGACGCCGGCCAGCACCGTCAGCCAACTGACCAGCGCCAATGGGTCCGATGCCGTGGCAGCGGCCACGACCCGTGCCAGCGCGGAGGTCGTCCCTAAGGCGATTCCGCCCAAGGTGGCGAGCAGCATGGCGCGAGGCCCGGCCGGGAGCCAATGGGCGACAACGTAGGCGAGGAGCGCGGCGGCGAGGACACTTCCAGTGAGGACGATCCCGGTCATGGTCGACATGACGGGAGGTTGGGAAGTATGCGGGAACAGGAGGAGCACCCCCGTCAACCCCACCATGACCGCACCGCCGGCGACGATCTGCCCAAAGCCGACACGGCGCCTGTTGAACACTGCCGAGAGCACGATCGCGAACAGCAGCCCCGTGACCCCAATGGGCTGGATGATCGTGAGCGGCGCGGCGCTCAGCGCGACCAGGTGCAACCCGACCCCGGCTCCGGCGGCCACCGTGCCCAGAATCCATCGGGGCCGTTGCACGAGGTGCAGCAGGAACCCCGCCCGAGCGATGCTGTGTCCGGGCGCGCGCACGGCGTCGCGCTCCTGTAACGCCGACCCCATCGCCATGCTGAAGGCGCCGGCGAACGCGACACAGATCGCCCAAATCAACATGCCGACCACGCCCGAGCGCGATGGAGACCACGGACGCGGTGCTTGCTCACTCTGCGCCTCCAGTTCATCGGCTTGGCGTCGCTATGACGCCCTTGCACGAGGAAACCGTATGAAGAACAGGGATAAAGGCGCGATATAGAAGTCCCCCCTGCCAAAGTGGTGGCTGCACTACCTCAGCGCGAGGCGCGAACGCCGTCGCGCACGCCCGCCGGTCGCAACCGGCCCGGACCCGACGCAACGCTGATAGAGCCACGCTTGCGCCGCTGTCCAACCTGGCATTTGTCAATCTCGTTGCCTGCCAATGTGTTGCTATGTCCACCAGAGGGCGACGCTATCCCAGCCACCGCACCTCAGTTGCCGCTAGCTGCCGGCGGGCACCGGCCTCCTCCCGTGGATATCCGCCAAAGTTTTCGCTTGGCCCAAGAGCCGGAAAGTGGCACGGGAAAACTTCCTCAAAATCTGGCGGAAGATCGGCGTGCGAGCCTGGACAGCGGGACTGCGACCTGCCACGGGCGACCGGGAGCGCCCGCAGGCAACGTGACGGGAAGGTAAACGACCGTTCGGGGAAACACAGCCGCGAGCGGGCGTGGGTCCCCTCAGGTGAGGTAAGGGGTCAGCAGTTGGTCTACGGGGGCGTAATCATCGGTGAGGACCTGCCCCTGACGTTGCCAGCGGGCGACCTGCTGCTGCGCGGTCAGATGGCCGGGCGTGGGGGCCGTGGCCACCGCGCGGCGCAACTCCCCCCGCGCCAACGCCCCGTCGGTGGCGACGATGACATGGTTGCCGCCACGGACGGCGCTGTCGCTCGCCCGATGGCCGATCACGCTGAGGGTGTCGAAGACGACACCGACCGTAGCGACCTCTGCCTGGAGAAAGGAGCGGGGGCCGTAGTCGATGATGTTGGCGACATAGATCCCACCAGGCTTGAGCACACGCTCGATCTCCGCGAGGAACTCGCGAGTGGTGAGGTGCCAGGGCACGCTCAATCCCCCGAAGGCATCACCGATGACGACGTCATAGCGGTCGGTTTCGGCGGTGGTGATGGCGATGCGGGCGTCGCCGGAGCTGACGGACAGGCGCGGGCCGGTACGCAGTTGTAGCCGCGAGCGCGCCAGCTCGGTGACAGCGGGGTCCACCTCGAAGACGTGACTGGTGGAGCCGGGGCGGGTGGCGGCGAGCCAGCGCGGCATCGTGTAAGCGCCACCGCCGATGTGCAACGTGGACACCGGGGCCTCGCCGGCGCGCGCAGCGATCGCGGCGGCGAACCACTGCGTGTAAGCGAACTCCAGGTGCGTGGGGTCGGCCACGTCGACGTAGCCGTGACGCAGGTCGTCTAGGAGCAGCACCCGCCCCGAGGGGTTCGCCGGATCGGTGGTGACGCGCGCACAGTAGTAGGCCGTCTCAGCATCGCACGGTGAGGCCACCCCCAGCAGTAGGCCACTGCTGACGACGGTTAGGCCCAGGACGGCCATGGCCTGGCGGGAAAGAGACGACAGAGCATGTCGCAACAGCAAGAACGCGCCGAAGGCGATGAGCGCGCTGCCCGTGAGCAGCAAGATAGCTGAGACCGGCAGCGCAGCGATAAAGACGTAGCCGGTGAGGAAAGTCCCGGCGAGCGCACCGACCGTGCCCCAAGCGCTGAAGCGCCCGACGATTCCGCCTGTGTGGTGCAGATCGGCCAATTGTGTCTTGACCACGACCGGGGTGACCGCCGACAGCAGCGCCACCGGCAGCGCGATCCCCAAGGCCACCAGGAGCAGCGCCGCGAACGGGCCGGTGCCCACCAGCGACGGCCCCACGACCAGCACGATGGGGCGGGAGAGCATGGTCAGCCCACCGCCGAGCACCAGCAGCGGGCCGAGTAACCGGTCAGGGCGCCATCGGTCAGCGGCGTCGCCGCCGAGCTTGGCTCCAACAGCGATCGCACCCAGGGCCACACCAATGGCGGCGGTGTAGGTCTCCAGCGTGTCGCCGGCGTAGGGAGCGACCAGCCGAGTGGCGGTGACTTCCAACACGAGTACGACCGCCGAGGCGAAGATGACGACGGTCGTGGCCAGGAACCGATTCACGCGCCCGAGCATAAGGGGGCGGGCCTACCGGCCACGCCCCGCAGCCATGGGGCTAGGGCTCAGTGGGCAGCAACCGCGGAGGGAAGGTTGTCGGCGGCGAAGGGGAGGCTGGCTTCGCGGGGCACCGGGTCCAGTGGAATGCCGCGGTCACTCCAATTGACGACGTTGCGTACCACCCGCAACAGCCGCAGCCGGGCGTGCTCGGCCGTTTGGTCCGGGCCAAAGGGCGAGAGCAGCACCGCGGGGTGGCTGCGCAACGGACACCGTGCGCTGGCGTGCCGTTCCCATTCGGGTACGGAGTTGGCGGCCAGGCCGGCGATCTTTCCCGTGTGCAGGGCGGTGATCAGGTCGGGGCGGGAGATCAGGTCGTTGGCGGAGAGGTTGACCAGGATCACCCCCTGGCGCATCCAGGAGATGGTTTGGGCGTCGATCATGCCCCGAGTGCGCGGTGTGAGGGGCATGTGGAGGGAGATGACATCGCTTATGGCGATCAGCTCGGCAAAGCCGACCCGGTCGACGCCTTGCGGCCACAGGCGGGTCCGCGCGTCGGTGCCGACGACGCGCCCGAAAAGGGGACGGGAGAGTTCAGCGACGCGGGACCCGACGGCACCCATGCCGACCACGCCAAGGGTGAGGTCGCATGGACGGCCGCCTCCCATGGTCATGGGGTGGGAACTGGAGGCGACGCGGCGCAACTGCGCCAGCGACAGAGCGATCGCGTGGTTGGCGATCTGTTCGACGTCCATCCCGGCGGGAATCTGGGCGACCCACACCCCGCGGCGTTCGGCGTCCTCGGTGTCGATGTCGCAGTAGTCGGGGTTCATCGTCACGATCAGGCGCAACTGTGGCAATTGGTCCAACAGCGAAGCGTCGATCCTGGCATCGTGCACGACAAGGACGACAGCGCGGTGTGCCTCGGCGGCGATACGAGACCGCTCAGTCGTTCCCAGCACATCCACAGTGAATCCCGAGTCGGTGAGAAGCTCCACGGCGGGGCCGGGATCGAACTCTCCGGTGTCCGTGATGACCACTGTCTGATCACCCACGAGCCACCTCCATCAAGGTCAAGCTTTCCTAAGGTCAAGCTTTGTTCTCAGCTCTGCAAGCTACCTGCTCGGCCCCGAGGGGGACACTGGCCTGCTGTCCCCCACACAGCCCGTTCGAGCACCGAACGCCTGTTACCAAAGCGATCACGCAAAAAGTAAGGAAACGGTGAGAACCTCATCACGTAACCGCACGTGCATCAGCACGTTCACAGTGCGAGCGCCCCACCTGTCCTTCGTGTGCTTCAACCGCGGGCCTCCCTGCGGAGATCCCGTCATAATGCACTCAATCTCTCGAAACGCCTGTTGTCCCCCATAGCAACCCTATGGGAGGGCTCCCATGGGAGGGCTCCCACAGCCCTTTCTACCTCCTCCATCGCTACAGTTCGATAAGGCTTTACCGTGACGCAAATCACAGTTTTTGTGGAATCCCCTGGTCAACCCGAGAAGCGCGCAGACCGTACAGCCACCACCCCCTGTGAACATGCGATGCGATCATGAGGACCGAGAACTGGTCTAGACCGCAAGGAGTCTCGCATGCTCGAAAACGCGCCGGCGTCGTTGCTCCCCCGCCCCGTGGAATACGTCGCCGGCCACGGCGCTGGCCCCGCTCTGACCGACCGTTCGGGGCTGGACGCCGATGCCGCCTGTGCCGCGACCGCCCAATGGCTACGAACCGAGGTGGGGGCGGCCACCGGCCTGGCGCTCGCTCCGGTCACCGACGGCGAAGGGCCTCACATCACCCTGCGGGTCAGACCCGATGCCGGACTGGGCAGCGAAGGCTACGAACTGACAGCCACCGGATCGGGGGTGTCGATCGTGGGCACCGATCCGGCCGGTGTGTTCTACGGCGCGCAAACGCTGCGGCAACTCTTGCCCGCCGCAGCCTACCGGCGGGCCCCGATAGGCGGGAGCACCTGGGCCGTGCCGCCGGTACGGATCGCCGACCGGCCCCGTTTTAGCTGGCGGGGATGCATGCTCGACGTTGCTCGGCACTTCATGCCCAAACACGACCTCCTGCGGTTCATCGACCTGCTGGCCATGCACAAGTTGAACGTGCTCCACCTGCACCTCACCGACGACCAGGGGTGGCGGGTGCAGATCAAGCGGTACCCGCGGCTGACCGAGGTGGGGGCGTGGCGCCATGAGAGCCAGGTGGGCGCCGGCTTGCCTCCCACCTTCGACGGCCGCCCCCACGGGGGGTACTACACCCAAGACGACCTCCGCGAGCTCGTCGGCTACGCAGCACAACGCCACATCACCGTCGTCCCCGAAATCGACATCCCCGGCCACTCGCAGGCAGCGATCGCCGCCTACCCCGAACTGGGCGAATCCGGCCAGATAGCAGTCGGCCGAACATGGGGCGTCATCGAGGACGTTCTCAACGTCTCCGACGCCACGCTGGAGTTCTACCGAAACGTCTTCGACGAGGTGATGGAGGTGTTCCCCAGCGAGTACATCTGCATCGGCGGCGACGAGTGCCCCAAAGGACAGTGGCGGGCCAGTTCCTTGGCCCAGCAACGCATCCGCGCCGAAGGCCTGACCGATGAGGACGAGCTGCAAAGCTGGTTCATCCGCCAATTCGACAGTTACTTCACCGCCCGCGGGCGCAAACTCCTCGGATGGGACGAGATCCTCGATGGTGGACTCGCCCCCGGTGCGGCCGTGGCCTCCTGGCGCGGCCCCGCGGGCGGAATCGCAGCGGCGCGAGCGGGACACACCGTTGTGATGTGCCCGACGCAGACCTCCTATCTGGACTACCGACAGTCGGCCTCATCAGAGGAACCCATCCCGGTCGGTCCGGTGCTGTCGCTCGCCGATGTCTACGCCGCCGAGCCGATACCGACCGAACTCAGCCACGAGGAGGCCCGCCACGTCATCGGCGCCCAGGCCAATGTGTGGACCGAGCACATGGACTCGCCACGAACCGTGGACTTCATGGTGTTTCCCCGCCTCTCGGCGTTCGCTGAAACGGTGTGGAGCCCCCGAGAGCGCGACTTCACGGAGTTTTTGCCACGGCTGCGGTCACACCTCGAACGTCTTGACGCGGCCGGCGTGGAGTACCGTCCGTTGACGGGACCGCACCCCTGGCAGCAGCGCCCGGGAGTGCCGGGACGCCCCTGAGCGGAAGCGGGTTCCAGCGGAGACGGCGCGCGTCGGGGAGCTCACGGGAGCGCAGCGAGCTCCTCGATGATCTTGCGCGCGACATCGGGCCGGTCGGAGATGATGCCGTCAACCCCACGGTCGATAGCGGTGCGCATGTCGGCTGGGTCGTTGACAGTGTAGACGAACGTCCGCATCCCCGCCGCGTGAACGGCTTCGACATAGCCGGCGTCGATGTCGGTGTGACTGGGGTTAATCTGGTCGGCCCACCGGGCGTAGGTGGGAATCTCCGCAGCGGGGACCTTCCCGAGCAAGCCGTGAGGCACATCCGGCAACAGGCTGTGGGAGAGTTCCATAGCCGCCCAGTCGAAGCTCTGCACGGTCAGGCGCGGCGGGTAGCCCTGCCCCGCCGGGGTGAGCCACCACCGGTTGCGCCAAAGGACCTCGGCGATGTCGGTCTCGATTCCGTCGTAGAGCTGGGGCGACTTCACTTCCAACAGCAGGTTCAGCCCGTGCCCGCGGAGCCGGTCGAGTCCCTGCTGGAGCGTGGGAACACGTTCACCGGCATAGCCGGCGTCGAACCACGCGCCGGCGTCAAGGCGACGGATTTCGGTCAGGGTGAAGTCGCCGACGTTGTAGGGAGCCCGATCTGGAAAGACCTCCTCAACATCGGTGGTGCGCGCCAACGTGGTGTCGTGGATGAGGACGAGCTGACCGTCTCGCGTGCGCTGCACGTCGACTTCGACTGCGGTCGCCCCTCGCGCTTGGGCCTCGTCGATCGCGGCGAGGGTGTTCTCGGGGGCATAGGCGGAGGCGCCGCGATGGGCGACATCGATCACGGGAGAGGGTCCTTTACGTGGTACGGCGTGCTCGTCGGAAGTGCGGTTTTCGCGGGAGGCGGCGGAGCCGGGGATACCGACTGTGCCGGCCAAGAACGTGAGAACGGCGACAAGGGCGGCAAGGGCACCGAGTCGGGTGAGCATGGCACTCCCAACGAGTGGCTTCACTGACCAATCAGGATGATCGCGAACGGTTACCACGGCGTGTCAGGTGGTCAAGTCGCCGGTGCCCATAGGGAAAACGGTGCGATGCCGGACAAATACCGGTGACTTCAGGCGGGACCACACGACACTAGTAACAGAAAGAGATTTAGTGAATACTCTATGTGAGATTTTTGTTGTCGTGGCGGCATCACTGCTGGTGCCGCCGTGACGATGAGAAGCAATCACGCGAAGAGGTGAGTATGCGTAGGCCACATCTGCGAGGAGTTGCGCTGGCGGGAGCCGTCACCGCCGCCTGCATGGCCGGGATCGGCCTCCCGAGTGCCACAGCCGCCACAGCCGGCCAGCAACAGCCCCATCAGCAGACGATCGTGCGGGACGGGGACACCTACACGGTGGACGGATTCGCCGTGACCTACCTGCCCGAAGACCTGGACGAACATGGGATTCAGGCCGAGAGCCGCAGTGAGCGCGACGGTAGCCGCACGACCTTCATCGCGTGGCTGAGGGCGGACGGCTCCTCGCTGGCGAAGATGACGGTCATGCGAAACGAGGACCTGACCGACCTCGCAGCGCTGCGCGACACGTACTATCCCGACCTGACCGGCTCGCTACGGCCGATCGAGGTGAACGACTCCGAGGGGTACCTGTCGCCGGCCACGGGCCAGTTGTTCTGGCTGCAACGTGAGGGCGTCGGCGTAGGCGTGTACCTGGACCCCAACCACTGGGGCAGCGCCGAGCTGACCCGGATGGCCGAGGGCGTCAACCCAAGCGACGACTCGACCAACGACACCGGCACGGTCCAGCAGCCCTCCTGGCAGGAGACGAACCAGTTCCAGCAGCCGTCGTGGCAAGGCAGCGCCCAACTACCGAGCACCCTCAGTGGCTGGTTGCGCCTGTAACGAGCCTGCCGGCGAGACACCCTAAGACGGCAGCGAAACACCCCGAACGTGGCCGGCAGCGAAGACACCTGTCAGGGTTGTGCCGAGACGAACACAGCGTGTCCCTGAAGCGCGCGTGAAGCGCGGGGCGCCAAGACGGCGGGCGACCGGAGCCGCGCAGGGGCAGCGTCCCCCGCCATGGTGCTGCGGCCCTGCCTTGGCGAGGCTGCATCACCGGCTCTGAGCGGCGGCCCGGCTCCTGGGGAGACGGGTCCGCGCGCAAGAGGATGAGGGCGGACCCGCCGGGGGTGCGATCAGCACGGTCCCGCGTGGCTCACTACGCGACCGCGCGGACGGTTCCCACGACCTCACCGAGCGAGATCGCGCCCCCGGCCATCCCCCGCGCCCACCCTGAAAGAGTCACGGTGTCGCCGTCGGCCAGGAAGCTGCGGGTCGAACCGTCGGTCAGCCCCACTGGTTCGGCCCCACCCCAGGACAACTCCAGCAGTGACCCGCGCTGGTCCGGGCGCGCTCCGGAGACCGTGCCCGAGGCGTAGAGGTCCCCCGAACGCAGCGCGGCCCCGTTGCTGGTCAGGTGGGCCAACATTTGATCGGGCGTCCAGTACACGGCTGCGTAGGGCGGGCGAGAGACTACCTCGCCGTTGAGACGGACCTCCAAGGCGATATCGAGCCCCCAGTCGGCTACTCGCCGCAGGTGCGGCATTGGGAGGGGAGCTTGCTGGCGGCCGGCGAACCGAGCGGCGCCCAAAGCGTCAAGGGGCACGACCCAAGGCGAGATCGACGTCGCGAATGACGTCGCCAGGAACGGTCCAAGCGGCCCGCTCTCCCAGGCCTGGACATCGTGGGCCCTCCAGTCGTTGACGAGCACCACACCGAAGACGTGCTCGGCGAACTCAGAAACGGGAACCGGCCGTCCCAGCGGGGTGGGCGCGCCGACGACGAAGCCCAGTGCCGCTCCGAGATCAAGGCTGGTGCTAGGGCCGAAACGCGGATACGTCTCCCCTGGCGCGCGGAGTTGTCCGTAAGGGCGCGTCACCTCCGTGCCCGAGGCCACAACCGTGCCGGACCGGCCGTGGTGGGCCACGGGCAGGTGACGCCAGTTGGCGGGCAACCCGGCGCTGTCAGGACGCAGGATCTGACCGAGGTTGGTGGCATGCTCCAACGAGCAGGAGAAGTCGATATAGTCCGCGACCTCGAAAGGAGCCCACAGTGTGACGCTGTCCAGCGGGAGAAGGTGGGGGCGGACTGTGGCCTGGGGTGCCCCTGCGGTGAGCATGCCGCCGACCTTGGCGCGGGTGGCTCGCCATGCGGTGGAGCCGCGCGCCATGAAGGGGATGAGCGAGGAGGCGAAGAACTCGGGATCACCTAACGCAGCGGCGAGATCGAGGACAAAATCGCCGATGCGCACGCCAACGCGGGGAGCGTCTCCAGGACGGGAGAAGATCCCGTAAGGCAGGTTGTCGGCGCCGAACCCCGATTCGTCGGCTCCAGGTAGCCAGCTTGCCACGATCCTCCTCGCGTATCGCAACGGCAACGTTTTGTGGTGACGGCGCACCGCCTTCGGGGCGACGAGAGTCCGCTGCTGTTGGCCCCAGAGTGCCCGCTAAGTAATAGTCTCGGCCATTCCGAGCCGCTGGGCCTCGTAAACGGGCTGATGGGTGTCGCAGGCACCGTATCCGGCGAACAGTTGCCTGACGCGCACCGCGACGGATTTGTCCAGCTTCCGGAGCCGAAGAGCAAGCTGGGCGGCGTCGTCGATGGCTAAGGCGTGGGCGACCTCGGCAGTGTCGCCGCCCGCCACCGCGACAGCAGTGGCCAGCAGCAGATTGAGATAGCCGTGCCACACTTCCCGAGTGGCGGGGTCGGTATAGCGAGCGGCGCAACGGGAGGCGGCCACGGCCCGGAAGGGGACACTGTGGGCCACGCAGGCGGCGACAAAGTCGGCGACGTCACGGTCCGAGGGGAGAGGTGACTCCGAAGCGGTGGGGGGACCGTCGCAGCGGAGCGTGACCCCTAACGGGGAGGCGCCGCTGAGCTGCGCGACCGTGGCGGGCCAGTCGCCTGTGTGGTCGAGTTCAAGGTAGACCGGCAGCGCTGACTGGGCAGAGTGCGGCTGCCCACGGGTTTTGCGCAAGAAGCGGACGGCTTGCCCAGCATCGACGGCGCTGGCACGGGCCTCGTAATGCGTGAGGCGCACCCGCGCGTCGGCGATGTCGACCATACCGGCGCGTCCATCGTCAGTGTCGAGGATGACGCCCACGTCGATCCGGTCGATCTCAAGCAGGCAGGACTGTAGCTCCCGCCATCTGCTCAAGGGGCACAGCAAGCGGTTCGTGAGCATGGGATGGCCGCGAGCCTGATCGGAGCGGTGGCGGTCAAGTGCTGCGGGCATCGTCAACTGTGCCGGCGGCAACAGACCGGCGTCATCGGCAAGGCCGCGCAGCAAGACAGCGGTGGCCGACTCCATCAGCGCTCCGCGATGGGACGGGGAGCTGGGGCATGGAGCCGGCGGTGTGCCGGCCTCAGCTCGGGGGTGTGGGCGGTGTCGGTCATCGAATATCCGGGGCAACGACCTCGACCCGCAGGCGGGGAGGAAGCCCTTCCCTCCTTCTCGTGTGGTCTGAGTGGTGTCGGCGCACTGGTGCGTTCGTCGTGGCAGGCGGGTGGGCCCCTGAATGCTTCCGTGGGCGATGGTGGCGCCCTGCCCGCACCTGATGCCTATGGCGATCACGGCCGGTCACTGCGATACCGAGCTTATGCCGACTTCCCCTTGGGCGGGGCGCGTGCTCGCCGCCTCGGAAAAGCTGGGCGGGAGCGCGGTCCGGTTCGCCGGACGCGCGGGGGACGCGAACGGCGCTGGAAACGCGCAACGACATGCTGGCCGGCAAAACTATGAAAAACCTGTGAACAGCAGAAAATACCTAAAAGCGCCATGAGGAGGGAATCTTGGTTTGCGCCACGTTCTCCCTGAGCGTGCGATTGTGGTGGGAACATTTCTCCGTCAAAAGGTTCCCCCAGCTCTTGGCCGGCCGCGGTGCTTCGTCGCGAGATTGCCCTGGTTCCTGCTTCACAGACCGCCCCTTGGCCCCGGTGAAGCCAGAGCTGGACTCCCGGAAAGCCGATCGGTTTCCCAACCAGCCTCATCACTTGCCATCAGGGGATACATGGCCCTTCCCGCCGGGGTGTGCGGAGGCCGCGAGCACACGCTGCCCGCCCCTCGATCGAGGACCCCGGGAGCTGGGAGCGGCTGCGCGAGGGCGCCCGTCACCATCGCCGCCCGGCCTGTGAACTGAGAGTGCACGCCGTTTCATCAGTCATTGCATCCTGCGTACCCTGGAGGATCGCCGGCTGGTCGGCCGCAGCCACGCCCAGGCCACAGACTCACTCAGGCGAGGGATGTCGCTGCCAGCGCCCCTCTCCCGCGGCCGATAGCCGCGGGTGCTACCAGTACCTTCGGAGGTAGCCGGCGAAACGAGCGTGCCCGCGTTACTGGGAGGGCCCCGCGACCGGTGGGGCCACCGCGGGGGCGGCCATGGCCCCGGAAGCCTGTGGACAGTTCGCCTCCCACAGCGGCGCACGGCACGCGACGCTCGAAGAGCGTGCAGCCACCGAGATCATGACTGATTTGCCATAATAGCGTGACGTTTCAGCTACTTTGAAGCGCAAGAGAGCGCAGTTTTGCCTGCCACCGGCCTTGCGAAAACGCTCATACGCTGCTTACCTTGACGCGGACCCTCGTGTGTTCCCGCAGCAAAGGCGGCGTCCGATAATCGAATACTTCGATGATCAAGCCTTATGCGGGGCCCGTTTCGCTGGCACCCCCTCCCTCAGTGAAACGCCCCGTCTCCCCCCGCGAACGGCCCAGCCCGCCCCTCCCGGTTGGACCTGCCGCGGATAAGGAGGGGTCGCGTCGGCGCGGCGCGGCCCCTCCGTCCTGTGTACGGACCGCCCGCGCCTCGAGGTCGGGAGTCGGGGCGCGTGACGGTCGCAGCGCCGTGGAGCGCCTAACGGTCGATGTGTACGCGCACGGCGCCGGCCATATTGGCGAGACGCACGTTGGTGATCTTGACGACGTCACCCGATCCGGGCGCCTCCAGCATCCTGCCGTCCCCCAGATAGATGGCGACGTGGGAGATGTAGTCGGGGGCGGTGGGGTCGGTGCGCCAAAAGAGCAGGTCGCCTCTGCGCGCCTCGGCGTAGTCGATGTGTTCGCCCGCCCACCACTGGTTGTGGGTCACGCGCGGCACCGAGACCCCGGCCTGAGCGAACGCCCACTGGACCAATCCCGAGCAGTCGAAGGAGTCCGGGCCTTCGGCTCCCCAGACATAAGGCTGGCCGATTTTGGACTTGGCCGCGGAGATCATCGTCTCCAGCGTGGAGTCGGCGACTGCCTCGCCCGCCGACTGTTGGGGACGCGGTTGCGGCTGCTCCGCGAGCACCTGCAACCCCACATCGGGGCCGAGAACATCGGCCAACTGCTCTCCGAGCTCCCACACATCGGCATCGGGAGCCGAGACGATGATCCCGTTGCCGCGGGGGAAGCCAAGCTCGGCCGCAGCGCTGCGGGAGATGAGCGCGTCGATCCCGGCGACACCGGAGGTCGCGTGCGTCCATACCTGCTTGTCGACCTCGCCTTTGCCGCCGGCGACGGTGACATCGGTCCCCAGTTGCAGCTCGCGCTGCTTACCCACATCCTCCGAGAGCGCGATCCGCCCCGCAGCGATGCCCTGCCAGATCTCATCAGAGGTAGCCGAAGGCCGGGGAGCGTAGTTGCGAAACGTCGAGGGGTTCACTCCCAGGACAGCGGTAGGGACGCCGGCGATACGCACACTGGCCGCGTCCACCACCTCGACGGCGGCGACAGCGGAAAGTTCACGGACTTTGCGCACCGTCTCGCGCGACAGAGCGGTACTGGCGGCAGCGAAGTACTCTCGGGAACGCGCCTCGCGGAAGGGAGCCACCTTGACCTCGTCCCGCAGCGCTGCCTTGTCAGCCACGGGGGGTGCGCTCCTCTGGCGAGGATCGGCAGTGCTTTTCGGAGTAGGTGAGGCGGTATCGGCAGGAAGGCCGTAGGCGTTGACAGGAGGACGCTCCTGGACGTTGGGCGTCGGCTCCGCCCATGCCGGAGCTCCCACAGCGGAGAAAGCCACAGCGAAGACGACCGTTGTCCCCGCGCACGCCGACAGACGATGGTGTCGCACCGTCCAACCTCACCTTCCCGACCCTGGACAACGTCGGGTATAAGCATGAGTGCAAAGTGTGCAGGTTTCAAGTAACCCACGAGGCTGACATACCCGACTAAAGATTGCTTTAGGAATAATACCGACATTGTGCCCTTATGCGTCGGCATAGCATTCAACGATCGCAATATCGAGCGGGAAACGCAGGTCAACGCGACCAAAAAGCAGTCTCCTCGTTTCCAGCTCCGCTTCCCGAAGGGCAGCCACGGTCTCGCTGACCAGAGTTTGGGGCACATGAAGCACGAGTTCATCGTGTTGAAAGAAAACTAACTGCGGCGCCGCCGGGGAGGCCTCGATCTCGCTGAGTCGACGCCGGACCCCGGCCATGAAGACCAGAGCCCACTCCGCGGCAGTGGCCTGGATGACGAAGTTGCGGGTGAATCGGCCACGTTCCGCAACGGCCCGGCTGGGGACCCCATGCGCGGACGGCGGCTGCCGCGGAGAGGCGCCGCCGGAACGCTGCCACAGCGGCGAAGGCGGCGGGCAGGTACGGCCCAGCCAGGAACGCACTAAACGCCCCTGCTTGCCCGCGCGGGCAGCATTGTCCAGATACTCCATCGCGCGCGGGAAAAACCGGCGCATCGTGCGCAGCGAGGCGGCGGCGTCACCCTCTCGTTGCCCGTACATAGCCGCCAAGACGGCGAGTTTGGCGCGGTCGCGATCCCCGCCGAAGGCTCCGGCTAACCACGTGTAGAGGTCGCTGTCGGCGGCTGCCTCAGCCAACCTACGGTCTCCAGACACAGCAGCCAGAATGCGGGGTTCGAGCTGGCCGGCGTCGACGGTGACAAGCCGCCACCCGGGGTCGGCGATAACCGCTCGCCGCACCAGCTTGGGGATCTGCTGGGCGCCGCCGCCCCGCGTGGCCCACCGCCCTGAAACGACACCGCCCACCACATAATCGGGGCGGAACCGGCCGTGACGCACCCACCGTTCCAGCCATGCCCAGCCGTGAGAGGTGTACAGGCGCGACAGTTCCTTGTAGCGCAGCAGCAGCGGCACGACGGGGTGGTCGACCCGGCTGAGCACCCAGGAGCGTGTGGAGGGCAGCGGATACCCGATCTCCTGGAACGCCTCAAGCACCTGAGCGGGAGAGTCAGGATTGACGCTACGGCCGAGGCCGAACGCCTCGTTGATCCGCTCCTCCAACTCAACCAGCACCGGGGGACGTCCCCCGCCGAGCGGGCGCGGCCCCAAATGCTGGGTGAGCAACTCGTCGTGGACATCGGCGCGCCAGGGGACACCATCGTTGCTCATCTCCACAGCCGTTAAGGCTCCCGCTGACTCCACCGCCGCCAACAGCGCAAACCGTTCGGGGTGCTCGACTGAGGCGATGCGCCGCAGTTGATCGGCGTGGACCTCGACCAGCGCGGCCAGTTGATCGACACCGGCCGGCAGCAGCGACCGGTCAGGGGTGAAGAGCATGGGAGGGCGCGGGGCCACCATAGCCTCCCGATGACCGGGCTCCACTGGCGCCTCGCGGCCGTGCAGCCGGGCCCACGCCGCTCCCAGCGACCGCCCCTGACCGAAGTGCCCCTCATAGCCCAGCAGCAACGCCTCGACTAGGGTCACATCGTGGCAACGGCCAACGCGCAGCATGTGCTCCACTAACGGTGGGTAGACGTCCTCGGTTGCGCTCCATACCCACCGTGGCGGCTCAGCGCTGTGTGCCTCGTAGTCGGCGATGACTCCCGCGAGATCGCTGACGTGCCAGAAGTCGCCTGGCGAAACCGCGTCGGAGCCGAGTTCGCACAGGCGTCCCCCACCCTCGCCGTCGGGAACCACCGCGATACGCATATCTCCAGTGTGCTCCGCGATCGGACCGAAACCCCAGGGGCACGCGGCGCCCCGCAGTTCACGGTGACCGGTCGGAACGCTTCCTAGGAGACAACAGGGGTCGGTCCACGGCCGCGTTCTTGCACCACTTAGCCGCACTTGCGCACTTCGCTGCCAAAGCCGGTCAGGGAGTTACGCGGTTGACTAGCGGCTCACCGGCGACCCACCGACGCAACTGGGCGTCGACGAACCGCCGAGCACGCGGGTAGAAAGTCGCCGATCCCCCGGCGATGTGGGGAGTAATCAACACACCCGGCGCCTGCCACAGCGGGTGATCGGCGGGCAGCGGCTCGGGGTCGGTCACATCGAGAGCTGCGCGTACCCGCCCACGCTGCTCTAGCAAGGCGCCGGTGTCGAGCACCGGCCCGCGCCCCACGTTGACCACGAGCGCGTCGTCGGGCAACAGCCGCAACTCCGGCCCCCCGACGAGTGCCTGTGTCTGTGGGGTTTGCGGCGTGGCGATGACCACGATGTCAGCGGCGGGCAGCAGGGAGTGCAGCTCGTCGATACCGTGCACCCCCGCCTCAGGGCGAGGCCGGCGCGCCAATCGGAGGACCTCGACCTCGAAGGGGCGCAACCGCGCCTCGATCGCCGCGCCGATACTGCCGTAGCCGACGATGAGCACCCGACTGTCGGCGAGGGAACGAGTGAAGTGGGGCTGCCAGACGTGGCGCTCCTGATCGGCGCCCCATCGAGGCAGTTCGCGCTGGGCGGCGAGCATGAGCGCCACTGCGTGTTCGGCCGTGCTGGCGTCGTGCAGGCCACGTCCGTTGTAAAGGTCGGCGGTCTCCGGCAGCAGGGGCAAAACGGTCTCGTATCCGGCGGTCAGTACCTGCACTACCCGTACATGGGGCATGCGAGCCAGCAACCTCATCGCCGCCGGACGCGCGTAAGGCACGACGTAGAAGACGACCTCGGAGAGGTCCACCGACGGCTCTCCCTCGCCGTCGTAGACCTCCACCGCGAGCCCCTCCGGCGCGTTGTCCCTGTTATAGCTCCAGGGCACCAGAATCCACCCCGTCATGTCCCGCCTCCTTCACTGCCGGTTGGCTCGGATGCCGGCGCCGTCGAGCGCGTCCAGGCGGGCGGGCGCCGATCCGCCCCCTTTTTCCGATGCTCACCGACCTCGCGCGAGAGAGAAGCTACCAGGTGCCGCCGCGGCTCCCCGGCACCACGGCAGGCGGGGGGCCGATACCGCGTAGCCCGTCGCGCAAGGACACAATGGCCAATGGAGCCCGCCGTCCCGCGGCCGGAACCGGCTCCACCGAGGCGTCGGCAGCCGATCGGCCCCTCCGATGCGGCCCTCCTGCACCCTCAAGGCAATGTCGAGAGGATTTTTCCGGCTCCTGGTGGCGGAATTCCGGCTGCACCGCCGCTCGGACGGGAATCCCTACCGTCCCAGATCAGTTCTCCTGGCGTCGGCTGAGGGCGCTCGGGCTCCAACTCGACCAACTGCACCGATGCTCTGCTGCTCGCCGTCGCGGCGCGCTCCCAGCCGGCAACGGGGGTGACAGGCAGGCCAGTCCCGGCCGGCACCCACCGTCGACCCAACCGCCAGCACGCAGAAGGTGACGACATGCCTACGCCTCCCACTCCTCCCGCCTCCGAGGGCCGAAGGCATTCCGGTGGTATCCAGGTGATCAGCAACTCCCAGGCCGGAACCAATGAGGATGCCCAACTCAGGGCCGCCGTCGCGGAACTGGCCGTGTCGGGCACCGACGCGGTGGAGGTCGTCTCCGCAGGAAACGCCGCAGACCTGGACAAACTCCTGGAGCGGGGTTACAGCACCGTGATTGTGGCGGGAGGCGACGGCAGCCTGCACGCCGTCGTTAACGCACTGTACCGGCGCTCAGAGCTGGCCGAACGCACCATTGGCCTGATCCCGTTAGGGACAGGCAACGACTTCGCCCGAGGCATGGACATCCCGCTGGCTCCGCAACGAGCCGCGGCGACGTTTCTCAACGGCCTGTCTCGGCCGATGGACCTCTTCGTCGACGACGCCGGGGAGGTCACGGTCAACGCCGTGCATCTGGGGGTGGGGGCCGACTCCACGCTGCAAGCCGCCCGCTGGAAGCAGGCGCTGGGGCCGATGAGTTTCCCCGTCGGCGGTCTCATTGCCGGCTGGGCGGCCCAGGGCTACCGGCTGCGGGTCGAGGCCGACGGCGACGTGGTGATCGGGGCGCACCACAAGACACTGCTGGTGGGGTTGGCCAACGGCCGATTCGTCGGCGGTGGCGCCGGCACCCTCGATCCGGACGCCCGCCCCGACGACGGCGACATCAGCCTCGTGGTGTCGCGCTCGCGTGGCTTCTGGCGGCGCACGGCGCACGCCATCCGGGTGCACCGAGGGACCCACCCCTTAGAGATCGACGTCCACCGGCGCCGCGCGCGCACCGTGTCGGTCTTCGGCGAGCCGGTAACGGCGAGCAACGACGGCGAGATCCACCGCGAGATCACCGCGCGCACCTGGACGGTGCTGCCCGGAGCCTGGAACTTCGTGGCCGTCGCGCAGGCCCTCACCGGTGAGCGAGAGCCAGATCAGCCCCCGGCCTGAGCCAGCTCATAACAGGCGATCGCGGCTGCGGCGGTGACATTGAGCGAATCGACTTCACGTTGGGCCATGGGAATGCGCACGCACACGTCGGCCCAACTCAACCAGCGCGAGGAGAGCCCATCGCCCTCAGTTCCCAACAGCAGCGCATGCCGGTTGTCGGGGCCGGCGGTAGCCAGCGAGCGGCCCAGAGTCGGGGCGGTGGGGTCTGGCGTCAACGCCAAGAGGGTGAACCCCTGCTCGCGCAGCGTGCGCAGCCCGGCGTACCAATCCGTCAACCGGGCATAGGGCAGGGTGAACACCGCACCCATCGACACTTTGACAGCGCGACGGTACAGCGGATCGGCACACCGGGGGGCGAGCACGACAGCGTCGACCCCCAGCCCTGCGGCGCTACGGAAGATAGCGCCAACGTTGGTGTGGTCGACGACGTCCTCCAGCACCACCACGTTCCGGGCACCGCGCAGCACCGTGACGACATCGGGCAACGCGCGACGGTGAAACGATGCCAGCGCCCCCCGGTGCAGGTCGAAGCCAACAGTGCGACGAGCCGTCTCCTCGGTGACGAGATAGGTGGGGGCGTCGACAGCCTCGACCACATCGCCCAGTGTCGCTATACGCCGCCGGGTAAGCAGCAGTGAGCGGGGCAGATAGCCGGCGCGTAGCGCCCTGCGGATGACCTTTTCCCCCTCGGCCATGAAAAGCCCGTGCTCAGTTTCGAGGCGCTTGCGCAGATTGACGTCGCGCAGGCGCATGTAGTCGGCGAGCCGCTCGTCATCGCCATCGGAGATCTCGATGACGCTCATGTCTGCGCTCGCCTCGGCTGCCGAGCGGGGGTGCGTGTCACTCCAACGGCCGGGTGAGAGAGGTCAGCCGCTGCCATCGGGCCTCCTCACAAGAGCCTTGGCGGGAGAGTTCGGTGTCGATTCGTTGCCCGTTCCACACACCGGTGATGGTGGCGCGCTCGGGGCCGTAACTGGTGTCGGTGCAGATCGCGCCAGGGGGAACCTCGTCGAAGGGGCTGCCGGCCCGCTCGCCCCGGACACTGTCAGCGAGAGCGGAGCAGGCGGCCGGGTCGCGCTCGGGAGCACCGCTACAGGTGAGGGTCTGCTGGTAGGTCCGCTCTCCGTCGTCGACGGTAACGCTGAGGGAAGCCACGGGGGCACGCGAGAATTGGCTGACGCCACTCATAGTGCTGAGCTGCTCAGTCGCCAGCGGCTCTTCAGGCAGAGCCACCAAAGAGAGCCCCACGACCGCGACGTAGGCGAAAGCTGCGCCGAAACAGAGCGAGCCCAGCACAACGGTGCCGGTCGAGCCGGGAGCCCCCCGGCGAGAGTTCAGCTTATGCATAACACCACTCTATGAATTCACATAATCACACAGAGCTACAATGGGGATATGTTTCGGATCGTCCACTCCCTCGCGAGAACCGAAACGCGGTATCCCGACATCGGGATTGGTCACCCCGCCCGACTGACGGACACTGGCCTGGCAGCCCAACGAAAATACGGTGCACGTAGCCCGGCGACCAATATCGGCAGTTTAACGAGCCCCGACACCGAGTGACGCCGGGGTGGGCCGGTTTCACACGAGTCCCGTCCTGCCCACCCCTCCCCCGCCACGTATCAGAGCAGCCGCACAACGCCGCAGCGAGGTGACGCGCCGGGGCGGCACACTCTCCCCATCGCCCACAATCCAGCCACAACAGCGCTCGGGCTCGCCGGAAGCGGCGGAGCGCATCGTCAGGCAACGCGGTTCGTGGCTATCGACAGGAGGAGCACTGGCGGGCGAACCCCTCAAGATCACGATTTGAGCACGGATCACTCAACATCCTGCCCCACCCCACCCCCTCCCCCAGTTTCCACATAACGGAAATCCCCAATTCCATCGGCCATCAAGTCCAGAACTCGACGTCGTCCCTCCCGCCCCGGGGACGTTCGAGCACCTGCGTCACTCTTTATTCACACGTGCGAGTTGAGTACCGTTCTGCGACTGAACTCTTCGGTAACCATCTCCCCGTGAGGACACCTTGGCACGCCACCGCGGATACTCCGCAGATGAGGATCACTCCCGGCGCCGACGCGCCCAGCTTCGCCGACGCCGCGGCAAAGGCGGTGCGATCGCCGCATTCGCAGCCGCCTTCGCGATTCTGCTCGGCCTGGGAGTAACCGGCTGGGTACTGATCGACCGACAAGGTGGCTGCGGCGGCCAAGACGTCGCGTTGGACGTCGCCGCTGCACCGGACATCGCGCCGGTACTCACCCGGATCGCCGACGACTTCAACGCCGAGAAGCACGGCGTGGAAGGCCGGTGCGTCCACGTCGCAGTGCGGGGAGTGGAATCGGCCAACATCACCTACGGCATCACCGGGACCGGCCCCACCATGGGCGATACCGACTCTCACGTGTGGATTCCCGACTCTTCGCTATGGCCCTCCATCGTCACCCGCGACGCACCAGAGGCCACCATCACCACCACCGGGACATCGGTAGCCACCTCTCCGCTGGTGTTGACCCAACCGGCCAACGCCGGCGCGGGCCAGGCGAGCCAGAGCCCAGCCGACGACGCCGCAGAGGACAACGACGCAGGCGAACCGCCCCTGTCATGGAAAGCGCTCCTGGCTGCCGCGGCGGAAAGGAACGCCGGCTACGACGTACAGTTGATCGACCCGCTGCGCAGCTCCTCAGGACTGGCATCTCTAGCACTGGTGAAAGAGGCGATCGGTAACGCCCAGGAAAACCAGGCCACGCTCATCGCGGCCCTGCAATCACTGCAAAAAAACGTAGCCGAGGACGAATCGACGGCGTTCACCACCCTCGGCGGTGACGCGAGCGAGACCGTGCTGGTCCTTCCAGAGCAGGCGGCCTGGCGCTACAGCTCCCAGCACCCCGACACGCCGGCGAAGGTGCACTATCCCGACAGCGGCACCTACGCACTGGACTACCCCTACATCGTGCGCACCGAGGAGCCCCTGCTCTCCCTGGCCGCCGATGCTTTCCGGGAACGGCTATCCACGTCTGAGGCCCAGGCCAGAATCATGGCCGAAGGGTTCCGCTCCAGCGCGGGAGAGGCCGACGCCAACGTGCTGAGCGACCGTCTCGGTTTCCAGGAGCAGGCCCCACAGGGCTTTCCCACCCCGAGCGAGAAGGACATCGAGGAGTTGGTGACGGCATGGAACCAGCTCAAGCTGAAATCCCGAATGTTGACCATCCTTGATATCTCGGGATCGATGGCTGAACCCGTTCCGGGAACCGGTCTGACCCGGATGGGCGTGACCTCAAAGGCGGCGATCGAAGGAACGAAGATGTTCCCCCCAAACGCCGAACTGGGCCTATGGGAGTTCTCCGTCAAGCTCGACGGCGACCGGGACTACCGCGAGCGCGTGCCGCCACGCGCACTCAACACCGAGCTTGAGAACGGCACGCAGCAAGAGGTCCTCATCAACGCCCTGGCGCAGGCCCAACCCAAGCCCACGGGCGACACCGGGCTCTACGACTCCATCCTCGCCGCCTACCGCGAGATGGCCCGCACCTACAAAGCCGACCGCGTGAACACGGTCCTGGTCCTCACCGACGGCAACAACGACGACGCCACCAGCATCTCACTGGAAGAACTGCTAGAGACACTGGAAGAAGAGCACCGAACGGACCGACCCGTCTCTGTCATCTCCATCTCGTTCGGCCCCGAGATCGACCCCGAACCGCTGCGCCAAGTTGCCGAGATCACCGGCGGCGCCGCCTACACCACCGACGACCCCACCGAGATCGACGACATCTTTCTGGACTCCTTCGCACTACGAATCAACCGCGTAACCGGCTCGTCCGGGGAGTAAGCCGAAGGGAAGCCGCCCTCCCGCCGTCCCTGGTGGCACGTGACCGACCCTGGCCACGTGCCACCAGGCGATTCCCATGGGTATCCGGATTCATGCGACCAGACAGACAGATCGTCCTTCCTCATTCAGTGACACCTATGGACTTAACGGGCGCATTCGCGTACTCAGGGGGGACGGAAATCATGTGAAATCGCTGAGAGGTGGCCGCCATGGCCAAAGCGTGGTTGCCCAACGCCGAACGAGTCCACGGCACCCCCACCGGAGGCGCCCTCAAAGGGGGCGCTCCACGCGCCGTGTGGCAGACAACCGGTTCCGATCCCGCTGCGTTGACCGCCCGGGCCGCGGCCGAGTGGCTCATAGCGGCCGGGCACAGTGCCCACCTCGTATGGAACCCCCTGACTGGCGAAGTCGCACAACTGTTGCCCGCCACAGCGGCGGCGACAGGTCAACTGCAATCCGAGGGCGTCGACCGCGCGCTGGAGGGGCGGGTCTGCGTCCTCATCCGGGTCGTGGGGTCCGCACAGCTCCCCTTCACCAACGACCGGCTCCTCGGACTGGAAACGATCATGGCTTGGCTGGATTCCTGGCACATCCCACGCCGTTGGCCGGCGGGACGCCCCACTGGCGGCGAAACCACCCCTCAGCGTGACCGCGCGAGTCAACGGCTGTGGTCGCAGGGGGGACACTTCGGCCACTCCCAGGTACCGGGAGCACGAGCGCAGGACCCTGGAGCGATCAATCCGGAGGCAATGCTCGAACTGCCCATCCCCCGCCAGCGCCCCGCCTCCCCGCTCCCTGCGCCGGAAGAGGTGGTTCCCACGCTGGAGCAGCCAACTGCCCCGAAACAACCTCACGAGCCGGTGAGCACGTGGTGGCCAGAATCCGACCCTGCCGAGTCCACTGCGAGGAACGAACGGCCAATGGTCGTCCAAGGCCGGGGAACCCTTTAGTCTGTCCGCCATGGGTGGATCGATCGAGCCAGGCTGGTACGCGGATCCGCACGGTGACGCCGACCAGGTTCGTTGGTGGAATGGAACGGAGTGGACGCGCCACGTCCGCTCATTGGCGGAACTGACCGGAAAAACGTCCGCACCGGACGTGACGGGCGCAGACGCTGAACAGCCGACCACCGATCTCGGCGCGCAGCTAAGCAGTCAGGAACATGCGGCGCCCACGGCGGAGACAGACGGCCTCAGCAGGCAGGGTGAGAGCCCGGATGACGCCCCCACCTCCGACCTCAGTGGCGAGACCCCCACCTCCGACCTCAGCGACAGCGCGCGCGAAGCCCCCACACAGGTCGGCTCACCGGTCGCCAACGACGACCCCGCCACCATGCGCATCGACCCCCCAGAAGACGACGCCCCCACCTCCGAACTCACCGACGCCACCACACGGATCGACCCCCAGGTCTCGCCCTCCGACGACATTTCCCAGGACACGCCGAAAACGGCTGTGTTCGATCCCAACGAGCCGATGTTCACTGCCGCGGCCGGCTCCGGCGACGCGGAGCCGAAGGATCAGCAGGCCGGCTCCAAGATCAACAAGTTCCTCGGCGACCTCCGAGAAGGGTTACAGGACTACCGTTCCGATCTCGCCGAGGATCGCAAGCAGCGCCAGGAGGAACAACGGCGCAGGGCAGCGGAGAAAGCCGAAGAGGAAGCGAAACGCAACGCGGAACGGCAGGCGCGCCAACAGGAGGAACAGCGCCGCGAGCGCCAAGCCCGCGAGGAGCAGGAACGCCGCGATGCCGAGAGGCGCCAGGCCGCCGCCCCACCTCCGCCGGACCCCTCAGGTTCCCCCGGCCAGGCGGGCCAGCAAACCCCGGGAGCGGGCTCCCCGCCCCCACCGGCGCAAGGCGGCTCGGGCGGTCATCCCGCTCCTCCCCCCGCGCCTCCAGCAGCCCCCTCAGGGCCACAGCACCCTCCCTACTATCCACCGCCCCAGCCTTACCTGCCCCCCTCGGGACCTCAGCAGGGTTACGGGCCGACGCCGCCACCCCCACCGGGGTACCAGCACTATCCCCCACAGCAGCCACCTCCACAGCAGCGCCCTCGGCAGCAAAAACGCCGCGACAATCGACAACCGGCCCCCTACCCCGGAGGCCAGCACGGGCACTACCCGCCGGGAGCGCAGCCCCCTCCCCAGGTGAATGCCCCTGGCCATCAGGGCTACCCGGGGCAGCCACCTATGGGCGGTGGCCGGGACCAGTGGGGACGCCCCATGGGGCCATCCCCCTATCCGGTGCCGCCGCCCAAGAAGAAAGGGGGGTGTCGCGGGTGCATGGGGTGTTTCCTGTTCCTCCTACTCATCGTCACCCTGCTGGTCGTGGCAGGATTCGTTCAGCTCGCCGGTGTCTATGACTTCATGGGTGAGTGGTTCGGGATCTACGTGCCGGTACTCCTGTAGTCCCCTCGGAGCGGCGGCCTGGACCGCACGAGACCTCGTCTATGCGGACACCCCCTCGGGGAGAACGGCTTAGCGGTAGCGCTGTAGCCAGAACGAGCGCGCGGCTCCCGCCGCGGTACTTCGTGGAGCACCGCTTCACCGGATAGATGACGTCGTCGATCCCGAGGATGGGAGGGGTCCTGGAACAGCAGTGTCAGTGGGAGACGTTACCCCTGGGTGTGCCGCTGATCGGCTGGCCCCGGGAAACGGCGCCCCGAAGTTCAGATCCGCCCCAGAGTGGACACATTCCTATCGCAACCTCCTGTTTTACCAGTAAGAAGTCCTAAGCTGGCCACTATGAACGACAATCTGGTGTGGATCGACTGTGAGATGACGGGGCTCGATCTCAAACAAGACGCGCTGATCGAACTCGCCTGTCTGATCACTGATGGCGACCTCAACCAGCTCGACGAGGGCATCGATGTGGTCATCAAACCGCCGCAGGCGGCTCTGGACCAGATGGGCGAGTTCGTCACGCAGATGCACACCGAGTCCGGGCTGCTGGAGGTACTCGACAAGGGCGTCACGCTGTCTGAGGCCGAGGACAGTGTGCTTGAGCACATCAAACGTTTCGTGCCCGACCCCAAAAAGGCCCCCTTGTGCGGAAACTCGATCGCGACCGATCGCATGTTCCTGGCACGTGACATGCCTCGCATCGATGAACACCTGCACTACCGCATGGTGGATGTCTCCAGCATCAAAGAGTTGCTGCGCCGCTGGTATCCGCGAGTGTACTTCGCCAGCCCCAGTAAGAACGGCGGCCACCGTGCCCTCGCCGACATCACCGAGAGCATCCAGGAGCTGCGCTACTACCGAGCAGCGGCCTTCGTGGCCCCGCCCGGCCCCGACAGCGCGACCGCGCGGGGGATCGCCGCCGACATCGTCGCCGGCGGCAGCGGTGTGGTGGACGACTCGGAAGCCATGTCGGCAGAAAATGAGCAAAGCACTCCCGGAAAGCCGCTAGAATCGTGAAAGAGCGCGGGCGCTGACAGCGTTAGCCAGGTAAGGCGCGTTATGGCGACCCTGCGGTCGTGGTGGGTGTAGCTCAGTCGGCAGAGCACCAGGTTGTGGTCCTGGGAGTCGGGGGTTCAAGTCCCCTCACTCACCCCACGTGGAAGGCGCATCGGCCCTCGGCCGGTGCGCCTTTGTTGTGTCCCCTAGCTACAAGACAAGAGGACGACGCAGCGACGGGAGCGTGCTGCGGCGAGGCAACAAAAGGGTCACGACGGCGCTCCGGCATACCCCTTGTGGTCGTTCCGTGTGGGATGGGAGCCCACGGGTGGGCACGGGGCCAGCCCATGCGCCATGCTGGAAAGCAGGGTCCGACCAGCGAGCGACGTCAGGCACAGAAGCACCTGAAAACGGACATGAGCACCATGCGTATTTTCCGCCCCAACCGTACCCACCTACCGCTGTACTTGACGGAATTCGTTACGATACGACTTCAGATAGCTATTCGGCGAGTGGGTAGCGCGTAGCGCCTGCCATTCCCATCCACATCAAGCGCCTACCCCGAGGGAGCTTGCATCGTGACCAGCGCACGCCCTCGCTCGGTGAGCACTGTCGCCCTGCTCGCCGACATCCCCGGCACCGGGCATCTCGGAGATGCCCAGGCCTGGCGTTTCGGGATGCGTGGTGACGATTTAACCCAAGAGTGGGGAGATTTTGTCGATTTCTCCCGTGGCCAGATGGCGGCGGGACGCAAAATCGTTGCACTCTACCCGAAATGGCAATCAGAGGCGGCGTGGCGTGCCATTCAATTCGCCCGAGGCACATTGCGCACCGACCACATTGCCGCCGTCGGCGTCGATCTGGCCCCGTTGACCATCTCGCTGCTGGCCGACCAACTCGCCTACCTCTCCCCCTACCTGCCGGCCGGTATGGTCGCTGCCCTGGCTGAGGAGCTCCCCAAGCACATGGTTGGCGGCGCCTGGCTGAGAAGGGTCAGCAACCTGGAGACCCTGCCCACATCCGTGCGCCAACACATGGGCTCCTACGCCCCTGGAGTGTCCTTCCTGGCCTTCTGCGCTCCCGTGCCACGTGTGGGGCGACTACGCAAAGGCGACGTAGCCGCCAACCTGCCCGCCCGTCCCACCGACCCCGTGCAGATGTTGTGGGCCGCTCCCGCCGAGGTCGACACCTCGGCGTTTGAATCCCTGGTGTCTCCCTCGCTACGCCCGGTCGCCGTGCGCGCCCTCTCCGAGCAACCGCTCGGGACTACCTACTGGGGGTCGACGAAATATGTGGAGTTCGTGGCGTTCAGCGCGCACCCACAAGCCCTCACCTACGTGGTCAACTCCATCCGCCCCACAAGCTGCGCGTGGTGCAGCGAGCAGGTCACCGCGACCTACTGTCCCTTCTGCGGCGCAGTCAACTCCACACCGGTAGGGCGTCCGCCCTCCTATTCGCGCGCTCGAGACCTACCCCCCTCCCCCGCGACCCTTTCAGCGGCCACCGCCGCAAAGGCCGAGTCCCACCCCGGTTCGTCCCCGAGCCCTCCCCCGCCCCACGAGGGCCCGAGCAACGAAAACTCTGCCCCCGAAGCGCCGACGCCACCACCTCGGAGAGGCCCCCTGGGTGGCGGAGCCTCACCCCCGAACTCGCTACCTATGGCACCCAACGGACATCCGGCGCAACAGCCGCTCAACCCCTCGTCCAGGCCGGCTCCCCCTAGAAACGGAAAAGTATGAATCCCCGACAGCGGCGCGGCGTAGTGTTGATGATCGTGGCCGGCATCGGCGCTATCGCGGTGTTCTTCTCTGTCTTGTCCTATGTCAACTCCGTGCAGAGCAGACTCGGCGAGTACCGCACCGTCATGCGGCTGACCCAAGACGTTGCAGCCTACGAGCCCGTCACCAGCGACATGGTGGAGGCCACGCAGGTACCGGCCGGTTTCTTCTCCGAGACCTTCATCACCGACCTCGCAGAAGTCGGCGCGGAGCCGGGCACCGAGGAAATCGTTGCGGCCACCCCCCTCAAAGCCGGATCGATGCTCCAGACCAGCATGCTGATCCCCGCTCCGACGCTGGAGACGGGAGAGCGCGAGATCGCCATCATGGTCGACGCGGAAACCGGCGTGGCCGGCAAGGTGCACCAGGGCTCCATCGTCGACATCTACGGCACCTACAGCGCTTCCGGGAACCAGCCGGCGTGCGCTATCCGGGTACTGACCGAGGTGCAGGTCCTGGAGATCGGTGAGATCCAAGACCAGGTCGACGCCAACACCGGCCAGGCATCCGGCGTCGTTCCGGTGACGTTCCGGCTGAACGCGACTGACGCGCTACGGCTGACCTACTCCGAGGCGTTCTCCGGCAAACTTCGCCTGGCACTGGTCAGCCAGCGCGGAGGCGGCGATCCGGGCATAGAGCGATTCTGCTCCGACACCAACCTTGAAGAGCCCGCCTCCGGAGGCGACACCGGTGCGGGAGGTACCCCGTGAACTACCGCATCCTCTTGGGCACGCCCACGGCTGAGCTGGAGGCGTCACTCAACACCCGCTTCGACGAACTCGCCGAGGCCGATGTGGTGAGCGCCCATCGATCGTCGCGCGAAGTCGTGGAGACCGTGGCCCAACTCCCCGGCCTCGACGTGGTCGTAATCCACGAGGACCTCGGTCCCCTCCCGGTCCTGGACCTCATCCGTGACCTGTCGCGCAACCATCCCCAGCTCGCGGTCATCCTGGTCGTCAGCGAGATCACCCCTGACACCTTCACCGGAGCCATGGAGGCGGGGGCGCGCGGTGTGGTCTCCACCGAGGCCACCCTGGAGGAGCTACGGGCTCGGGTCAGCAACGCCGCCGACTGGTCGCGCACACTGCGCCGCCACCTGGAAGCCGCTTCGCTGGACCTGCCCGTGACGGGTCAGCGCGGATCGATCGTGGCGCTGAGCGGAGCTAAAGGCGGCGTGGGCACCACGACCATGGCGGTGCACCTAGCGATGGCCGCCGCCCGAGCCAAACGCGTGGTCTGTCTGGTCGATCTCGACCTGCAAACCGGCGACCTGACCAGCTTCCTCGACCTCAAGCATCGGCGCAGCATCGTCGATCTCGTCGAGGCCGCCGACGACATCAGCGCGGCGATGCTCGCCGACACGCTCTACGTGCACCCTGACGGCCCCCACATCCTGCTCTCACCAGACCAGGGAGAACGCGGCGAGGACGTGACGGCGCGCGCCGCACGGCAGGTGCTCGGCTCGCTACGCTCGCGTTACGAACTCGTCATCGTCGACTGCGGTTCCACCATGAACGAGGCCACAGCCATGGCTGTGGAGTTGGCCGACACCACCCTGGTCACCCTCACCCCCGACCTGCCCGCCGTGCGCGGCGCCCAGCGGCTGCTGGCCATGTGGGAACGGCTCCAGATCCGCAAGCCGCACGACGTCACCGGTGTGCTGGTCCGGCACAGTCGACGCAACGAGATCCAGCCCGAATTCGCCCGCAAACTCCTGGGCGTGCCGCTGCTGAAAACCACGATCCCCGCGAACTATCGAGCGCTGGAGGAGGGGGAGAACACCGGCGACCCCAACCGGGTCACCGACGAGTCACTGCGGCGCGCGTTCAACCGCACCGCCGCGGAACTGGGGATGCTGGAAGAGCCCACCTCGGCCGAGGCGACCGAAGCCGGGGACGGAGGCGACCACACGAACGAGCCCGCCTTAGGCGCAGTAGGAACTCCCCCCAGCGGCTCCACCTCGACGGGGCCGCGGCGCAGCCGGCACAGTCGGGACGACCGTGGGGCCGCCATCACGGAGTTCGCCGCCTTGGTGCCACTGCTGCTGCTGGCACTACTCACGGTGTGGCAAGTGCTGCTGCTGGGAATCACTGCGATGTATGCCAGCCACGCCGCCGCCGAAGGCGCGCGGCAGGCCGCAGTCACCCCCGACAACCAGGAACGCATCATCGAAGAGGCCAAAAAGCGGGTACGCGCGCCATGGGACGACTCCAGTACCTTCGCTCTTACTATCACTCCCCACGACGACGCGCAGTACGTGCGGGTGAGCATAGCGATGCCCCTTGTCCTGCCGGGAACCGCGGGGCCGCTGGACGTCACCGGCGAGTCACGGATCTATCCGGAGGCGTGAGATGAGGCTATCGGGGCATCCACGCACCGACCCCCTCTGCGGCACCAGCGCCTGGGCCGGTCCACGACACAACCACGATACGAGTCGGCGCGACGACCGAGGGTCACAGCTGCTGGAGTTCGCTGCCTACTTCCCTCTCCTGCTGCTGACGGCGGTGCTGGCCATTGAGGCGTTCCTGGCGTTCGTGGCCATCGAGCGGGTGGAGTCGGCAGCCCGCGCCGGGGCGCGCGTGGCAGGATCGCAAGGGACGGCCGCCGCGGAAACCGTAGCCCGGGACGCTCTTCCGGACTGGCTGGAAGACGCCAGCATCCGCAGCGCACCCAACGACTCCGGCGGTTACTACACCCAAGTCTCGGTGGGGCTGCCGATCCTGTTCTCCGCCGCCGATCTCGGCATCTCCATCACCCGCCGCGTCGACATGCCCAACGTGTAAGGACTGTAGCGCCCCATGGGACTCAAAGACCGTATCGACGCAGACAACCAGGCGGAACAGCGCCCCGACCGCGGCAGTATCGCCCACTGGCGCCAGCGCTTGCTCGACGAGATCAACCTCGACGACCTGGCCCTCCTCAGCCTCACCCAGCGCCGTATCCGGCTCGAAAAGGTCGTCGGGCACATCCTCTCGCGGGAAGGCCCTGTGCTCAGCGACCGAGAACGAGGCAACCTCATCCGGCGAGTGGTCGACGAGGCGCTTGGACTCGGCGTGTTGGAGCCCCTCCTGGCCGACGAGTCCGTCACCGAGATCATGGTGAACGGGCCCGACCACGTCTACATCGAGCGCAAGGGGCGCGTGGAACGCATCGACACCACCTTCGCCAGCGAAGAGCAGCTCTACCAAACGATCGACCGCATCGTCTCGCAAGTGAACCGGCGAGTGGACGAGTCCAGTCCGATGGTGGACGCCCGGATGCCCACCGGTGAGCGCGTCAACGTCATCATTCCGCCACTGTCGCTGTCCGGCCCTATCCTGACCATCCGCCGGTTCCCCCGCCCCTACCGGATCGAGGAGCTGGTGGAGCTCGGCAGCCTCGACACCGCCACCGGCATCCTGCTGGCCTCGCTGGTTCGGGCGCGCTGCAACGTGGTGGTCTCAGGGGGAACCGGAACCGGTAAGACCACGTTCCTCAACGCGCTCTCCGGCTTCCTGCCCGCTGACGAACGCATCGTTACCATCGAGGACTCAGCGGAGCTGCAACTCCTTCAAGAGCACGTGATCCGGCTGGAGTCGCGGCCCCCCAACATCGAGGGCCAGGGAGACGTCTCCATCCGCGACCTTGTGCGCAATGCGCTACGCATGCGCCCCGACCGCATCATCGTCGGTGAGGTTCGTGGGGCGGAAACCCTTGACATGCTGCAAGCCATGAACACCGGCCATGACGGCTCGCTGGTAACGGTGCACGCCAACTCCGCCGACGACGCCATGTACCGGTTGCAGACACTGGCGACGATGAGCGAGGTGAAGATCCCCTTTGAGGCCGTACGCGACCAGGTCAACAACGCGGTGGACGTCATCGTTCACCTAGGACGCTGGGCCGACGGTTCCCGGCGCGTCAGTGAAATCGCTGTCGTCGCCTCACACCGGCGCGAACAGTTCCGGCTCCAACAGGTCCTGGAGTTCCGCACCCAACCACTGAGCCCGGACCGGGTTGTGCGCGGCGAGTTCCAGCCCCACCCGCTACCACGCAACATCGCCGAACGTGTCTACCACGCCGGTGAAACCATCCCCGCTTCCTTCGGCGTCAGCGACGAAGGCTCCGACAGCATCCGGGAGGCGCGGTGAACCTCCTCATGGCCGGTGTGCTCGTGGGCACGACCCTCGTGCTCGCCGTGGCTATCTGGGGCCTCTACGAACTGACCGCGGGAGCGGAGCAACGCCGCATGCTCGTCGCCCGCAGCGCTCTGGATGAGGTCGAGCGCCGCGCCCGCACACCATTGGCGCGGCTCGACGTCGCCCTCCACCGCACCGAACTAGGACGCCGGCTCAGTCGACGCATCGCCCGCTCGGGCGTGGAGGTGCGCGTATCGACGTTCGTGGTGGCCATGGTGGCCGCCGCAGTGCTCGCCGTGATCTTCGTGTGGCAGATTCTGGCGCCGGTGTTCGGTATCGCCGCAGCGGTGGGCGTCGGTTGGCTCTTCTTCTCTTACCTGCGCCGCCAAGAGGAGCGGCGGCGGGAGGAGTTCACCGGCCAACTCCCCGAACTCGCGCGTGTGCTGTCGAACGCGACCTCTGCCGGGTTGGCGCTGCCCACCGCCATCGACATGGCCGCAGACGAGCTCGACGATCCCGCGGGCTCGGAGATGCGCCGGCTCGCACAAGCCATGAAGGTGGGCCAGCCTTTCGAGACGGCCCTAAACGACCTGTCGAAACGGATGCCCTCCCGGGAACTCGGCGTGTTGACCAGCACGCTCCTCGTCGCTTCCAGGGCCGGCGGGTCGCTGGTGACCAGTCTGCGCAACATCTCCGAGACTTTGGAGAACCGTAAGGAGACCCGTCGTGAGGTACGCACCATCCTCACCGAGACCACGAGCACCACGTGGGCGCTCGGCCTCATGGGGGTCGGGGCACTCTTCCTGATCAACGCGATCCTGCCTGACATCCTGCGCAACATGACCGCGAGTTTGGCGGGACAGCTTGTCCTGGGCCTATCGGCTCTGCTGTTCATCTTCGGCTTAGTGCTCGTGCGCAGGATCACCAGGATCGACTTCTGACAACCCCAGCCGAGGATCGCCCCTCGATCCTCGGCCGCCGCCGCTGGAGGAACCGATGCCCGCCCCCCTGTTCATCCCCCCTGACATCGGCCCGTACCTGCTGCTCGTCGCCTTGAGCGCGGGCGCGGCACTGGTCGTGGTGCTGGGGGTGTGGGGATTCCATCTGGCGACCGCCAAGAGCCACGTCGCGTTGGAGATTGAACCGCCTCGCCCGTCGGGCTCCACCGCGAACCGAACCTTCATCCTGCACCGGTTCACGGAACTTTTGGGCACCCCGTTGGGGCGATCCGTGATGGAGCTACTTGGGCAACGCCAAAACGAGCGGATCAAGCGCCGTATCGAGGCCGCTGGACGCCCCGACAACCTCACAGTCGAACGCTACGTGCGCCGCAAGGTCGGCGAGGTCCTGATCTACGGCATTGGGGCGTTGCTGGTCTACCTCAACGGCGCCCCCTTTCTCGCGTTGATTGTGGCGGCGTTCGCCACCCTCACCGACCTCGACCTGTTCGTGAAGGGACGCGAACGCCAAGACGCGATCCAGTCTCAACTGCCGGATTTCTTGGATGTCCTGGCGGTAACCGTTGGCGCCGGCATGGCGTTTCGCTCGTCGCTGGAGCGGGTGGCCACCGCCATGCCGGGAGCGCTTTCTGACGAGTTCCGCATCGCGTTGCGGCAGATGGAGCTGGGCACCCCGCGACGCGAAGCATTTGATGCGCTGCGGCGACGCAATCGCAATGACGCGCTGAACAAGTTCGTCACTGCCATCCAGCAGGCCGAAGAGTTGGGTGCGCCGTTGTCACAAGCTCTGATGGAGATTAGCCAGGACATGCGTCGCCAGGACGCCCAGTACCTGCGGCGGAAGGCCCAACGGGTGAACCCCCGCGTTACAGCGGTCACGGCAGCGACGATGCTGCCCGGGCTGCTCATCCTCGTCACCGGTGCGCTGTTCTTGGGCACCGATCTCAACCTCGGCGTATTGCTGGGAGGCTGAACGATGTTCCGTTGCTTGGCGTTTCCCCGTAGCGGCAGCGCACACGGTGAACCGGGCGGTTCCCCAGCACCACGAGCGCTGTTGTCCCAGGCACCGGAGAATCCACAGTGTGGATAACAATTCGTCAACAGCATTCGACGAAATTGCAGACATACAGTGCCATTCACCCAGTTAGGGCCACCTCTGGCGTGGACAACCCAGCAGACTCTTTTCTAGAGACGGAGCAATCCGTAGATTGTTACCGTCGCCAGCAAGGCCGCTGATAGCTCGCCCTTCCCCTCAGCAAACAGGGAGCAAATCATGAACAAGCTGCACAACTTCCTCACATCCCGCCGCACGGCCCTAGAAAACCACCCTGACCAGGGCGCGAGCATGCTCGAATACGCCGCAGTAGTGATCTTGGTCGGCCTGATCGCCAGCCTGGTGTTCGGGTTGGGGCTACAAGATCAGATCAGCGATGCGATTCAGAATGGTGTTGACCAGGCACTGAGCGGTGGCGGGGGCAATGGCGCAGGAGACGGCGGTGGCGGTGGCAACGCCCCGGCTCCGTAATCGGGTTCCGATAATTTTTCCGGATCCGCGGTAAACATATGTTTCGTAGAGAATTTAGGCGTGAAGAGGACGGGCAAGCCACCTTGCTTCTCCTCTTCAGCCTGACACTGTCACTTCTCGCTCTGGTTCTGCTGTTCTTGAGGATCGGGGATGCCAACACCATGCGCTCGCGGGCGCAAACGGCAGCGGATGCGGCGGCGATAGCCGCCGTCAGCGTCATGAAGGACGAGGCTGCTGAAGGGCTGTACACCGGCGGTTATGTGATGGCCCGCTGGGATCCGGTGACGGGTGAACGGCGCGCGGAGGAGTACGCGGAGGCCAACGGCGCGGTACTCACCGACATCAGGGCCAGCGACGACAGCATGGGACTGTACGGGCATACGGTTCGGGTCGAGGTGCGAGGGTCAGCCTGCCAAGCAGAGTTGGCGGATGACGGAAGCCAGCACTGGAACGACACCGCCTGTGACGACGAAGGCGAAGCCGAGCATGTCGGCAACGCGGCGGCGATAGCTACGTTGGAGCTTCCTGAGGAATGCAATGGGTGGTTCGTCGGTGAGACGAAATCCTGCGATGGTGTGGCGATCAATTCGTTGGCCGCAGCTCGCTCGGTCATCGATGTCACACTCACCGACAAGGAGGGTGAGTACTTGTTCAACGGAACCCCTTATGAGGAACCCAGCCCTTCAGTGAGCCCGCCAGCCGAACCTTCCACATCCCCATAATTGGCTTAATCATAACGCTGGAAAGATAAACCAGAAGCCATGAGGACACTGACACAAAACGGAAAATATGAGAGGAAGAGCAGTGAATGTCACCCCTCCCAAAAAAAGACCAGAGAAGATAGTAAAAAATTATTCTTTATTTCAGCTGCCGGCCTTCCTGGCCATACTGCTACTGTCTGGCTGCGTTATTTCAGATAGTGAGACACCGCAACCTAATGGCGAACCTTCGACTGCATCTTCATCTCAGGTTCCGCCTGACGAAGCAGCGGATGATCAATCCCCTGAGTCGCTTGCAAATTCGCTAACCACATCCACAACAGCCGGAAAGCAACTAAGTGTTGAGGTCTATCGACTGGAACGGAGAACACCAAATATCCTCCGACTTGACCTCGGAATAACCAACAAAAGCAACAATGGAATCTTATTCCTGAACGCCCTGAGCTCAGGCGGCAAAGCAGGAACGGCAAAAAACGTCACTCTCCTTGACCTCAAAAATAGAAAGCGTTATCACCCTCTAGAGTTAAGCAACGGAAGTTGCTATTGCAGCGATTGGCGAGACTCGGCCAACATATCCCCCGGACAGACGCTGGATATATGGATCGCTTTCCCGGCGCCACCTGAAAATTTAGAGAAAATTTCCGTAATAACCCCAATAACGCCACCGCTGCTCGATATACCCATCGGCGAAAGCCAGGGAACGCCACCTAAACAAGAGCTCGCAAACCCCCAGATCGTAGAAATTCGATCATTTACCGATAAAATCTCAGACTCCACTGGACGGGCAGAGACCGGAGAAGAAATCGCTATTATGCTCTCGTCCGATGTCCTATTCGACTTCGAAGAGTCAAGTCTTACTGACAAAGCAAACCAAACCCTGGAACGAGTCGCCAAAGAAATAGATTCCTCGGGGGCCACTACTGTAGAAATCGACGGACACACCGACAATAAAGGGGTCGACGAAATCAACATTCCGCTATCCGAAGCCCGAGCGAAGTCCGTCAGCAAAAAACTAAAGGAGCTAATAAAACGCGACGGGATCAACTATGAGGTTGCTGGGCACGGCTCAAGCCAACCGGTGGCAAGCAATGACTCAGAGAAAGGGCGCGCCAAGAACCGGCGCGTGACCGTGAAATTCGAGAAATGACTCCAAAGAGAAGGATAGACCACTGAGACGACAGTTCGCCTTAGGCGCTTGTGCGCTGACATTTTTTGCTTTAATAAACACACCGACAGCGAACTCGGCGACGGAACTCGCCACACTCGGTCAAGCCAACAGCAACAGCGGGAATACTGCCGGTGGAAGTGTAAGGATCAACGAAATAACCCGCGCCGAATCGGGAGAGGCAACTTCGCTGGTCTGGACTTTAGCCAACAGCGGTAACCAGAACATCACCACCGGCAGTCTGATCGGACGGACGTATTTCTATACCGGCCCCTCGTTCAGCGGAGTCACCCTCTTCGACAAGCAGGAGGAGAAAAGATTCCACCCGCTGATGGACACCGAGACCCACTGCCTGTGCTCCGGTGACACTAAACCCCCCGAGTTCGCTGCCGTGGTCGGCCCCAATGAGGAGGTCACCTACTGGTCCATGTATTCGATTCCGGAGGATGTCACCGAGGTGACGGTGGAGATTCCCGGGTTCGAGCCGGTTGAGGATGTGCCTGTCCAGTAACCTACGCCGTACCTAGCGACTTCTCGCCCCTCACTAAAGGAGTCAGCTTGTGTCCATGAACGCTTTCTCACGACTCCGGCCTCGCAATGCCGGGGATGACAGTGGTGCGTCTGTCACCGAGACCGCTGTGGCTGTCCTCGTCGCGGCAGGGGTCATCACAGCGGTGGCGAACATGAGCCTGAGCGACGAGTTCAACGACGGTGTACGCGAAATGGTGTGCCTGATCGAAGGTCCCGAATGCGATGGTGAGACGTGGACGGCGCACGACCGGCCCGCCGTTCCCAAAGAGGCGGACTTCAACCTGACCGGGGCCTGGAGCGGAGAGGTCGAAGGAACGGGAGACGCCGCAACAGCGATCGCGTTCGCCTTACAGCAGAAGGGAGATCGATATCTGCTGGGCGCCAACGGCCCCGACTTGTGGGACTGTTCGAGCCTGGTGCAGGCCGCCTGGCGCACCGCCGGTGTGAGCATCCCCCGAACGACCTGGACCCAGATCAAAGCGCTAGATCCCGTCGATGACCACCAGTTCCAGCCGGGAGATCTCCTTTTCTTCCATACGCTGTCCTACCAGCCGCCCCCCTCGCACGTGGGAATGTACATCGGGAACGGTCGGATGGTGCACGCCGGTGACCCGGTACAAGAGGTGACGCTGAACGCCTACTGGATGTCGATCTATGAGGGGGCCGGGCGACCGCCACAGGATTGACCCGCGCAAGCGGGAGGACTCCCCCACCGGACGGGTACCCGCGGTCGCGTCAAAACCTCCGTGCGTAACCGCTCGAGCCGACTCCTAGGATGTGCCGTACGTGAGATGACCACCCTGGGTAGTCGCTCGGAACACATCGCGAATCTAGAAAGCTTTCTCTGGTGTCTTCTCCTCAGGATGTTGCACACGACTCGGGCCGGCAGCCGAAACCGGACGCCGCTGCGGAACCGGCGGCATGGCGGCCCGGACGTACGGAGGACTTGACGTGGGAAGCGTTGCTGCGTAACACCAAAGCGCCACCAGCGAGCGGGTGGCGGCGGCTGCTGTTCCGGCTTTCCCGCGGATGGATCAACCCCGGGGAATCACCTGCCGATGTTCGACACAAGGAATTGGTGTCGCGGATTCGCACCCACGTGAACGGTGGCCACCATCGGGTGGCGGTGTTGAGTTTGAAAGGCGGGGTCGGCAAGACCACCACCACGGTGGGGTTGGGAGCGGTGCTGGCCGACCGGCGGGGGGATCGGGTCATCGCGGTCGATGCCAACCCCGATCGGGGAACGTTGACCGAGCGGCTGCCGCAAGAGTTGCGCGGCGAGTTGACGGTGCGGGACCTGCTGCGCGCGCGGGAGCGCCTGCACCGCTACGCCGACGTGCGTGCCTACACGAGCCAAGCCCCCTCTCGGCTGGAATTTCTCGCATCCGATGTGGACCCGGCCGCCAGTGAGGCGTTCAGCGACCGTGACTACCGCGCCACCGCCGATATCGTGGAGCGGTTCTACTCGGTGTGTGTCACTGACTGCGGGACCGGCATGCTGCACTCGGCGATGAGTGCCATCCTCGACCTCGCCGACCAGATGGTGCTGGTGAGCCCGCCTTCGGTTGACGGCTCGCGCAGCGCCTCGGCCACACTGGATTGGCTGGAGGCCCATGGCCACGCCCCGCTGGCCAAGAACGCGGTCGTGGTGATCTCGCGTGTGTCCAAACGCGGCCACATCGACCTCGAGCAACTGGAAGAGCACTTCGCCGGACGGTGCCGCGGTGTCGTGCGCGTGCCCTACGACGGGCATCTGGAAGAGGGCGGGGCGGTGGAGTTAGATCGGCTGCGACCGGCGACCCGGCAGGCGTATCTGGAGTTGGCCGCGGAGGTCGCCGCTGGTTTCGCCGCACCGACCAGTGTCGCGCCCCTGCGCTGAGCCGACGGTCCCCCTCCAACCGTCGTAACGACCGGCGCAGGCTGACCAGGGACGCTGGTCGGTGGTGTGGGAGCCGCCAAGGGTCTCGGGGCGGCACTGTGGCCGACGAGTGCGAAGCCTGCCTTTCAGGCCCGCATCCAGCGGGTGAGGAGCCAGCCGACCACGGCGCCGGCGAGGGCGATGACAGACCAGGACCAGAAGACGCCCCACTGGGCTCCGGGGGTGAACAGGAGAACGGCCGCGTTGCCGAGTGTTCCCACCACTGGGGCGCCGAGCGCGGCGAGCGCGTTGCGGCCGAGACGTTGTCGCTCGGGTCGGCGGTGCACCAGCGCGGCGACCACGGCGGTCAGTAGGTAGGCGATAAAGCCGGCCGTGCCGTTCCAGGCAACCGAGGACGCGAAGTTCTGCAACTGTTCAGCCGGCGCGTATTCGACGATGACGACCGAGCCGATGGTGTTTAAAACGAGCCAGGCGGCGATCCCGGCGAGCCAGGAGGTGAGGAGATCCATGTCCCCCTCCCTACACGCATTCCCGTTACGAAACGGATTTTCCCACTTCAACCCTTGGTATGCCCAGTTATCCGGTGTCGCGGGCGCGCCTGGGCGTGTTGCGCCGGTTCGAGGCGGGATCGCGGTTAGTGCAGATAGGCGATGTCGGCGTAGTCGATCGAGGCGAGTCCGAAGGCGCCGAAGTTGGCGAGATCGTCGCGTACCGCCCAGGTGCCTGGGCGCTGGAGGAAGGGGATGGAGGTGGCCTGGTCCCAGAGGGCTCGGTCGATGGTGTTGGCGAGGTCGTAGTAGAGCTTCGGGGTGGTTTCGGCGGCCATCCGGCGGAACGTGTCATTGATCTGTGCGGATGAGAGGTGGGCGTGGTTGTCGGCCCAGTGTGGGGCACCGCTGTCGTCGTGGCCGAAAGGGCCGCCGTAGACGGTGTGGTAGGAGCCGGCGTAGGGGGTGGTGCCGGTCAGGGACAGTGAGGTGAGGGCGAAGTCGCCGCGTTGGAGGTGGTCGTTGAGGTAGGCGTCCAGGGGAACCGTTTCGATTTCGATTTTGACGCCGATCTCGGCCAGCATGTGCTGCACAGCCGTGGCCTCGTGCTCGGTGATCGCCGGCCCGGCGGGGATGAGGTAGCGCAGCGACAGCTCGTCACCGTGGACGTTATGGCGGTAGTCGGTGCCCTTTGTGGCCCGCCATCCGGCCCGGCGCAGGAGCCGGCGGGCCTTGTCGAGGTCTTGGTGGCCGTAGTCGCCGGAGTTGTCGTGGAAGTGGGGTTGGCTTGAGCGGATGAGCCGGTTGACGGTGGGGTCGCCGGGCCAATCGATAGGGCGCAGGGAGATGTCGGCCAGCACGGAGCGGTCGATGCCGTATGTGATGGCGCGGCGGACGTCGATATCGGCGAGTGCGGGACTTGCGGCGTTGAGTTGGATCATGCGGTAGCCGTTGTCGATGGCCCGGGTGACGTGGGTGCCCTCGTGGCCATGTACGCGCTCGTAGGCGGATGCGTTGTGGCCTAGATAGAAGGTGTCGATCTCGCCGTTGAGGAAGGCGCCGGGCATGGCGGCACGGTCCATGGTGTGGAAGACGATGCGGTCGAGTTTGGCGGGTGTGCCCCACCAGGTGTTGTCACGGACGAGGGTGAGGGTCTTGGCGGCGGGGTCGATGTGGTCGACTTTGAAGGGGCCGGCGGTGACGGGGATGCGGTCGCGGTAGCCGTGGTTGAAGGCGTCGGCGTCGCTCATGTAGCGGGCCGGGTAGACGAATTCGAACAGTCGGGGCCATTCGCTGTAGGGCTCTGAGAAGACGAGGGTGAACTCGTAGTCGTCGTGGCCGGGGAGGATGCGGTCGATACGGTCGTAGCCTTGCCGTGCCCCGCCGGTGGCGAAGTCGCCGGGGGTGGGGGTGCTGAGCAGTTCAGCGGTGGCTCGGTAGTCATTCCAGGTGATGGGCTGGCCGGTGGACCAGGTGGCGGCGGGGTTGAGGTGGTAGGTGAGGCGGGTGCCGTCGTGGCTGAGGGTGGTCCGCTCGACGTAGGCGGTGTTGGGAGCGGGGGTGCCCTGCGCGTCGAAGGTGTGGGCGCGGGGCAGGAGGGCGCCGAGGATGTGGGCCTGGCCGGCTAGGTTGCCTTGGGTGTGGTGTGCCTGGAACTGGCCGCCCCAGTGGGCGATCGCCCAGTTGAGTGTCCCGCCTTGGCGTGTGTGGCTGCGGTCGTTGGCGTTGATGTCGATGGCGGGGATATCGGCGAGGTCGGGTGGGTCGCCGGCCGGGTGGCCGGCCGGGTGGCCGCCGGTGAGGCTGCACGCGGTGAGGAGCAGCGCCAATGTCAGCGTGGGCGTCACCAGGGAGGCGGCGCGTGCGGTGGACATGGGACGTCCTCCTTGTGTGGCGTGTTTGAGCCGGGGCGGACTCACGTGGCGGGTGAGGGCTGGGGGTAGTGGCAGGCGGTGGCGTGATCATCGTCGTGGAGCGAAGTCATGGGGGGCTCGGTGGTCCGGCAGGGGGCTCGCTGGGGTTCGGTGAGGGTGGCGAAGAGGGGACAGCGAGGCCGGAACCGGCACCCCGTCGGGAGGTGGGTGGGGCTGGGGGGATCGCCGATGAGTAGCAGGCGAGAGCGGGTGCGTTCCCGGTTGGGGTCGGCCATGGGGACGGCGGAGAGCAGCGCGCGCGTGTAGGGGTGGGCCGGTCGGGTGTAGACGGCGGTGGCCGTTCCCAGTTCTACGAGCGCGCCGAGGTACATCACGGCGATCCGGTCGGCGACGTGGCGGATGACCGCCAGGTCGTGGGCGACGAACAGGTAGGACAGGGCCAACTGGCGCTGTAGCCGGGTGAGCAGATTGATGACGCCGGCTTGGACGGAAGTGTCTAGGGCCGAGAGGGGCTCGTCGAGGAGGAGCAGTTTTGGGTTGAGGGCGAGGGCGCGCGCGATGGCGACGCGCTGGCGCTGCCCCCCGGAGAGTTCGCGGGGGTGGCGGGGGGCGAGGTCGGGGGGCAGGTCGACCAGGGCGAGGAGTTCGCGTACGCGCGGTGCCACCTGTGCTGTGGGGCGGCGGTGGATGCGTAGGGGTTCGGCGATGAGGTCGAACACGGGCATGCGGGGGTCGAGTGAGGCAGTGGGGTCTTGAAAGACGACCTGGAGGTCGCGGCGCAGGGCGAAGCGTTGCCGCCTGGAGAGGGCGGCGGTGTCTTCGCCGAGGGCTGTGATGCGGCCCTGCTCTGGGGGATGGAGTTCGAGGATCTCCATGAGGGTGCTGGTTTTACCGCAGCCGGACTCACCGACGAGCGCGAGGGTTTCGCGTTCGCGGATGTCGAAGGAGACGTTGTCGATGGCGCGTATGGTGCCGCTGCGGCGACTGAGTGCTGTGGGACCGCGGAGCGGGTGGTGTTTGGTGAGGTTATCGACGCCCAGCACGGTGGGGCGCTGGGAGCGGGGCGGTGCTGCGGGGTGGCTGGGGCCGGTGGCGGGGGGTGGGTAAAGGTCGATGTCGGACCAGCCGTGGGCGGCGATGTGGGAGGCGCGCAGGCAGGCCGCGCGGTGGGTGGGGGCGGCGGTGGGCAGGAGTTGGGGTTCGCCGGTGGCGCATTCGTCGACGGCAATGGGGCACCGGGGGGAGAAGGGGCAGCCGGGTGGGAGAGCCGCTGGGGAGGGAGGCGTGCCGGGGATGGGGCTGAGGGCGGCGCGGTGGGGGGTGGTCGTGTTCGGGGCAGAGGCGAGCAGCCCCATCGTGTAGGGCATACGGCTGTGGTAATAGACCTCGTCGACGGTGCCGGACTCGACGGCCCGTCCGGCGTACATGACGAGGACACGGTCGGCGAGGCCGGCGATCACGCCGAGGTCGTGGCTGATGATGAGGATGGCGGCACCGGTCTCGCGGCGGACGGTTTTGAGGGTTTCCAGGATCTGGGCCTGGATAGTGGGGTCGAGGGCTGTGGTGGGCTCGTCGCAGATGATGACGTCGGGGTTGTTGGCGATGGCGATGGCGATCATGACGCGCTGACGCATGCCGCCGGAGCACTCGTGGGGGAAGGTTCGACTGCGGCGGGCCGCGTCGGGGACGCCGACGAGCTCCAGAAGTCGTATGGCACGGTCAGTGGCGCTGTGGCGGCCAAGGTCGGGGTGGTGGGTGCGCACGGCTTCGGTGATGTGTTCGCCGATGGTGTGGATCGGGGTCAGGGCTGTCATCGGGTCTTGGAACACCATGGAGATCGCGCTGCCGCGCTTGGTGGCCATAGTGCGTTCGTCGAGGCCGAGTAGTTGCTGGCCGTTGAGGCGCACTGAGCCCGACACGGTGGCGTGGTCGGGAAGGAGTCCCATGGTGGCCAGTGCCGCCACCGATTTGCCCGATCCGGACTCGCCGACGATGCCCAGGACCTCGCCGCGGTACAGGGCGTAGTCGAGGCCGCGCAGGACCGCCATGTCGGGGGCTGGGGCGGGGCGTGGGAAGGTGACCCGCAGGTCGGTGACGTCGAGGACGGGTGCGCGGTCCCCGTGATGGGGGTGGGGTGGCCGTGTGTCGTCCTGGTCAGGGCGCGGATGTGCGTTGCTGTCGGGCATCGGTGGCTTTCCTAGGCTCGGGGTGGTCGCGTTCCCGGGGCGAGGGCGTCGCGTAGCCCGCCGCCGACGAGGTTGACCGCCAGTACGAGGAGGATGAGCAAGCCGGTGCAGAACACGAAGGTCCAGGGATGGGTGAGGGCTTGACCGGCGCCGGCGGCGATGAGGGAGCCGAGGGAGACATCAGGGGGGCGCAGGCCGAAGCCGAAGTAGGACAGGGAGGTTTCGGCGATGATGGCGGTACTGACGTTGATCGTCGCGTCGACGATGAGCAGCGAGGACATGTTGGGGAGGATGTGGCTGACGATGATGCGGGGAGCCGAAGCGCCCATGTAGCGGGCGGCGAGCACGTACTCGCGTTGGGTGAGCGAGACGGTCATGCCGCGCACCATCTTGGCGGTGACCATCCACATGAAGGCGGCGAGGAGGAGGACGAAGCCGATCCAGCCGCTGTCGCGGATGGCTGGGGAGAGGATCGCCAGGACCAGGAAGGCGGGCAGCACCAGCATCAGGTCGGTGAGCCACATGAGGGTCCTGTCGGGCAAGCCTAGGAAGTATCCGGCGAGAGAGCCGACGGTGGCGGCGATCGCGGTGGACAGGATAGCTACGAGGAGGCCGATGACGATGGATTTGCGCAGGCCGACCATGGTGGTGACGTAGAGGTCACGGCCGGTGGCGTCGGTGCCGAACCAGTGCTGCGAGGAGGGGGGCCGCAAAAAGGCCGTGTAGTCGAGCTCAGTGAATCCCCAGGGGGATAGCAGGGGGCCCAGCCAGGCTGTAGCGCACAGGAACGCGATCGTGGCCAGGCCGGCGACGACGCGGCGCTGTCGCAGGGCGGCGCGAAGCGCCGTCGACCAGCGTCGGGGGGTGGGAGGCTGGTCGCCGCTTCGGCGGCGGGGGAAGATGTGGTGCGTGGGGGGATTCATCGGGGGCCTCTTCACGGCGGGCGCGGAGGTTGAGGGGGCGGAACGGTCACCGCTACGGGGTGGCTGTCGCATGCTCGGTCCTCCCGTGCCTAAAGGTCGCGGCATGCGTGGCGGAGAGTGGGCTAACGACGACGATGCCATGACGGGCGCGGCTGTGAGGCCCAGTACGGCAGATGCGTGGTGGGCCGGGGTGGCTTCGCGGAGGCTTTTCTCCTTACGTTGCGGCTGGTACTGGGGGTATCGCGAGCGTGCGGGAGCCGCGGTGGGGCGAGGAGCCGGACACGTTGGTGCGGGCTCCCGGCGGAGCTGTGAGAGGTGGAGTGGTGCGGCAGGGGCTGCGCGCTTGAGGGGCCCCGCAGAGGTAAACGGTGCGTGGCCGCGGTGAAAGACGATGAGGGCGGGCGACGGTGGAGGACAGTCGAACCCCGCCGGCTCAAAGGTCGGGTGGACAAGGGCATCCCGCTCCCGTTCCTGCCGCCCCATCGGGGCTTGGCAGCTCGTGTGGGGGTGGCGACGAGCGCGATCGTCACCGGCGTCGGCGCCGAGGGGGAGTCAGCGCCGGCCAGGGGATACCGCCGCGGGGAAGACGCCGAGAGAAGACGATTCTGGGTGATGGTTCAACTTCAGAAAGTTGCCGAAGGCGGCACGCGGAGGCACGGCGAGTGGACGGAACTGGGAGCGATGGTTCCGGCTGCATCACGCGGAGGGTGTACCCCGGTGCCCTCGGGTGGGAAACACCGTCACTCGTCGTGAGCGCCGCGGATCAGGGCCGAGGGCCACTGGCCGCTGGGGTGGTGACAGATGGTGCTGTCGATGTGGGTCGTGCCGGGGCGCGATGCGCTGACACGAGACGGTGCGCTGGGCGGGGGAGCGGCTAGTCGTTACCGATGGTGTTCCCCAGGATCGGTAAGACCTCGGGCAGCGCTCGCCCGCCCTCGCGGTAGGGCAGCGCCGTGGTAGCGGGAGTCGTCGGCACGGGGGGCGCCGGTGCTGGCCCCGTGGGAGGGGGATCGGTCTCTCCCGCCGTGGAACTCATCTCACGTGCGCGCTTTCCTCCGGCCGCCGCCGATCGTGACGGGAGAGGGCGAGTGCGGGGATGCCGGTGGGCGTCCCCGCACTCGCGAGGGGCAGCGGTTGGTGGCCGCGAGGGGGTTAGGCGTGGCCCACGTCCCGGCCGCGGGTGTGCCAGATCGACACCACCGACGGGCGAGGGTAGTACTTGCCGTCGGGCCAGGTGCTCTGCGGGTTGTCGAGGGAACCGCCGTCGCCGGGGTGCTGGGGGGCGATGAAGACGGTTTTCTGGTCCTCGGTGATGAAGGGACCACAGCACTCGGCGCCCTGCGGGACCGTGGCGAAGGTCTTGATTTCACCGCGGTGTTTGCCCTCGACGGGCACCGCGTGCAGCGCGTCGTTGCTGTCGAGGGTGCCGGGCTGGCCGTCGGTGGAGATCCACAGGTTGCCGTCGCCGTCGAAGGTCAGGTTGTCGGGGCAGGAGATGGCAACGACCTTGTCCTTGTCGTAGCCGGCGAAGTAGGTGCTGGGGTCGTCGGGGTTGCCGCAGACGATCGGCACCGACCAGCCGAAGTCGGTGGCGGCGGCGTCGTTGCCCTCCTCGACGATTTCGAGGATGTGGCCGAACTTGTTGTTGGCGCGGGGGTTGGCCTCGTCGGCCTGCTCGGGCGAGCGGGCGGTGTTGTTGGTCAGCGCGCAGTAGACCTTGCCGGTGACGGGGCTGGCCTCCATGTCCTCAGGCCGGTCCATCTTGGTGGCGCCCACCGCGTCAGCGGCCAGCCGGGTGTGGACGAGGACCTCGGCGACGGTGAAACCGTCGACGAAGCTTTCCTTGTCGCTGCACAGCGGAATCCACACGCCCGAGCCGTCGAACTCGCCGTCAGCGGGCAGCGCCCCCGAGCCGTCGAACTCCTCAGCGGGGCTGTTGCCGGTGAGCTTGGCGACGTAGAGTGTGCCGGAGTCGAGCAGCCCCTCGTTAGTGCGGCGCGAGCCCCAGCGCATCTTCTTGTCGCTGACGAACTTGTAGATGTAGTCGAAGCGCTCGTCGTCACCCATGTAGACGACCACACGGCGGTCCTTGGCCAGGCGGACGTTGGCGCCCTCGTGCTTGAACCGGCCGAGCATGGTGCGCTTGCGGGGCTTGGAGTGGGGATTGAAGGGGTCGACCTCGACCACGTAGCCGAAACGGTTGGCTTCGTTGGGGTGCTTCGACAGGTCGAAACGCTCGTCGACGCGGTCGAAGCGGCGGTTGCCGGAGCGGGTGTCGCCGCTGGTGGGAACACCGTAGCGCGACAGCGCGGGCTTGGCGTCCTCGGGAGCGCCCTCGCCACCGACGAAATACTGGTGGAAGTTCTCCTCACAGGTGAGGATAGTCCCCCAGGGGGTCATGCCACCGGCGCAGTTGTTGAGCATGCCGCGCACCTCGACACCGTCGGGGTCGGCCTCGGTACGCAGCAGGGCGTCGCCGGCGGCGGGCCCGCTCAGCTCCATGGGGGTGTTCACGGTGATACGGCGGTTGAAGTAGCGCCACCCCCAGGTAACGAGCCGCCAGGCGCCGCTGTTCCAGATGCGGCGCAGCTCCACGATCGAGCCACCGTGAGCGGCCATGGCGATCTTGATCTGCTCCAGATCCGCCTCGTTGCCGTCGGTGTAGCCGGGAAACATCAGCGTCTCGTTGGTGTACTCGTGGTTGACCCAGAGGAGTCCGCGACGGTTGCCCATTTCGGTGAAGGCGACGTAGTCGCAGTTGTAGCCGAACTGCTTCTCTTGGGCTTCGGCGGTCTGGTTCTCGAAGTCGAAGTCGGGGGCGTCGGGGGTGACCGGGTCTCCCCAACGGACGACGACGCGGTGGTCGTAGTGCTTGGGTACGGTGACGGCGTCATCGGTGTTGGCGTCCACGCTGTGGAAACGCAACCGCGGGGAGCGTCCGCGGCCGTGACCCTTCTTGCCGTGCCACCAGGAGTCGGCGAGGGCCGGGGTGAAGGCGCCACTGACCCCTACAGCGGAGACCCCGGCGCCGACAGCGCCGGCCCGCAGCGCGTTACGGCGCGACAGGACACCGGAGAAGATGTCACCGAAGTAGGTGTTCTCGCTGGTGTTGGGGGCTTCGTGGAAACATGCGTCGCCGCAGCGGAAGCGGCAGGTGGCACGGGAACGGCCACCGGGGTGGCTGATCAACGGCAGTATCCGGCGGGGGGACGCGGAATCAGGCACTGTTCCTCCTGTCGTGGGCGGGGAACGGCCACAGCGCGTGGCTCAATCGCGGGGCCCCGCGCGAGGGCCAGACGCTCAGCGGGCAAAACCCGCCAAACAGCCAAAACCCTGCCGAATTAGCGGCTCAAATCGGTAAATCCATAGTGAATGCGTCGACAATTTCCGAGCACACATGCCTAGGAACCACTTTAGGTAACGTTACCGTTTCTTTAGGTGTGCAATGGTGACATGGCGTGGCGCTATGGCTGGTGACACACGGTAGACGTCAGGAGATCCCACCAGCCGTATGGCGGGGAAGCTCCCGATCGTGGCGCGCCACGGCCGGGCACGGGGAGCTTTTCGACTGGTTATCCACAGTTATAGAAGAACCTGCGCCCCCACCCGTTTCACCAGAAGTCAACCGGCGTATCCTGATCGTGGATAAAAACCTCATAGCCGCGAAGCCAAATCCGCGTAACCGCACCCTGTCACCCAAGACGCGACCCGCCGTTTCCACAACGCCGTGACCTTCAAGGCATCGGACGTCTAACGGCAGGTCACAGCCGACCTCCATCGCGGCCCAAGCCGATTCGACAAGGCACGTCGCTGGGAGTGATCTCACGTGCCCGACTTGCCCATCGCGCGTCTTCAGGACCGGAAGCAGCCACCGGTACCTGCTCCCCGCGCGAACAACTCCACGTACTCCGCCGCCCACCCGATAGCCTCCGTCACGTCTCCCCCGCCCTCGCGTGCTGAGGATATGGAGGTGAGGGGCGTGGCAGCGGCGGGCGCGGGAACCGCCGCTGCGACCTGTGGGGAGTGCGGCGAGCCCGTGCCACCCACCATGGACATGGAAGAACGGCAAAGCAGCAAGAACCAGGAAATGATTCCCCCCTGGCCCGATGGCCAGAGTTCCTTTGCTAGGAATCAGATGGAAGAGCGCCCCCTTCCCCCACCTGAGACCCGTGAACGCGCTGCGCGGCGCAGGTTCCCGGGGTTGGCCAACCAGATCTCCTATGCCCGCCGGTTCGTCGAACGACACCTGGACGGCTCGCCAAAGGCCACCACAGCGACGTTACTGACCAGTGAGATCGCCACGAATGCGCTGACTCACAGCGCTTCGGGCGCACCCGGTGGCAAGTTCGAAGTCGGCATCTACGTCACCGCGGGGTGGGCCCGAGTGGAGGTGCGCGATCTGGGCGGTGGCGAGCTCCCCAAGGCCCAGCACAAGGACCCCTACGATGTCAGCGAGCACGGACGAGGTCTGGATCTGGTCGAGGCGCTGGCTGCGAAGTGGGGAGCCGAGCCGCGCGGCGACGGCTTGGGCCAATTGGTGTGGTTTGAACTCACCTGGGAGTCGGGCAGCACCGATACCGAAGCCTGACGGAGCCGCCGGGTCACGGCACCCCCGGCTTAACCCCGCAGTGTGACGGTTCGCGGTGCCGCTGGTTCCGGTGTCAAACCGCTTCACCTCAACTCCTGTGCGGTGGCACCGGCATGACGAGGGGTCCCCCGCGCGGGGAGACCCCGGTCGTCAAGCGTGTGGCACGTGTCGTCACCACGTAGACAATGGGCGAATGCCCATGCACTAGGTCTCCTCCTCGGAGGTGGATGACTGCGCTGCATCTTCGACTGTGTCGGTCTGGGGCAACCGGTACTTCTCGTACAGCTCGCGGGCGTAGTCCTTCGCTTCTTGGGACGGCTCCTCGCCGAGCTCCTCGCGGACGAGCTCGTCGAGTTCCGTGTTCATGGGATCCATAGGTGGCAGCTTGCCTGCCATAGGCGCGGTATAACAAATCGGCGCTCCAGGCAGCGCCATCTCGGTGGAAACTGAGACACCGGATTCCCCGCAAACGACGGAGGCGCCGCGCCCTCGCGCGATGAACACGAGCGGGCGCGGCGCCTTGGCGGTTACGGCCGACCTCCCGATGCCCTAGACCTGCTCAGTCTCCTTTTCTGAGGCATCCTCGGCGCCGCTGTCGCGCTTGGCGCGCTCGGCCTCGATCTTGGCCGTCCGGCGCTCCTCTCGACGGCGTGCGCCGCGCTCCCTGACGCTTTCGGTCATGGTGTAGAGCACGGGCACCAGAATGAGCGTCAGCAGTGTGGAGGTGAACAGGCCACCGATCACCACGATCGCCAATGGCTGCGAGATGAACGCGCCCCCGCCGGTGATCCCCAGTGCCATGGGGGTCAGCGCCCCGATGGTGGCCAGCGCGGTCATGATCACCGGACGCAACCGGTGCCGGGAGCCTTCGACGACGGCGGCTCGTAGCTCCATGCCTTCGACACGGTACTGGTTGACCAGGTCGATGAGCACGACGGCGTTGGTGACCACGATGCCGATGAGCATCAGCAGCCCGATCAGGGCCGGCACGCCCAGCGGTGTGCCCGTCAGCAGCAGCAGGCCAAGGGCACCGGTTGCGGCGAAGGGGATGGACACCAGCAGGATCAACGGCTGCATCAGGCTCTTGAAGGTCGCAACCATGATGAGGTAGACGATCACGATCGCCGCCAGCATCGCCAAGCCCAACTGCATGAACGCTTCGGCCTGCTCGGAGCTGGTACCACCGATGGTGGCGGTGGCGCCCTCGGGCAGGTCGAGCTCGTTGAGCGCTGTCGTCAACTCCGCGGTGACCGATCCCAAATCCTCAGCGGTGGGGGTAGCCGAGACGATGGCGCTGCGTACGCCGCCGCTGCGGGTGAGCTGGGGCGGCTGCTGCACCTCTTCGACGTCGGCGACCTCCGAGAGCTCCACCGTACCGGTCGGGCCGGTGATGTCCAGGTTCTCCAACTGCTCGACACTGTCAGGGCGCTCGGTGGCGCGCACGACAAGATCGCGCTGGGTCTCATCGATTGTGACGCTTCCCACATTTGCACCTCGGAAGGCTTGGCTGACGGCCTGGCCGATCTGGGCTTCGGTCAGTCCCTCTTCCGCGGCCTGCTCGGCGTCGACTTGGACTTCCAGGGCGGGCTGCTCGGCGGCGAGGTTGTTGCGCACCTCGGCCGCGCCGGGGATGTCGCTGACGGTGTCCTCGACGAGTTCGGTGGCCTCTTGGAGGGTCGCCGTGTCGTCGGCCCGGAGTTCGACCTCCAGGGTCGAGCCGCCGCCGGCGCTTTGCAGGCGCGGCTGGGCGTCGGTATCGACCCCGTTGAGGATCTCGCGGAGCCGTTCCTCGTACTCCTGCTGGTCACCGTCGGGGTCGGTGGTCAGGGTGTAGCTGATGCTGTCGGCGCCACCGCCCATACCGAACATGGCGTTGAGGCCGCCACCGCCAAAGGACGCCTGGTAGTTCTCCACCCACGACAGATCGGCGAGTTCCGCTTCGACCTTGGCCGCCTCTTCATCGGCCTTGGCCATAGAAGAACCCACGGGTAGTTCCTGGGTGACGGAGAACGTGTTCTGCCCCTGGTTGCCGAGGAAGTTGGTCTGCACCAAGGGAGTGATGAGCCCCGTGCCGAGGAGAAGGGCGAGGGCCGCAGTCAGCGTGATGACCCGGTGCCGAGTGGTCCAGCGGATGATCGGCAAGTAGGCGCGTTGCAGCGGTGTGCGCAGCTCGCGCTGGTTCTCTTCGGCCTTGACCCGTTCCACGTCCTCAGGCGGCACCACCCGGGGCCGCATGAACCAGTAGGCCAGAACCGGGATGATCGTCAGCGAGACCAGCAGTGAGGCGGCCAATGCGGCGCTGACGGTCAGGGCGAAGGGAGCGAAGAGCTCGCCCACCTGCCCGCCGACGAAGGCCATGGGAGCGAACACGGCGATGGTGATCAGCGTGGCCGATGTGACGGCCGCGGCCACCTCGCGCACGCCCTGGAAAACGGCGGTGAACTTCTCCTCGCCGTAGTTCATGTGGCGCTTGATGTTTTCCAGCACCACGATCGAGTCGTCGACCACCCGGCCGACGGCCACGGTCAGCGCACCGAGCGTGAGAATGTTGAGGGAGTAGTCAAGCGCCTGCACACCCAGCATTGCGATCAGCAGCGACACCGGGATGGAGACCGCTGTCACCAGGGTGGAGCGGACCGAGAGCAAGAAGACGAGGATGACCAACACCGCGAAGATCAGGCCCAGCCCGCCCTCTTCGGCCATGGCGACGATGGACTCGTTGATGAAGGGAGCCTGATCGAAGATCACGCTGATCTCGGCGTTCTCACCGAGCAGCGGCTCCAGTTCGCTCAGTCGCTCCTCGACCGCCTCGGAGATCTCGACCGTGTTGCCCTCGGGAGTGCTGAAGATGGAGATGCCCAGGCTGGGCTGACCGTTGGTGCGGGTGATGCTGCTGCGCTCGTCGGGCCGCAGCTCAACCTCGGCGACCTCGGAGAGCTTGACGGGCTCGGGTTCCTGGGCCTCGGCTGCCGGCACGCCGGCCTGGGCCGCAGCCGCCCCGCTCGGGACCGCTGCCGCGCTCCCGCTGGGGGTCAGCCAGATGTTGCGCACGTCGTCTAGGGACTGCAACTGCCCGCCGGTGGTGACGGTCAGGGAGCGCTCGTCCTGGGTGATGTCGCCTCCGGGCAGCAGCGCGCCGCTGGCTTGCAGGGCGCTGGTGACGTCGTTGGCGGTGAGTCCCTCGTCCTCTAGCTCGTCCTCATCGGGGGTCACGGTGACCGTGGACTCGCGTACGCCGCTGACCTGGGCCGCGCGTACACCGTCGATCGATTCCAGCTCTGGGACGACCTGCTCTTCCAGCGGGTCGGCCAGGGACTGGGCGTCGCCGTCGTCGGTGCCGGCCGACAGCACCACGACGGGGATATCGCTGGTACTGAAAGCTTGGACGTAGGTTTCCACGTCATCGGGCAGCGTCGGCCGCACTTGGTCGACGGCCTGCTGCAAGGACCGTACGACGTCGTCGGTGTTGTCCCCGTAGTCGAACTCGACCTGCACCTGGGCAGACCCGTTGGAGGAGGTGGAGGTGTAGTCGGTGACGCCGGAGACGCCCTTGACCGCCTGCTCTAGGGGTTCGGTGACCTCGTTCTCGACGACCTCGGGGGAGGCGCCTTGGTACTGGGCGCCCACCATTGCCATAGGCAACTCAAGGGACGGCATGAGCTCGCGTTTGGCCGAACCGGTGGCGATCAGGCCGAAGACGATCGACGCAAGCGTGATCAGCAGGATCAGCGCCCGGTTGCCAAGGCTCAGCTTGGCCAATCTGGACATGGGTGTGGTGCTCCTCGACGAGTTCAATCGCGCTCATTGCGGCACCGCTGCGGTGAGCGGTCGATGGCTTGTACTGGCCACACGGGCGGGGGCACGGGGCCGTGTGGCTCTGCCGGGCACGCGAAATTCACGATACTTCGTGTAATGCTGACTTTCACGGCGGGATGATGCTTATCAGTGATTTGTCAGGGTGGTGTCAGTGACATGTCAGGGACAGCGAAGGACGACGTGAACACCGACGAGAAGGACGAGCTCCTGCAACGCATCAGAGAGTTGGAGGAGCGCAAGATCAGGCTCTTCGCGCGCAACCGCTCGCTACCGCTGTTGACAACGACCCTGACCATTCAGCAACTCAAGGCCTTGATGCTGCTGGGACTCGACGGGGATCTGTCGTCAAACGAGCTGGCTGAGGGGTTGGGCACCGGGGTCGCCACGTTGACCGGGATCGTCGACCGGCTCATGGCCCGAGGATTAGTGCACCGGTGGGAGGCCCCTGAGGACCGACGGGTGCGGCGCGTCGGGCTCACCGAGGAGGGCCGACGAGTGGTCGCGGAGTTCTGGGGGGCCGGGCAGCGACACTACGCGCTGTTGGCCCAGCTCGACGCGGACACGCTGCGGGGGCTGGCTACGGCGGCCGAGGCGCTGTGTCGTTTTCTGGAATCAGAAGAGCCCCAGGACGGGGACGAGGCTCCCCTACAGACACCCTGAGGGGGCCACTGCCACGAGCGGGGAGGAGGGGAGCAGCGCGGCGGCCAGACCACACGGGGCAGGCACGGCGCCCTGGTAAGGCGCCTAGGTACGCAGCGAAGCGCTCACCCGGGGCGTACGGGGACCTCCTCGCCCGGGGGTACATGCTCGGCGGCCGTTCCCCAAACCACGCGCAGCAGATCGTCGAGCGCGTGAGCCAGCGTGTCGTCGATGAGCTCGTAGCTGACCTGACGGCCACGCGCCCGGGTGGCCACGAGACCGCATTCCCGCAGGCAGGCCAGGTGATTGGAGACGTTTTGCCGGGTAAGACCAAGCTGTTCGGCCAGTTGGGCAGGGTAGGCGGGGCCGTCCAAGAGCGCCAGCAGCAGCCGGCATCGGGTGGGATCGGCAAGCGCCCGGCCAAGGCGCTGGATCGCATAGCGGCGTTGGTCGAGAGTTAACATGAAAACCATTGTACAGGGTTTGCTGTATAGACACTCCAGACTGTATAAACAGTAGAAGCTGAACTATTACTGGGCCGGTCCTCGCGCCGTCCTCCATCGACGCGCGCCGAGCAGCACCGACACTACGAACGGCCGATCGCGCCAAGGAGGCTTCATGGGGGTTGACCACGGGCACGGGCATGCCACCGCGGCAAGCGCCCACCGGGGCAAACTCATCATCGTCTTGCTGTTGACCGTTGGGGTGATGGTGGCGCAGATCGTCGGGGGCCTCCTCGCGGGCAGCCTGGCCCTGCTCGCCGACGCCGGCCATATGGCCGCCGACGCCTTCGGCATCGTGGCCGCACTGCTGGCAGTGTGGATGGCTTCCCGCCCCTCGTGCTCCAAGCGCACGTTCGGGCTTCAGCGCGCCGAGATCCTCGCCGCCGCCGGTAACGCCTTGCTTTTGTTCGGACTGTGCGTCTACATCGCCTATGAGGCGATCCAGCGCCTGTTCACGCCCCAGCCGGTGACCGGACCGACGATGCTGGTGGTCGCTGCTATCGGGCTGGCCGTCAACATCGGTGGTCTTGTGCTGCTGCGCACGGGCCAGCGCGAGAGCCTCAACCTGCGCGGCGCCTACCTGGAGGTTCTCGGTGACACCGTGTCGTCGCTGGGGGTTATCGTCGCCGCCGTGGTCATCTGGCTCACAGACTGGCGCCAAGCCGACTCCATCGTCTCCCTGGGGATCGCGCTCTTCATCGTGCCGCGTGCCTGGAACCTGCTGCGCGAAGCCGTCCACGTGCTGCTGGAGGCCGTGCCCCGCGAGGTCGACCTCGACGAGGTCCGCAGCCACATCCTCTCCCAAAACGGCGTGCTCGACGTGCACGACCTACACGCCTGGACGATCACCTCGGGGATGCCGGTCCTAAGCGCCCACGTGGTGGTCGAGGAAGAACTGCTTCGTGACACCGGACGCATGCTCGATGAACTCCACATGTGCCTGTCCGGACACTTCGACGTCGAGCACTCGACTTTGCAACTGGAACCAGCCGGCCACATCAACCACGAGGGCGCACGCCACCAGTGACCGAGATCACGGATCTTTCCGTTGGAGCCGATTCGTTGGGGCTCTAAGGCGGGGGGTGCGTATCATGCCCTCCGCACCGATCCGGTAGACCTTGGACAAACCGCCCACCCGGCTGGCATAGTGACACGCTGATTCCCACCAACGGGTTACCTAACGCTCGCCCGCTGCCAGGGAAGTAACGGTGTGCCGGGAAGTCTGGTCGGCGGTGACGGACGACCATATACACCTTCGGGGGCACACAAGCATGGCGAACGCGGGCGGTATAAACCGCATCGGCAACTGGCTGCGTCAGGACGTCGTCTCCGGTTTCATCCTCATCATCGGAGCGGTCGTCGCTTTGGTGTGGGCCAACTCCGCCTTCGGGGACGTCTACGAAGAAATCCGCACCTTCGAGTTCGGCCCTGAGGCGCTGCACCTGCACCTGTCCGTGGAGGAATGGGCGGCCGACGCGCTGCTTGCGGTCTTCTTCTTCGTGGTCGGTAACGAGCTCAAGCAGGAGTTCGTACGCGGGGAGCTGCGCAACCCGCGCCGCGCTATGCTGCCGATCGTCGCGGCCATCTGCGGCATGGTAGTGCCCGCGGCCATCTACGTCGCCTTCAACCTCGGCCAGGGCGAGGCCGCCCTGTACGGGTGGGGCATCCCCATGGCCACCGACATCGCTTTCGCCGTCGCCATCTTGGCCGTGGTCGGGCGGCATCTGCCGCCGGCGTTGCGTACGTTCCTGCTGACGCTGGCCATCGTCGACGATCTCGGCGCCATCATCGTGATCGCGGTCTTCTACACCGACCACCTGTCCTTCATGCCGATGTTGGGAGCCATCGCCCTCCTGGCGGTGTTTGGCTACCTCCAGCAAGGGCGGGGGCTGGCCGCCTCACTGAACCGCTCCGCGCTGCCCAACTGGGTGGTCTACGTCCCGCTCGCCTGCGTCATCTGGACCCTGGTGCACGCCAGTGGTGTCCACGCGACCATCGCCGGGGTAGCCATGGGGCTCCTCATGCGCACCGTCAAGCAGCCAGGCGAGTCCGAAGACCCCAGTCACCGGGTGGAGCACATGTTGCGGCCATGGTCCTCGGCTGTGGCCCTGCCGATCTTCTCCCTGATGTCGGCTGGTGTGGTCTTTGGAAGCGCGGCGAGCATCTTCAGCGACACTGTGGCGCTGGGGGTGATCTTCGGCCTGGTGGGAGGCAAGATCGTCGGTATCCTCGGGGGCTCTTGGATCACCACCAAGGTCACGACCGCCGAACTCAATCCCTCCCTGCGCTGGATCGACATCACAGGTATGGCAGCGCTGGCAGGAATCGGCTTCACGGTGTCTCTGCTGATCAGCGAGTTGTCGTTCGCCACCAACCCTGAGGAGCTCGCCAACGCCAAGGGCGGTGTGCTCATCGCCTCACTCATCGCCACCGTGATCGCCGCGGCCATCCTCGGCGTGCGCAATGCCCATTACCGCAAGTTGGGCGCTCCCAAGCTGCGCGCCGACTCCGGTGGCAGCATCGACTGACCTGACGCACCCCGGCACGAAACACTGGTCAACCACGGGGATTCCTTCTTCTGACGTGCCCGTTGTGCCGCTGAAACCGGCAGCCCAGTAGGCTCGTTCGTCACTCGATCGAGTGTTTTCGCAGGACGATTCGCTCGACAGCGCCGACGGCACTACCGTTGCCGTGGGCGCTAGTGCAACCGCTGCGACTGGCGTGGCGACCACGGAACGCGGGATGGCAGACAGAAGGATGCTCGGCAGAGCGCGGCAGCGCTATAGCAGGGTGATGCAGACGCTGCGGGCGCGGCGTGCGGGCCCTGAGAGGCAGATGCGGCTGTCCCGAGGATGGGCACGGCCCGCCCGGTTGTTGATCACTGTGTTCGGTGTGGCCGACCTGCTCGGTACCGGAATACTGCTCTTACCGGTCTCACGGTCCGACCCCGAAGCAGCGTCGTTCATCGACGCCCTGTTCACCTCGACGTCAGCGTTGTTCGTGGTGGGGCTGACGGTGGTCGATACCGGCGCCTACTGGTCGCCGTTCGGCGAGGTCGTGATCTTGTGCTTGATCCAGGCCGGCGGCTTGGGAATCATGACGTTGGCCTCACTGCTGGGTACGGTGGTCATCCGCCGATTCGGGCTGCGGATGCAGCTCAACGTGCAGACGGAGACGCGGGCGCCCTACGTGGGCGAGGTCCGTGGCATCGTCGGACGGATCACCGCCACGAGTCTGGCCTGTGAGGCGATCGTGGCACTCATCCTGATCCCGCGCATGTGGCTGGTGCACGACATCGCTGCGCCGACGGCGCTCTACAGCGGGATGTTCCATGCGGTTTCGGCGTTCAACAACGCCGGACTGTCGCTGTACTCCGACAGCATGACCCGCTTCGCCGACGACCCGGTGATCCTGATTCCGGTCGCTATGGCGACGATCCTCGGCGGGCTGGGGTTCCCGGTCCTGCTCGAACTGCGCCGCCACCTCACCGCGCCAAGACGCTGGACACTGCACACCAAACTCACTGTGCACACCACCGCCCTCCTGTTCGTGGGGGGTATGGTCGTGGTGACGGCGCTGGAGTGGACGAATCCGGCCACGTTGGGCGAGATGGGGTGGGCCGACAAGGTCCTGGCCGGCTCCTTTCACGGCATCATGCCGCGCAGCGGAGGCTTCAACGTCATCGACGTGGGAGCCATGCGCGACCCGACCTTGCTGGCCGTCATCATGTTGATGTTCGTAGGTGGGGGCAGCGGAGGCACCGCCGGTGGGATCAAAGTAGCCACGTTCGCGGTCATCTGGTTGGTGGTGTGGGCTGAGATCCGCGGCCACCCGCACGTGCACGCCTATGGGCGACGGCTGTCCTCCAGCGCTATCCGCCAGGCGCTGAGCCTGACGTTCCTGACAATGACAGTAGTGGTAGTCGTTACGGTCATCCTGCTGATCATCACGCCCTTCGGCATGACTTCTGTACTGTTCGAGGTGGTATCGGCATCCGGAGTGGTGGGGCTGTCGACAGGAATCACCGCCGATCTGCCGGACAGTGCACAACTATTCCTGGTCGTGTTGATGTTCGCCGGGCGGATCGGTCCCATCACCTTCGCTTCGGCGCTGGCACTGCGTGAACGAACCCGCCGCTACGATCTGGCCGAAGCTCGGCCGATCATCGGTTGAGATCGCGAGGAGACATGGCAACACAACGGAATAGGTCTCATGACAAGCGGGTGCTCGTGATCGGTCTTGGCCGGTTCGGCAGCTCGCTGGCTATGGAGCTGATGACGCACGGCTGGGAGGTGCTGGGCCTGGACAGCAACCCACGCCTGGTGCAGGCCTACGCTGAAACCCTGACCCATACGGTCACGGCTGACTCCACCGACGACGAGGCGCTGCGCCAGATCGGCGCCAACGAGTTCACACGAGCGGTCGTGGCTATAGGGAGTCACTTGGAGGAGTCGATCCTGACCACGTCGCTGCTGGTTGATATGGGGGTTCCCCACATCTGGGGCAAGGCCATCAGCCGTAGGCACGGCCGAATCCTGCAACAGATCGGCTGCCACCATGTGGTGCTGCCCGAGCACGACATGGGCGAGCGAGTGGCGCATCTGGTGTCGGGACGGATGCTGGACTACGTCGAGATCGAGCAGGACTTCGCGCTAGGCAAGACACGCGCACCGCGCGAGATCATCGGACGCAAGCTGGGTGAGACGGGGGTGCGGTCGAGCCACGGGATCACGGTGGTGTGTATCAAGCGCCACGGCGAGCAGTTCACCTACGCCACAGCGGAGACTGTCCCCAAGAAGGGCGACATTGTGATCGTCGCCGGCCGCACCAATGACGTCGAGCGGTTCGCCGAGCTGAACTGAACCAACGCCACGGGTGCGGCTGGCACGACCAGGTCCTGTTGTACGGACGGCTGGGGTGCGGGGCCGTGGAGGTGTTCTTCATCCCCTCGTGCCTCGATCGCTGCGCGATCTCGGCGGCCCACGGGGCGACGGCGGAGGCGCTCCCCCGCTTGTTCCACCGCCAGTTCTGGCCGCCCGTCCCAAAAAACAGAGCCTAAGCCTGCTCGAAAGCGAGTTGGTCGAGAGCTTGGCCGTTCATGGCCTCGACCACTGGGCGTAGTTGGGACTCCGGGGGCGCTGTCGAACCGGAGTCGCTGAGGGCGCTAACAGTGATCACCACGTTGCCCTTGCGGGTGAAGACGTAGGCGCTGGCGCTTTCGTAGGACTCCCCCTCGTAGCGGCGGTAAACGTAGTACGCCTCGTCCCCGGCGTCCTCGATCTGGGTCAAGGTGGGGACCTCGTAGCCACCGTAGGTCTCGCGATAGGAGTCGTCGTACCACCGGGTTAGGAAGCGTGCCAGCTCTGTGGGCTGTGCGCCGCCGACGGATTCGGTGATGGTCTCGTACTCGACTTCGAGGCGGAAACTCTCGTCGCTGCCTGCGTCACTGGCGGTGAGTCGCCACTTGCAGGTGGCGTAGCCGTCGTATCCGAGATCGCCGCCGTGGTGGTCACCGCTGACGGTCTCGGCCGGCTCCGAGCACGGCGCTACAGGGGCGTGCAGGAGCGGTTGTGGCACCAACAGCACAACGGTGGCGGTGCCACCGATGATCAAGACGGCGACAACGGAGACGATCGCCAGGACGATCCCGACTGTGCGTCCGGTGCCATGCCGCGGTGACACGGGTGGAGGGGTGGTTTGCCAAGGGCCGGTGGGCTGCGGAGGGCCAACGGGCCCGTGAGCGGGCATGGGCTGCTTTGGAGCAGGGCCCTGATTGGGAGGTTCCCAAGGCGGCATGCCAGAACCGGAGTTAGGGGCAGGCCATCTGCGCCTCTTCGGTCAGGGGTGAAGAAAAGGCGAGAACCAAGCGTACATGCGTGGAAACAGCACCATATTGCTGTCCTCTCGGCCTTAACGAGCCGGGATTGTGCTACCGGCGCGGGCAGGCGGGAGGCTCGCTCCACCGGCCGGGGCCGCCTCCGACAGGAGAGTCCTTCTCAGGGCGTCACTCCTTCCTGTGTGTGGGTTTGTGAACTCAGCAGCCTACAAAGCCCGGTGGATGGGCCCCGTGCCCGCTTTCCGTGCCTGAGGAGGCCGCAGCGTCTCAGATGAACAGAGGGGCGAGGGGGCCGGAACGTGGAGGCCGGGCCGAGCGTCGCAGTAAACGCCGTTTTTCACGCGAAGTCGGCGCACTACGGCGCACTACGGCGGGTTAGCGTCATGGTACTCGTCTGACCTGCTGCTTCAGCGCCAACGAGCGGTGGCGCGGCAAGCGCGAGTCCTTGAGGGCAATCCCGATTGAGGGTTTGCATCGGTGGATCGGGGGGTTGGCAAGGGGTGATTCTCAGCATCTTCTGATGCACGTGCGCTATCCTGGCCAAAGTACGGTGCTAATGCATGTGCATTCGCGAGTGCAGCGACATGTGCCCTATGCGCCGATGGTTGAAACAGTTAAGGAGCCTCCATGAGCGCCTACAACGGCATTGCGGCAGCGAAGCTGGAGAACGTCAGCTGGCAGAAGAGCAGGCGTAGCAACTCGAAGGGCAACTGCGTGGAGATGGCCAAGCTCGACGATGGGGGCATCGCCGTGCGCAACTCCCGGTTCCCCGACGGTCCGGCCCTGATCTACACCCAGGCCGAGATCAACGCGCTGATTCTCGGCGCCAAGGACGGCGACTTCGACAACCTCTTGGGCTAAGGCCGCGGCCAGCGGCCGGTACCCCCAAGACCGGCACGTGGTCGCTTTTGTCGGGGAGCTCCACTGCGATCGGGGGGTGGGGCTCCTCCTCATCCACACCGCTGAGCTACACGTCTTGGGCCCTTCGCTTGAAAGACGGTGCGAGGACCTGGTGCTACAGCTCGTCGATCAGTTGAGTGAGCTTGTCGGGAGTGTGCGAGGGTTCTTCTGCCACCACACTCAGCCGCTCCATAGCCATCATGTAGGCGTCGACCTCTTCGCGCTTGTCCAGGTAGAGCGCGCCAGTGAGCTGTTCCAGGTAGACGATGTCGGCGAGGTCGTACTCCGGGTAGCGCAGGATCGTGAACGCGCCCGCCTCTGCTGCGTGGGCGCCGGCGTTGAAAGGGATGATCTGGAGCGTGACGTTGGGCAGTGAGCACAGCTCCCGCAGATGGGCGAGTTGGCCCTTCATGGTCTCGACGCTGCCGATAGGCCGGCGTACCGCCGCCTCATCCATAATGGCCCACAGCTTGACGTTGGAGTACTCGACGATACGGCGCTGGCGCTGCATACGCACAGCCACCCGATCCTCGACTTCCCCCTTCTTGCGGATGTCGTCGGCACCGCTGATGACCGCCCGGGCGTAGTCCTCTGTCTGGAGCAGGCCGGAGACGTACTGCGCCTCGTAGGTACGGATGCGTGTGGCGGCCTCCTCCAAGCCCACATAGGACTGAAACCACGATGGTAGAGCGTCGCCGTACTGCTGCCACCATCCTGGCTTGTTGGACTCCTTGGCCATGGTGATCAGCGTCTCGCGCAGCTCACCTTCGGTGACGCCGTAGAGGGTCAGTAAATCTTCGACGTCGCGGAGCTTGAAACCGACACGGCCCAACTCAAGCCGGCTGATCTTGGACTCGGAGCCACGGATCTTGAATCCGGCGTCCGCACGTGAGATGCCCTTCAGCTCCCGGAGCTTGCGCAACTGGTATCCGAGCAGAATCCGCCTTACTGTCGGGCCGCTGTCCGGATCAGGTTGAATGACACTCACCGCTACAGCCTCCCCACCCTCTAAATCTCATGCCCACTCGGGTTCCCCTCCCCTGGGCCCGTCTCAATGGCGCTTGTCTGCGGGTCTACCACGATATAGCCGACAACGGGATTGATCCGGCATACGAGTACGCCCCGACGCGATGACCGCGCAAGGGTGAAATAGCGGAGGTCAGGTCGCCTCGGCGAGGACATCCGTTCGTTTTCTCGTTCTCGCGATGTACTCGGATTCGGTGTCAGGCGAACAGAGCCCACACGAACTTGCCCACCGGTGCCGTCGGCACAGCGCCCCAGTCACGGCTGAAGCACGATACCAGGTGCAGCCCACGCCCCGACTCGGCCATGAAATCCGGTTCCCGAAGGGTTGGCAGGCGGTCGCTGGCGTCGCGCACGGCGCAGATCAATTCGCTCCCACGACGCATCATGCTCAATTGAATAACGTTTTCACAGTCTGGCGCATCCAACATACCCGCGCCACCGTGGCGCAAGGCATTGGTCACCAGTTCGGACACGACCAGTTCCACGTCGCCCACCAAACGTGACATCCCCCAGTCGCGCAGCACGACCGCGGTGCGATCGCGGGCCAGCTTCACCGCCCCACGATCAAACCCCAAGGACCAGACGGCGCTCTCATGGCTCGCGCAGCCAGGATGGGCGTCCCAGCGCAGCGAGCCGTGCCGCAAGGCAGGCAGCCACCAGGAAGAGTGCGGAGAGTCAGGGGCGACAGCGGCGTAGGACGTCCATCCCCACGCCGATGCCCTCCCCACCGGTTGCTGGGCTGAATGTCCGGTCACCGCGATCCCCTTGCAGTCGTCTCGATCGCTTTTCTGGTCTGGGCACGCAAGGACCAGTATTTCGCTCTGGACCATGCAGATGCAAGACCCGGATGCACGTGCATGCGCCTCTTGCAATCAATAGTAGAACATCAACGGCCTATGGTCTGGTGAAGCCACGAACAAATCCGAACGCGACCTACAAACACCAACAAGGAAGAGGCGGTTTATAACCGGATGACCGATTTATAACGTGAGCTACGTCCCAGAGTGGGGAACGTGGGGCCAGCGCGGTATCAGGCTGCTACCGCCATGTGCTCGGCCACCCGATCGGGATAGTCGGAGATGACGCCGTCGACCCCATTGCCGATGACTCGGCGGATCGCGGCAGCGGTGTTGACGGTCCAACTGAAGACAGCCAACCCGTGCGTGTGGGCCGCACGCACGTAGGGCTCCGACACGCGCAGGTAGTGAGGGTGTACCTGGGCAGCGTAGCGGGCGACCCGACGCAGCCCGTAACGTCGCCGCGCCATTCCCAACACGGCCACAGGCGTTTCGGGGAACCCCCGACCGAGCTCGCGCATCGTCACCCAGTCGAAGCTTTGCACGATCAAACGGGGACGCTCGCCCGAGGTGCGATTCCAGTGGGGGTCCTCGGCCAAGCATCTTGCCATGCGCCGTGCCGCCAGCGGGTCTTTACGATCGACTTTGAGCTCCACCAGCGCCCCCAGTCCATTGGCCTTCAGCGTCTGTAGCGCCTCGCGCAGCGTGGGTACGGGTTCACCGGCGAATTCGGGGCTGTACCAAGACCCAGCCTCCAATGTCTGGATCTCCGCCAAGGTGAAGTCGGCGACCCGCCACGGGCGACGTTCGGGAAAACGCTCGGGCGCGTCGGTGGTACGCCGCAGGGTGGGGTCGTGCATGACGACGAACTCGCCATCGGCGGTTTGGCGGACGTCGAGCTCGGCCATGTCGGCACCGCGGCGTCGCGCTTCGCACATGGCCGACAGCGTGTTCTCTGGAGCGTAGGCGGAGGCACCGCGATGAGCGACGACGATCATGGCAGCCGCGTCCCGAAGTCGGCCACGGAGGTCTGGTGTGGTGGAGCGGGAGTTGTGGGGACCGACATCGCGCGCCGTGCTCCTCTCGCCCGGATTCCAGGGGAACCGTCGCTACTAGCGTCGCCCCTGGCGGTAAGCACCCGGTGGCAATCGGGTGAGCACCCGGTGGAGAGGTCACGGCCATGCCGAATCCGACCGGGATCACCCATTGTGCGGTCGACTGAGGTGGCTCACTACTTCCCATGCGCGGAAAGCCGGTACTCAGCCAAGTTTTGCGCGGCGCCTACCCCGCCACGGTGGGGTAGGCGCTTTTCTCTCCATCGGCTCCGAGGCCACCGGAGCCCCACGTACCTTCTGGTCGGTATGTAGTGGATAGGATCACCTCACAGGTGTTCCGCAGCATTAACCGGAGGTAGATATGTCTCAGCCGCCCCGTGTCGCGATCGTCACCGGAGGCGCCCGTGGCATCGGCGCGACGACTGCACGGAAACTGGCCGCGAAAGGGCATGCCGTAGCCGTTGTCGACCTGAACGAGGCCGACGCCGAGGCCACCGCGAAGACGATCACCGCCGAAGGGGGCACGGCGATCGGACTCGGCGCTGATGTCAGTGACTCCGAGCAGGTCGAAACCGCGGTATCAACGGTCGCCGAACGGCTTGGCCCGCCGACCATCCTGGTCAACAACGCGGGGGTCCTGCGCGACAACTTGCTGTTCAAGATGAGCGAAGATGACTGGGACACCGTGATGCAGGTCCACCTGCGCGGTGCCTTCCTGATGAGTCGGGCCGTGCAGGGCTACATGACCAAGGAGGGGTGGGGGCGGATCGTCAACCTCTCCAGCAACTCCGCGCTGGGCAACCGGGGGCAGGCCAACTACTCGACGGCCAAGGCAGGATTGCAGGGCCTCACCAAGACCCTCGCGATCGAACTGGGCAAGTTCGGTGTCACCGCCAACGCCGTGGCTCCCGGCTTCATCATCACCGACATGACCCGGGCTACCGCCGAACGGGTCGGTATGGACTACGAGGACTTCAAAAACGCCGCTGCCGCCAACATCCCCGTGCGCCGGGTCGGCCGTCCCGAGGACGTCGCCGCGGCCATCGCCTTCTTCACCGACGAGGAGGCCGGATTCGTCTCGGGCCAGGTTCTCTACATCGCCGGCGGGCCGCGCACCTAAGGTAGGACCGGCGCGCCATGGGCGGGAGCCGAACGGCTCAGCTCCCGCCCGGCCAAGGCGCTTCAGCGCGCCCCTGGCCTGAGGGAACAGACAGCTCAGCCGCGCTCTCCAACGTGTGGACTACCCTGGCCACGACTTCCTCGACGCAGGTCACGCCGTCGCCGTAGGCGAGATGGTGGTCGGACAGTACGGCGATGAGGTAGGTGTGATCGCCGTTGCGGACGTGACCGGCGCTGTTGATCGCCCAGCGCCCGCCGTCGCTGTCGCGAGGCACCCAACCGTTCTTGAGTTGGGCATGGCCGTTGCCCCCGGCCGCAACCGAGACTCCCCATGCCTGTTCGGGCGCCACGGAGCCGAGGAGCTGTGCCACATAGCGGCGCGCGTCCACCGACAAGGGGCTGGCTTCGGTGAAAACGGCCCGTAGCAGCCGGATCTGGTCGCTGGCTGTGGTGGTGGTCGCCCCCCAAACGTTGGCCTGCCCTGGAACTGTGCCACTGAGCCCGAACCGCTCGTTGCCCTCGCTGAGCCCGGCGCCGAACCCGATGCGCGCGTAGAGGACATCGGTGACGTTGTTGTCGCTATAGCGGATCATGCGCGTGGCCAGCGAGCGCTCTTCCTCCGTGAGGGTGCGCCCCTCGTCTTGGGCCTGTAGGAGCAGCACGAGCAGGATGTTGAGTTTGACCAAACTGCCGGTGATGAAACGGCGACTGAGGTTGTGAGTGAAGGTGGCACCGGTGCTGAGGTCGTGTACCGAGATGGCTAGCCGCCCTTCGACTTCAGCGAGGTAATCCTCAAGGGCGGCGTGTAGGCTCTCGCGCTGCGCAGCCGGCAGCGCCGGACGCAGCGGCAACAGCGGCGTAAGCGCTCCGGGAGCGGTGGAGGGGGTAGCGGGCGCAGGCACGGTACTAGGCGAAGGGCCTGGAGTCGGGGCCGCGGCGGGTCTTTTTCCGGGCATCGGCTCCCGCAGCGCGGCGGTCAACGCGAGGAGCAATGCCGTTGCTGCGACGAGAGCGATACAACTGACGAGCCATGGAGGCGATCCGAAATGCGACATGGCGCTGGCTGTGCTCCCTCGATCGCTTTGGCATAGCAGGTGCCTCACGGAGGGGCCGGGCGACGAGAAAAGCCGGCACCCAGCACGATCTCCGCATCAGCCCTATCAAGAATATCTACCCATAAGAGAAATGAGCTTCAATAAAGCTCCAAAGGAGATAAATATAGACAAACAACACCAAAGATAGATAAATCTATAAAACAGGTCGTCGCGTCGCGCTGCTATGGCCACTTGGGGAGCACGATTTAAGCTGCCCAGATCATGCTTATGGAGTCGTAGCGGCACATAACGTGATTGACACCTGTGGGTTGACTCTTGTTCGATGTGCTCACTATCAGTAGCAACGCTGCTGCGGAGGGGAGTATGGGCAGTTCGGTTTCTCGCTCGCTTCGTGGCGCGATTGCGCTCGCCGCGTGCGCGGTGTTCGTGGCAAGCGGGTGTGCGGGAAGCTTGCCGGGCGGCAACGACAGCGCGATCGTGACGTTCGCAGCGACCCGCGCCAGCGGCGGCGATCTGGGGCGGCTCGTCGAGCGCTACAACACGACACGCCCTGGCTCCCCGGTGCGCTACGTGGCGCTGGCTACCGAAGCCGACCAGCAGCGAAGGGCCATGGTGCAAGACCTCCAGGCGCGCACTGGCCGTTACGACGTGCTCTACGTCGACGCAGTGTGGACTGCGGAGTTCGCGGCGCGCGGCTGGCTAGAGCCGTTGGAGGCGCAGCGCTTCGCCGGACCCGAGATCCTCGACGCCGCCGCTGCGACGGGGCGGTGGAACGGTCGCCTCTACGCAGCGCCGTTCGCTACCGGGACGGGGCTGCTGTTCTACCGCAGCGACCTGGTCGAGAAGCCACCGACTACCTGGCAGGAGTTGCTCGAGGCCTGCGCGATCGCCAAACGCGAGGCCATGGACTGTTACGCCGGCCAGTACATGCGTTACGAGGGGCTCACCGTCGCAGTGGTCGAGGCCATCGCCTCGGCGGGCGGGCGTGTCATCGGTGCCGATGGCACGGTGACCGTGAACTCGCCGCAGGCTCGACGGGGCCTGCGGTTTCTGGTCGAGGCGAGGGAGCGCGGACACATTCCCCACGCCGCGCTCACCTACAACGAGGACCTGACCCGTCTGGCGTTCCAGCGCGGTGAATTGCTGTTCATGCGCAACTGGGCCTTCGCCTACCCGCTGATGAACGCCCCCGGCGAGGAGTCGGTGGTCCAGGGGCGGTTCGACGTGGCCGCGTTACCCGGTCCCGGCGGGCCGGGCACAGGCACACTCGGCGGCAACAATCTCGGATTGTCGGCCTACAGCGACCACAAGGCTGAGGCGCTGCGGTTCATCGAGTTCCTGCAAAGCGAAGCCGTCATGCGGGAGTGGCTGACCGCGACCAGCACGCCCATGGCGCGTACCGAACTGTTCACCGACCCCGAGATCCTGCGCCACGCCCCCTATCTGGCTCCCATGCGTGCGGGGCTGGAACGTACTCGCCCACGGCCGGTGACGCCGCGCTACAACGATGTCACCAACGCCGTTCAACAGCACGCCTACGCCGCGATGAGCGGCGAGGCGACGGTCGAGGAGGCCATCAGCGGCATGCACGCGGAACTGAATCGAGTGGTGCAAGGTCGATGAGGGGGCGCGAGAGGCAGCCGGCCGGCGAGCGCAGGGGTGAGCGACGGCTGGCGGTCGTCCTGCTGGCGCCGGCCCTCGTCGCCCTGGGCACCGTGGTGGTCTACCCCGTCGCCTCAGCCGTCTTCCGTTCGTTCTTCAACGACCCGATCGGCAGGGCCCCAGAGTTCATCGGCGTGGCCAACTACGCTCGGGCGCTTGTCGGGTTCGAGCGCGAGGCGTTTTGGGCCGCAGTGGGAAACACCGCCTTCTTCACCGTGGTCAGTGTGGCGTTTGAGACAGCGCTGGGTTTGGCCATGGCCTTGGTCATGCACCGGGCCTTCCGAGGGCGCGGGGTGGTGCGTGTGGCTGTCCTGCTGCCCTGGGCGCTGCCGACCGCGGTGAGTGCGGTCATGTGGGGATGGATGTTGCAGCCCGGTGGTGTCGTCAACGCGCTGTTGGGCACCGAGATCGTGTGGGGCGGTGCCGAATGGCCGGCGAAATGGTCGATCATCGTCGCCGAAGTGTGGAAAACCGCACCCTTTGTGGCGCTGCTCATCCTCGCCGGATTGCAGACCATCCCCGCTCACCTCTACGAAGCGGCGGCCATGGACGGTGCCTCGGCGTGGCGACGGCTGGTCTCGATCACCTTGCCCCTGGTCAAACCGGCGCTGGTGGTGGCAGTGCTGTTTCGCGCGTTGGATGCGCTGCGCATGTACGACCTGCCACAGATCCTCACCGGCGGCGCCAACAACACCGACACCCTTTCAACGCTGGTGGTGCGCACCGCTACCGGTGAACTCAAGCAGGGCTATGGCGGAGCGCTGTCGACGCTGACCTTCCTGTTCGTGTTCCTGTGCGCTTTCTTGCTCATCCGGGCCATGGGAACGAACGTTTTCGCCGGAGTTCGGGCGGGGGGAACGCGATGACCGCTGTCGAGACCGCGCCCCAACGGCGTGAGAGCACCTCGGGGGCCAGGCATGACCAGCGGCGTGGCCGCCGACGGCGGCGCTGGTCCTGGGAGTCGTGGGTGATCGCTCTCGGGATGGTGCTGCTCGTGCTGTACTGTCTGGCGCCCTTCTACTGGATGTTCGTCTCCAGCTTGAAAGGGCCGGGAGAGATCACCTCCAACGGCCTGTGGCCCGAGGAGGTGAGCCTGGTCAACTACCGGGGCGTCCTGGGCGGCGCGAACGACTTCGGCTACGCCGTGCGCAACAGTCTCATCATCGCCGGGTCCACGACAGTGGTGACGATGGCCATCGCGGTTTTCTCGGGATACGCACTGGCCCGGTTGCGTTTCCGCGGGCGCGATCTGGTCCTGGGCCTGATCCTGGCGTGTTCGATGTTTCCCGGCGTGGCGATCGTGACACCGCTGTACCAACTCTTCAGCGGGTGGGGGTGGATCGACGAATACCAGGCGATGGTGGTACCCAACATCAGCTTTGCGCTTCCTCTGGCGATCTTCATCCTGACCACGTTCTTCCGCGAGATGCCGTGGGAGTTGGAAGAGGCGGCGCGCGTGGACGGCTGCGGGACGCTGCGCGCGTTCTCGCGCGTCGTGCTCCCGCTGGCTACGCCAGGGCTGGCCACGACAGCACTGCTGGTGTTCCTCGCAGCGTGGAACGAATACCTGATCTCCAGCGTTGTCTCCATCACGCTGGCGTCGAACCCGGTCACGGTCGCACTCGCCAAGTTCGCCGGTGACAGCGAGTTTCAGCAGCCCTTTGGCTCGCAGATGGCCGCGGGGGTCATCGTCACCCTGCCGCTGATCGTGCTGGTGCTGGTGTTTCAGCGTCGCATCGTCGAGGGACTGTCGGCCGGCGGGTTCCGATAGTCGGTTTTGCCACTCAACGGCGCTGGCCACAAGGGAGAATCAACCAGAGCGGAGCAGACGAGCGGCACCGAGCATCAAAGGCGGGAGGCAACGATGTCGCCGGTGAAAGTCATGATCGTGGGCACAGGATCGCGCGGCGGCGGCTATGCCGAATGGATTCGGCGCCATCCCGACACCGCCGAGGTGGTGGCCGTGGCCGAGCCCCGCCCGGAGTACCGGGAACCGGTGGCTGAAGCCCACGGCGTACCCCCCGAGTTGCGTTTCGAGGACTGGAGGGCAGCAGCGGCGCTGCCTCGGCTGGCCGACGCCGCGCTGGTGTGCACCCTCGATGACGCCCACCTCGCTCCCGCCTTGGCGTTGGCGGACCGCGGCTACCACCTGCTGGTGGAAAAACCCCTGGCCCAGACCCCGGAGGAATGCGCGCAGATCGTGGCCGCGGCCGAGCGTAACGGGGTCCTGCTGGGAGTGTGCCATGTGCTGCGCTACACCGACTACACGCGCGTGATCAGCGAGATCGTGGCCTCGGGCCGCATCGGTGAGATCGTCAGCGTCGACCATGTCGAACCCATCGGTTTCTGGCACTACGCGCACTCCTACGTGCGGGGCAACTGGCGGCGCACGGCTGAGGCCGCGCCGATGCTTATGGCGAAGTCCTGCCACGATCTCGACTGGCTGCGCCACATCGTGGGCAGGGAGGCGGTGGCGGTGTCATCCTTTGGTTCGTTGCGCCACTTCCGGCCCGAACAGGCTCCGCCGGGGGCGGGCGAGCGCTGCCTGGACTGCGATGTGGAACCAGAGTGCTCCTACTCGGCGCCACGCATCTACGGCCGTTTCCTGGCACAGGGACGTACCGGCTGGCCGCTGACCGTGCTCACCCCCGAGCCGACCCCGGAGACGGTCACACGTGCCCTCCGGGAGGGACCCTACGGGCGGTGTGTCTACCGCTGCGACAACGATGTCGTCGATCACCAGGTGGTGATGCTGGAGTTCACCGGTGGCGTCACCGCGACCTTCACAGTGGCCGCGTTCAACCGGGCGCGCCCGCGCGAAACGGCGATCTATGGCACCCACGGCGAACTGTATTGCGACGGTTCCCGCATCACCCACTACGACTTCCACTCCGACACCACAGAGACGATCGACGTGGCCACGGCCGGCGGCCGGTCGGGATCGGGGCACGGCGGGGGCGACGGCGGGCTCCTGGCCTCGTTCCTGCCGGCTGTTGCCGCGGGAGATCCGGGGCTGGTGCGCACCAGCGGAGCTGACGCGCTACGTTCCCACATGTTGGTCTTCGCCGCCGAGCGGGCGCGGCTGGAGGAGCGTGTGGTGCGGTTGGACCCTTCGGCCGATTCGGCGGCGCCGGCCTCAGTCGATGCCTCGGGCGACCATGGCCTCCCCCATGGCCTCAGCGGAGCGAATGAGACCGACGATGACGGGAACGACCATTCGGTGGGGGGAGCGGCGCAGGCCACGGGCGGTGTAGGCCGCGCGGGAGGCGGCCACGGCGGTGGCGACCATGGGGATGGCGCGCACTGTGAGCGCGAGGACGAGGGCGGCGCGCTCCGGGTCGCCACCCACCAACCGCAGTGGTCGCAACAGCCGTTCGAACAGGGCCAGCATGGCGCTGACCCGGGTGGTGAGCGTGAGCAGTCCGGCGAGCAGCACCGCGAACGTGAGTTGCGCGCAGACTCGTAACGCCACCTCCCACCCCGCGGTTGTCACCTGAAAAACGGCGATCAGCAGCAGGAACGGCAGGAGTGGGCGCACGGTGCGCCACAGGTGGGGCACGGCGAGCCCGCCGAGGGCGTAGAGCACGACGGCGAGGCAGCAGGCCGTGAGCGCTACCCAGATCTGGCCAAGGAGCACCACAGCGAACACGGCGACGGCCAGAGTCGCCAGCTTCACCCCCGCCGGCAGTCGGTGGAGCGGGGTGTCGCCGGGCGCATAGAGGCCGAGGGTGTTCACTCGGCACTCCCGGCTGCTTCCCCCGCGGGGGCCGAGCGCATCAGGGCGGTGTAGAAGTCGATAGCGGGTGCGGGCGCGCCGTCAAAAACGATACGCCCCTCGTCGATAACGAGCACCCGATCGAAGTCGGCGAGGGTGGCCAGGTGGTGGGTGAGCAGGATGAGCTGCTGCGGCAGCGCACGCAGCGTCCGGGTGATCATCTCGGTGTTGCGCAGGTCGAGCAGCGTCGTGGGCTCGTCGCAGACCAGGATGTCGGGTTCGGTGACCAAAACGGCGGCCAGCGCCAGCAGTTGCTTCTGCCCGCCCGACAGCAGGTGCGCCGGGTGGTCGGCGTGATCGGCCAAGCCGTAGCGCCGCAGGGTCTCAGCCACCCGGGCGTCGATATCGGCACGGGCCACCCCCCGCCCGCGCAATCCCAGCGCGATGTCTTCGGCCACCGTTGGCATGATGATCTGTGTATCGGCGTCGGAGAAGACGAACCCCACCGTGCGCCGCACCCGGCGAGGGGCGCGCCGGGTGTCGATGCCGTCGACGAGGACGCGGCCGGAGTCGGGCAGCACAAGACCGTTGAGGGTACGCGCCAGCGTGGACTTTCCGGAGCCGTTGGCACCGATCAGCCCGATGCGGTGCTCGCTGAGGTCGACACTGATGTCGCGGAGCACGGTGCGGCCGTCGTAGGCGTGAGTGACACTGTCCAACTGCAACATGGGCGTGCGTATGGTTTCCGTTCGTCGGGGCGCCCCGGGTGGAAGCCGCCCGGTCAGCGGGGCGGGGCGCCGGCGGTGTCGGTGGCGCTCCCGCGGGGACGCCCAGCCGGAGGGACCGGGTAGGCACGGTGGACGCCAGCCGCTATCCCGGCTGCGATGAGAGCTTTAGCCAGGTCTCCGGGCAGAAACACGGTCGCGCTGACGAGCGTGGCGAGCAGAGCGTCGCCGAGGACGACCGCGCTCCAGGGAACACCGACGAGGTAGATGACCCCGATACCGCCGATGAGGTTGTAGAGCGTCCCCAGCCAGAACCGGTAGCGGGGCAGCGTCCGGTCGACGAGCACGCCGATGACGAGAGCGCCCAGAATCCAGCCGATCATGTAGCCGGCCGTGGGCCCCAAGAAGGGGGCGATCCCGCCGCGCCCGCCGGGCAGCAGCGGCAGCCCGGCCGCGGTCAACGCCAGAAAGGTCACGACCGCGAGGGCGCCGCGCTTAGCGCCGAGGATGCTGGGGGCGAGCATGATGCCCAGCGTTTGCAGGGTGATGGGCACCGGCCCAACCGGGATCGCCACCGGCATACTGAGCGCGGCGATGAGGGCGGCGAACAGTGCGACGAGCGCGGCGTCGCGCGCGGTGAGGCCACGCGAGCGCCGCGGGGGCGGCTCGGGAACTCCGGTCATCAGGATTCCTTCCGTGGGTCCCGTTCCAGCGGGGAGGAAGGCGGCAGCGGCCCTTGCCGCTGCCGCACACACATCTCTACCGGAGTCATTGTGCTGCATCGCCGGGGTACGGCGGTGCGGCGGGGGCGGTGAGCTGGGCACACAGACCACCACCCCTGCCGCCGTCGGTGGGCCGGCTGGGACGGGGAAAGCGGGGCGGTGCCGTCAGGGAGCGGGCAGGACGCAGGCTGCGCTGGGCACGGCCAACCGGTGACCGCTGTCGCGGGGCACGCCGCCGGCGGCGGGATCGGCCGTGAGCACGTTGAGGGTGCCCGAATCCTGATTGGCCACCACCAGGTGATCGCCGACCCGGGCGAAGTGGCGCGGACACGCGCCGCCCGTGGGCGTCTCGCCGAGCAGGGTGAGGGTGGCGCCGTCGTCGCCAACCCCGAAGGTGGCGATGGTGTCGGCGCCGCGGTTGGCCACGTGCAGGAACCGACCACCGTTGGCCAGCGCGATTTCGGAGGGGAAATTAGTGGCGGCGTCGCCGGCCGTGGCGGGTAGCGCAGTCACAAAAGTGGCGGTGGCCGCTGTCTCGTCCCAGCGCAAGACGTGGACCTGGGAGTCGAGCTCGCCGGCGACGAACAAGTGCCCGCTGGGGTGGACCGCGATGTGGCGCGGCCCGGTTCCCGGTTCCAGTTTGGCGGCGACGCCGGCGTCGGTCACGGGGTCGACGGCGTGCGGAGCGAACGTGTAGCGGCGCAGTTCGTCGGTGCCGAGGTCGGCGACGAGGAGGTGGTGCCCGCCGGGGGCGATAGCGACATTGTGGGCATGAGGGCCTTCCTGTCGCTGGGGGTTGGGGCCACTGCCGGTGTGGGTGAGCAGTCGCGCCGGCGCCGCAGGGGCCCCGTCGACGCCGAGCGGGTGGACCGATACGGCGCCGTCGGCGTAGTTGGCGGTGATCGCGTGTCGTCCTTCGGGGTGGACGAGCACGTGGCAGGGGGATTTGCCATCAGTGGCAACGGTGGCGAGATGGCGCACCTGGGCCTGGTCGTCGACGGCGAAGCCAGTGAGGCCGCCCGCCCCCTTCTCGTTGACAGCATAGAGCAGGCGACCGTGGGCGGGCGAGGCCAGGAAGGAGGGGCCACTGACGGCAGCGGCGGTACCACCGTCAGCCAGCTCTCCGGTTTGCTGGTCAAGCCACACCCGTTGCAGGCCCGCCCCGTCGCCGGCGGGTTCGGAGTCGGGGGTGTAGCTGCCGATCCACAGGAGTCGTCGCGCCATGGCCATCCATTCCTCAGCTTCGCTGCGCCTGGTCACGTGGCCTCCCCAAGGACGGGAGGGCACACGAACGAGTGCCCGGGCGTCGTGACGTCCGGGCACTCGGTTACTCTACGCCTTGCTGGGCCTTGGCCGGTCGCTTCAGTTACATCCGGCGCGTCTTGCGGCGAGGTGACTGGCAGCGGCGTAGGTGTCCCCGGGCCGTTGGTGGCCAGCCCCGATTGGCTCATCCCACGGGTTCGGCGTCGCTCTTCTCATAGGCCAAAGCGTGGGTCAACAAGTCCTTGAGCACGTTTCCGGATTCGAGCCGGTTGCGTGCGTCAAACGGCAGGATCGGGACCTCGGGGCTGATCTCTAGCGCCTCGCGAACCTGTTCAGGTGTGTAGTCGAGGTTGCCGTCGAACTTGTTCAGCCCCACGACGTAGGGGATGCGGCTGTGTTGTTCAAAGTAGTCGACGGCGTCGAAGCAGTCGGCCAGCCTGCGCGGGTCGGCGACGATGACCGCCCCGACAGCGCCACGGACCAGGTCATCCCACATGAACCAGAACCGGGCTTGGCCGGGGGTTCCGAACATGTACATGATGAGCTGTTGGTCCAGGGTTAGCCGACCGAAGTCCATGGCCACGGTGGTGGTGGTCTTGGACGGTGTTTCGGTGATGTCGTCGTGTGCGGCGCTCGCGTCGGTCATGAGCGCCTCTGTGGTGACCGGCTCAATTTCGGAGACGGACCTGACCAGGGTCGTCTTGCCGGCGCCGAAGCCGCCGGCGATGACGATCTTGGTCGACATCTTCGAGAATGTGTCATTGGAAGAGTCGTTCGAGCCCACGGAGCGCCCTCTCCAGAACCTGATTTTCCGACGGACTGTGTCCGGTGATGGTGGGGTGGATGTAGACGAGGCCCTGATCGGCCAGGTCGCTGAGCAGGACCTGAGTGACGCCCAACGGGATCTTCAGTTCCGCGGAGATCTCAGCCACCGAGCGCGTCTCCCGACACAGACTCAGGATGCGTTCGGACTCGGGCATGAGATTTCGGGGCGGCTGGGCCGCTGGATCAGCCGTGGATACCAGCGTCTGCACCATCAGCGGATGACGCGATCGTGTCCGCCCGCCCGTAAAGGTGTACGGACGGATACGAGAACGCCGCTTTCTGCGGTAGCTCATTGCAGTTGCAACCTCTTCGTCAGTCACAGCTCCGGCTTGCCAGAGCTACCGGATCAGCGTGCGATAACCTCACGCAGTTCGGAACGCAACTGCGGCGTGAGGACGTGCCCGGCATTTTCTACCAGCAGCGTCATCTGGTAAGCGACGATCTTCATGTCGGCATCATTGGACGAAAGCACCGCGAGGCAGGATCCGTCGCTGATCGACATGACGAACAGATGGCCATGGCGCATGCGGACGATGAGCTGTTCGCACTCGCCTTTGGCGAACAGCTTCGCGCCGCCTTCAGCCAGGCTTTGCAATCCACTGGCGATCGCGCTGAGTTGCTCGGCAGCCTCTTCGGGAAAATCGCGCGAGGCAGTCAGAAGCAAGCCGTCGGCGGAGACGACAACGGCGTGTTCGGCGCCGGGCACCTCGTCGACGAAGTTGGAGATGAGCCAGGCGAAGTTCTCCGCACTCTCACTCAACCGGTTGGTCATGTTAATCCAGCTTCTCGTTAGATCTTGGGTCACGGCTGGCTAAGCCGACCAGACGTTGGCCACTCCGGATGATGCCGGCAGCCCGGCGCCGCGGCGGAGCCGGGCACATGTGTGCTCTTGCGGGCTCACCCGGCTAGTCGTCGTCGCTCGTCGCCTCGCGCTCGCCTGAAAGGAAGCCGTCGAGGTCGGAACGGATACGTTCGGCTTTACTCTCAGCGTCCTGTGGCTCCTCTCTCCCCTCGTCGTCAGGGGATTCAAATGCCTGCATCGGCGAGTTGCTGCGGTTGGCGCTTCGTCGAGGCAGCCCCGCAGAGGTGACCGAGGCAGCGGAGCCATCGGCCGAGGACTCCGCAGTGGGGGAAGCGGGGCTGGATGACGGGCGGGAGGGCTGCGAACTGGGCACGGTGCTGGGAGCCGATCGAGTCGTCGGGGCTTTCTCGGTTCGGGGAGCCGAGGCCTTCGGTGCCGGCCGGGCCTCCGGCTGCGCTGGGGGGTCCGCTGGCGCTGCTGGGGCTACGGAGTCGCTGAGCAAGCGGGCAGGGATGACGACGTGGGCGCTGGTGCCCCGGAAGGCTCGCGGCTCAAGTTGGACCTCAAGGCCATGGCGGTGGGCGATCCGACTGACCACGTAGAGCCCCATGTGGCGGACTACCTGGTCGTCAAGCACGGGGGTGCCGGAGAGCCTGGCATTGAGCTGGTCGATCTGCGGCTTGGGAATACCGATCCCCTCGTCCTCGACCGTGATCAACAGGCGCTCGCCACTCATGGGCTGGGCGCTGACAACCACTTGAGCGTGGTCGGGGGATTTGGCGGTGGCATTGTCCAAGAGTTCGGCGAGGAGGTGGCTGACGTCGTCGACGACTGCGCCGGCGAGTGCCTTCTCCGGGAGGTGGCCGACCTGGATTCGCTCGTAGTCGGTGATCTCCGAGATCGCCGCCCGCGCCACATCCAGCATTGGCACCGGCTCCATGGAGGGGTCTCCGGTGTCCTGACCCGCGAGGACCAGCAGGTTCTCGCCGTTGCGTCTCATGCGGGTGGCGAGGTTGTCAATGCGGAAGAGCTGTTCCAGCAGGGTAGGGTCTTCGGTTTCGCCCTCCAACTGTTCGACGATGTCGAGCAGCGACTCCACCATGGTGAGGTCGCGCATGGCCATGTTGGCCAGTGTGACGGTGAGAAGATCCTGCTCTCTCACCTGGTTTCGAGTGGCCTCAGCCGTGACCGTGGGCGCTGCGCCGGCCGGAGCCGGGTCCTCGGCGACCGGCTCCTCCTGCTGCGGAGGAACCGGAGCCGGCGAGGGGGACGGATCCTGACGCGGACGGGTGAGCCCCATCCACTCCAGTACCCGGCGCAACCGGCCACCGGTGGGCGCAGTCACATTTTCTGTGGTCATCATGTGCTCCAGTGGATGGTCAGCACGATTGGCCGATGATGGCGCCTGCGCCACAGCGGATCTCCTCAAGTCGGAACGACTTCACCAAGAAGGGCGAGTCCCGCGCGTGGCACGGGATCTGACCCGGCCACAGCGCACAGGGACATGCGCGGCCGGGCAACGCACGATGTGACTCGCTTCGCGGGTGCACGGGTGTGCCCGGCTGGTCGCGCTGCGAGTCGTACCTGATGCGGCCGCGTCGATGGCTTGCCATGACAATCATGCCAGTGACCTAGGGGTAAGGCGGGCTGATTGTCACAAAACCGTCGTCAAGACAGCCAAACGCCAACGAATCGACACGAACTTTAGCAGAAAGAGCGATGGCGCACCCCCCTTCGACCAAAACGAAAACGCTGTATACAGCAGTTATAGCTGTGAGCTGCACTGTTGGCCGTGGCGCCCCCGGCCCACCGCCATGGAAACGGAACCAATGACCAGGACATTAGCCTTATCCGCTGGCCGCGCGCGGATAAGTTCACCGATTTGGAGAGCAATATTCATCACGGCCCAACTCCCCTTCCGCTACGGGGCGCAAGGAGGTATACGGTGCGCTGGGCCGCACGGTCATCGCGAAACAACCGGTTGAGGAGCGCCGAACTCCCAACTAAGAAGAAGAAAAATGCTGGTCAGAAAGGGTATAGCGAAAAGGGGGCTCAGCTCTTGATCTGCTCGATCGCTTTCCGGATACGCTTCTCGGAAACGGGGTAAGCGGTCCCCAGCTCCTGGGCGAAGCAACTGACCCGAAACTCTTCCAGCATCCACCGGACGGCCACGACGTCGGCATCGTCGCGGCGCCCGGGCGGCAGGGTGGCGCACAGCGCGTCGTAGTCCTGACTCATACGGTGGACTCTGGCCATCTCGACCTGGTCGCGGCGCGGGTTCTCGGGGAGCTTGGCCAGCCGACGCTGGATGGCGTTGAGGTAGCGCGGCAGGTGCGCAAGGCGCTCGGCGCCGGTAGCGGTGACGAAACCGGGGGCGAGCAGGGTGGAAAGCTGTCCCTGGATATCGGTGAGGGATGGCAGGACCGTCAGACTGGTCGTGCCTTTGAGGGCGCGCTCGGTTTCGTGGCCGGCAGCCAAGATGCGTACCACGACGGCGACGATGTCGGCGAGGGTGTCACCAAGGTCGGCGCGGACGGCGTCGCGGAGCTTGGCGAAAGCCTCGCCGTCCCAGACAGGAGCGCCCGCCTGGGCCATGAGCTTGTCGGCAGCGCACGTCAGACAGTCGTCGAGGAGTTTGTCGACACTGCCGTGAGGGTTGCTGCCCAAGGCGAGCTTGTCAGGGTTGCGCAGCCCGCGCTGGACGGCGGCCACCGGCGAGGGGATGCTCAGCAGCAGGAGCCGGCGGGTGCCCTGCCACATGGCGCGGCGCTGCTCGGCTTCGGTGTCGAGGATGCGCACGGCTACGCTGTCGCCCTCGTCGATCAACGCCGGGTAGCCCTTGACGGCGTTGCCGGCGGCCGGACGCTGGAAGGTCTGTTCCAGATGGCCGAAATCCCACGAGGTCAGCCCGTCTCTTTCGATGCCGGCGGCCTCAGCCGAGATCGCCTCGCGCAGGCGGGGTTTGAGCTTGCGTTTGAGCGCGTCGAGGTCCTTGTCCTCGGCTAGCGTTGTTCCGGCGTCGTCGACGGCCCGGAAGGTCATGCGCAGATGGTCGGGGACTTTGGCCACCTGCCAGTCCTCGCGCGCAATGCGGACGCCGCCCATGTGGCCGAGTTCGCGACTGAGCGCGTCGAGCAGTGGCTCCGTGCCAGGGGTGATACGGCCCAGGACCTGGCGAGCGTGGTCGGGTACGGGCACGAAGGCGGTGCGCACTCGTTTCGGCAGCGATCTGATGAGGGCGGTGACGAGCTCTTCACGCAGGCCCGGGATCTGCCAGTCGAAGCCCTCCGGGCTGACCTGGTTGAGCACGGCTACGGGAATGTGGACCGTCACGCCATCGGCCTCGGTACCGGGTTCAAACTGGTAGGTGAGAGGGAAGGTCAGCTCGCCTTGGCGCCACTGGTTGGGGTAGTCGCTCTCGGTGACCTGCTCGGCCTGCTCGTTGATGAGCATCGACTTTTCGAAGTTGAGCAGATCGGGCTGACGGGAGCGGACTCGTTTCCACCACGAGTCGAAGTGGCGGGCCGAGACGACCTCAGCGCCGACGCGCTCGTCGTAGAAGGCGAAGAGCGCCTCGTCGTCAACGAGGATGTCGCGGCGCCGGGCACGGTGCTCAAGGTCGGCCACCTCCTCCAACAGTTGCCGGTTGGCGTGGAAGAATTTGTGGTGGGTCCGCCAGTCTCCCTCGACGAGGGCGTGGCGGATGAACAGCTCGCGCGACAGCTCGGGGTCGATGCTGCCGTAGTTGACTTTGCGCTGGGCAACGATGGGCACCCCGTAGAGGGTGACCTTCTCGTAGGCCATGACGGCGCCGGCGTCACGCTCCCAGTGCGGTTCGCTGTAGGAGCGCTTCACCAGGTGTTGGGCGAGGTGTTCGGCCCATTCCGGCTCGATGCGCGCCACGATGCGCCCCCACAGCCGCGAGGTCTCGACCAGCTCGGCGGCCATCACCCAGCGCGGCTGTTTCTTGAACAACGACGAGCCGGGAAAGATCGCGAACCGGGCGCCGCGCGCGCCCAGGTATTCGTGCTTCTCGGGGTCTTTGAGGCCGATGTGGGACAGCAGGCCGGAGAGCAGCGCGGTGTGGATGCCGCGAGGGTCGGGGGTGGCGGTGTTGAGCGTGATCCCCAGGCTCTTGGCCACCTGCTTGAGCTGGCTGTAGATGTCCTGCCACTCGCGCACCCGCAGGTAGTTCAGGAATTCGCTCTTGCACAGCTTGCGGAACTGATTGCCTGAAAGGGCTCGCTGCTGCTCCTGTAGGTAGGACCACAGGTTGAGATAGGACAGGAAGTCGGAGTCCTTCTCGACGAACCGGGCATGCTTCTCTGTTGCCGCCTGCTGGTGTTCCACGGGGCGCTCGCGCGGGTCCTGGATGGACAGCGCGGCGGCGATGATCATGACCTCGCGTACACAGCCGTTGGTTTCGGCTTCCAGCACCATGCGGCCCAGCCGCGGGTCGACGGGCAACTGGGCGAGCTTGTTCCCGATCGGCGGGAGGCGTTTGCGCTCGTCGGTCTCGTCGGGGTTGAGAGCGCCGAGCTCGCGCAGCAACTGCACGCCGTCTTTGATCTGTCGACGGTCGGGACCGTCGACGAAGGGGAAGGCGGCGACGTCGCCCAGCCCCAGCGCAGCCATCTGCAAAATGACCGAGGCCAGGTTGGTGCGCAGGATCTCGGGATCGGTGAATTCCGGACGCGCCAGGAAGTCGGCCTCGGAGTAGAGCCGGATGCACACACCTTCCGAGACCCGTCCGCAGCGCCCCTTGCGCTGGTTGGCCGATGCCTGCGAGATGGGTTCGATGGGCAGGCGCTGCACCTTGGTGCGGTGGCTGTAGCGCGAGATCCGGGCCGTGCCCGGGTCGACGACGTACTTGATACCGGGAACGGTCAGCGACGTCTCGGCCACGTTGGTGGCCAGGACGATACGGCGCCCGCGGTGGGGCTGGAAGACGCGATGCTGCTCGGCTGCGGAAAGCCGGGCGAACAGGGGCAGCACTTCAGGGGCGTGATCACCGGTGCCCAGGTGTTTCTCCAGCGCATCGGCAGTGTCACGGATTTCACGCTCGCCGCTGAGGAAGACCAGGATATCGCCGGGGCCTTCGGCGCTGAGTTCGTCGACGGCCTCGCAGATGGCCTGGGTCTGGTCCCGTTCAGGGGAGGCTTGGGGTTGTGCCTTGCCACCGTCGTCCTCCTCTTCGGTGTCGCCGGTGTCGCCTGGCTCGGGGGCGAGGGGCCGGTAACGGACTTCCACCGGGTAGGTGCGGCCCGAGACCTCCACGATCGGCGCGTCACCGAAGTGGCGGGAGAACCGCTCAGGGTCGATGGTGGCAGAGGTGATGATGACCTTGAGGTCGGGGCGTTTGGGCAGGAGCCGCTTGATGTAGCCGAGCAGGAAGTCGATGTTGAGACTGCGCTCGTGGGCCTCGTCGATGATCAGGGTGTCGTAGTCGCGCAGCATCCGGTCCTGCTGCATCTCGGCGAGCAAGATGCCGTCGGTCATGAGTTTGACGAGCGTGTCGTCGGAGGAGTGGTCGGTGAAGCGCACCTTGTAGCCGACGGCCTCGCCTAGCGGCGTGTCGAGCTCCTCGGCGATGCGCTCGGCCACCGTACGTGCGGCCAGTCGTCGAGGCTGGGTGTGACCGACCGTGCCCAAAATCCCCCGGCCCAGCTCGAGACAGATTTTGGGAAGCTGGGTGGTCTTTCCCGAACCGGTCTCACCGGCCACGATCACCACCTGGTGATCGCGCACAGCCGCGGCGATGTCGTCCTTACGCTGGCTGACCGGCAGCGAGGCGGGGTAACTGATCGGGGGTGCGGCGTCCCGGCGACGCTGTAGCCGCACGTGAGCCTTATCGATCTCGGCGGCGATCTCGGTGGCGATGGCCTCGCGCTTGGCAGCGTTGCGGACCTTGTGCGCTCCGTCGATACGCCGACGGAGCCGGTGCCGGTCGCGCGGCATCAGCTCAGGAAGGCGATCGCGGAGTTCGGTGAAGGGGGAGGACGTCGCATGTGGGATTCCCATACAGCTACTAAGGATAAGCGGATGGGCAACCGATTTTTCTGGGGGCGGGTGAGCGGCCCCGCCGCGGCGAGCGCCGGTCGAAAATGGCGCGTGTTCGGCGGCTTCAGGCGGGTAGCCAGGGGGTGAGACGGCCGGCGACCTGCGGTGAAGGTGCGAGAGTCGCCGGTGAGCCGAGGACGCACAGTTGAGGAAAGGGCCGCCATGTCTGTCATTCCGCAGGACCGCGAGGACATTCTCAACAAGCTCATCTTCGCTCACGTGAGCACGATCGGCCCCAACGGCGAGCCGCAGTCGAATCCGGTGTGGGTCGACTGGGATGGCGAGTTCGTGAAGTTCAGCCAGACACCGGCCCGGCAGAAGTACCGCAACATCCAGCGTGACAGCCGGATCGCGTTGTCGGCGCACGACCCCGACAACCCCTACCGCTACCTGGAGATCCGGGGCAGGGTCGAAAAAATCGAGGACGACACCGACAACGCTTTCATCAACAAGATGGCCAAGAAGTACATCGATGAGGAGGTCTACCCCTGGGCCTCGCCCGACGAGCGGCGGGTCGTGCTGTTCGTACGCCCAGAGCACGTCACCAAGCAGTGAGCCGGCGACGGATTCAAGGAGAGCGCAGGCGGCCTCGTAGCAGCGTCGGGAGAACACCTGGCTCTGCTGTGGCGCGGCGTCCAGGCAACGGTTAGACGACGCCGCGCCCCTGAGAGGCCACCGTAGGAGGAGACCCGCACCTGTGCGGAGCCGCTGAGCTCGCCGTACCCGAAGTAGGTCGACATAGGTCGCTGACGGCAGCGCGTGGCTCGGGCGGTTGCCTGGGGAACCGTCGTCTGGGGGCAGACGAGCGAGAAAGCCCGAAAAGCACCCATTACTCCAGCCCCGGACAGGCCTGGTACGGCAGCGCCGTGGCCTTGTGGGCGCTAGCGCCGGTGAAGGCTTGGTGCGTTGTCTCGTCGCAGGCGCCGCAACGGGAGCCGCTGTCGGATCCGGTGGGGACTGTGCGGCGATGGTGGCCCCTGCGGCGCGGGGAAGCCGTTGGGGCGGGTCGGCCACCGGAAGGGCCGGCCGCTTGGCACCCCGCGGCTACCACATACCGAGCGGGCATAGCCGGGACATTTCCCTCCGGAACCCTGCATGGAACATCCGCATGGTCTCCCCCTCCTCCAGTGCCGTAGCGTCTGGCAGTCGCCTCTCAGGCTGAACCGGAGCGCGGCTGGGAAATGACCGCCTGCGACGACGGAAACGGCCACCGGAAGGGCCGGCCGTGAGGGTGGCCGCTCCCGACTACCGGAGAAGAGCCAGCGGCGGACTACCATCTGTCTTCTTGGGGGCTTCTCCCGTGTGGGGAGAGACCACGGCCGTCCGCCCCGACCTGACTGTCCCCCTGCCGTTCCCTCTCGGAGGTCTTGCGTTGCGGTCTGATACCAGCTCAGCAAGGAACTTATCTTCGCTCTGGCGCGGTGGAGACAATGGTGACAGCGGGGGTGGTGTCACTGCCGTGGAGGTGGCCCGCGGGCACTCGACGAGCGTGACCTGCCGCACACTCGAAGGTCGGCCTCGGCGAGAGAGCCGGTGAGCTCGGTAGGGCCCCGCAAGGCGGCGGGTAATGTCTGCGCACGCCGCGCAGCGGCAGCAGCGTCTTGTGAGCCGGCCGCCGCACAACGTGAAGATGGAGTGGGTGTACTCTCCCGGGTCCGTGGGCGCGTGCCGCGCCGGGGACCACAACCCGATGGCGTTGGGCAACCAGGTTGCGTAACGCCATCCGCGGACACCACAGGACTCACCGTGACGGAGGGACACCCCGTTGAGGAACGACAGATCCTCTAGTTTTTGTGAGGAGGTGCGGCGCTTGCCCTCGCCTAAGGGCGGTGGGTCCGCGTCGCGAGGCCGATGACCGCAGGGAGAACGGGACGCAAGCGCCCCACCATCAGCGACGTGGCAAGTCGCGCTGGGGTGACCAAGGGCGCGGTGTCGCGGGCTCTGAACAGTGGCACCGGGGTGAGCCCGGAGACCAGGGAGCGTATCCGCCAGGCAGCGGTGGACTTGGGCTGGAGCCCGAGTTATGCCGCTCGGGCGCTCAACGGTAAGCCGCTGGGCACGATCGGGCTCGTGGTCCGCCGCTCCCCCGATGTCCTCGACTTTGACGCATTCTTTGCCTCGTTCCTCTCCGGTATCGAATCGGTACTTTCAGGCGAGGAACACGCGACGGTGATCCGGTTCGTGCCCGATGCCCGCACCGAGGCCACGACCTACGAACGGCTGTTCAACGACCGTTTCGTCGATGGGTTCCTGATCACCGACCCGCGGGTCAACGATGACCGCTGCGAGATGCTCAGCCGGATGGGCGCTCCGGCCGTGGTGGTCGGTGCTCCAAGCGGTTATTCCGACTTTCCCACCATCACCTACGACGCCGAAGACGCGATCCGGACGCTGGTGCAACGGTTCTTTGACGCTGGCCACCGCCACGTGGCCCACGTGCAGGGCGATCCCTACATGCTGCACGCATTGCAGCGCCGCCGACATTGGGAGAAAGCGCTGCGCGATCTTGGGGTGGAGCCGGGGCCGGTGGAACATGGCTTCTACACGATCGCCGGCGGCGCCAAGGCCACTCAGCGCCTACTTGACCTGCCAGAACGTCCAACAGCAATCTTTTATGGCAGCGACCTGATGGCCATCGGCGGCTACTCGGCGCTGTCGGACTCGGGACTGGCGATCCCAGCCGATGTGGCTGTGGCAGGGTTTGATGACATAGCCTTGGCTTCCTTCACGTCGCCTCCGCTGACGACGATCCGCAGCAGGCACCGTGCGTTGGGAAGTTCGGCGGCCCGGATTCTCCTGGACATGCTCAAAGGTCAGGAGGCTCCAGCGTCCACCGTCCTAACAGCCGAACTCCGTGTGCGAGAGTCCACCGAGTAACGACTGCGTAAATCCCTCTCCTGATCTTGAGAGATTTCTCCTACACTCTCGCGGTAAACCGGTTTAGTAGTCGGGCGGCGGACACCAGACGATCTCTGGGTCCGTCGCGCGATCAGCCCCACGAAGTACAGCCATCGCGCGAAACGGCTTGTCACGGCCTTATGGCCAAGTTAATCGTTCCTGTCATCGACGAAGAAGACGGCAGGCTCACATGACCACAACGAGAAACGGGAGATGGTCGTGAAGATCCCCGCCAAAGCAGCACTGTCCGCCTGCACCGCCTTTGGACTCGCCGCGGCGCTGACCGCCTGCGGCGGCTCCTCCGACGGCGGTGACTCCGGCGGCGGCGACGAGGGGCAGCAGACGCTCACCTACTGGGCCAGTAACCAGGCGGCGAGCATCGCGGAGGACGAGGAGGTCCTCACGCCCTCACTGGACCGCTTCACCGAGGAGACCGGCATTGAGGTCGAACTCGAGGTGATCCCGTGGGGCGAGCTGTACAACCGCATCCTTACCGCGGTGAGCAGCGGCGACTCTCCCGACGTCCTGAACATCGGCAACACCTGGGCGCCCAGCCTCCAGGAAACCGGCGCGTTCGTGCCGTTCGAGGGCGACGCCCTGGAGGCCGTCGGCGGTCAGGACAAGTTCCTGCAAAGCAGCTACGCCACAGGCGGTGTCCCGGGTGAGGCCCCGACCTCGGTCCCGCTCTACGGCCTGTCCTACGCGCTGCTCTACAATCCCACCCTGTTCGAGGAGGCCGGCATCGAGGAGCCTCCCTCGACGTGGGAGGAGTTCATCGAGGTCGGCCAGGAGCTGACCAAGGACACCGACGACGACGGCGAGATCGACCAGTGGGGCTTCACGATGGAGGCCGGCAGCGAGCGGCAGAACTCGCACATGGCCTTTGTTCTGGGCCAGCAGCAGGGGGGTCAACTCTGGGACGACGGCCCGACCTTCGCTTCCGACCCGCAGGTCACGGCCGTGCAGCACTGGGTTGAGCTGATGACCGAGCACGAGATCGTCTCGCCCAGCAACGCCGAATACACCGACGGCACGCAGTCGGTCAGCCAGTTCGCCGACGGCAAAGCTGCCATGATCATCACCCAGGGCAGCTCGCGGACCACCCTGGCCTCGCGCGGTTTCGAGGACTACGAGATCGCCCAGGTCCCGATGTTCGACCCGCTGCCCGGCGAGCCGATCCAGAGCCACGCCGCCGGCATCAACATCAGCGTCTTCAACAACACCGACAACCAGGAGGGCGCGCTGCAACTCGTCGAGCACCTGACCAGTGCCGAGGAGCAGACCTACCTGGCCCAGGAGTTCCAGACGCTGCCCATCGCCAACGATGCCTACGAGGACGAGGCGTTCCAGACCGACTCCATGCAGACCTTCCAGACGATCCTCAGCGAGCACGCCGCGCCGATGCCGCTGATCCCGCAGGTGGGTGAGATGGAGACGACGCTGGGCGGGCAGATCGCCGCCCTGTTCGCAGACGCCGCCACCGGCACGGAAATCGATGAGGACGCGGTCCGCTCCGTTCTGGAGGAGGCCGAGTCTCAGATGCCCGCAGCGAACTAGGTACTCCCCGGCCGCCCCGCCCACTGGCGGGGCGGCCTTCCTATGGAGGCTTTGATGTCGACCACCCAAAAACCGCCGCCCAGAGCGGATATAGCGGCCCCACCTGCCGCACCCGATGATGACGCCGTGCCCAAACGGCGCCGGCGTCGCGACTCTTTCCTCCCCTACGGGATGGTGCTGCCCGCGGCAGTGATGGAGCTGCTCATCCACATCATCCCCATGATTTTGGGGATCTACATCGCGTTCATCTCCCTGACGCAGCTCACCATCCGCCGATGGACCACAGCCCCGTTCGTTGGGCTGGACAACTTCGCCCAAGGGCTCGACCCCAGCGGTCCCATCGGCAGCGCCCTGTTCGAAAGCCTCTTCCGTACCGCGGTCTACACCACCCTGGCAGTTGGACTGTCGTGGGTTCTGGGGATCGCAGCCGCGGTCGCGCTGAACACCAATTTCCGAGGGCGGGGCATCCTGCGCACCTTGTTCCTGGTGCCCTACGCGCTCCCGGTCTATGTGGCCGCCATTATCTGGGCCTTCATGTTCAACCAGCGCGACGGCATGATCAACCGGTTGATCGTCGAAGACCTGGGACTACTGGACGACCGGCCCTTCTGGCTGATCGGCGAGAACTCCTTCTGGGTCCTCGTGATCGTGTCGGTGTGGCGGCTGTGGCCGTTCGCATTCCTGATGCTGCTCGCCGCGTTGCAAAGCATCCCGGGAGACATGTACGAAGCCGCCGCCATCGACGGTGCCTCGACGTGGAAACAGTTCACCAGCATCACCTTGCCCATGGTGCGACCGGCCAACGCCATCGTGCTCCTGGTCATGGGATTGTGGAGTTTCAACGAGTTCAATATCCCGTACCTGCTGTTCGGTGATACCTCGCCAGAGAGCGCACGGTTGATCTCCCCCCTCATCTACGAACATTCCTTCGTCAAGTGGAACTTCGGGCTGGGGGCCGCCATGAGCGTGCTGCTGCTCCTGGTTCTACTCGTCGCTTCGGCGATCTACATCCGGATGGTCCTGCCCAAGGGACGTGCCAATGACTGAGACAACCGGTTTCCGGTGGTTCCGCCGGCTCACGCTGATCTTTTTGACCCTGTTCACCCTCATGCCGCTGTACGTCCTCGTGCTGACCTCGATCAAGCCGTTGGCGGACGTGCGCGGAAGGTTCCTGTGGGTCCCTGAGGAAATCACCTTCGCGCCCTACATCGACATGTGGTCGACTATTCCCCTGGCGCGTTACCTGGGCAACAGCCTCTTCGTCACCCTGACAGCGACGTTCTTCGCGTTGATCTTCGCGGTGCTGGCTGCCTACCCACTCGCCCGGATGCGGTTCCGCGGCGAGCGCGTCTTCAGTATGACGGTGCTGTCGACGCAGATGTTTCCCGGCATCCTGTTCCTGCTGCCGCTGTTTCTGATCTTCGTGCAGCTCGAAGATATCCTCGGTATCCAGTTCACCGGGTCCTACCTCGGGCTGATCATCACCTACCTGACGTTCGCCCTGCCATTCTCGATCTGGATGCTGTCGGGCTACCTCAGCGCCATCCCCAAGGAGCTGGAGGAAGCCGCGATGATCGACGGCACCAGCCGGGTCGGAGCACTGGTGCGGGTGATCCTGCCGGTCGCCCGTCCAGGCCTGCTCGCCGTCGGGGTGTTCGCGTTCATCACCGCTTGGGGAGAGGTGCTGTTCGCCTCGGTGCTCACCGACACCGAGACCCGCACCCTCTCGATCGGTCTGAAGCTCTACCGCAGCCAGGTCGACGTGATGTGGAACGAGCTGATGGCGGCCTCGCTGACCATCTCGCTCCCGGTCATCGTCGCGTTCGTGCTGGTGCAGCGTCACATCGTCTCCGGTCTGTCGGCCGGTTCCGTCAAGTGACGCCGCCCGCGGTGTCGGCGGGGCTGGCTGATCCCCGCTGGCACCGCGGAACGGCACGCCGCAGCGCCCTGGCCGCAGCCACGCGCACGGGATGGGCCGCGGCCGGCACAGTACGGCGCCTCGTAGACCGTCAGTCCCGACTGCCGGCACCAGGCCGGTTGCGCTCCTCGGGCATGGGCAAACCACGCTGGGGCGGCAGACCGGTGACGGAGCGCTCCCGCCCTTGGGTGAAGCGCCAAGCCAGGCCCGTGAGTCTGAGCAACCGCGCCACGCAGGGTGAGAGGGAAGCGATCACAAGCCGGCCCCCCGCGTTCTCAGCGTGGTTGGCCACTCTGACCAAGGCGGCAAGACCTCGGGCGTCGCAGAAGGTGACTCCGGAGAGGTCGACGACGGTGTCGGGGCCGTGCCGCTCGATGACGCCGATCAGCTCATCGGCGAGTTCGTCGGCTGTCGCCAGATCCAGTTCGCCCGTGACGTGGACATACGGGGGTTCGGGTGCCGCGTCCACCACGAGGACGTACAACGGCCCCGCCGCCCCCTGACCGCCGCAGGAGCAGGCGTAGACCGTGGTCTGGGATAGCAATGCCATCTGGGTTCGCCCTCCTCGATTCGCACTCTCACAGTGCCGTACCACATCCCCCCAGGTGAGAGGCTAAAGTCCCAACGTGGTTCGACGTTGGCCCCGACGGTGGCCACACCTGGCCCCATGCGCCGTATCCGCCCTGGAGCCCCTGGAACGACCGGGGATGATGTGGTGAGGTGGGGAGTGTGAGCGCGATTCCCGAGCAGATGAGCGCGTGGATTGTCGAACGCCCAGCGCCGATCGCGGAACGGCCGCTGCGCATGGTACGGCGCCCGGTTCCCAAGCCGGGCCCCGGTGAGGTGCTGATCCGTGTGGAGACGTGCGCGGTGTGCCGGACGGATCTCCACCTGGCCGAAGGCGATCTGGCGCCGCGATGGCCGGGGACGGTTCCCGGCCACGAGGTGGTCGGCCGCATCGTCACCAGCGGCCCAGACGCCACGGCTTTCGAGGAGCAGGCGCGGGTGGGGGTGGCCTGGCTCCGCTCTACCTGCGGCCACTGCCGGTACTGTCAGCGAGGCGCGGAGAACCTGTGCCCGTCATCGACCTACACGGGATGGGACACCGACGGCGGTTTCGCCGAGTACCTGACCGCCTACGAGGACTATGTCTACCCGCTGCCCGAGAGCGGCCCGGCCGGCCCGCTCGCCCCGCTGCTGTGCGCCGGGATCATCGGGTATCGGGCCCTGCGACGCGCTGAACTACCGCAAGGTGGCACGCTGGGAATCTACGGCTTCGGCGCTTCGGCGCACCTCGCCGCGCAGGTGGCTCTTGCGCAGGGTGCGACGGTTCATGTGATGACACGCTCGCAGCAGGCTCGGGAACTCGCCCGTGAGCTGGGGTGCGCCTCGGCAACGGGGGCCTATGACGCTCCTCCCGAGGCTCTGGACGCCGCGATCCTGTTCGCACCGGTGGGCACGCTGGTACCGGTGGCGCTGCGCGCGCTGGACCGCGGGGGGACGCTGGCGATCGCGGGTATCCATCTCAGCGACATCCCCGAACTCAACTATCAGCGTCACATATTTCACGAGCGCACAGTGCGCAGCGTAACGGCCAACACTCGTTTTGACGGTCGGGAGTTCCTCGCGCTAGCCGTCGAGTACGGCGTTCAGGTGACGGTCAGCCCTTACGCTTTCGATCGGGCCGACCAGGCCCTCGCCGATCTGGCTGCCGACCGGGTCAGCGGGGCAGCGGTACTGGAAATGCCCCAGCCGGCCCGCCCCTAGGCGCTCTGGGCCACAGGACGTGTCCCCCACCAGCGGGTGAGTACGGGGCGGCGAAGGTCAGGCGCGGGCAGCAGCGAGAGTGCCCGCTGCGGCGGTGTTCTCGGAGCGGGTAGTCGCGAGCTCCAATGGGCACGACCGGTCGCAGTCTCCTGTACCCGCGCCGGGAGAGCAAGGGGTGCCGTCCCCGTGTCGATGTGCGGCTCGGTGTCGGGATGGCTACGAGGCGATATCGGGCGCCGCTGTGCCCATCGTGGCCAAGACGCAGGCGCCCGACCCGCGCGCCACGCCCCGTGGCCCGGGGCCCAATACGCGATTCGCGGCCCGGTTATGCGCGGAGTTGGCCCATTAGAGGTGGGATCACGCAAAAGTGGGGTGACACGGTCGGCACACCGGGGGCGGGCCGCAGCGATCGTGAAGCCGACATTGCCCGCTGTCACTAACCGGCGATTCCGGGCTCGGGACCGGCAGGGCGGGCCGAGGGGACGATCATGGGGCGAGATCATGGTTTACCCGCTCTGAGCTGGCCGATTCCCTACGACGCGACCTGGCGACTGAATTAACTTAACCGGTTGTGTTGCTAGCCACATTTAATCTACTATGGCAGCGGCGCCTCAGGTTTCGTTGTCGGGCGACTACAACTATCCCGCCCGCATATCCCCCCTTCGATTCGATAATTCTTCGCTGAGGTTAAGCATGAAAACAAGATTCGCGATAGCGGGAACGACACTGTTCGCTCTCCTGCTCTCGATGTTTGCCTTCGTCCAGCCTGCGCAGGCTGCGACCGGCTTCTATGTGGAGAACGGGCGTCTCTACGACGCCAATAGCAATGAGTTCATCATGCGGGGCGTGAGCCACCCTCACACGTGGTTCCCGAATGAGACCGATGCGTTCGCCGGCATCAAATCCCACGGCGCGAACACCGTTCGGGTGGTACTGAGCAGCGGCGACCGCTGGACCCGCAACGACGCCAGCGACGTCGCCAACGTGGTCTCAGAGTGCAAGGCCAACCAACTGATCTGCGTCCTTGAGGTCCACGACACGACCGGCTACGGCGAGGAGAGCGAAGCCGCGACGTTGGACCAGGCCGTCGACTACTGGGAGAGCATCCAGAGCGCGATCGAGGGCGAAGAAGAGTACATCCTGATCAACATCGGCAACGAGCCCTACGGCAACGACGAGGCCACCTACTCCTCGTGGGCCAGCGACACCTCGGATGCGATCAACCGGCTGCGTGACGCCGGCTTCGAGCACACGCTCGTCGTCGACGCGCCCAACTGGGGCCAGGACTGGTCCTACACCATGCGCGACAACGCCGAGACGGTCTACAACAGCGACCCGACCGGCAACACGATGTTGTCCATCCACATGTACGGGGTCTTCGACACCGCCTCCGCGGTCAGCAGCTACCTCAACAGCTTCGTCGACCGAGGACTGCCGATCATGATCGGCGAGTTCGGCCACAACCACTCCGACGGCGACCCCGCCGAAGACGCGATCATGTCCAACGCCGAGTCCCTGGGCGTGGGCTACATCGGCTGGTCGTGGAGCGGTAACAGCGGCGGAGTCGACTACCTGGACATGGTCAACGACTTTAACGCCAACAGCCTCACCTCGTGGGGTGAGCGGATCTTCTACGGCGCCAACGGCATCGACGAGACCGCCGTGGAGGCATCCGTCTACGACGGCGTCGACCCCACCCCCACCGACGACCCCACTGACGACCCCACCGACGAGCCGACGGATGAGCCGACGGATGAGCCCACCGACGAGCCGACCGACGACCCCACTACCCCGCCGGCGGGTGGCTGCTCGGCCGAGTACTCGCTCGTGAACCAGTGGGGCAGCGGCTTCCAGGCCGAGATCACGGTCACCGCCGGTGATTCAGACATCAGCGGCTGGCAGGTGGACTGGACGTTCACCAACGGCGAGAGCATCAACTCGCTGTGGAACGCCAACGTCACCAGCAGCGGCTCGGACATCACCACCACCAACAAGAGCTACAACGGTGACGTCAGCGCCGGACAGAGCACCTCGTTCGGATTCACCGCCTCGGGCACCAACGAAACACCGTCGCTGAGCTGCTCGGCTAGCTAACGAACCAAGGGACACGCTTCGAGACGGCCCAGCCGTACCGGAGAGGTCCCAGCATCTCCACAAACCGTTGCGCCAGCCGGTGGCCGGCCCCCGCTTGTCGGGGTCCGGCCACAGGTATCGTGTGGTCCGGCCCGTGGCCGCCGAAAGCGGGCCGGCCTGCTGGGCTCAGAGCTCGAACCGCTCCAGGGCGCGGATCTTGTTGGTAGCGTCCAGAGCTGCGACTTTGTACGCCTCCGACAGCGTCGGATAGTTGAAAACGGCGTCGACGAGGTAGTCGACGGTCCCGCCGCACCCCATCACGGCCTGACCGATGTGGACCAGATCAGTGGCCCCGGTACCGAAGACGTGCACCCCCAACAGCTTGCGGTCATCGGTGGAGACCAGCAGCTTGAGCATGCCGTAGGAGTCACCGACGATCTGGCCGCGCGCGAGTTCGCGGTAGCGGGAGATCCCCACCTCGTAGGGCACGGCCGAGGAGGTCAGCTCGGCCTCGGTGGCGCCGCAGTAGGAGACCTCGGGGATGGTGTAGATCCCGATCGGCTGTAGCCCCGTCATCTCGTTGGTGGGCTCCGCGAAAGCGTGGTAGGCGGCGAGCCGTCCCTGCTCCATGGAGGTGGCCGCCAGCGCCGGGAACCCGATGACATCGCCCACCGCATAGATGTGCTCTACCGAGGTGCGGTAGTGCTCGTCGACTGCGAGACGGCCGCGGCCGTCGGCTTCCAGACCGGCCTTTTCCAGGTCCAGCTCTTCGGTCATGCCCTGGCGTCCGGCCGAGTAGAGGACGGCGTCGGCGAGGATGCGCTTACCGCTGACCAGGGTGGTGACCGTGGCGTGTTCGGAGACGGCCACGTCCATGACTTTCTCGCCGAATCGGAAGGTCACTGCGAGGTCGCGCAAGTGGAACTTGAGCGACTCCACGATCTCCGGGTCGCAGAAATCGAGCATGCGCTCACGTTGCTCGACGACGGTGACCCGAGTTCCCAAGGCGGCGAAAAGGGAAGCGTACTCGATACCGATGACGCCGGCCCCCACCACCACAAGGGAGGAGGGGACCTCTTCGAGACGCAGGACCTCGTCAGAGTCGAGTACGCGCGCCTCGTCGAAGTCGACCTGCTGTGGCCGGGCGGGACGGCTGCCACTGGCAACCACGATGTTGCCGGCGCTCAGCGAGATGCGTTCGCCCCGCGGCCCTTCGACGGCCACGGTATGCGGGTCGACGAACCGTGCAGCGCCGGTGACGAGCTCGATGTTGTTGCGTAGGAGTTGGGAGCGCACCACCTGCACCTCGCGGTCGACCACGTGGCGGGTACGGGCGAGGAGATCGGAGATGGTGATGTCGTGCTTGACACGGTAGCTGGCGCCGTAGAGGTCGCGCTGATGCATCCCGGTCAGGTAGAGCACAGCTTCGCGTAGTGTCTTGGACGGGATGGTGCCTGTGTTGGCGCACACGCCGCCCACCATGTCGTGGCGGTCGACGACGGCAACACGTTTGCCGAGCTTGGCAGCGGCGACGGCCGCTTTCTGTCCGCTGGGTCCCGAGCCGATGACGATCAGGTCGTAGTCATACTCGCGCACACTCACGTTCAATAGCGTGCTCGCGGCGGAGTTGACGGCGCAAGGGGGTGTCCACAGCTCGGTCGGAGATATTCCGCGCATCGCACAAACGTCCTAGTGGACCGCAGACACCGCCGTTTTTCGCCCCGGCGGCCACCACCGGGGCGAAAAACGCGGGCAGGGCTCATGGCAGCACCGCGACGCCCCCGTAACCGCCGGCACTGTCGAACCGGAGCGGCTCGCTATCGGAGCGCCACTCCATGACCGGGACCAGACCGGGGTCGACCAGTTCAAACCCGGTGAAGATCGCGGCAATCTCGGCTGGGGTGCGCAGCAGCAGCGAGGAGGTGGTGCTCTGGTAGACCCGCTTCACGTTATCGACGTCCTCGGGTTCGGTGCTCTCGTGAGTACCGTGCGAGAGCGCCAGGAAACTGCCGGAGGGCATGTGCGCGCGGAAGGCCGCAACGATGTCGGAAGGGTCCTCGACGAAGTGGAACAGCGCCATGCACAGCAGTGCCCATGGCTGGGTGAAGTCGATGAGCGCCCGAGTTTCGGGATGGCTGCGGATGCGCTCGGATTCGGCGATGTCGGCGGTGATCACGGCGGTGCGATCGTTTTCCGCCAGCAGGGCTTGGCTATGGGCGAGCACGATCGGATCGTGGTCGACGTAGACGACGCGGGTCTCGGGGGCGTGGCGTTGGGCGATCTGGTGCACGTTGTCCTGAGTGGGCAATCCCGATCCCAAATCGATGATCTGGCGGATACCCGCCTCGGCCACGAGGTAGCGCACCACACGTTCCAGGAACCGACGGTTCTCGCGCGCCAGCGCCCGGGAGTGGGGGGCGTGCTGCTCAAGCGCACGCGCCGCATCGCGATCGACGGCGAAGTTGTCCTTACCTCCGAGCAGGTAGTCGTAGATGCGCGCCGGTGTGGGAGTGTCCGCGCTGATCAGGGGAGGTGTGTAGCCATCGCTGCCGCTATTGGCGAGGGGATCATGACTCATGAGGGATTTTCTGTTGCTGGGGCCGCCCTACGGGGCGACACGGGCAGGACAACGGGAAAGATTGGGGTCGCGGTGCGTAACGGAGAGGAAGCGCCGCTGGTCTCGAAACGGGACGAAAACATCTTCTGGCGAAGGATAGGCGCGGTCCCCGCCTGGGGTCGAGGACGGGGCCGGGCTCGGTGGCTGGACACGCGGGTGACGGTCGATGCCGGCCCGCTTCCAATGGCGGCGTGACCGCCGTTGCCGGCGCAGCGGGCGGTGGGGGTGGGGCTGTGTACGCGCAGGGGCGGTGGGTAGCGGTACCGGGGTAATGACCGTGGGGTAACTGCCCAAGAAGGTGGGCGCCGTGCAGGAGACGTTCTCGCTGGGGCGTGTCGCCGGAATACGGGTGGGGCTCAACTGGAGCGTTCTGGTCATCTTCGCCATCATCGTCTTCGGATTGGCGGAGGGGCGGCTGCCCAGTGTCTACCCCGATCGTCCGGCCTGGCTCTACTGGGGCGTGGGAATCGCCACCGCTGTCGTATTCTTCGCCTCGTTGCTGGCCCACGAGCTCGCCCACGCCATTGTGGCCCGCCGCAACGGGGTTGTCGTCGACGGGATCACCTTATGGCTCCTGGGCGGCGTCGCCCGGATGCGAGACGAGGCGCCTACCCCGGGTGCCGAGCTACGGATCGCGGGGGTGGGTCCGGCTGTCAGCTTCCTGCTGGGGATGCTGTTCGCCGTTGTGGCGTGGCTGCTAAGCCTGGTGTCGGCGGTTGGGCTGGATGTCGAGGCGGTGGCCTGGCTCGCTGCGATCAACGTTGTAGTGGCGGTATTCAACGTCATTCCCGCCGCACCGCTTGACGGTGGCCGGTTGCTGCGCGCGCTGTTGTGGTGGCGCACCGGGGACCGGGTCCGCGCCGCCGTCGGCGCGACCACGGCTGGGCGTTTCCTCGGGTGGTTTCTGGTGCTACTTGGGCTTTACGTGTTCCTGCGGGGAGCCACGCTGAGCGGAATATGGATCGCCCTCATCGGAAGCTTCCTCATCGCCGTTGCCACGAGCGAAGGCCGGCAGGTGCAGGTGCGCAACATGCTGGCCGGCGTAACGGTCCGGGAGGCGATGACCCCCGACCCCGTCATGGCGCCTGCCGGCACCACGATCGCGGATTTCCTCTATGGCCCGTTGTTCAGGTACCGGCATTCGGCGTTTCCGGTCACTGAGGATGGGACTACCGCGGTGGGACTGGTGACCGTGGCGCAGATCCAGGACGTGGCAGTGGCGAACCGCTCCTCGACCACAGTGGCGGACGTGATGCTCCCGCTCGACGACAGCATCACGGTGAGCCCCGACGAGCCGTTGGCGGACCTCCTCGACCGCCTTGAACCAAGTCCTGATCAGCGCTGGCTGGTCATCGACGACGGCAGGCTCGTCGGCATCGTCACTCCCTCAGACGTCAGCCGCGCTGTCACGTGGCTGACGTCGTTGACGTCGCGTGCGGGCAGGCGAGACGGGTAGTGATCGGCCGGCGGCGACGCGACCCTTTTCCGCGTTTTCCACACCGACTCACAGCCCAATAATTATTAGTTTAATTAGGTTTTAATATTGACGTGACCTGTATCACGGTCGCACACTTACCGGACGGTCAACAGCAGGCCCGCCCCGTCGAGGGCACAGCGGCGCCGTTCCCCGGTGTCCTCGAAACAGCCGCAGCGGCGGGCCAACCGCGACGAGCTTAAGGACGGACAACGCGATGGCAGCCTACGTCGGGCGCGGGGTACACGGCCAGATCGTGCAGCTCCTCGGTTCCCGGATCGTGTCAGGGGAGATCGCCGAAGGTGCGACGATCGACCTCACAGCACTGAGCGAGGAACTGGACCTTAGCCTCACCGCGCTACGAGAGGCACTGAAGGTGTTGGCGGCCAAGGGCCTGGTCGACTCCCGGCAGAAACGGGGAACGTTTGTGCGGGAACGGTCGCAGTGGAACCTGCTCGACCCTGACGTGCTGGGCTGGCAGCTCGCCACCGGCGCCGCGGGCACCTTCTTCCGGGACCTATCCGAACTACGGATGGCCGTGGAACCGGCTGCCGCCCGGCTGGCGGCGCGGCGACGGACCGACAGCGACGTGGGCGAACTGCGCGCAGCGTTGCGGGCGGTGCGAGAAGCCGCCGACGCCTCCCCCGAAGCCGCCGCGCGGGCGGAACTGGCCTGGCACCGTACCCTCCTCGCGGCGACCCACAACGAAATGTTCAGCCGCATGGACGTCTTCCTCGCCGCCGGGTTGTCGCACCAGCAACACCCGAGCGAGGCAGCGGGCCAAGATGAGGCGCTGCCCAGCCACGCAGCGGTGATCGACGCGATCGCGGGCGGCGACGAGGCCGCCGCCGACGCTGCCATGCGGGCGCTGCTGGACCGCACCACCCCAGAGCGGGAGCTCGTACCAGCCGGGGAGGCCACCGAGGCCGGCCCTGGCTGATGAACGTGAGGGGGCGGCGACCATGCCCATTACCTGCCATAGCCTGGAGGGTCTCACGCCGGTGGAGTGGCACGGGGTGGCGCTCCCCGGGGCGGCTCGCGCCCCTCGAACGACGGTGGCCGCTTGTCGAAACCAGCGCCCCCAGTGCGCTCCACACCCTCACGCAGCCGGCATCGGTTCCCCGTATAAGGGTTCCCTCGTGGGGAGAAGCGGGGAGTCGCTGCCTTCACCGGCTGGGTTGGGACTCGCGCTGCTGGGGCTACCATGTCGACATCAGGGTCTCGATATCGCGAGCGCAGCCACCGCAGCCGGTCGTAGCACGGGTACGTTCAGCGATCGCGATGCGCGTGCGTGCCCCGTCGCGCCACGCCGCTTCGATCTCCGAACGGGTGACGGTATTGCATTGGCACACCAGCGGATCAGCGGAGTCCTCATGGATGTGCTGGCTCCCCCCAGGCGGGTTCAGCAACAGTACGAGCTTGTCATCGGGAACCGGAGCGCCGGTCTCGAAAAGCCGGCACACCTCCGGCGCCGTCTGAGGGAAGCCGAGCAGCACAGCGCCGGCTACTCGGTCGGCGCGGAGGGTCAGCTTGGCGTAACGACCACCCCGTGAGTCATTGACCGTCACGCTGTGCTCTGTGGCTTCTTCCTCGATCTCTCCCATGGTGGTGAGCTCGATACCGTCGGCTTTGAGCCGAGTGACCGTACGTACGCCGGTGTAGCGGGCGTTGGGGGCGGTGCCGGTCAGCAGGTCGGCCAGGACCGCAGCCTGCTCCCAGCCCGGCTGCACCAGACCCGCGCCGCCGTCCTTGTGCTGGGCACAGTCACCGATGGCGTGGATACGTGGCCGGCTGGTGCTGAGTCGATCATCGACGAGAACGCCATCTGCCACCTCGACCCCGGCCTTCTCGGCAAGTTCAGTGTCGGGGCTTACCCCAGCGGTGACGATCACGGCCTCGGCCGCGAGAACGGAGGTGTCATCCAGTTCCAGGCCGGTACCGGGAATCCAGCGGTTGGCCTTGCGGCTACAGTACACCTCGATGCCGAAGCGTGCGTAAAGTTCGGTGAGGATCTGGGCGGCTGCTCGGTCGAGCTGACGGCGCATGATCCAGGGGGCGGACTCGACCACGCTCACCCGCGCGCCCCGCTCGGTCAGCGCCCGCGCCGTCTCCAAACCCAGCAATCCCCCGCCCAGCACCACCATCGGCGCGCCGGGCCGCGCCGCCGAGAGCACCCGACGGCAGTCGGCCATGTCACGCAACGTCGCCACCCCCGGGGCAGGCTGACCCCCCTCCTGGGCCAGTCCAGGCACCGGCGGCAGCGTGGCCCGCGCCCCCGTAGCCAGCACCAACTCGTCATAGTCGAGCGCGTCGCCGTCGCTAAGACTCACCCGGCGGGCACGCGCATCGATCGCAGTGGCGGCAGTGGCGGTGCGCACGGTCACCGCCGGAGCCTCACCGCCGGGCAGGCGCAATTCCTCGGCCTCCAACCGCCCCGACAACAGCTCGGGCATGAGGATACGGTTGTAGGCGGGTTCGGGCTCAGCGCCGACCACAGTCACCCGCACCCGCTGCCCCCCGGGATCGCGGCGCACCACTTCCTCGGCGAATCGGGAACCGACCATGCCGTGCCCGACGACCACGATCCGGCGGGCACCGTGTCCAGCGGCGGGCAGGGCTGTTTGCTGCTGGCAGGCGCCTCGCGGTGCCTGCTCGTTTCGTTGGCCATCAGCGGGCACGGTGATGCCTCCTGTCAAACTGCTCGTGGGACCGCTGCGCGGAGCGGTTAGCAGGGCCGCTGCCATCACCTGTGGCCACCGGGAACTTCCGGTGTCGCAACCCCACAACCACCCGAGGCCCCGGAACCGGAGGGTCGGATGAGGTCGTGGAGTGGAGCTACTTATTGACGTCGACGGGATCGCAACAGGGCTCCCCCGCTTTTTCCGCAGGGGCGTTGGGTTCGAGCCGCACCGCGCTGACCTTGAATTCGGGCATGCGGCTAGCGGGGTCGAGTGCCGGGTTGGTGAGCAGGTTGGCGCTTTGATCCCCGCCGTAGTGAAACGACAGGAAGACGGTGTCTAGGCGGGCGGGGGCTGTGACGCACGCGGGCGGTGGTGGTGCAGCGCCGAGAGATCGCCCGCGCCCAATCGCCCTCGGTTAGGCCGGGGCGTTGGGCGGTGTCGGGGTGGACTTCGACGTAGCCGTCGGTGTCGGTGAGTTCGTCGGCCTCGCGGTAGCCCACGGATACGATCGGCGAAAATCGACGACCACAGGTTACGATTCGCCACCTGCTTGCCCGTAGCGCACCAAAAGGCTACGTCTTCGGGAGTCCAGTGCGAAATCCAACGTCCACCTAAACGGCGAGAACCCGTCACGATGGCCATGAATTGCATCCCTCCGGCTCTGCGCAGCACTTGTAGCGACCGTACGGTCGAAGATCTGCCCAGTTCTCGGTAGCGACAAGATAACCTGGGCGAGCGTTGCCCCTCCCGGAAAGCGATCTCACTCTTACCGTTACATGAAAACTTGGGGGAGATTTTCGCGATTCACCGCAGACTCGCCTTTCCGTGACCTTGTTTGATAGCGCTGTACGCACGATCCAATGCCAAAACTAGGCCAAGGACATTTCTTCCTGATTTTTTCTTGCTTTTCAAGCTTGATGGGCTGGGAAAAGCCGTCACGGCCGCCTGGCAACCGGTGCTCCCCATCGAGCCATGAGGCAACGGAAAGGGCTGTTTCAGACAAGAGGTGGAAACGAAACTAAGCCGGCGGCTCGGAGATGCCCGAGCCGCCGTGGAAACTACCTGCGGGAAGTTACCCCGAGGAAGATCGCAGCACCCGCGGCTATGACCGCGCCAAGGATGTAGGCGGCTGTGGGTCCCGAGTTCAGGGCGAGGCCCCCAAAGCCGGTCCCTAGGCCAATCCCCAGGTAGATGGCTGAGGAGTTCAACGAAACGACCAGCGAGGAGTTGTCCGGAGCAGCCGCTATGAGGCGGTGCTGCTGGGGCGGGGTCTGCGACCAGCTACTCCCACCCCATACCAGAACCAGAACCCCCACCACGTACATAGGAACACCGCCGATGGTCGAAATCCAGGCGAGTACGGCGAGTGAGGCGGTCATTGCCAGATAGGCGAGGGTGAGCATCCGCACCGCTCCCCAACGGTCGGTGCCAACCCCGGCGAGGAGGTTGCCCACCACAGCGCCCAAGCCATACAGGAACAGCATGGCCGCCACCGAGACGGTGGGGACGCCGACAGCGTTCATCACCGGGACGCTGTAGGCATAGACGGTGTAGCTGGCGCCCATACCCAGCGCTGTGAGAGGGAGCACGGCGAGCACGGCCGGCCGGCCGAGCACCGAGAGGCGCTCCCGCAACGGTACCCGCGGGTTCCCCGGCAACCGCGGCATGATCGCGAACACGCCTCCGGCTGCAAGCAGGCACAACGCCGCCACCAGACCCAACGCAGTGCGCCATCCGAACCATTGACCCGCCAGGCTTCCCAAGGGGACACCAAGAGCGGTGGCGATCGTCAATCCTCCGACAACAACCGCCAGGGCACGCCCACGCAGCTCAGGACGCACCAAGATGGCGGCGACCGCACCGGCGTTAGGTGTGTAAGCTGCGGCGCCGGCCGCGGCGATCACACGGGTGACGAGCAGCATGGTCAAATTAGGTGCGAGCGCCGATCCTACGTTTGCCAGGGCGAGCAGCCCCAACGCGGCGACCAGCAGGGTCCTGCGCTCAAGTTGTGCGGTAAGAGTGGCGATCACAGGGGCGAGAACGGCGTAGGCGATCGCGAAGATCGTCACCGACTGCCCGGCCGCGGCCTCGGGGACCTGCAACGTTTCGGCCATCGACGGCAGGAAGCCGGCAAGGACGAACGCGTCCGTGCCTACCGCAAACGTTCCCAGCGCCAGTACGAACGTGGAGGGTAGACCACGCTGGTGCGCAGCGGAAGCGGTGGGTGGGGCCGCACTCCCCCGTGACTGGCGAGTCGACTCCGTACTGTCTGACATCCAGAACCTTCCTGCGGGTGTGGTTCGCGTGTGTTGACAAGCATCACGACAAAGCAACCGGATCGGTCAGTACATCCAGGCCCCGTCAGCCACGAGAAAACCGGGACTTTTACTCTTTCCCTCCATGCCATACCTCCACAGGCCAGCGAGTTACCCCTACAGCGGCTCAGGAGGAGCTGGAATGAAAGGTGAGAAGAGTCCCAACCCGTCTCGCGACACGATGCTTCCGACGCGGCCCTGAAAAGACACGGCGCTGGCCAACGAAACTCATCGAAACATGGGTCGTCGAAATAAAAGATGCTGGTAAATACCGGAGCGCCATAAAACCGAGCTGTACATGGCCCGAAAGTTGCGGTCTTTCCAGATGGACCTATCGCCGATACGGACACCAGGCATGTTCCGCGCAGCGTCCCACTCTTTACCTATTGTAAAGGATAAAGTACGCCTCGATGTTTTGCTTCGCCTAGCGCGCTTGCCCTCGTCTTCTCCGCTTATCCGCTCAGGAGAATCCAGCACTCCCGTTGCTCCTGCTCGGCAGCTACAGAGGACAGCCGGCTGGCCCGGTGGTCAGCACCAACAATTCGATGCGCTTACCGCTCTCTGTGACCTGCCCCCAAACGGGAAGCTGCCCTTCCTTGGCCGATGTTTCGCCTGACTGTGATTTGTCCCTCTCTGCGCTTTCCGGGCGTTTCCCATCGTCGTAATGGGGTGGGTATCAGCAGCTCAGGAGCGGTTGGCCTCAAGCAACCGTACGCCGAGCTCGGTTAACCGGTGCTCCACCCGCTTGCCTCGACGACGTGTGGCCAGCAGGCCGGCCCGGCGCAACGTGGCGGCGTGGCTGGAGGCGGTGGCCGGGCCCACCCCCAACCGCTCGGCCAGTTCTGTCGTGCTACAGCCAGTACCGATAGCGGCCAGCGCGTTGGAGCGGGCGCGACCCATCAGCTCCGCGGCCGGGCGAATCTCCTCCCCAGCGCACTCCTGGCTTTGGGCATAGCCCGCCGATACGGGATAGCACAGCATCGGCGTGTCGTCCCCTCCCAGCACGGTGGGATGGGGGACCACCGTGCTGGGCACGAGCAGTAGTCTGTCCACCGCGCGCTCGGCAGGCCAGGCAAAGTGGGAAGCGGACCCGCATCGAGAGGGCGGTTTCACGTACAGCCGCTGATCAGCGTAGTGCACGTTCTCGTGAAGGGTGTCGAGAAGATGGGCCGTGCCTCGCCGGGCTAGCACGTGAGCGCGGTGGACCACGTCATCTTCGAGTGTCCTACGCACCACCGACCAGTCGTCGGCGAGCCATGCGGCAAAGGCCGTGCGAAGCGCGGCGAGTACCGCGGAGGCATGATCGACCGGGAGCGGATGCTGGCCGGGGGCGTCCCCGCCCAGCATCCGAACGCGGAGCGCTTTCAGTTCCTCGTCCAGGTCAAGGGGACCGGATCGGTCCAGCAGGCTCGGGGAGAGCAGGTCGGCCATCGACCACCGCGTCCTTCGTAGGGCACCGAGCAGCCCGCGTAGCACCATGGTGTCCGCCGACGTGAAGCGTGAACCGGACCTACGGTAGGCACGGGCCGCAGTGGGGCCGAGTGCGCCGGCGTGGCGGGCGATTATGGCGAGAAGCTCGCTCATCGGGGAAACCGCGAAATGGGCCCGGGACAGCGCCACGGCGTCCAGCGCGAGCACGGTGGCGGTACTGCCGTAGTGGGCTGGGAGATGGGACGGGGAACCGGTCCAGGCCCTCGCGAGGGGAGGTGAGGGTGTGGTGGGTGGCCAGCGCGCCCCTTCAGCGGCCGGAAAGATCGCGGTGGTTGGGGAGTCCACGGTGGTCATGGGGGTCTCCTTGGCTCGAGGAAAGGTACGTGCTGGAGATGACCGCCGCAGGTAGCGCCACCATGTGGCGAAGCTCTGGCGGTTTCCGCTACTGGCCCCGAGGAGGTAGAGCGCCCCCGGGCCGTGCGACCGTCCCAGTTGCCACTATGTGACGGCGTGCACCGGGGGTGTCGCGGCGTGGGTAACGCGGGGACGGGATTGGTCACCAGCCCCGGTCGCCGCGCCTGGCCGCAAGGGCCGCGGCGCTGAGAAGGAAGGTAGAGCCGGAGGTGACGGATGGGAAAACGTGTTCGAGCATTTCTCCTACCTCTTACTGGTCGCCTCGGTCGCCGCTCCGGCGAACCGAGTAAGAGGCTACGGAGCGTAGATTTTCTGCTGCTTTTCTTCCGATTTATAAAACTTATTGGGTACTGATGTTGCTGCCGCGACTTTGGGGACTACGAACGGCGGGCCTCATCGACCGGCCACAGCGCCGAATCGGCGTTCCTGTAGAGGTCGCCCCGCCTGATGTTGGCCGTGTCGAGCAGCGACGACAGCACCACTGCCAACGCAAAGCCCTAGCAGCGAGCTCCCAGGAGGGCATAGGCCAACGACGTGGCGGCACGGTGGCGCCCGAGCTCCAAACCGCGACTCTACCGAGGCCAACGTGTGCGTGAACAGCGACGTCTGAGAGTCCACGCTGAAGCAGCTCAGCGACAGTCTCGCCACGTCGCCGGCTGCTCCGGACGTGACTTCCGGGCAGAGGAGCACCACGGCGTCGCGACGTAAGGGAAAAGAGCGCTCGGAGAGCCCCCTGATTTGGCGGGGAGAACAGCGCTCCGCCGGCGTTCGTAACACCGCTGATCGCACCACATGCGCATACCGGGTGCGCTCGATGTGGACCAACGCCAGCAGACCAGGGCGTGTCCTGGAGTCACCCCGGTGATGCCCCCGCGCAGCCTCCGCTGGAAGAGGAGCGGAGCCGGCACGGGGGCACCGTCGACTCACGGTGACGACAGCGCCGAGACAGGGAGCAGATCGGTGAGCATGTCGCGAATGATCCGCACACCGTCCGAGGTCAGCACCGACTCCGGGTGGAACTGCGCGCTGCGGAACCCGGGCCCGCCCAGGGCGTATACTTCCCCGGTTTCCGGGTTACGGCTGACCTCCACCCTGCCGGTGGGGCCGGTGATGGTGTCGGTTTCGGCCACGGCGGCGAAGGTATTGTAAAACCCCACCTGCTCGCGCCTTCCGAACAGATCGATCTCTTCTCGCAGCCCCTGGTTAGGCGTCTCCTTGCGCACCACCGGCAGGCCGAGAAGGCTGCTGAGGATCTGGTGGCTCAGGCACACGGCGAGGAAGGGGCGGTCGCCTCCCAACAACTGGCAGAGGTCGGAGCGCAGACGGGCGATCTTAGGGGACTCGCTCGCCTGAGGGTCACCGGGTCCCGGCCCCATGACAACCAGATCGTAGGCCTCGAAGTCATGGGGCTCGTCGTAGCGACACACGGTTACGGCTGGTCCAAGGGAGCGCAACTGGTGGCCAAGCATGGCGGTGAAGGCGTCCTCGGCGTCCACCACAAGGATACGTAGGCCGAGGAGCGAGGACTCGGGGCTGTTCCGGTCCGTTGCACTCTCCCGCCAAAAGGTCGACAGGCCAAGGTTGCGTGTGGCCAAGGCACGGACGACCTCGGGATGCCTTCCGAGGGCTCTGGGCTCGTCGGATTCCAGGGCTGCGAGCAGTCCCGAGGTTTTCGCCCGCGTCTCCTCCACCTCCGAGGCGGGGTCGGAATGGCGAACCAAGGTGGCGCCCACCCCGATGCGGAGCCGCCCGGAGCGCTCGATATCGGCGGTACGGATGAGGATGGCGGAATCCATGGTGCGCTCCCCCGTGGGGCCGCGACCGAGTAACGCCATCACACCGCTGTAGTAGCCGCGCCCCTGCGGCTCGTAGCGCGAGATAACCCGGTAGGCGCTCTCCACAGGGCTACCCGTCACGGTGGGCGCGAACATCGTCTCCCGCAGGATCTCCCGAACGTCGCGGTCGGTACGCCCTTCGATGAAGTACTCGGTGTGGGCCAGCCGGGCCATCTCTTTGAGGTAGGGCCCAACGAGATGTCCCCCGGCACTGCACACGCGGGCCATCGTCTTCAGCTCCTCATCGACGACCATGTAGAGTTCGTCGGTCTCCTTGGGGTCGGCGAGGAACTCCAGGAGGCCCGACAACGAGGGGCCGGCCGGGGGGTAACGGTAGGTTCCACTGATCGGGTTCATCACCGCGGTGCCCCCGCTGAGGCTGACATGGCGCTCGGGGCTGGCACCGACCAGGGTGCGTTCACCGGTGTGGACGATGAACGTCCAGTAGGCGCCGGTCTCCCGTCTCATCAGGCGACGGAAGAAACCGAGTGCGCTCTGGGGCGAGTAACCGGTGATGTCGGCAGTGAAGGAACGTTTGAGGACGAAGTTGGCTCCCTCTCCGGTCCCGATCTCGTCAGCGACGATTCTGCTCACGATCGCGGCGTAGTCCTCGTCGGAGACGTCGAAGTGGGCGTTGTCTAGCCGGATCGCGGGGTCGGGCAGCCGTGGTAGCACGGTGGAGACGTCCAGTGTTGCCTGCTCGCGCACCCGCATGGTCAGCAGTGGCGTCCCGTCGTCGGGGCATGGGTCACCGCGCTCCGCGAGCTGGCGGAAGGGGATGAGGACTAGAACGTCTTGGCGTGGCGTACCGCCCTCCGCAACGGTGTCCTCCTCGGCTGGTAGCGGGATCGCACCGATGAGGTCCGTAGTCGTCACGTCGCCGAGCAGGACCTCGATACGGTCAGCTCCACTGCTCTCAGGCCGGTTGAGCAGCGCAAACGGCGGCGGGTCTTCTCCCACGAGTCGCTCTATCAGGTCCAGGCCGGGCTGGAGCTCGCGATCGGCCATCAGGCGGCACTCCCTTTGGCTGCACAGACCTGGGCGAGTAGCTCATCGGTGGTGGCGACGACCGCGCATCTTTGTGCTGTGTACTCGATCGCCATCCGGTGGTACTCGGGAGTAAAGTCGGCGATGGCGTCAGCAGCCAGGAACGGCTGGATGTCGTTAGTGTAGGCGTCCAGTGCGGTCGCGAGGATTCCCACATGTGCGTACACTCCGCACACCAGGAGCTGGTCGCGCCCGGCCTCGCGCATGCGCTCCAGCAGCCCGGTGCGGAAGAAGGCGCTGTAGCGCCACTTGGTGAGGTTCCAGTCCTCTGCTGCCGGTGCCAAGGGCTCAATGATCTGGCGATCGTGTGTGGAGGCCGTCATCCCGGGGCCCCAGAAGTCCTTGAGCAATCCCCGCTCGGCACTGGACATGGCACCGGGCTGGGCAGTGTAGGCCACGGGTATCCCCAGTTGCGCGCAGCGGTCACGCAGCCGGACGCTGTTGTGCGTCAACTCGGTGAGGGGAGAACGGGCGACGGGAAACGGCCTGAGGAAGTAGCGCTGCATGTCGTGGATTAGGAGGACAGCCCGACGCGGATCGGCCTTCCAGGTGGCGATGTTGCCGGGTAGCCCCTCCGCCGTGGGCATCGGATGAGGGACGATCTCGGGTATTCCTGTCACTGTTGACCCCGTTTCCTGTTCAGGCACCGAGTGTGGCACCGCCGTCGACGATCAGGTCTTGCATGGTGATGTGGGATGCCTGGTCGGAGAGGAGGAAGGCGACCGCCTCGGCCACATCGGAGGGGGTCGCGAGCTTACGCAGCGGAATCCCGACTCTGTATGCCTCAGGAGCCCCCTCGATCGACACCCGCTCGCCCGCCTCCCGAGAGTCTCCCCACAGCGAGGACAGCATGGGGGTGTCAGTCGATCCCGGTGCCACGACGTTGCAGCGAATGCCGTGGTGGGCCGCCTCTAGGCCCAGACACTTGGTAAACGCCGTAGCGGCGGCCTTGGACGCGGCGTAGGCGGCCATTTCCGTGCGGGCCGTGCCGGCGGCGTTGGAGGCCACAGTCACCATCGAGCCCGACGAACGCTGCGTCATTCGGGCGAGCACGGCACGTGACGTGAAGAAGACACCGGTGGTGTTCACCGCGAACATGGCAGCCCACTCCTCGTCGGTGAGGTCGCAAACCTTCCGGGGCAGTAACACTCCGGCGGCGTTGACGAGATGCTGGATGGGCCCCAGCTCACGCTCCACGCGGGCAACGGTGTCGTTGACGTTTGCGCTGTCGGTCACATCGGCGGGGTAGGGCAGGGTGGCCAGACCGTCGTCGGCCATGCTCTTCGCTGTTTCGTGCAGTCGCTCGGCATCATGGTCGACAGCGGCCACGGTGGCGCCCAGACCGGCCAACGTCTGCACAACGGCTGTGCCGATGCCACCCGCCGCGCCGGTCACCAGAGTTGTCGTGCCCGCGATCCCTCGGTTGTGCATCATGCGGCTCCTCTCGAAATCCTGGCTCGTGGCCAGGGACGTCTCACCGGTCCGTCGACGCCTCGGCCGTACCCACTGTCAGGAACCGCCGGTGGTGGGAAGGCGCCCCCGCCAGACGCCACACCGAGGCCACGGTCAATGCCTGCTCAGGGTTGAGCCGGGGGTCACAGTGCGTCGTATAGCGCTCAGGCACCAGAGCAAGACGGTCGCTGTCCACGACGCACTCAGTCACCGGCTCTGGGGTCGTCTCCAGGTGGAGGCCGCCGGCTACGGCGTTCCTCGCCGCGAGCACGTCCTGGAATCTGTTCGCCTCACGGATCACCGCGGTGACGAAACGGGTCTTGTGCCCGGTCGGGCAGCTAAGTGTGTTTCCATGCATGGGGTCGCACAGCCACACGACGGGATGCCCCGCCTCGGCGACCGCTTCGACCAAGGGCGGCAGCCGGTCGCCGACCAGGTCGGCCCCCATGCGGGAGATGAGGGTGAGTCGTCCCGGTTCGCGCTGTGGATCAAGGCGCTCGCACAGCTCCAGTAGCTCGCTTGGGGCGGTGGTGGGGCCGATCTTGCAGGCGACGGGGTTGGCTACGCTCGACAGGAGTGCGACGTGGGCGTGGTCCAACTGCCGAGTACGGTTACCGACCCAGGGCCAGTGGGTCGAGGCCAGGAAAGTCCTGCCGTCGGAGGAACACCTCAGCATCGGGATTTCGTAATCGAGCAGGAGGGCCTCGTGACTGGTCCACACCTCCTCTTGCGCTACGGCGGAAGCCTCGATAGCAGCAGCGGCGTGGCGGGCGGCGCGGTGGCCCAGCAGTAGTCGGTTGGGATCGGGGCGACGCGACCGCGGGTCGGGAAGAGGACTGTTGACCATGTGCCCGCGGTAGACGGGCAGCTCGATCCCGTCGTAGTGCTCCGTGGGGCGCGAGCGCGGCTTGGCGAACTGGCCGGCGATACGTCCGACGGGAGTGACTGGCATATCCGAGCCCGCAGACATGGTGGCCGCGAGACCGGCGAGCAGCTCACTCTTGGCGGCGATGGCTTCGGAACCGCAGTCGGCGAAGTCCTCGGCACAGTCACCAGCTTGAATGACGAGGCGCTCGCCCCTGGCCACTTCGGCGAGGATCGTTTTGAGTCGCAGCACGGCTTGGAACCCCACCAGACCAGGCAGGCGGGAAAGCTCGTCACGTACGTGGGAGATCCGTGGATGGTCGGACCACTCTGGTTGCTGCTGGGCGGGCAGCATCCAAAGCAGTGCGCTCTCAGAGGGCTGTGCTCTGGCGGCGCCCTCGGTCGTAGCGGACAAGGAGCGGGGGGATTTCATCAACCGCCTCCGGTTCAGTTTTTCGCCTGTGACATTCATAACGATCCTCACAGCCGCAGTGACTTACCTAGAGCCCCCTCTTTCTCAAGAGGACTCCGAAGCCCATACACCAATAAAGGAAGCCAATAAAAAATAAGGAAACACTCTCCACGAATCTCTCGAACCATCAAAAATATAATCGAAAAATCTCGCAACAGAGGTTCATATTTTATTTAAAATGACACCCCTCCACTTTGTTTTCGATATTCCCAACAAGAGGCAGTACCTACGAAACGTACAATAAAATCGAAGGGGACGTTGCCACCCTAAAATTAAAACAGAAAACACGCAAAACCAAAAGGGAAATATATTACAAATCATGTCGATTTTGAAATTTTAATTCCTGTTAAATTGATACACCCAATACTATCGAATCTCTCGACATGGAAACATAGTTCGAAATCGAAATACACAATCACTGGGCCTCGGAAGTATTGCTGGGGCCACTGCACACACCATCCACCGACAAAAATAATTCGTGCCTGTTTCTCCCAGATTTCTTGTCGATTTCTTGCCTGGAAGTCAGGGGTACCAACACGGCCCGGAGGAGGTGACCGAACTCTCCAACAGGGGCAGGAAAGGCACAGCGGTAGGTGCCTCCGCCCTGTGGGGGATGTTCGGGCAAACCTCACATCCGACGCCGCAGTGATGTGAGCTGTGCTCTCGGATGGGTAGCCACGTTCCGATCCGTGGCTCGTTTCCGATGACGCCCTTGCGGCCGCCCCTGACCGCTCCCCCATCTGAAGATCATCTTATTTGTTGCGATAGTATCTGCCATGATCAAGAAATCTCGCACTCGGCTATGTGACTCTAAAAGCGGCCGAGTGTGAGGGTAAACCTGCCGCGATACCCCCGAGAGCCCCCGAAATCCTAATCTGCCCTGCTACAGACACGCACCAGGTGAACCGCCGTGTCCCAAGCGCACCCAGCGCTCGGTACGCACGTACCGACGACGAGAAGCCGAACAAGGGGCAAAGATTTCGACTGACCGCTTAAAACATCCCTCACCAGCAAAGAAGCTATCTTCACAAGCAGCAACGACAATTATGTCGACTTCTCACACTTCTTCTGATAGAAAAAAGACGCCCCGAACCAGAAGAAAAGCGCAAAACCTAGGCAGGTCCCTACTCTCGTAATATATAGAGATCGATATATGGAGCACAAGGTCAACCTTCTGGGACCACTTGAAATCTTCGTCGGCAATGACATGGTCCCACTGCGCTCCGAGCGCGAACGCACGGTCATGGCCCTACTTGCACTCAATCTCGGACGTCCAGTGGCTGCTGACAGCCTTATCGATGCTGTCTGGTCGGGCAACCCACCACAGACGGCACGCAACCAACTGGCCATATGCGTCTCTTCGTTGCGTAAAGAGCTGTACGCTCCCAAGAACTCCCTGATCGCGACTACCCCGGCGGGCTACACTCTCCAGGCCGCATCGGTGACGACCGATTTGCGGCTTGCCGAACAGCGGATCAACAAGGCCCGCGCCGCCCGCAGCGCCTCCTGTGACGAAGATGCCGTGCGCCACCTACGCTCGGCCATCGCCCTGTGGCGAGGCACCACCTTGGGCGACCTCTCTAGCCTGATGCTGCGGTCCGAGGCGGCTCGCATCGAACGGTGGCGCGCTTCGGTTCAGGAGGAGTGCCTCGAACTGGAGATCGAGCAGGGTTGGTACCAGGATGCCGTCAACGAGCTGACGCTCCTGGTGGACCACGAGCCCTATCAAGAGCATCTGCGTGCGCTGCTGATGCGTGCGTTCTACGGGATGGGGCAGCGCAGCGAGGCACTGGCGGTCTTCAGCGAAACCCGGAAACTGCTGGCTGAGGAGCTGGGGATCGATCCGGGGGCCGAGCTCCAAGAAACTCATGGGATGATCCTGCGCGGCGCCGCCGTCCCCCCGCCCCGCGCCCTGCCCGCCTACTCTGTAGAGAGTGCACCCCTGAGCTGGGAAAGCACCGGAACCGGCACCGTTTCACAGGGCACGGGTAGTGGGACCATCCCACAACAGCTCCCGCCACCTCCTGTGGGATTCCGCGGGCGCGACGACGAACTCAGCCGGCTACACCAAGAGTTCGAGCTGCGCACGAAACTGAACATCACCCCCAGGATCGTCATCACGGGGATGGGCGGCGTTGGCAAGACGGCACTGGCCCTGAACTGGACGCATCAGGTCGCCAAGCGCTTCCCCGACGGTCAGCTCTACATCGACATGTGTAGCTTCACCGAGGGGGCGACCCCTCTGTCCGCTTCGGACGTCCTCCACACGTTCCTGCGCGCGCTCGGCATCTCGGGAGAGCTCATCCCGACCGAGCTCAAGGAGCAAGAGAGCCTCTTCCACGCCGAACTATCGCGACGACGGATCTTGATGTTGCTGGACAACGTCCACAGCTCTGAGCAAATCCGACCGCTGCTCTCCTCCGAACCGGGGAGTGCGGTGCTGATCACCAGTCGCAACGCCCTTGAGGGGCTCGCCGTCACCCATGGAGTAAGCCATCTGCACCTGTCGACGCTGAACCGTGGCGAGGCGATCGACCTTCTCAAGTCTGTCCTGGAACTACGAACCACGGCCTGCGGCATGGACGACGCCGCGCTGGGGGAACTCGCCGCGCTATGCGACGGTCTCCCCCTGGCGCTGCGGATCGCCGCAGCCCGGATCACCGTCCGCCCCGGACAAAGCGTTGCGAACCTCACCCGACGTTTGGCCAACGAGCAGCGCCGACTGGCCGAGCTGAGCTGTGGCGAGGTGAACCTAGCCGCCAACTTCGCCCTCAGCTATGGCGCGCTCAGACCGGAATCGGCCCGCCTGTTCCGGCTACTGGGACTGGTCGACATGCCCGACCTACCGGAATGGACCGTGTGCGCGCTCCTGGATACCGACTCGCTAAGCGGCAACGATCTGCTACAGGAACTCTTAGACGCCCACTTGGTGGAGATCGCATGCGAGGACGATCTCGGCCAGATGCGGTACCGGATGAACGACCTCGTGCGGCTCTACGCCCGGGAACGTGCACTGGCGGAAGAGACTGAGTCCGACCGCCGCACCGTGCTGCAACGGTGCCTGGGCGGCTGGCTCTTCCTGGCCAGGGAAGCCAGGCGCCGGAGCACAGGGCGCGAGGCCGATATGGTGCGATCGGAATTCCCGCTCTGGTCACCAGATCCGGCAGATGTGGCGGCACTGCTGAACTCACCGGTCAACTGGTACCTGACAGAGCGCCGCCCCCTCATCAGCGCTGTGAGGCAGGCGGCCGACTACGGCCTGAGCGAGCTGGCCTGGAACCTCGCGACGTCGTGCGCCCAGTTCTTCCTATACAACAGCCAGATCAAGGACTGGCGCGAGACCCATGAGAAGGCGTTGGAGGTGGTACGACGTGCCGGTGACCAGCGAGGGGAAGCCGCACTGCTGTGCGGTCTGGGCCAGTTACACAACCATACTGGCAGGCCCGCCAGCGAGCTCTTCCACAGAGCCATCGAAATCTTCGCCCAGATCGGCGATGACCACGGGCGCGGCCTGGCGCTGGCCGCTTACGCTGTGGAGAAGCGCATGTGGGGCGAGCTGTGGCAGGCACTGGACCTCGACTCGCAGGCGTTGAAAGCGCTTCGCGACGCCCGTGACAACGAGAGCCAAGTCCAGGTGCTCTTCCACCTGGCCCGCATACGGATCGAGCTCGGCGACCTGAACGGCGCCGAATCTGACCTCGACTGTGCCCAACAGACAGCTCGTGATCCCTCTCACTGGGACCTGTCTGCACATCTCTGGCGTCGCAGAGCCGAGCTGTGTGGGGCGCGTGGGGACTTCCGCGGCGCTGTCGATGCCTACACCCGTGCGTTCGAGTTCGTCTGCGACGGCTCGGACCTCAACGGTCAGGCTCATTTGTTGCGGGATCTGGCCGCGGCCCTGCTGCGTGCCGGCGACGTCGAGACCGCCCACGAGAAGGGAATCGCCGCGCTGGACCTCGGTGAGCACCTGAACGATCCGCGGTGCTATGCCCTCATCTGCCACACGATGGCCGAGATCTACGGGGCACGCGGAGACATCGCCTCCCAGACTCGCTACATCCGCGAGGCCAACGCGCGGTTCCGGGAGATGGGTATCCCTAAACCCGGCTAGTGCCCCCAGATCGCGGGCGGGCTGGCCCCCGTTGCCGTGGAGCGAAGCCACGGCCCCTACTCCTGAGTTCCGATGTGGAGCACCAGACGTCTGCCGCTGGCCTTACCGCTCTCGACTAGGCGATGAGCCTGGGCCGCGGCGCTCAGCGGGAGTGTCTCGGTGCTCCGCGGGCGGAGCCGCCCGGTTGCGAGTAGGCGGTTGATGACGGCCGCGGCCTCGGCGAGGTCAGCGCTCGCAGCGTGGGAGATGACGAATCCGCCTACCTGGCAATCCTTCATGTACAGCGCCCCCACCGGCAGGACAGGACGGCTCCGGGCCCCGGCGAGCAGGACGATTCTGCCGCGCCGGGCAAGTAGGTCGACGGCCATCTCGAGATTGTTGACACCGGCGGCATCAAGGTAGAGGGCGGCCCCCTGCGGACACTTCTCGGACAGCTCGTCCCACAGACGAGCGTCACGGTAGTCGAGGGCGTGGGCCGCGCCCAGCCTACGACAATACTGGGCGTCACGCGCGGCGGCGACGGCGACCACCCGGGCCCCCGCCTGGGCCGCGAGTACGGTTAGCGCGCTGCCGACGTTGCCGGCGGCGCCGGTGACGACCACCGTTTCTCCGGGAGTGAGCCGACAGTGGACGAACAGGGCCAGATAGGCCGTGGCGGCCGGATGCACCGTGGCCACTGCCTCCACGGGACCAACCCCCGCCGGCAGATGATAGAGCCGCTCCGCCGGGACCACGGCCCGCTCTGCCGCTGCTCCCTGCCGGCCACCGTGCCCGAGACTGTTGCACCACACCCGGTCACCGACGGCGAACCCGGACACGCCTGGACCGACTTCGGCAACGGTGCCGACCGCGTCTCGCCCGATGACGAACGGGAAAGGGGTGGGGGTGCGGAAGAGCCCGGACCGTACGAAGGTGTCCACGTGGTTGACGGTGGTGACTGAAACATCCACCAACACGTCGGTAGGCCCCGGGCGTGGCGCGGGAAGCTCACCACAGCGGATGGCCTCCGGTGGGCCGAGCTGCTCGATGTAGGCGGCGCGCATGACTGTACTCTCCTGCTCAGGGGACCGGCGATGGGGATGCGGTACGGGCCCGCCCCCATGGTGGGGGCGGGTGTGGGGAGAGGTCAGGATTGGGAACGAAGAGCGTGCCCCGCTGTCCCGTGACCGTTCTCAGCCAGCACACGAGCGAGTTCGAGCCGCTTGATCTTAGTGGTGGCCGTATGGGGCAGGTCGTCGATCCGCCACTGCACGGGCTCGGCCATGGGGGGGAGCTCCCGTGTGGCACGCTGCCAGGCGGTGGTGTCCAGCGGCGTGTCGTCGTGGGTGCTTACCACGGGGACCGGGGTACCGTCCGCCCCCCGAACGATGATCACCTCGGTGAGCTCGGGAAGGCGGGCCAGCAGCGTGTCCTCAGTGGCCAGGGTGGAACCGAACCCCTCGATCACGTCGACCTCGCGATCGAGCAGGTAAAGGCGCCCCCACCGGTCTCGATAGCCTACGTCGCCCATACGCCACCAGCCGTCCTCGGTAACTTGCTTGGCGTAGCGCTCGGGCTCCCCTAGGAAGGTGATCGCCCGACCGTCGCTACGCACCTCGATATATCCAGGGTTGGACTCCGAGGGCGGGGCGCCGTTGCGGCTGACGACACGCACATCGGTCATCCCCGGGAAGGGAACACCAACCCGACGCCCATTGGACTCCGGGAGCTGGCTTCGGGTGAAGGAGGAGGCAACGATGGGCCCGGTCTCGCTCTGGCCGTACAACTGGGCGAACAGCGGCATCTGGCGGTTACTGGCGTGCAGGAGACGGTGCACGGTGCGCGGATGGATGGCGTCGAACGTACTGGAGAAGTACTTCACGTGAGCAAGGGGGCGGCGGGAGTCCTCGGTGAGCTGCTCCCACTCCATGAACGAGTTGGGGTGAGCCTCGATGATGCCTGGGCGAAACCGGGCGAACAGCTCCGCGACGTTCTCGGGGTCGGAGTCTCTGAGGACCAAAAGTGGGAAGCCGCGGGACAGGGCGATGGTCATGGCGCTGACGACCCTGGAGTGGACGAAGGACACGTGCATGGCCACTGTCTCGCGCTTGCGTACGAGGGCGACCGCGGAGGCTTGCGGGCGGTAGCGTGCCATGAGGCTGTAGCCGGTGTGCACCGCCAGCTTCGGCAGGCCGGTGGTGCCGGAGGTGTGCGTCACCAAGGTTGGGTGGTTGGCCGGCATCGTGATGGGGTCGACGCGCTGGGCTCCGGCGAGGGCGTGCATCGGGAGGGCGTCGGGGTGGTCTCCGGAGGCCAGCAGCACCTTTTCAGCGATCTGGAAGACCGTGTCCGTGAGTTCGTTGTCAAGCTTGGCCTGGTCGGTCAGGAAGTACGCCGGGGTCGCTCGGCGCAGCAGTTCGGTGACCGACTCCCCGTCGAGCTTGGGGGACAGCATCACCGGCACGGCGCCGATGCGGGCCACGGCACAGGCCAAGAGCGAGATGTCGAAGCCGTCGGACTTGTAGACCACCACGCGCTCTCCCGGGCGCACCTTCGCGGCCCATAGTCGGGAAGCCAGATCGGCTACCAGGTCGGCCACCTCAGCCGCGGTCAGTCGACGGTTGCGCTCCGGAGCGACATCGAGATCGTGATCGAGGATGACAACGTTCGACGGGTGGCGGGCGGCCACACGGTCGAAGACCGTTCCCAAGCGAATTCCTTTGTTGCCAAGGCGCTGCAATAGCATGTTCCTGCCCTTCTCACACTGCTTGAGACGACGGGTGGGGCTCCGGTGTCAGAAATGGTTACGGAAGCTGGGGGCGCGCTGTCCGGTCGTTGACGATCACATCTCTAATGCGGTGGAGCGTGCTTTCGAGATCTTGCTCGATCTTGACGTTCCACTCGCGAAAAAAGCGCTGCTTCTGCGCTTCGTCCATCTCGGCCGTGATATTCAGAATTCCTTCGGTGGCCCTGCCCATACGGAAATGGTGGGTAAGCACGCATCCGCCCTGGGCGGGCTCGAGCTCGAAGGCCCACACGCTGTCCTGCTTTTCCCCTGAATTGGTGCGCATCGCCCAGTGGAAACTACGCCCGGGATCGGCGACGATCACCTCGGATTCGGTGTGCCACCTACCGCGTACCACCGGCGCCCAGGAGACCACATCCTCCTTGCGCACATTCTCGCCGCGGAAAACCGACCCCACCGCTGCGGGTTCGCCCAGAACCCACTCCCCGCCTACGCATTCCGGGCTCCACTCCCCACTGCGAGGAAGGTCGCTCACCACGGAATAGGTTTCCTCTGCGGTTGCGGGAACGAAGATTTCGGCGCTAGCCAGGAGAAGATGTTGCATCTCACTGTGTTTCTCTCCCATAACAAGCAAAGTGCCAGATTCCCGGTGGCCGATGCGATGCTTTCGTTGCGGCGTCAAATCATCAGCCGGCCTCGCAGCGGTCGCACGCGGTGCTGTCGTGGCGGCGGTGCCCGGTCACCAAGGGGGCCGATGTACGGTAGGGACTCCTCCGCCTGATCAACCGGTGATCCGAAATATCGGGCCGGCCTGCGCCAGCCGACGGTTCTGCGGTGTCCCATCGGTTGTCCCCCCGTGCTGTCGCGGGAGTGCGCCGCGCCACTGGACCTGCTGCTGCTGGAGCGCCACGACAGCGGGCCGTTGGTGAGCTTCGACGTCAACTACCGCCCGAAACTGTGGCCGCGCGGGAGTGAGTCCGGGCCCACGGGCGCCAGAACGGTTGCTGGAGTTGGCTCGATCCGCCGACGTGGTACTCGTGGGGCGCGACGAGGCCGAGACTCTCTGGGCAACCACGACCGTCGATGAGATCCGCGGGCTCCTGCCTGACGTGGCCCAGTTAGTGGTCAAGGACGCCGAGTTCGGCGCCACTGGCTTCGAGGCGGATGCGCGCAGCCACGTGGCCTCCCCACAGGTCGAGGTGATCGAACCGGTGGGCGCAGGTGATGCCTTTGCCGCGGGTGATCTGTCGGGGCTGCTGTCTGGGCGGAGCATGGTGCCACGGTTGTGCTCGGGGCACTTGTGCGCGGCGATGACGCTGCGCTGCACCGGTGACACGGCGCCCGCTTCCGGTTCCTGAGACAGCCGAGCGGCTCTGGCCGTGCCGGAGGCGAGTTGGGTGGCGGAAGCCTCGGCGGCGCTCGCCTTGAGCTAAGGGCGGTAGCCGCCTGCGGCAGAGGTGGCGCCGGCCCCGGCAACGGGTGGTGAGAAATCTGGCCGCGGGTGGCGATGACACCCCAGTGAAGCGCGTCGTTTGTCGGTGCTCAAAAGCCGCGCTGTCGAAAAATCCCCGTCAGCAGCAGCTATAAGTTGCACAATAAGAAACAGCGGAATATCGCCGTAATCCTTTACACACAGACTTTCAATCGCTATTATTGCCAAGCTTTGGGAGCGCTCCCAATAGGGCTCTCATCATCCCCCAGCAAATCTTTCGCAAGGAGAGATGGATGCGCGAAAAATCCGGATGGGCCGCAGCGGGGTTCGGCCGGTTAGCGGCAGTGGCCGTTCTCTCGCTCGGCGCCGGCCTGCTGTATACCCCGGCGGCCTCGGCGGCGGCCCAGTGCGAGGCCGACTACACGGTGACCAACGATTGGGGCAGCGGCTTTACCGCCCAGGTCACTGTCACCAACGCCGGCGACGCCAGCGGCTCTGACTGGACAGTCACCTGGACCTTCCCCGGCGACCAGCAGATCACCAACCCATGGAACGGTTCGGTGACCCAGGACGGCCAGGAGGTGACCGCGACGAGCGCCGGCTGGAACAGCGAGGTCGCCCCAGGCAGCAGCGCATCGCTGGGGTTCCAGGCGACCTACTCCGGCTCCAACACCGCACCCGCCGATGTCAGTTGCACCTTCGCCAACGGCGGAGACGACGGAGGTGACGATGGTGGAGACGACGGAGGCGATGACGGCGGAGACGACGGGGGTGACACCGCCACCCGGATCATGCCGTTGGGCGACTCCATCACCGGCTCTCCCGGTTGCTGGCGCGCGCTGCTCTGGCAGGAGCTGCAAAACAGTGGCTACACCAACATCGACTTCGTAGGCAGCCTGCCCGAACAGGGCTGTGGTGTCGCTCACGACGGCGACAACGAGGGCCACGGGGGCGCGCTGGTGACCAACGTCGCCAACCAGGGACAACTGGTGGGCTGGCTCGACCAGACCAATCCCGACATCGTCATGATGCACTTCGGCACCAACGATGTCTGGAGTGCGGTGGACACGCAGACCATCCTGGATGCCTACAGCACGCTGGTGGCCCAGATGCGGGCGAATAACCCGAACATGACGATCCTGGTGGCCCAGATCATCCCGATGGACTCCGCGCAGAGCTGCTCGACCTGTGCCCAAGGTGTTCAGGAGCTCAACGCCGCCATCCCCGACTGGGCAGCCGCCGAGAGCACGACGCAGTCCCCGGTCGTGGTGGTGGACCAGTGGACCGGTTTCGACACTGCCACCGACACCTACGACGGGGTGCACCCCAACGACTCCGGTAACGAGAAGATCGCCGAGGACTGGTTCGACGCGCTGGACTCCATCCTCTAGCGACACGGCCGGTTCCTCACGGCAGAGCGGTCATCGGCCGGGACGGTACCTCCTGTGCCGTCCCGGCCAAGCGCGCGCCACCAGGACTTTGGGGCGTGCGACGACAACAGCGACCTCCCACCGAAGCACGGAAGGCGAGCCCCGAACCACACCATCGGCGGCGTGCTCCAAAGGGCGTGTAGCTGGGCGGCGATGTCGGCCAGCGCTCCCCTTTCACCGCCGGCGCCTCGCACAGCCGGCCCGGCGCTTTGGACTCCGTGCCGGGCACCGTCTGCACCCTGTTTCTCACTCCCACCAGTGAGCCGGGCACTCCCCTGCGGAGCGGGCAGCTCCATGCTTATGGCTGGAAGCGGGGCCCCTGGGCCGAAATAGCGCTTATTCGCTGGTCAACGGGGATTAGAGAGCCGGTGGAAATTTTTCGGCGAAAAATCGTTGTCCCCGGCAGGGTCGGTGGCTCTTACAGGTGTACGCGCAACAACCGTCCACACCGAGGAGCACTCGTGCGTAAGTTCACCTCCCGCGCCATCGCCCTTTCCGCGCTGTGCGCCACTTCCACCCTGCTGAGCCCGCTGACCGCTGTGCCGGCCGCTGCCTCCCCCTCCTGGCCCATCGGGGAGGACTTTCCCGGCCCCGGCGGCCTGGGCGGTAACCCGTCGATCGATATCCCCACGGACGTTCCCAGCGGTCCCGAACCCTCGGGCGAAGACTCGGGCCTCGCGGATGTTCCCGTCGAGGAACTGCCCATGCCGGACGATCTCGTCGAGGACGGCTGCTGGTTTGAGACTCCCGGCTACTGCCCTCCCGACCCGCCGACGGACTTTCCCACCGATCTCCCCACGGACCTGCCTACCGACTTCCCTACCGATTTCCCCACTGACTGGCCTACCTTCTGGCCGTCCGAGGAGCCTTCGGAGGAACCGTCCGACGAGCCCTCGGATGAGCCCTCCGACGAGCCTTCAGATGAGCCTTCAGATGAACCCTCCGACGAACCCTCCGACGAGCCTTCAGATAAGCCTTCAGATGAACCCTCCGACGAACCCTCCGACGAGCCTTCAGATAAGCCTTCAGATGAACCCTCCGACGAACCCTCCGACGAGCCTTCAGATGAACCCTCCGACGAACCCACTCCGGATGACGAGCGCACTCCCGAGGACGGCACCACCACGCCCGACGGTAAAGACGGTCTCCAGGGCCTGCCGGTGACCGGTCCTGGAGCAGCCTTTCTGTTCGTAGGCGGCGCCGGACTGGTGATCTGCGGCGGGGCCGCCTTCTGGATCTTTCGGCGCCGCGAGGACCACGACGACGCGCTTCTCGACTGAGAAGCTCACGGGGTGTCACCGCCCCTGCCGGCCACGGGCCGACAGGGGACCGGACCCAAGATGTTGTTACCCAATCGGCACTGACCACTATCCAGTGGCGAGGCTAGGTTCGGCGTATGCGGGACGCTGAGATCGTGGACGCGATGCTCGCGGGAGAGCCACACGGGTTGGCGGAAGCCTACCGCTACTATGCGGACCGTCTCCACGACTACTGCTTGAGACTGCTCGACGACTACGAGGCGGCAGCCGACGCCGTCCACGACACGTTCATCATCGCTGGAGAACGTGTGGGTCGTCTCCGGAACCCCGATGCGCTGCGGCCGTGGCTGTACGCAATCGCCCGATCTCAGTGTCACCGGGTGTTGCGCCGCCGCTCTCGCTTCGCCGCCTCGTTAGAGGAAATACCGGAGATGACCGACGAATCTCAGGAGACCCCCGAACGCGGCCTCCACCGCGAGGAGGTTCGCACCCTGGTGCGCGCGGCGATGGCCGGGCTCAACCCGCGCGAACGTGAGGTCATCGACTTGACGCTGCGTCACGAGTTGAGCGGCACCGAACTGGCGGGAGTGCTGGGGGTTCCCGCCAAGCAGGCCAACGCGGTCGCAGCCACGGCCCGCGCCCAACTAGAGCGTGCGTTGGGAACCCTACTGGTGGCCCGCACCCGCGGTAAGGACTGCCCGGAGTTGCGCACCTTGCTCGCTGACTGGGATGGCGAGTTCACGCCGCTGTGGCGTAAGCGCATCAACCGGCACCTGAAGTCGTGCCGGCGTTGTGAGGAGCAGCGCGGTGCCCTCCTCACCCCGGCGTCTCTCCTCAACGCGCTGCCTCTCGTAGCGGCACCGCCGGAACTGTACGAGCAGCTCATGTCCAGCACCAGCGATACGGGGTTGGCCGGCCACAACAGCGAGTTCGCGGAGAAGGCGGGCACCTACGACCGGGATGGTTTTCCCGTGCAGGCGGGGCTGGGCGGCGGTGGCAGCTACTCGACGATCGCGATGTTCGTGACCGTCGGCGGGCTACTGCTCATGCTGATCGGTGGACTGCTCCTCCTGCCGGGGTTGTGGAGGTCCTACGTCGCGCCGTTGGATCCGATAGCGGCGCCTTCGGTGTCCTCGGCTGGGGAGCCGGCACCGTCCCCGGCGGGAGCTAGCGAATCCTCGACAGTAGCCGGAGCGAGTGCGGCCGAAACCTCAGCCCCTTCCACTCCCGCTCGGGAGAATACCCCCGGCTCGCCTCCTGGGGGCCAGGTAGCAGCTCCCGAAGAGCCCCCATCGCCCACGAGTGAGGAGCCGCTTGACGACGGCGTGAGCGGGTCCGTATCGGAATCGGCCACGGTTGAGGCGCCGGTGTCGGTGCTCGGGGCCACGGCTGAAGACGTCTCGCAGGGGTGCGGCGGCCCCTGGACCATGAGCGTCTCGGCGCAGACGAGCATGGGCGCGACGTCGGTGGTGGTGAATTGGGAGTCAGCGTCGGCGAGTGGCCAGCAGCCAATGAGTACGGGTGCTGAGCCCGGAGTGTGGAGCGCCACAGTCGGCGGGCTGCCGTTCGGCGAGTCGGTGAGGTGGTGGGTGAGCGCGTCAGGCCCCGGAGGCACCGACACCGGAACCCAGCAGAAGCTGAGCCAACTCCCCTGCGTGTACTGACCCTCCAGTCGAGTCACGATGGCGGCGGCCTTCCCGAAAGGCCGCCGGCGCTGTCCCACAATGAACCGTCGCAGTAGGCACCAAGGCTGCGGGGCAGACACCTGAACCACGGCGCGACCATGGGGGTGGAGCGGGCGGCGCAGCCACGGCTGTCGAGTGGGAACGGGCGAACTCGCCGGACTAAGCTGGCTAGAGTCGGTTGATCCAGGAGAACGGCCATGTTCGAGTTCCGCGTGCTCGGCGCGTTGGAGATCACCCGCGACGGTGTGCGGGTGCCTGTGCCGAGCCGTCGGCAACGAGCCCTGCTCGTTCGGCTACTGGTAGGGGACGGACGTGTGGTGCCCGCCGACGACCTCATCACGGCCGTGTGGGAGGACGATCCCCCGCGGCGGGCGCAGCACGCCCTGCACACCCAGGTATCGCGACTACGTAGCCTGCTCGCCCCGGCCTGTGAACTCGTGGTGACCCAGCCGCCGGGCTACGCCCTCCCCGTAGCCCCCGAGACGGTCGACGCACGGCGCTTCGAAGCTGCGATCGAGCGGGCACGCGCCCTGCTGGCCGAGACTCCCACTGCGGCGGCCGAGACTTTCAACGCGGCGTTGACATTGTGGCGCGGCCCGGCCTACGCCGAGTTCGCAGAGTCGTTCGCGCAAGCTGCGGCGGTGCGCCTGGAGGAGCTCCGGCGCGCTGCTCGCGAGGAGCGGTGCGAGGCGCTGCTGGCAGCAGGGGAGCCAGAGCGGGCCGTAAGCGAACTCGGCGCCGTGGTGGCGGCTCACCCGCTACGGGAACGTCCGCACGGCCAGCTCATGCGGGCACTGTCGCTGACCGGCCGCCAGTCCGAAGCGCTACGCGTCTACCGCGACTTCCAGCAGCGTCAACGCGACGAGTTGGGGGTGGACCCCTCGCCCGCGCTGGGCCGGCTGCATGAACAGGTACTGCGCCACGAGATCGAGCGGTCTGCGGCGGCTCCGCCAAGGGGCGACGTCAGTGAACAGGAACCGGGGGCGACGACGGCGATCCCCACACCGTTGACCGGCTTTGTGGGGCGGGCGGCGGAACTACACACGTTGGGCGAGCTGATCGAGGAAAACCGTATCGTCACGCTGGTGGGGCCGGGCGGTATAGGCAAAACCCGACTCGCGTGGGAGTTGGCGCTACGACTGTCCAAAGCTTCCCGCCCGGTGTGGTGGGTGGACCTCAGCCCGGCGGGAGAGGCTGCCGATGTCGTCCACCGCTTCAGCCGCGCGTTGGGACTGCACGAACCGGCCGAAGGAGATATGGCGGAGTTCCTGGTTGAGGCGTTACGTGGCGTGAACGGCGTCATCGTGGTCGACAACTGCGAGCATGTCGTGTGTGCGGTCGCCGGACTGCTGGAACGGATCGCGCAGTGGTGCCCGGGCGCGGTTCTGTTGGCCACCAGCCGTGAACGACTCGCGGTACCCGGTGAGCGGGTGATGGCGGTCTCGTCGTTGCCCACCGTTGAACACTCCGGCGAGGCGGGACGGTGGGAAAGTGCCGCGGTGGCGCTGTTCGTGGACCGGCTCCATTCCTCGGGCGGCCCCGACTTGGACAGTGGCGATATGGCGCTGGTGGCTGAGCTGTGCCGGCGGTTAGACGGGTTGCCGCTGGCTATCGAGTTGGCCGCGGCACGTTCCCGCAGTTTGGGGCTCGCTGCGATGGCCGAGCGTTCCCCGCTGGAGTTGTTGGGCGGTGGCCGCGGTGACGAGGGGCGCCACCGCAGCGTACGCGCGGTCTTGGACTGGTCGTACGACCTACTGTCGGCTGAGGAACGGGCGCTGCTGCGCCGGCTGACCGTATTCAACGGGCACTTCACCCTCGACGACGCCGAGCGGGTGTGCGCCGACGAGTACCTCGAAAGCCGCCGGGTCGCGGTGTGTCTGGCCGGTCTCGTGGACAAGTCGATGGTGGCCGGACCGGAACGGGACCGCTACCGGCTACTCGACACGGTGCGGGCCTACGCGAGCGAGCGGTTGACTGAGCAGGAAGATACCGCTCTGCTCGACGCGGCGCACGCCCGCCACTTCGTAGAGATGGCCGAACGGGCCGCGCAGGAACTGCGCACCCCGGAGGAGCCGGTGTGGGTAGCCCGGATCACCGAGCGTCTCGACGAGTTCCGGATCGTGCACCGGTGGGCGTGTGCCAACGACGTCGACCTGGCGGTACGGCTATCCGCGGCGCTGGCCGGCTACGCCGGATACCGGATGCGCTTCGAGGTCCAGGAGTGGGCCGAGACCGCGGCGGCGCTGCCGGGGGCCGCGCAGCATCCGCTGCGGGCGGCGGCGCTGGCCTCGGCCGCCAACGGGGCGTGGGGGCGCGGCGACTTCTCGCGCGCGGCGGAGTTGGCCAGGCAGGGCCTGGCCGCGGCTGCGGGCGGCTCCCCTGTGCTGGCCGCCGCGTCGCTGCTTGTCCTCGGCGACGTCGCGCTGCTGGAGGGCAAGTTCGTTGAGGCCGCTGAAACCTACGGTGCGGTGGCAGGGGCTGCCGGTGACGACGATTTGGTCAGTGCCGCTGAAGCGCTGGGCAGCCAGGCGGTGGCGCTGAGCTACCAGGGCGACACCACCGAGGCGCTGCCTCTGGCGGACGCAGCCCGCCGTGTGGCCCAGGAACTGGGGGCGCCCGGGCCGATCGCGCTGTCGCTGTACTTCTCGGGCGAGTGCCGGCTGGTCGACGCTCCGGAGCGGGCGCTAGAACTGCTGTCGCAGTCGCGGCGACTGGCTGCGGAGGTGGATGCGGTGTTCATCACCGGAGTCGCAACCGTGTCGTCGGTGTCGTTGCGGGCGCGCGCGGCGAGTGACCCGGTGGCGGCCCTGGCCGCCTACCGGGAAGCGGTCGAACACTGGCGTCGGATCGGCAACCGGACGCAGCAGTGGGTGACGCTGCGCAACGTGGTCCCGTTGCTGGTGCGAGCGGGCCAGGAGGAGACAGCGTGCCTGCTGCACGGTGCCCTGGCAGCGGCCCCGGCTCGGCTGCCCGACGACGCGCCCGAAGCCTCGCCGCTGGCCGCTGCCATCGCTCGAGCACGGCGGCTGCTGGGCGACGCGGCGGCCGAGGCCGCCCAGCAGCGAGGCCGTCGGGCGGGCCTGGACGATCTGGTCAACCGCGTTCTGGCCGCGGTCGAGGCCGCGGCGGCCGGACGAGTGCCTGTGGATCAGGCGGGGTCGAGCCGGTAGAAGCGCCACAGGTCGTGCTCGATCGGCAGTTCCGCGCACTCGGCGAACCCCGCCTGCTGTGCATACGCGCAGAGGGTGTCGGGGCGCAGTACGGTCCCGGCCTCGACGGTGGCGCCCTCTGCCCGGGTCGCGGGCAGGCAGTGCAGCACGCTGAAGCCGTAGTTGAGCCGTTCCAGCAGGTCGCCGGGCGCTGTGAAGTGTTGGGCGACGCGCTCGTCGGCGATGAGCACCGCTCCCCCGTCTGTGAGGAGGCTACGCGCGGTGCGCAGCACCGCCACCGGGTCGGCCATGTCGTGGAACGCCTCGAAGACGCACACCAGGTCGTAGCCCGGGGCGGCCGCCTCGGGTGCGGCGGCGTCGGCGTGTTCAAAGGTGACACGCTCGCTCAGTCCAGAGCGCTGGGCGTTGGCGCGGGCCTCGTCGACGGAAGCCGCGTCGAGGTCGACGCCGTGCACGCTCACGGCAGGGAACGCCTCGGCGATCGCGATACTGGACCAGCCGGTGCCACACCCCAGGTCGAGTACGCGGGCGGGACCGGTGGTGAGGCGGGCGTGGATATCGGGCAGGGTGGCGACCCATTCGGTGATCTGGCTGAGGTATCCCGGCCGGTTGACACCGGCGATGCCGTGGCGCGTGCCCGCCCCGTAGGTCTCGTAGCTGACGCCGCCGCCGCTGCGGAAGGCTTCGGCCACCTCGGGCAGCACCGTGACGAAGCTGGTGATGAAGCCGGGCAATGTGGCGACGTAGGCGGGGCTGTCCTCGTCGAGCAGGGCTTCGCGCGGGCCGTCGGGCAGCGTGAACACGCGAGCGTAGGGGTCGGTGTCGGTGTCCGCGGCGCGTACGAGCCCGACGACGGCCTGCTGCTCCAGCCACTCGCGGGCGTAGCGCGGGTGGATACCGGCGCTCTCGGCCAGCCCGCGGGGATCGGTGGCACCTTCGGCGAGCACGCGGTACAGCCCTAGCCGCACGCCCAACTCGGTACCGAGCACCTCCATCATCGTGGCGGCGTTACCGATGAACCGCTCGGCGGTCTCCTCTGCGGTGGGGGCCGTCCAGGTGGTCGCGTCGGTAGTCATGGGTGACCTCCTTGAGATCGGTCAGAGTCTGGTTGTCAGGTTCACTGCCCCGGCTCACAGCCGGCTCACGCCGCACTCCCAACCTGGTGTGAGCCCGGTGAAAGCGGGGTGTGAGCCGGGGGCGGTGCCATAGCGAATGCAACCGAGTGGCCGACCAAGACTGAGGAGGTGATGGTCGTGTCTATGGCAGAGACCATCTCCGACGCCCGCTCCGACGCGGCGGGCGACACGCTGACCGGACAGTTCGTCCGAAACGTCGCCGCGGCCTGTGAGGGGCCGGTCGCAGCGATGGGTGGCGTGGTGCGGCGCACGCCGGAGGTGTCGATCGCGGTGCTGGACCGGCCGTTCGGCTGGCTGCACGGGGCGACCCTGCTGCGTCCGCTGACCGCCGAGCGTGTCGATCCGGTGCTGGAGCAGGTGGAGCACGCGGCGGCGGGCGGCGCGGGCGAGGTGCTGCTGTGGAGCGCGTGGCCCACCCCTGATCTGCGGGAACGCGGGTGGCAGCTACACGGGTACCCGACGTTTTTGGTGCTGCCGCCGGGAGGGCTGGCCGGGCCGGCGCCGCAGGCGGAAGTGAGCGAGGTGACCGACACCGAGGGGGTGCGCGTCTACGAGCGCATCGTGGTCGAGGGGTATCCGATCCCCGAATTGCAGCCCTACCGGCCCGGCTGCTATCTGGATGAGCGCATCCTCGCGGAGCGGCGGCAGCGGATGTGGGTGGCCTGGCACGAGGGAGAGCCGGCCGCCATCGGCACGTTGTTCACCGAGGCGGGAATCGCGCACCTGGCGCTGGGGGTGACCCTGCCGCACGCCCGGCGGCACGGGTTGTGGAAAGCGCTGGTGCACGAGCGGGTCGCCAGCGCCAGTGGTCTGCCGGTCGGCGTGATCGCCAGCGACATGAGCCGCCCGGGACTGGAAGAGCTGGGCTTTTTGAGCATCAACCGCTTCACGCTGTGGGGCCTGTCGCGCTGAGCGCATCGCGGGCCCGGCTCGGCGAAAATGCGGCGGCGTCCCTGCCGGAACCGGTGCCGATCGGCCCGGTCAGGGACGCTGCGGTGGCTGCTAGTCGCCGCTCACCGCTGCTCGGCGCGGCCGTAGGTGACCGCGTGCACCGGCGCCAGGCCGAACGAACCGATGTCGGTAAAACCGTGCCGGGAGAGCAGCCCGTCGTAGAAGCTGCGGGCGACGAGCTGGTCGTCGATCTGGGCCTCGAAGAACTGGATGCCGCTCATGATGCGCCCGGGCACGCTGCGCAGGCCCGTCTCGTCTTCGGGGAAAGGGAAGTCGGAGATGACGAACCACCCGCCCGGCTTCAGGGCACGGTGGATGTTGTCGGTCACTCGGTCGATGTCGCGGCACTCGTGCATCGAGATGTTGTTGATGACGACGGTGTACGAGGCGTCGAGGTCGAGGTCCTCCAGCGGGCTCACCATCAGATGGACCCGATCGGCCACCCCCGCCTCTCGGAGTCGCTCGGCGGCCATCTCCACCGAGTGGGCGTCCCCGTCCACGCCGGTGATCTCGCAGTTCGGGTAGGTCTGGGCCAGCCGCACGAGCCCTGTTCCCGAACCGCAGGCGGTGTCGAGCACCCGACAGCCCGCCTCGAGGTGTTGGGCGAGGCCGGGAATCTGTTCGAGCCCGCCGGGCACTAGTCGGGTGTAGAAGGGAGTGCCGGTACCGGCGACCTCCCGGATGAACTCAGGGCTGCACTCGTCCCACCACAGCCGCTCGCCTGTGGCGAGCGTGCGCTCGAATCGGTCGAAGACCTCCGGCTGGTTCAAGACGGTGAACAGCCCGCCGGCATAGGCCGGCGACGAGACGTCGAGGAGCAGGGTCGCCATGTGGGGCGCGAGCCGGTAGGTCGCGCCGTCGCGCTCGCACACGCTCGCACCGAAGGCGGCCCGGCACCACACACCGACGTAGAAGGGGTCGAGATCGAGCTGTTCCGCGAGGTCGTCAGCGCTGGCGCCGCCGGGCTCGGCCGCGGCCAGCGCCTCAATGAGTCCGGAGCGCAGTCCCAGGGCGACGGTGCGGTAGCCGATGTAGCCGGCGGGTAGCTGCAACAGCGTTTTGGCCTGGTCGGCGAGTGGGGCCTCGGTGGTGGGGTGGGTGGCGGTCATGGTTGTTCTCTCCTCACACAGGTGTGACCGGACATGACCACGATCGGGGTGTGAGGAGGGCGCTGACCAGTACTGGAGCTGTACTCCCCCGGTACAACATCTGTACTACCCAGAGGGGAGCGGCTGGCCTAGTCTCGCGATATGGGCACCTACAAACAGTTCTGTCCCGTCGCCAAGGCGATGGAACTGCTCGACGAGCGCTGGACGCTGCTGATCATCCGGGAGCTGATCGCCGGGAGCACGCACTTCAACGAACTGCGGCGCGGGGTGCCGCGCATGTCGCCGGCGCTGCTGAGCAAGCGGTTGCAGCGCCTGGTCCGCGCCGGGATCGTGGAGCGCCACGACGACGGCAACCGGGTGAGGTATGCCCTCAGCCCCGCCGGGCGGGAGCTGGAACCGGTGGTGGAGACGCTGGGCACATGGGGAATCCGGTGGATCGGCGAGTTGGGCGACGAGGATCTCGACCCACAGCTACTCGTCTGGGACATGCACCGCAACATCGACCTTGCCGCCGTCCCCCGAGGTCGCACCGTGGTCAGGCTGTCGTTTACCGACGTAGCGCACGGTAGCCGAAGCTGGTGGCTGGTCATCACGCCCGAGAGCGTCGATGTATGCGACAGCGACCCGGGCCACCCGATTGACCTCGGGGTGCACTGCGGGCTTCGGACCCTCGTGCGGATATGGCGTGGCGACATCGACTGGAGCACAGCGCTGTGCGAGGAGTTGTTGGAGGTCGTGGGCTCACCCCACCTCGCCCGGGCGTTCCCAAGATGGCTGCGGCTGTCGATGTTCGCGAGCGTGCCCCGGGCCTCTGCGCCCCTGGGCTGACCCTTGCCCGCTCGCAGCGGTGAGATGCCGGCCGGCGGGTGCCTCCCAGTACACTCCCCTTGTGCCCCTGCAGATCTGGCGCTGTGGGAGGCCGTGCGTAACGTGGCGCGCCCCGGGGGCCGATTAACAGTGCGCCATCAGGGACTCGAACCCCGAACCCACTGATTAAGAGTCAGTTGCTCTGCCGATTGAGCTAATGGCGCGGGTTGTGCCGCCAGCGGTTGCGGCGCTCAACTGGGTCTTAGTTTATCCGATGGGCGGGGCGCTCTCGCCCGTAACGCCGCTACGGGCGACCATCGTGACGGCTGTTTCCGTGGCCGCGTGACCCGCGGAGCTGCTTGGGTAGCCAACGGCGACGGTAACAGCGCCGCTGGGCTGGTACACGATCGTGTCATCACCGGCCCCAGAGATCTAAGCTCGACCCATAAGCCCCGCGCGCCACACACCCAGGACGGCTACGTGACAGACCAACAAGGACACCCCCGCCCCGACCGCGTTCCGTGCACCGCCCAGCGCGGCGCGCGCCCGGCAGCGCTGGTCAGATCCAAGGACACGCCATGATCGCGCGGGGGCCGCGCCGGCTACAGCGCCTCCGCCCCGACGATCCGCGCACCGTGGGCGCCTATGACATCGTCGGCCGTATCGGTTCGGGCGGCATGGGCACCGTCTATGCGGGCACGACCGACGAACTCAGTGGCTATATCGCGATCAAGGTCGTTCACGGCGAGCACGCGGCCAACCAAGAGTTCCGCAAGCGTTTCGCTCGCGAGGCCAAGCTGATGGCCCGCGTCGACAGCCCGTGCCTGGCCCGGTTCATCCACGCCGACGTGGAGGCCGAACTGCCGTGGTTGGCCACCGAGTTCGTCCCCGGCCCGACACTGCGCCATTACGTGGAACGCCACCAGCCGCTGCGCGGCGGCATGCTGTTGGGGTTGGCGGCCGGCACGGCCGAGGCGCTGCGGTCGATCCATGCGGCGGGCATCGTGCACCGCGACTTGAAGCCGAGCAACATCATCTTGGCCCCCGAAGCGCCGAAGCTACTCGACTTCGGGATCGCCTACGCCGACGAGGACCCGACCTGGTGGCTGCGGGTGCGCCGGGTCTACCGGGGGGCGCGCGAGCGGCGCGTTTCCCCGCCCCGCGTGCCCAGCCAGTCGAGCAAATCGGGCTCGGGGGGAGGCGACCGGGTGGGGACGCCCGGCTGGATCAGCCCGGAGCAGTACCAGCGCAAGGCGGTCAGTGACCGCTCTGACATCTTCCTGTGGGGAGCGCTGGTGGGCTTCGCCGCGGCGCGGCACGACCCGTTCGGCCATGGCCCACCTAAGGAGATGGCCCGGCGGGTCCTGCACGAGCAGCCCGACCTACAGGGGCTCCCCCCTCAGCTCAAGGAGTTGGTGCTGGCGGCGATGGCGAAGAACCCTGATGACCGCCCCAGCTCCAAAGAGGTCCTTCAGCGCGTTCTGGAGCTTGCCGAACCGGGCGAGGAGGCGCCCGCGGGCGACCGGCAGCGGTTGCGGGCCCTGCTCAGCAGGGAGTGGACCCGCGTCTCGGACCGGCTGCCCAAACCTCCCCGGCCGGCGCTGCGGGAGATACTGACCAGCCGACGCGAGCAGCCGTGACCCGTCCCGCCAGACAGGCCACGTGACCACCTGCCGGCCGGCGAACCGTTAACCGAGCCGATAGCCTTGGCCTGGCGGCTTCCGCGCCACGATCGCCACGCAGGGCGCCCTCGTGGCGCGGTTTCGGGGCCGGCGGCGCACCTACCCGTGTTCGCGCGCGTGGCCGTCGGTGCCGTCGTCTTCCTGGGCGGCCAGCTTCTTGGCCTTGCGCACGCCTGCGGCGTCGACGATGTTGTCCTCGTCAAGGTGGGAGAGCGGGCTCTGTTCGAGGTGGGTGACGACGGTTTCGGTGATGACATAGCCGCTCAGGTCGGTGTCAAGGGCGCTGAGGAGGCGGTCGCGGAACTCGTCGGGGTTGTTGAGCAGCTCGAGGAAGTCGAACTGCGCTCCGACGGCCTTGAGCGCGTCGTGGAACCCACCGTGGAACGTCTCTTCCAGGCGTTGCTGGGTGCTGGCCCCCGTGTCGTACTGGAGGGAGGCGGCCTTGATCACGTCTTCAGCGGTGTGGTTGACGCGCAGCGAGAACGTGATGGTGATGTCGGCGCGGATACCGTCACGGCAGAGCATCCCCTCCCGACCGCTGCGAGATATCTCGATGCGCTTGGGGGAGAGATCGACCCGATCGGCCTTGTCGAGAAATCTCGGCAGCACGGCCCTGGTGAAGCTGACTTCGGGCTCCGCCGGTTTCGCGTGCCGGTGAATGATCAGCGCCTCGTCCTCCTTAGCGGTGTAGAACACGTAGTTGAACAGATAGACGAGCACGATGGCGATGACACAGACGACGCCGAAAATCGGCTCGACGAGGTTGAGGTAGGCGAGCATCGGAGGGCTGGAGGCGAGCATCGAGGACTCCCGCGGGTAACTGGCCGGTTGGGGCAAGCGGGCAGGGGGACGGCCACGCCTGGGGGCACGGGGCGGCGGGACCTGCCGACGCTAGAGTCTCACTGGTCGGGTGTGGAGCGTTCGGCGGCACGGGCGATGGCCCGCTCGACCGCGCCCACCTGGTCGGCCAGCAGCCCCACCGCCGCAACGGCCCTGCTCATGGGGTCGTCGGCGCCGCCGAGCGCTCGTTCGCGCAGGTAGGCGTCCTTGACTTCGGCCCAGCGTTTGGCCTGCTCCTCGGTCATCGTGCCCCGCAGCTCAGCCAGCTTGAGCAGGTTGGCCTCGGCTCCTGAGGTCAACGTCTGGGCCTCCCCCAGGTAGTGGTCGTCGATCAGGGCACTCAACTCGGCGTCGTTGAGCACCGGCATGACCCGTTCGGCCAGCTTGTTCATGTTGCGGTAGGAGCCCTGCAACTGGAACGGCGGCTCGGTGCGCGCGGCGTCGGACTGGGCGGCCGAAGCGATGTAGGCCTGGTTGTTGGTCAAGACCACGCGCTGGACCACGAGCAGCTTGCGCAGCACAGCCAGGATCTGCTCCAGTTCCACCGCGGAGTAGGGGTGGGTGAGCTGGTCGGGCCGGACCGACTCGTCACCGTTGGCCAGACGCACCAGCAATTCCACATCGCCGCGGTCGCGCGTGGACAGCGGGGCCAGCACCGGGTTGGAGGTCAGCGCGTTTTCGATGTAGCTGAGTGCGAACAGGTCGTCCTTGCCGGAAAGCACGTCGCCGAGGTTGTAGACGTCGGCGCGGTTGGCGAGCATGTCGGGCACCTGGAAACGCTGCCCGGACTCGGTGTAGGGGTTGCCGGCCATGCACACCGCGAACCGTTTGCCCCGCAGGTCGTAGGTGCGGGTCTCGCCCTCCCACACGCCTTCCATGCGCCGCTGGGCGTCGCACAGCGAGATGAACTTCTGGAGCAGTTCGGGCGAGGTGTGTTGGATGTCGTCCAGGTACAGCAGCACGTTGCTGCTCATCTCCAGCGCAAACGAGATCTTCTCGACCTCTTGGCGGGCCGTGGCGTTGGGGGCCTGCTCCGGATCGATCGAGGTGACCTCCTGGCCCAGGGCGGGGCCGTTGACCTTGACGAACACCAGGCCGAGCCGACTGGCCACGTACTCCATGAGCGTGGTCTTGCCATAACCGGGCGGGGAGATGAGCAGCAGGAGGCCCATCTGGTCGACGGTGGCGCCGTCGCCGGCCGTGCCGAGTTGTTTGGCGAGGTTGTCGCCGATCAGCGGCAGGTAGACCTCGTCGAGCAGCCGGTTGCGCACGAACCCGCTCATCACCCTGGGCTGGTAGTCGTCCATGCGCAGCCGGTGCCGCTCGCGCTGGGCCAACTCGGTGCGGCGACGCTGGTAGTCGCGGTAGGCGGGGACCCGCTCGGTACGGAACCGGCGGGTGCGGGCGAGGATCTCGTCGAGGCGGAGCTCTAGGCGGCGTTCGGTGATACGCGGATGGGTGCCGAGCAGATCGGGGATGGTGGCGCTGAGCTGGGCCGTGACCTCGTAGCGGGGAAGGTCGTGGCCGCCCAGGAGGAGGGCTACCGATTCGGGTAGGTCGGCTGCGGGGATGTCGGGGGCGGTTGTGCTGCGGAAAGAGGCCAGCCATGCGTGGGTGAGCTGGTGGCGCGCGGTCAGGTCGGTGTCGAGGGCGGCGAGGTCGGCGTCGAACTCGCGGCGGGCGGCAGCGTCGGGGCCGCCGAGGTGGCGCTGGAACCGTTCCACCAGCTCTTGGGCGCCCGGGCCGGTGACGAAGCCTTCTGGTTGGGCGGCCAGTTCTTCGAACAGGTACTCCCCCACTAGTTCCTCGCCGGAGGGCTGTGTGGGAAGGCCGGTGGTGCGGGTGAACGCGGCAACGGCGCCGCCCAGCTCGTCGGCTAGCTCGGTGATCGCCTCCGAGTGGCCGAACAGGGCGCGGGCCCGCGCCAAGGAGGCGGCCCGCGCGCTCCACGCCGCCTTGGCGTCGGTGTCGGCGCCGAAGGCCCAGAACAGTTGGGCGGCGCTGCGCGCGTGGGGCGGGTAGCGCAGCAGGCCGGCCTCGGCGCGCAGCCGGAGCAGGGCCGCCAGGATCGCCGTGGCGTCGTGGTCGTGGACGCCGCGCTCGTAGCCCTCGTCATAGCGGGTCTCGGCGGCGCGGCGCACTACGTCGAGGAGTCCGCTGTCGGTGGCCGCGGACTCGTACAGCGCGTCCAGAGAGACCTCGCCCTGGCCAGACTCGGCGTGAGCCAGGATCGAAGTGGCCAGGTGTTCGGCGCGGTAGACCTCGGGGGACTCCGACACCAGGTGCTGGTCCCAGAACCGTTTTGTGCCGGCGAAGTCGGCGTCGCGCACGGGCGAGCGGTAGTCGGTTCCGGTGATGGTGAAGGTCATCTCGCCCTCGTGGGGGACGAGGGTGAGGTCGATGGGTTGGGTGTTGACCGCGAAACTGTGGCGGCCCAGCCGGATGGTCTGGCCGCTGTCGCCGTAGAGGTCGGCGCGGTCGAGCAGGGCGCGGCCGGCCTCCTGGCGGGCGGCGCGGATACGTCCTTCGAGCTCCTCGGCGCGCACCTGGTCGCCCAGCGAGCGCAGTTCCTCGACGCTTTGGCGCAGCTTGGCCACCATGGAGTCGGTGGCGAAGTAGGTGTTGACCTCGTCGGTGGACGACAGGGTGACGGCGCGGCGGTGCACGCTGGCGAGGATGCGTTCGGCCGAGGCGGCCACGCGGTCGGCGCGGCGGGTGCGCTCGTCGAGCAGGGCTTGTTTACGCGCGGCGAAGGCATCGGTGATCTCGTCGCGTTTGTCGGCGAGTTCGGTGCGGAAATCGTCGAACTCGCCGAAGCGCGCCTCAAGGTTCTCCAGCCGCAGCAGGAGCCGGCTGAGTTGTTCGTCGCAGGACTCGGGGGTGTCGGCCGCGGCGAGCGCACCGGTGACAGCCTGGCCGAGGAGGGCGAACTCGGCGGCGAACTCGGCGCGTCCTTCGGTGGAGAGCAGTTCTTGGCGACGCAGGTCCACAGTGGCGCGGGCGCGGTTGATGCCGCCCAGCACCTCGCCGATGTGTTCCAGGATGGTGGTGCGCACCGTGGCGTCGGCGATGTCGATGGAGCCGACGACTTCGGTGAGGGTCTCCAGCCCTTCGGAGTGTTCGGCGAGCCGGTCGGTGATGGGTTGGGCTTGGGCGACGGTGGTGATGGCGCCTGCCTCGGCGGCGAGGCTCCCCACGGTGTCGTGGTAGCTGGTGAAGGCGTCCTCGGCGCTGAGGAAGGCGATGGCGCGTTCGCCGGTGTCGGCGAGCGCGTCAGTGAGTTGGGCAGCCAGCTCGTCGATGCGCTCGGAGTCGATGTAGCGCATCTCCCGCAGAGTTTCCAGGTGGCCCTGGAGGCGGCGCAGTTCGGCCAGGCGACTCACCCAGGCGTCGGCTGTGGTGGGGTCGTCCTCGCGGGTCTGGCGCACCAGGGCGGTGATGCGGGTGGCGGCGTCGTCGAGGGCGGTGGCGGCCTGCTGGGTGAGAGCCTGGACGTTGGCGAACTCGTCCAGGACCTGCTTGGCGGTCTCGCGTAGCTCTTCGAGGGGGCTGCTCAGGTCTTCGAGCTCGTCCTCGGACAGCCAGTGGTAGTGGTCGAAGGCGCGCTGGCAGGCGGCGATGAGCGCTTGGAACACCGGGACGGCGGGGGCCATCTCGTCGACCATCCGGGCTACGGACAGGCAGTCGGAGATACCGCGGACCAGTTCGGCGTTGCCAAGGCGTTCCAGCGGGCCGGTGCCGGTGGGTTGGGCGGCGGCGTGGGTGTCGGACTGGTAGGGGGTACGCCACACCTGCATGGGGTGCACGCGGGTGGGCTCCTCGGAGAAGGCGCGGAAGACCATGAGGGTTCCGTCGCCGAACAGCGAGTAGCCGTGGCAGGGGATCGGAGTGGCGACCTCCTTGCGGATCACGTTGTAGGGCAGGAGCAACGAGCGGCCGTCGTCGCGGGAGTGGAAGACATAGAGCGCGTCCTCGCCGTTGGGCGAGCGGATGACCCGTTCAAACTCCAGGTTGGTCACGTCGGTGTCGAAGGTCTTGTTGACACCGGTGGTCAGGTAGTAGCCGCCGGGGAAGATGATCCCGTGGTCCTCCGGTAGACGCTGGCAGGCCTGACCGATCCCGTCGAGGCGCACAACGTCGCCGGTTCTGGTGTTGCACACCAGATGGCGCCACTCGTTCTCCTTGTAGGGGCGGATACGCAGCAGGATCAGCGATCCCACCCGTGCGTAGTGCACCTCGGCGTCGGCCAGGCTCTGCAACGGCTCGTCGACCGGCTCGCTGTAGCTGCCCTGGTCGGTCTCGGTGTCGTTGTCGAGTTTGACGGTGAGGCTGCCGCCGAGGGTGTCGACGAAGAACTCACCGAGGATAGAGATGTGGGGGTGGCGGCCGGCCACGTGGTCTTCCCGGGTGGCCGACTGCCATTCAAAGTCTTGCGCGGGCGGGAAGACGTGCTGGCGGTCCCCCCGGTTGTCCAGGTAGGTGACCGTGCCGTCGGTGTCGATCCGCCAGCGCAGCACCCGGATATCGGCGGTGCGCGGACCGGTCTGGAACACGGCCAGCAGCGTGTCCTCAAAGCCGCGCAACTGGAGCAGGCGGGTATCGCGGTAGTAGCGGTACAGCTCCCCGAAGTCGCGGAGGAACCGCTCGTCGCACAACAGCCCGTGGGGAGCCTGGTCGGTCTCGTCGAGCTGAATGCCGTCACTGTCGTGGGTGAAGTGACGCAGCGCAAAGACGTCGCTGACGCTGGTCTCAGTCTTGGAACCGACCAGGGGGTTGAACCCGATCAGCATGAGCTGGCCGATCGACACGATGTCGCGGGGGACACAGTTGTGTTCGGTGTGGACCCGCTGCGTGCCGATCTGGCGCAGCTCGGTGCTGCCGAAAACCTCCAGGCGCCGCTCGTTGAGCAGCTCGGCCCGCCGGGTCAGCTCGGCGGCCTGCTCAAAGAGCCGGCTCCGCAGCACCTCGTAGGTGCCGGCGTCGAGTTCGGCACGGTCCTGGCTGTCGTCGGGAGGCGTCGTGGAGGCATCGGTCACAGGAGATTCACCGCTTCAGTGCGTGCAGGTCGGCGACGGGGGCTTCGGCCACGCCCAGGCGTTGGGCGGTGTCGAGCAGTTCGCGCAGTTGGGACTCCTGGGCGCCACCCTGGTTGATCAGCCGCATCAGCAGCGCCGACAGTGAGAGGTTGGCGACGTCGGAGGTGTTGACCGAGCCGACGAGCCGCGACACGTCTTCGGGCAGGCTCGCTTGGCCGTCCAGGTAGGGCTGGGCGAGGTTCTGGGCGGCGGTGGAGTGGGCCAGGAAACCGTCGACGGCCTTACCGGCGCTGATGGAGCCGACCATGCGGTCGAAGAACGCGCCATCGCCGCCGACGATGTCGATGTCGGCCTTTTCCAGCCCGGCGGCCAGCACTGACGCCTGCGACTCGGCGACCTGGCGCTGCACGTCGATGCCGGCGAGCCGGACCTCCTTGTCGGCCTCCAGCCGCAGCCGGTACTCCTCGTGTTCGCGGGTGGCCTCGTCCAGCGCGGCCATCGCCTCGGCCTTGTCGGTGAGACCTTCGGCTTCGGCCTTGAGCTTCTCGCGCATCGCCTCGGCTGTGGCCTTTTCCTTCTCGCGGGCGGCTGCGGCCTCGGCCCGGCCGACCCGTTCGATGGCCTCGGCGTCGCGTTCGCGCACCTGTACCTCGGCCAGGCCGGCAGCGGCGGCCTCGGCCTGCTTGCTCTCGGCCAGCCGGATGTTGGCCTGGGCGTCGAGTTCGGCGGCCTGCTGGCGCCCCTCGGCAAGCGCCTTCTCTTCGCGGACCTTGTGCTGGGCGGCCTGTTCGGCGGCCTCGGCCGCCTTGATGTCCTTGACCAAGTTCTCTTGGGCTTCGGCTTCGGCCTCGATCACCTTGGTCTGGCGCTGGCGCTCGGCCTCCTCGACGGCGCGCACGCGCTTGATGCTCTCCTCCTGCTCGGCCACGGTCTTGTCGACGGCGACACGCTCGCGGATGGTCTCGGCGATCTCGCGCTTCTCGGTCTCGACCTCTTTGTCCTTGGCGATGCGGGACAGCTCGGTTTCGCGGTCGCGGGCGATGACCTCAAGCAGCCGGTCTTTTTCGATGCGCTCGGCCTCGATGGCGATGACCCGTTCCCGGTTCTTCTCGGCCACGGCGACCTCGCGGTCGCGGTTCTGGCCGGCGACGCCGATCTGCTCTTCGGTGCGCAACTGCGCGGTGCGGGACTTGAGCTGTTCCTCGGCCTGCACGGCGGCGGTCTCGGCCTCCTTGCGGGCGCGCATGGTCTCGACCTCGTTTTGGTGCTTGGCCTCGGCTTCGGCCTGGCGCCGCTGTAGCTCCAGGATGGCCTCGCGCGCCTCGACGTTTTGGCGCTCGATCTCCTTTTGCTGGTCGCGCGTGTGCTCGTTGGTGCTGACGCTTTCGATCGCGGTCAGCTCGGTGATCTTGCGGATGCCCTGAGCGTCGAGGATGTTGGCCGAGTCGAGCTGGGCCATGGGGGTCTGCTCAAGGTAGTCGATGGCGGCGTCCTCAAGGCTGTAGCCGTTGAGGTCGGTGCCGATGACGCTGACGATGCGGTCCCGGAACTCGTCACGCTTGGTGTAGAGGTCGACGAAGTCGAGTTGCTTGCCGACGGTCTTGAGCGCCTCGGAGAACTTAGCGTTGAACAACTCCTGTAGCGTCTCCTGGTCACTGGCCCGGTCGGTGCCGATGGCCTGGGCGACCTTTATCACGTCCTCAACGGTCTTATTGACCCGGACGAAGAACGTGATGCGGATGTCGGCGCGGATGTTGTCTCGACAGATCAACCCTTCCTTACCGGTGCGGTTGATGTCGATGGTCTTGACCGAGATGTCCATGTACTCGGCCTTGTGCAGCACCGGCAGCACCACGGCGCCGGTGAAGGTGACGTCGACCTTCTTGATCTTGGAGACGATCAGGGCCCGGCCTTGGGGGACTTTGCGGAATAGGCGGCCGATGACGAAGACAATGGCGAGGAGAGCGAGGAGGACGACGGCGATCAGTACGCCGACGCCAATGGTGATGGCTTCCATCAAAGATTCCTGTACGTCGATGGATCATTCGGGGGGACGGTTCGGGTCGAGCTCGGCGTCATAGGGAGCGACCCAAAAGAACCCGCCCTCGGCGCTGTACTCGTAGATCAGCGCGCTACTACCGGTCGTGAAGGTGTCGGTGCCGATCTGGCGCACCTGCACGAGGGAGGAGGAGCCGTCGGCCGCGGTGACCTCAGCCTGACCGAAGTCGGCGGTGACGCGGCCGGTACGGATGACACAGACCCTGCCGATGAAGTCCTGCTGGGAGGGGCTACGCCCGTCGGGGAAGAGACGGCGCCACAACAGCGCCAGCATGCTGGTACACAGCCAGGCGCAGACGAGGGCGAGCAGGAGTACGGCGATGGAGAGGGCGACCAGCAGGGGGGTGGACACGGCGAGCCCCTCGATCACCACGTTGCCGGTGAGGCTGACGAACCAGGCCACGGCGATCAGCAGCGAGAGCGCGACGGTGGCCGGCACCCCACCCATGCCCGCTCCGGCGAGGGCGCTCGCCAACCCCCCTGCGGCCAGTCCTTCCGTGCCCACGGCGCTGCCAGGGTCGACGTCAAGTGCGTCGAGCTCCGCGGCGCCGAGAAGTACGAGCACCCAGTAGCCGGCGACGACGAGCAACGAGAACGTAAACAGTGCGGTGGGAAAAGTGATTACTGCGGCAAGGAACTCACGCATCGGTTTTCACTCTCCCACCTATTCCACTGCAACGCCCCCGGAAAATGGCAACTGGACGAGGACTCTACACCTATTCGTCACCGTCGGAACCAATGGCTGGAGACCTCATCCGGCCATATCGGGGAAACACCGGCGACCCCGCCATCATCTGGCACAGTGGATTGCTGCTCATGGCGCTATGGGCATTTTGGTTCCATTCCAAAGAGGTGGTACTCGCAACACTCACGACGGTGCGCCACGGTGGGCGAGGAGCCGTCGGCGGCGCTTGGCAGGCACCGGGTGGCGGCACGGAACCCGCTGTAGCACACGGACTCCTGCCTTCCGAGCGGGTCGAGACATGGCGCGCCTGAGGCGAGGCTAGTGGCTCCCACCCGCGCGCTCTCGTCGCCGGCGCTTTCCTCGGATCTCAGCTTCCTGTCTCCAAACGCCGCCGGGGATCGGTGCCGCACCAATGAGGAGGGCTTCCATGAGAGATTCCTGTGAATCGAGGAATCAATTGGGATACCGCAGGGGCGGAGATCGCGTTAAGAAAATCCTCTCACAAGGAATCCACACCCGACTTCGTACCTGGCAATCGCGCGATACCACACAGTGAAAATGCCGGTTACAATCCGAGGAACCCGCCCGCCGATGTGTTTTCGCTTTCCGCTGTTCCCGCCGCGGCGCCGCCTGGAAAATGCCGACTGTACGAGGTTCTCTCACCGGTTGGCGGTGCTCGCCCGCGGGCGGAAGTGCCTGCGGCAGCCAGGCCGTGGCGTCGACACCGATCTGTGTCCGGCCTCGGCACCGCAGATGAGCTCTGCCCCACCACGGCGAAGCCGTGGTGGCCCCATCGAGGCGGCCCACCACGAAACGCACGGTGGCGCGCTGGAGCACAGCGCGTGTGGAGCGAGGTGAGGAACAGCCGCGCCCGGCGTAAGCCCACCGGGCGCCACACGATGCCTTGGCTTTAGCCGACCCTTAGGGCAGGAGACACGAAACGGGCCCTTCTCCTATAAGAGAAGAGCCCGTCGAATCGTATTAAGCACGCCCAACGACTCCGTTGGCCTTGCTTGGTGCGCCATCAGGGACTCGAACCCCAAACCCACTGATTAAGAGTCAGTTGCTCTGCCGATTGAGCTAATGGCGCCCGCGGTGCGGGGGTATGTTCCCCGTGCAGCGCGGTTAACTTTACCAGCGGGGCGAAGGCGGCGCGAACCGATAAAACCGCCGGTGGGCGATCAACTGTCCCCAAGGCGACCGTCCACCGGCGTCGGAAGCTATGGCGGAAAACGCCCGCCGGGGCACCCCAAGGGCCTGACTCCGGGGCGAACCACCTGCGGATATGACGCCGGACAGCCAAAAGACGGGCAGGCGCGCAGCGCGCGTCACACCCTGGTACGGCTTTGGCAGGTACGCGCGCAGCGGCGACCGGTGCGCGAGCCCTGCGATGGATCGGGGAAGCGGAAGCCCTTCCCGGCTACCCCCAGAGCATGACGATCGTCACGACGATGACGACCGCAAGGACGACACCAACGCCCACAAGGACATAGGGCAGGACGGGACGCCGCGGGGCGGTCTCCCGCTCTTTGTTCTCGGTGACGAAACGCCGGAAGCTCTGCGTGGAGCCGGCGGGATCAACGTTGTCTTCTTCGTACTGTGACATGAGCCTGACATTAGCGACTCGACGGGAGTACTCAAAGCCGTTTCCGGCATCGCAGCCGGCCACAACCATGATTTGATCGCCCCCACGGTACAACTCAATCCTCAGCAGGTCACCCCGACTGTGTCGGCGCTACGGCGAGTAACCGGGCGTGCGCCTCAGTGGAGCCGATACGGTGCAGCGCCAGCCCAGCGGCACCGCAGGCACCGTCAACCGCGCGCACCGGGCGCACCCCGTGGAACTGCCATAGTCGTGCCGTCACAGCCTCAGCCACCAGGCCGCCAGCGAGCACGGAACCGGCCAGCACCACCGGTATCGGCTCGCGCTCGCCCCTAGTCACGGCCTGGGGGATCACTGTGGCAGCGGCGGAAAGCAGCCGCCGCGTGGCCTCGGCCACCAGGGTGTTGGCCACGGCGTCTCCTGCGGCGGCTGCCCCGGTGACCTCAGGGGCGAGCAACCCAAGCTCGGCGGGCGGCCGGTCATAGACCGCTGTGACGATGGACCGAGGGTCACCGGGCGCTGCCCCCAACGCCGGCGGCAGGCGGGACGTCAGAGAGGTAGCCGGGCCACGGCCGTCGAGTTCAGCCAGCACAGCGCGGAGCGCGCGCACGGCGAGCCACACCGAGGACCCCTCGTCTCCCAGCAACCAGCCGTAGCCGTCGCAGCGGCGCACCACCGCGCCCTCACACACGTGCGCCGCCACCGCTCCTGTCCCGGCGATGACGACCACCCCTTCCCGCTCGGCACTGCCCGCAGCGAAGGCGACGGCGATGTCATCGCACACATGGGGTGCGCCCAGCAGGCCACACCGGTGCCAACTGTCGAGCACCCATGCTTGGACACGCGCGTGTCCGGCGCCGGCGGCACCGGCGATGCCGCACACCGCCGCCGCCACGGTGACGTCGCCGGCAGCCTCCAGTGCCGGGAGCAGCGCTTCCCGCAACGCCGTGGCGGGGGCGGCGCTGGAGTACTGGTTGGCTCCGCCCGCCTCGCCGCGCGCGACGACCCGACCGTCGAGTGTGGCCACGACGCACCGAGTTGCGGTGCCGCCGGCGTCGACGCCGATGACTACGGATTGCCTCATCCGGTGGTGGCGCTTCCCCTCTCGTCGCGCGCGAGGGCGGCAGCCGAGCGGCCGTGGAAGCGCCGCCCCCTCCCTGTGGTCGTCGGCACCGCCGGCAGGTTCGCGCGGGCAGTACGCGGTACTCCCGCGCCGCCCCCACTGCTCACGATGGGGTCATGCTCGCACGGATGAGCTTCAACACTGGACTGAATCTACTGTTTCGCCTGTTCATGGATTGACTGTTACTGAGGCGGCGAAGGAAACTTTCCAACATGGGGAGACCTTGGAAAACCTCCGGCAGCGATCCAGACCCCGGCGACGCGCCCGACCCGCCTGACCGTGACGAGCGCGGGCCGAGCACCGTCGTCCGTATCCGGGCGCTGCTGCCGTCGCTGGCTCCAGCCGAGCAGCGGGTCGCCCAGCGCATCATCGACGATCCCGAGGGGGCCGCCGCGTCCTCGATCACCCAACTCGCGCACGACTGCGACACCTCTGAAGCCACAGTCATCCGGTTCTGCCGCACGATCGACTTCACCGGCTACCGCGATCTACGGCTGGCGCTGGCGCGGGAGGCGGGCCAACAGCGTGGGGCCCACCCCGAAACCCGCGAACTGGCCAGCGACATCGACCCCGACGACACGCTGGTCACCGTGGTGGAAAAGATCGCCTTCACTGACGCCCGCGCGGTCGAGGAGACGGCGGCCCAACTCGACGTCGAGGTGCTACAGCAGGTCATCGACGCATTGTCGGGCGGGCGACGCATCGACATCTACGGAGTGGGGGCGAGCGCGTTTGTGGCAGCCGACCTTCAGCAAAAGCTGCACCGGATCGGGCTGACCTCGTTCGCCTGGTCCGATGCCCACGTCATGGTCACTAGCGCCGCTGTCCTGGGAGAGGACGACGTCGCGATCGCCATCTCCCACAGCGGCACCACGCGCGACACCGTCGAAGCACTGGCAGCAGCGCGGCGACGCGGGGCGAGAACGGTGGCACTGACCAACTTCCCTCGTTCGCGCATCGTCGAAAGCGCCGACCTGGTATTGACCACGGCGGCGCGCGAGACGACATTCCGCTCGGGCGCCACGGCAAGCCGGTTGGCCCAGCTCACTGTGGTGGACTGTGTATTCGTGGGGCTGGCCCAACTGCGCTACGCCGAGAGTCGCCAAGCGTTGGAGTCGACCTACGCAGCAGTGCGTGACTTGCGCACCGACCACTGAACTGGCCGCACCGGGCCAGGCTGCCAGACAGGGAGCAGGCGACACCGCGAGTACCGGGGCTGCTCCGGCACCGCTCCGAACGCGGAAAAACGCACCTGGAGGAACGAATGAATCCGGAGGCCGCAGAGGTGCCGGGAGGGGAGCCCGGAGCGGGAGCCGTACCGCCGCAGCCGGGCGAGGAAGTCGAGATCGTGCGTTCTCCCACCGAGGAGCGCAGTTGGCTGGGCCGGGACATCGACCAAGTGGCCACGATCGACGTGCTGCGCCGGATCAACGTCGAGGACGCCGGCGTGGCGGGGGCTGTCGCGCAGGTGTTGCCGGAGTTGGCGCGCGCGGTCGACATGGGGGTGGCCGCGTTGCGCGGCGGTGGCCGCATCCACTACTTCGGGGCTGGGACCTCAGGCAGGATCGCGGTCATGGACGCCGCTGAACTGCCTCCCACGTTCGGCCTGGCCGAGGGGCGGGTGGTGGCCCACCACGCCGGGGGCGAGCTCGCCTTCGGCCAAGCGCTGGAGGGGGCCGAGGACGACGAGCGTCGGGGGCGCGCCGACGCGGCCTCGCTGGTGGCCGGTGACGTGGCGGTAGGCGTCACCGCCAGCGGGCGGACCCCCTACGTCGCCGGCGCGCTACGGCACGCCCGGCGCCAACACGCGGCTGCGGTGCTGGTCAGCGCGAACCCGCGTGCCGAACTCGCCGAGGAAGCCGATGTGCACGTCGGAGCCGACACCGGCGCCGAGGTGATCGCCGGATCGACGCGCATGAAAGCGGGCACGGCGCAGAAGTTGATCTTGAACGGGTTCTCCACGGCGGTGATGGTGCGGCTGGGCTACACCTACTCGAACCTCATGGTCGGAGTGAACGCGACGAACGCCAAGCTGCGCGGGCGCGTGGTGACGATCCTGACCGAGGCGACCGGACTTGAGGCGGGGGTGTGCGAGGCGGCGCTGGCCGCCGCCGGAGGCGACACGCGAGTGGCCCTGGTGAGCCTGCTGGCTGGTGTGGAGATCCCGACCGCCGCCAGCGCCGTAGGCGAGGCCGAAGGATCGGTGCGCGAGGCGCTGCGGCTGCTGGGCACCGGCTGACGGGCCGGTGTGGCCGCTGAAGCTGTCCTGGAAATCCGGGCGACGGTGACGCCCCCGTAGGTGGGGCCTGGGGCGTGGTGCGGGTTGGGGCTGAGCAGAGCAGGCGGTGTTTCCCGTCGCTCGTGCCTCGATCGCTGCGCGATCTCGGCAGCCTGGGACGGGCTGTGGCCACGGTGAGGCGGGTATCGCGACGGACGGACTGGGGCTGCGGTAGATACCGCGGCTCAACGTCTTCTGGAACGCCCTCCACTACCGCCCCCGCAGAGACGCCGCCCACCGCTGTCCCCCCGCCACAGCACCACCCCACGAAAAGCGACACCCCGCGCTGGAGCGAGGTTCCTTCACCCCTGTGACTGTCCGCGTCGTTTCCTGTCGCCTCAGCCACGGCGCCCCCGTGAGGCTGCCGAGATCGTGCAGCGATCGAGGCACGAGCGAACGGCACCATCCCCACCACACCCCGCTCGACACCCCCATACCCCCCACGAGCGGGGCGCGACTCCGTGGGGCGGCCTTGAGGCCGACGATGCCACGGCTCAGTCGGTGGAGGTGAGCTTGGCCCTGGCGTGGGGGTCGAGCGGTTCGACCCGCATCGGGGCCGGGCGTACCAGCACGTCGCGCACCGCCTTGACGTTGGCGCCGGCCTCCCGCAGGTAACCGCGCAGGGTGGGCCCCAACCGGCGGTGGAACGCCGGATCGCCCACGCCGACCGTGTCGATACCGGCCGCGGCGCACAGCACGAGCGAGCGAGGCAGGTGAAACGCTTGGGTTACCACGGTCGCGGCCGAAATCCCGTAGGTCTGGCGGGCCCGCGCGGCACTGTCCCATGTCCGGAACCCGGCCGGGTCGGCGACGATGACCGAAGCCGGGACGCCGCTGCGCACGAGGTAGGCGAGCATCACGTCGGTCTCGCGGTTGGACATCGCCCGGTTGTCGCCGCTGACGAGGAGGGCGCCGACCTTGCCGGTGTGGAACAGTTCGGCGGCGATGTCGAGGCGGCGGGCGAGCAACGGTGACGGGCCCGTGGGCCAGGCGCCGGCGCCGAGCACGAGCGCCACCGGCCGGAACGGGACGGTCGCCGGGGTGAACCGGCGGCGCGCGGTCACCGCGTACATGCCCACCGTGGGTGCGACCCCCATCCCCACGACGACACCGGCGGCTAGCACCGCCCACGCTGCCCACTGCACCTCGGCCGCTCCCCTGCCTCGTCTGCGGCGCCCCTACGCCGTCACTGCCGAGACTAGTGGGCCGAGACAGCCGATTGTGGGGCTGTGGGGGAAGTTCGTGACGGAAGCGGCGGCTGAGCCACACGAGTGGCGAGCCAGCGGGAAAATGTGGCGCGCCGGGGTGCCCGAAGCAACGAACCGTCTCGGGACACCACGACGCGGCCGGCGCGCCGGCCGTCCCGGCAAGGGGCGACCGGTGCGCTCTGCGTCGCTGGTGCGACGCCGGCACGTCACCAGGACTCGCTCTTCAGCCTGGTCCTTGGGCTTTCGCCGGCTACGAGAGACCGTCGGGCCGGTCGCCCATGTGGTTAGGACACCTCGATGGCGATCTTGCCGCGCGGGTGCCCCTCGGCGCTGCGGCGCTGCGCCGCGGCGGCCTGGGAAAGCGGGAACGTCTCCGCCACCTCGATGGTGAGCTCGCCCCGCTCCACCATGTCCACCAGTGCCGACAGGTCGGCACTGTCGGGCCGGACGAAGACGTAGCTGCCGCCCTGCTGGGCCACGGACGGGTCGGCGACAGAGGCCACGCGGGCCTCGGGCGCGGCCAACTCCGAGGTGGTGGCGAGCGTGCCCGCGCCGTAGAGGTCGAGAACGGCGGTGGCGCCCTCGGGGACGAGCTCGCGCACCCGCTGGGGCAGGCCCTCCCCATAGCTCACCGGCTCAGCACCGAGCCCTCGGAGGAACTCGTGGTTGGCCGGGGAGGCGGTGCCGATCACGCGCGCTCCCAACGTTTGGGCGATCTGCACGGCGAAGAGCCCCACGCCGCCGGAGGCCGCGTGCACCACCAGGGTGTCGCCCTTACCGACACGCAACGTCTTGAGTAGGGCCTGATAGGCCGTGAGCCCGGCCAGGGGCAGCGAGGCCGCCTGCGTCCAGGTGACGTTGGCCGGTTTGCGGGCCAGGGTGCGCACCGGGGCGGCGACCAGCTCGGCGTAGGTGCCGCCGCCGACGACGTCCTTGCGCACGTAGCCGATCACCTCGTCACCGGGAGCGAACTCCGGGACCGCTATACCGGGCTGCTCGACCACACCGGCAACGTCCCAGCCGGGGATGGCGGGGAAGACCGTGTCCATGAACGCATCCAGCCCGCCCTCACGCAGCTTCCAGTCGACCGGGTTGACCGAGGCCGCCTTGGCACGCACCAGCACCGAGTCGGGACCGACCTTGGGGTCGGCGACCTCGGCTAGCCGCAGTACCTCGGGCCCCCCATACTCGTCGTAGACGATCGCCTGCATGTCTGCCTCTCTTCACTGACACTGTGGCCAGGTGCCGTCCTCCGGCGGGCGCCGGGACACCTGTCGTGCGGCGTGGCCGCAGTGATCGGCAACACGCGCCACCGCTGCCACATTTCCCGCCCGGGCTATGACATGTGACATGGGTACGCCCCGGCGGAAAGGGAAAGCGGCCATGCCCCGCAAGGACAACAGCCATGCGACAACGGCAGAACCAACAAGTCCCGAATCGACGCCCGACAGACCCGAGCGGTTCACCGATTGGCCGCTTCCGGCCTATTTGTCAGCACCTTCGGTTAAAAAATGAGGGGAAGACATTCCGGAGAAGAGCGCGACGCGGGCTCCCCCCGGTGTGTCCGACGTCCGTAGCGAAGGAGGCCCATGCCCCATCTGGCCATCGACGCGACGTGTCTTCCCCAGTACGACAAGCTCGACCGGCCGACTCGGGAACGGCTTCTCGCCGCGACGCGCAAGTTCCGTGAGCTCTCCCTCGACGCTCTGTACGCTCACCCGGACCTGCGCATCCGCTCCCTTCCGGCCGGTCAGGACCCCCGTATCCGCACCTTCCGGATCAGCGACTCCTGGACGGGGGTGATGCTCGCCCCCGAATCGGGGGAGACGTTCCTGCTCGTACACTTGCTGCCGCGCGAGTCGGCCGATGCGTGGGCCAAGGACCAGCGCCACGACGTCAACACCGTCATGGGCACGCTGGAGCGGCGCGACGCCGCAGCGTTAGAGCGCGAGGAGGCCCGGCGCGGCGCCATGGACCGGGCAGCCGGCGAGAGCGCCGCATCGGGCTGGGACGCCCCCACCCCGATGCGGCGCGCCGCCGGCGGTTCGACCGTGCTCAGCGCCCCCACCACCACGGCCACAGCCCCTTCCCCGCCCGCCCCCGCCTCGACCACCAGCGGGGCCGCGGCGAGCGGGGCCGAACTCTTCGCCCACGTCAGCGACCACGAGCTGCGCCGGCTCGGCGTCGACGCCGAGATCGTCAACTTCTGTCGGTCGTTGAGCACTGCCGAGGAGCTGCGGATGTGGGCGGCGGCGCTGCCGCAGGACCAGTACGAGGTGCTGTCGCACCTGGCCGATGGGCTGTCGGTGGAGCGGGTGCTGCGCGAGGTGGTCGAGCCGCGCCGGCCGGCTGTGGGAGCGGTGGCCACCGACGACTACGACACCGCGATCCGCCACACGCGGGAACGGGTCATCGTGGTCAACGACGACCGCGAGATCGAAGACGTGCTGGCCGGGGAGTTCAACGCCTGGCGGATCTACCTCCACCCCAAGCAGCGCGACCTCGCCTACCGGCCGCGCTTTCGCGGCCCGGCGAAGGTCTCGGGCGGTCCGGGCACGGGCAAGACAGTGGTGGCGCTGCACCGGGTCAAGTACCTGGCCGAACATCTGCCGCTGGGTGGGCGGGTGTTGCTCACCAGCTTCACCAACGCCCTCGTCGAGACGCTCAAGCGCAACCTGGGGCTGCTGGTGACGGCCGAACTCCTTGACGACGTCGACGTGATCACGGCCGACAAGTTCGCCATGGACGTGGTCAAGGAGGTTTCGCCTGAGATCAGCTTCTGGCCCGACCACGACGTGCGCGGGCTGTTCGCCAACGTGGCCGGCAAGCACGACCTGCCGTGGTCGGGGGAGTTCCTGTTCCAGGAGTACAAGCACGTGGTCATGGCGCACGGCTTGACGACGCTGGAGGGCTACCTCGACCCCGACGCGCGGCGTGGCCGTTCGACTCCGTTGGACGTGCAGCAGCGACGCGACGTGTGGCACGCCATCGCCGAGGCTCGCGCGCGCATGCGCCGCACCACGCGGCTACCGGCCTTGGAGCTGCACGCCAAGGCCACCCAACTGCTGGAGGAGCGGGCCGAGAAGCCCTACACCAACGTGGTCATCGACGAGGCCCAAGACCTGCACCCGGCCCAGTGGCGCACGTTGCGCGCGGCGGTGCCGCCCGGCCCCAACGATTTGTTCATCGCCGGTGACAACCGGCAGCGCATCTACGACACCACCGTGTCGTTCAAGCAACTGGGGATCACGATCGTGGGGCGCTCCTACCCGCTGCGGGTCAACTACCGCACCACGACCGAGATCCTGGCGTGGGCCAACGAGATCATGCGCGGCCAGTCGGTGGCCGAGCTGGGCGAGTCCGCGCCAGAGCCCGCTGGCAGCACGCGCTCGGTGCTGCAAGGCGAGGCGCCCGAACTCTACGGTGCGCCCGACGAGGCCACGGAGTTGGCGGCGCTGGCCGAGCGGGTCCGGCGGTGGCTCGCCGACGGGGTGGCCGCCGGTGATATCTGCGTGGCCACGCGCACCCGCGGTATCCGCAACACGGTCACCAAGGAGCTGCGTAACCGCGGGCTGCCCGCCGTGGTCTTTAACGCTCAGGAGGACACGGTTACCGAGCAGTCGGAATCGGTGCGGGTGACCACGATGCACAGTGTCAAGGGGCTGGAGTTCCGGGCGATCGCGGTCGTCGGCGTCACAGCCGAGGCGCTGCCGCAGATGGAGCGGGTCACCGACGCCGAGATCGACCAGAACCAGCACGAGGCCGACCTCGCCGCCCAGCGTTCTTTGCTGTACGTGGCCTGCACCCGCGCCCGCGAATGGCTCTACGTCTCTTGGCACGGCCGCCCCAGCTCGTTCCTGCCGGTGTGAAAAGGCGGACACCGTACCGGCCAAGTGCGGCGGTGCGGGCAGGCTCTCGGGGACGGCGCAGCAGGGCCTGCCCGCATCAGAGTCAGAAGGGGGTCAGGGTGATCTCGAAGAGGGTGGGTGCGCCGTCCTCGATGTAGGGGGCGAAACCTTCGACATCGTCGAAGGCGAAGCCGTAGGCCCTCCCGTCGACGGTGTTGGCGTGCAGGATGCGGGCGTAATGATTGCTGATGTCGGTTTGGTAGAAGCCGGCTGGGTCGCCGGTGGGCTGCTGCGCTGAGTCCAGCAGGGTCGACCGGTTGAAGGCCGCGCCGAGGACCGCGGCCACGGGGCCGGTGAGCCCGTCGTTGGGAGCGGCGAGCGCACCGTGGCAGAAGAAGACGTCGCGGGTGCTGGGCTTGGTTATGGGGTCTACGCCGCCGTCGAAGCGCAACTCCTGGGAGACGGGGTCGACCCGGCCGGTGAAGGTGCCCGCGTCGGTGGTGACGCGCAGGTCGGTGTCGGTGTAGCGACGCCACACCTCGTCGATGTAGGGGGCGAAGTAGTCGCCGGCGAATCGGCCGGCGTCAAGACCGTGCCCCGGGGCGATCACACGGAGCCGGTCACCGACGAGGAGCGGAGAAAAGTCGGGGTGGGCGGCGAGGGCGTCGAAGATCGCGGTCCGGCCTCCCTCGACGAGGGTGCCGGTGCTTTGGTCGCGCCGGCCCACGAGTCGAATCCCGATCGGGACGCTGAACTGGTCGACCATGGTGGTGTTGCAGTGCATGCCGGCGCCGTCGTGGGTGAATTCCACGTAGTCGTGCATGACCTCGAAGTTGGGGTCGCTGTCCACCCAGCCGGCGGGGTAGGCCAGGGCGGGGCTACCGTCGCCGGCGGTGACGGCCTTGAACCTGAGTTTGGCGCCGAGAGCGATGTAGATGCGGCCCGACATGTGGGGCAGCGACAGTCCGGCGCCGGCCTGCGGCAGTGGTATCGCGTAGTCGGTGTAGCCGTCGTCGACGTTGTCCGAGAGTTGCACCGGCACTGCCGTGCCGTCGGAGGTGACGTGACACTGCCGGCCGGTGGCGAGGTCGGTGCCCACGATGTAGAGGCGGATCTGACTGTCGGGAAAGGCCTCACTGGCGTTGACGACGCTCAGCGGCAAGGCCCCACTCGCCGCCTGGGCGGCTGGGGCGGCCGAGGCGAGGTGCGCCCCTGGGCGACGACAGCCCATGAGCGGGGTACCGGCGACGGCCAGCGCGAAGCCGCTGAGGAAGGATCGTCGGTTGATCACGTTGCGTCTCCTTGGGCTAGCGGGACATAACGCGGCCAATGTGACGATCCGGTAGCACAGGGTCAATAGCCGGACGCCTCCTCGAGACACACACGGTGGGTCGCCCCTGGAAAGCGAATCGTAGTGTGACGCGAATCACTTCCTCTATCGAAAGGTTTCCTTCCTTTTTGATGCGCCCACCCCGACGCCGAACGTCCACATGAACACCGAGCGTCACCAACCGACAGACATGGGTGCTTACCGCCGCCGGCTCGACACCGGGATCGTCCCACGCGCGGACAGACGCGACACCGTCACACCTGGCCGTTCGCCACTGACGCTCGATCACGCCTCGCACCAAGAGCAAACGGGCGGTCATACCCACGACGAAAACCCAATAAAAATACACCTCCAACTTTCCACCGCAATACACCCTGACAACCGAGAGTAATCAATTTATCACCGATCCGGTGTTACGGTGTTTCTCGAACTGCCAGACATCGGCAACCCCAGAGAGGAATAATTATCTTGGGCGCGAGAAAGAAGGTTTTGCGTCTCGGTGCCACAGCGGGGACGACCGCCCTGATCAGCGCCGCACTGGCCGGTGGCACCGCCCATGCGCAGGATGCCGACCACTGCATCGAGAGCCTCGACACCGGCGAAAAAGAGTGCTTTTCGGAATTCGAGACGGCCATCTCCGCCGCTGAGGAGCGCACCGGAAACACAATCGCCGAACAGAAAAGAATGATGAAGTCCAAGCAGAGCAGCCGGGCTATGACCACCGCGGCCGCAAACGACATCATTCTGGGAACGTTTTTCATTCACGAGCAGTACGGTGGGGCAACGTTCACCCTCTACGGCGACTCGCTGTGCTCCAAAGACGGCCAAATGGAATACGTCTACAACTTCAGTGGCGACTGGGTCGACAGCATCTCCTCTGTCCAACCGTGGGCCAACTGCTGGATCTGGCTCTACCCCGAGCCCGACTTGGGCGGCGACCGCGACGGTCCCTACAAGGAGAACACCCCCTATGTGGGCGACTATATGAACGACCGCACCGAGTCCGTCGGATTTAGCTGATCCCCTCCCCTTCCCCCTCCCGAGAGTTCCCCCGACGAAGGAAACGTGAGCATGCGAAAGCGCTCCTGGTCCGCGCTGGCACTTTCGAGCGCCACCGCCGGACTGGTCGTGCTCGCCGCCGCTCCCGCCGCCGCGGCCGAGCCCACGAACCGCCAACTCCTGGAACAGTGCAACAACGGCACCGACACCTGCGTCTTCCACCCCGACGGCCCACCGCAGTACTACACCGGCCCGGCGCGCCAAGTCGGCGACTCCGTCTACAACTGCACCAACGGTGTACAGCGCTTCAACGTCTCGTGGTCGGACACCACCTCGCAGAGCAACAGCGTCGGGATCGCCATGACCACCGAGGCCGGATTCGGCGAGGCCTTCGCCGTCAGCTACGAACAGTCCTACGAGCACACCTGGAAGACCTCCCACACCGAGAGCCAGACCACCTACGTCGACACCGGCCCTTACCAGGTCGGCTGGGTCGAACGGCAGCCGCGGATGGAACGGGTCAGCGGCACCTACGAGATGCACTTCGGCGACCCCTACTACGGCCACTACATCTGGTACGTCCCCTTCGAGGCCCGGGGACCGGCCTCTGACGGCGCCTCGGAAGCGATCGTGCAGCACAACCGGGATATGACCGATGCGGAAAAGGCGGCGTGCCCATGACGACCCGCAACCGAACCGGCACGCGCGGAAGCGCCAGCGCGGGGGCGGTGGCCGCCACGGCCCTGCTGGCCGCGATACTGCCGGCGGCCCCGGCCGCCGCGGCCGAGCCCACGAACCGCCAACTGCTCGAACAGTGCGGTAACGGCACCGACACCTGCGTCTTCCACCCCGACGGCCCACCGCAGTACTACCAGAACACCAGCGAGGTCGTGGGCAGCCCGGCCTACAACTGCACCGACCGTTCCCAACTGATGTCGGTGACGTGGTCGGACACGGTCTCGGAGTCCAACAGCGTGGGAATCTCGATGAGCGCGACCTTCGGGACGGTCTTCAAGACCACGTTCGAGGCCAGTTACGGCTACGAGTGGAGCGAGTCCCACACCGAGAGCCAGACCACCTACGTGGATGTCCCCGTTGGCCATGTGGGACGGGTCTACTACGGCGCCATGATGCAACGGGTCAGCGGCACCTACGAGATGCACTTCGGCGACCCCTACTACGGCCACTACATCTGGTACGTCCCCTTCGAGGCCACCGGCCCCGCCGAGGACCAGGGCGGCGCGTGGACCCAGTCCACCTCCGTCATGACGGCCCAGGAACGCGCCACCTACTGCGACTGACCTGCCTTCCGCCCCTGACAGGCCGGCCGTGGCACCGCAGCGCCCGCGGCCGGCCCCTCGACGCGACGGGGAATCCTTCCTCACCCGGAGGGAGCGGGCAGGGGGAGCAGGTAGGGGCGCTCGCCGTTCATCAGCGCGCGGAAGTGGCCGACGACGCGAGCCACAGCGGCCGGGTCGCGCAGCAGCACCCCCAGTTCGATGTTGTCGGTGAGCGCGCGTGCGGTGAGGTTGGCGCTGCCGATCAGCGCGGCGGAACGGTCGGCGGCGATGACCTTGGCGTGCAGCGCCGCTCTACCGTCGCCGCCCCTGCGGTGGGCGGGCCAGTGCCAAAAGTGAGCTCGGCGCCGCAGCCGCGCGAACGGGGCGTGGGCGTTGGTGCTTTCCTCCAGCACCAGGTCGATGCGTACGCCGCGGTCGGCGGCGGCGACCAGTTCGGTTACGAGCGGAGAGGTGTGGGAAGCGGCGAAGCTGACGATCAGCACCTCGCGCTGGGCCTGGCGGATGAGTTGGCTCAACACCGCCGTGGTCAGCCGCGCCGGCTGGCCGGCCGAACGGGGGCCGCTGACCACTACGGCGGGCCGGTGACGGCGGGTTCGCTCGGCCATCGTCGCTGCGGCCCGCAGCGCCGCGGCCGCCGCTGCGGCCGGGGTCGCCGGCTCTCCCCGCCATGCGCGCACGATCCGGGCGGCGTCGGCGGCCATACCGTAGCCGGGACGCGCGGCTAGCAGCGCCGCCTCCAGGCCGGGCTCGTCGGGGCCGGCAGCGGCGGCGAGAACGTCGGCCCAGGCGCTCGCGTGCTCGCCGGGGAGCCGGTCGGCGAGGGCGCAGAGCTCTTCGATGAGCCCCGTGTTGGGGGGATCGCTCATTGGACGAAGCCGGTGCCGGCGGGGCCACTGGCGAGCGTGTCGACGACGAGAGCGCGGTCCAAGTAGTGGTTGTTGCGCTCGCACGAGGTCTCGGCGGCGAACATGCAGGCGTGACAGGCCGCACCGTAGAGTCGGGCGTGGTCGTGGGGCTCCTGTTCGGCGCATAGCGGGTCGGAGCTGCACAGCCGGGCCGCCTCCAGCGCCTGCTCGATAAGCGTGTCGAGCCGGTCGGGGTCTTGGCCCAGCGACACCAGACCGCCGAGTGTGCCCTCGCTGTCGGAGGCGGCTGTGTAGAGCAGTACACCCGCCATCGGGTCGTCGCCGTCGCGAGCGTAGACCCGTTCGGCGATCCCGGAGGCGCTGTAGCCCGACTCCAGCGCGAACTCGCGGATGAGCGCGTGGGCGAAGGAGTGCAGCATCAGGTAACGCACGCCGGGCCACCCGCCCGAGTCGAGTCCTCGGGCCAGGCGCCAACGCTGGTGTCCGTCGCGCAGCCGTTTCTCCCGGCGCACCACTTCGGGCCGGCGCTCCCACGCGGCGACCTGCTCCTCGCGGAACCGCAGGAATATCCCCTCGCCGCGCTGTTCGGCGCAGGGCACCCACGTGGGCGATCCGCTCGCCAACGGTGCGATCCGTTTGTCTTCGGTGCTGCGCACCTCGAACTCGGGAGCGCCGATGCGCGTGAAGCCGTAGAGGGCGCTGACCTCGCGCAGCCGGGGTACGAGCGTTACCCGCCGCAGGAACGCGCCGGCCCGGCGGGGGGTGGCGACCCGGGTGGTCGTGAAATCGGGGAGATGCACCTCCTCGTCGCGGGTGAAGGCCTGCCACTCCGGGCCGGCGAGGTCGTCCTCGCCGAGTTCGGGCTCCGAGCCGGCGGTGTCGGAGCGCTGGGCGCGGCGCTGGATCGCGCGCCAGACCTTGGCCAACCCGTGATGCTCCAACTGGGGCCAGCACGGCAGGACCTCCAGCACGGGCCGGGCCTGCTCCTGCGACAGGGAGACCAGCGGTTCCAGCGTCGACCAGTTCTCGGCGAGGGTGTTGTCGAGCGGATCGTCCTCCCGCGGGAGGCTGAACACGCGAATCTGGGTGGGGAACCAACTGTTGGTGGCGCCCAGCGAGAGCGCCCGAGTGGACTGGTCGCAGCCTTCGAAGAGGCTCAGGTGGGGGTGGCGGCCCCGGCAGGCCGGCAGGTTCTTGGCGGCGTTGTCGGGGCCGATGGCCTCGGACATGGCGCGTCCTTGGCCGCAGGCGCACACCACCCGCACGTTGGCCGCCTCACCTGAGGTGCCGGTCTCGACGAGTTTGAGGGTGTGGGGCTGCTCGCCGCCGGGCTCGGGGACGCTGCCGCGGTGGACGAAGAACATCCACGGGAAGTCGTCGAGGTGACCTTTCTCGCAGGCCAGCACGAACCGGGCCGGCACCACGGTGGGGCGGCTGCGCCCCTGGCCGTAACAGTTGTGGACGATGCGGGTCTTGTCGGGACGGTAGGGGGAAAAGATCGGTTGGAACGAGCCGGCGTCGACGGGGCCGAGGTAGTTGCAGTCGCCTTTGGTGCAGCGCAGCCACCGCGGAAACAGCGCGACCGGCACGCCGATGCGGCTCCACTCGTCGTGGACGTTGCGGTGGTTGGGTGGGGTGTAGGGCGGGGTGCGCAAGCTTTCCACCTGCGTTCCGAGTTCGCGGCGTACCGCAGCCAGCAGCCGGGGCTCGGGGATGACGGTGGTGCGGGCCGGGTCCCAGTGGTCGAGCCCGAGGATGGTCACCGACAGGTTGGGCATGTCGGCGATGGCTCCCACACCGAAGGTGTGCAGCAGTTGGCTGGTGCGCAGTTCTCCCACGCGCTGGGGCGGGGTGGTCATTGCTCGCCTCGGTCGTCGGTCTCGGAGGAGGTGTAGGGGATGAAGGGGGGTTCGGCGCCGTCGCCGAGATCCTGGCCCGGATCGAGGACGAGCCGGATGCCGGGTTCGACCTCGCGCAGCGAGGTCGGGCAGGTGGTGGGCTTCCACGGGGCGCCGTCGGGGCTGTCCAGCAGCGCCTGGGCGTCGGTGTTCTTCGGCGGCTCTTTGTAGACCAGCCGCACGCCTTGCTTTCTTCGGCGGGCTTCCCAGACGTCGAGCCGGTTGTCGAGTTCGTCGTGGATATCGCGGGCGGCCTGGCTGCTGCCGGTGACGGTGCGGGCGCGCCGGTCGATCTCGTTGACGATGTGGTCGGCGACCTTGCCGGAGCGGTCGAACATGCGGGCGGCGTCGTTGGGGTTGAGGGCGGTCTCCAGGTTGCGCACGAGGGAGACCAGCACTCCCATCAGGCCGCGGTCGACGGCCCGTGCGGCGAACGGCGTCACCGACAGCGCTTCGACGTGACGGTACATGGTGGCGTGGAAGGCGTGGAAACGCTCGTAGTGGGAGAGGTCGCGCGGGCGCGACCAGTTGTAGACGGTGAACACCAGCCCGGGGGCGCGGCGCCCCACCCGGCTGGTGGCCTGGATGTACTCGGCGGTGGACTTGGGCTGGTTGTTGACCGTCATGACGCCGAGCCGGGCGACGTCGACCCCGACGGCGATCATGTTGGTGGCCAACAGCACGTCGATCGGGCGCTTGGTGCGGTCGGCGGCCGAGACGGCGAGCCGTTCCAGCACGGCGGGGATGTCGTCGGAGCCCAGCCGCGAAGTCAGCTCCGCAGCCCAGGGGGTGCGGCGCCGGGCCAGGCCGCGCTGGTCGGCGCGCCCCAGCCGGGTGGCCACGTCGTCGTCGACTAGGCGGCGCATCCCGCCCAGGTCACGCAGGCTGTTGAAGTAGCCCACCAGGGTCATGTAGGGGTCGGTGACCTCGTTGCCGCCGTAGGTGTCGTGCAGGCGCTGGGCGGCGGCCAGGATCGCGACGAACACCCGGATCTGCACCGACTTGATGCGCACGCCGTGGGCGCATAGGCCGATGTAGCGCCGGCCGTCGCGGCGTTCGGGGGCGCGCTGGCGGGAGAAGAAGTTGTCGGCGGCGTCCAGGCCCTGCGGCGGGAACACGCGGGTGTCGCGGCCGGCGAACAGCGCGCCGATCTGGCGGGTGGCGCGACGCACGGTGGCGGTGGAGGCGATGACTTTGGGCCGCACCTGCACCGTCGCGCCGCTGCCGGGAGCGGTGTAGTCCCAGGAGGCGAGGCGGTCCACCGCGGTCTCGTACAGCCCCACCAGCGACCCCAGGGGGCCGGAGATGAGGTGCAGCTCGTCCTGAACGATCAGGTCGGGCGGACGCAGCGCGGCGGTGGGTTTGACGTGGGCGGCCGGCAGCGACCGAGGACGGGTCTCGGCCTGGTGCTGCGACACCCCGCCGCAGACCTGCTGGTGCAGCTCGCCGGCGAGGTAGCCGTGCCGGGTGCAGACCCGACCCACCCGACCGAATAGCGCCTGGGTCTCGCCCTGCCAGGCGAGCTGGGCGAACTTGTCGACCGTGGCGATGATCAACGAGGGCACCAGCCGGTAGATCTCGTCGTCGACGACGAGGACCGGCAGCCCCTCGCCGCCGCTGGGGTAGGCGCTGAAGGGGCACTCCAGGTCGGGGCAGCGAATGCGGGTGCGCTGCTCGGCGGGGTCGACGTCGATGTCGGAGCCGGAATCGACCGTCGCGCCGCACCAGGGGCAGGTGACCAACTGGTGCGGCGAGCCGTCGGCGCGATTGCCGGCCCCGCCCCGCTGGCTGCGCCGCGCCCGCACCCACTCCTCGGCGGCCTTGGTGCGGTTGGGGGTGACCCTGCCGCCCACCCACAGGCCGATCCGAAACGGCACGCGCCCCCACGTGTCCTCGTCGTCGCGGCGCAGCACCTCGCAGGCGCAGATGAGGGCGGCGGCGCGCTGGAACTGCTGGATGGTCAGCAGCCGCAGCGTGTAGCGCATCAGCACCGCCACACCGGAGCGCCCGCGCACGTCGGCGCCGTCGAGGTCGCCCTGCAACCGCCGGATCGCCAGCGTGTAGGCGGTCAGGCCCAGGTAAGCCTCGGTCTTGCCGCCGCCGGTGGGAAACCACAGCAGGTCGGCGACCCGGCTTTCGGGAGCGGCGCGTTCCTCGTGGGCGGGGTCGGTGAGCGATGGCAGGTTGAGGAGGAGAAACGCGAGCTGGAAGGGGCGCCAACTGCGGTTTCGCGGCGTGTCGAGCTCGGCGGCGACCTCGTCGATGGCGCGGGTGGTGTCACCGCCGCGCGCGGCGGCTGCCAGGGAGTGCACGCGCTGACGGCGCATGGCCTCGTTGGCGAACTGGAAGGCGCGCAGCGCGGCGGGGTCGGTGGCGAGCAGCTCGACGGCGGCCTCGATGCGGTGTGCGGCGCGCTCGGCGTCGGCGAGGTTCTTCTCGGCCTCGGCGCGGTACTCGGCGAGGTGGGCGGCCGGGTCGGTGATGCGGTCGCGCTGCCGGGCGATCCAGGCGCGGTAGCCGGTGACGAGCGGGTCCAGGCCGGCGCGCACGTCACCGGCCTGCATCCGGGCGAGTTCGCTCATGTCGAGGGTGAGGCGGGCCAGCTCGGGCAGGTCGGGGTCCTCCTCGGCGCTGGGCACGTCGGTGTGGGGCAGCTCGTAGCGGGGGACGCTCGCGGTGCGCACCGCGACGGCCCGCATGGGGTCGTCGGGCGCGGGGTCGACCGCCACGGCGGTGCTGTGGCCCACGGCGAACTCGCCGGCGAAGCGGTAGGTCATGGCCAGCCGGCGCTGTTCTTCGCGGTCGAGCTGGTCGCCGCCGGAGGAGTGGTCGGGGCGCGGGACGAACACCGGCGCGGCGCCGTCGGCGGCGGTGGCCCTCAGTTCGGCTTGGAACAGCCACTTCTTCCACTCGCGGTCCTCTCCGGTCTGCCCGTTGACCAGGAACAGGGTGACCAGGGTGTGGCCGGCGAAGGAGCGGACCCGACCGCGCAGGCACACGCCGGGCTGTTCGGGGTCGAGTTCCACGGCGGGGATCTCGCCCTCGGCCAGCGAGATGAGGGTCTGGCCACTTCGGGGGTCGCGGCGGCGCACCTGCTTGCCGGAGCCGTCGTCGGCGGTGGCGTCGACGTAGCGTGCCCAGGTGGCCCGCACGAGCAGCCGCTCGGTGTCGGGGGCCACGGAGGCGGTGAACCCGTGGGCCGAGCAGGACATGCTGGGGGTGGCGGGGGCTTCGGGCTCGGGATCGTCGTCGTCGGGGTCCAGTGCGACCTCGTCACCGCTGTTGAGACCGACTTCGGCGAGGTTGTCCTGCTCCTCGGGGTGGAACACCGCCCCGTTGGGGGCGAGCCGCCCTAGGATGTAGCGGTCGGTGGGGCGCTCGCCGGAGAACTCCTCGTGCTCGTCGCCGCCGATGGGACCGTACAGGTCGGCGACGACCAGCTCCTCCAACTCGGCTCGGATCTCGCGCGCCGAGGGCACTTTCAACACCCGCTGCTCAACCATGAGGGCCACTCTAGGACGCCGCGCCGACACCGGCAGCGCCGACGGCGAACCGGAAAGCGGGAGGCCGACCCGCGTCTCGGGCGCGAACCTATTCAGGTGTGGGCGAGCAGTCGCCCGACGAGGATGTGGACATCGGTCCAGGGGTTTTTGGCAGTGGGGTGGGCCTGCTCTGGGAAGTTCTCGGCGAGCTTGGCCGCCCGGTCGATGGCGTCCCGACGCCGTTGACCGGTGAAGTGGGCGGGGTTGATGTCCTTGTCGGCGGTGTAGCAGCAGTTGAGCCTGCGCATCCGGTCTTGGGCTTGGCCGGTGGTCAGATAGCCCGTGTGCGAACGCTGGTGCAACAGCAGCCACAGTTCGAAGCAGGGGGTGGTCAGGGCACAGCGGATGTTGTTCCTGCGGGCGAGGGCGAGCGCTTCATCGAGGGAGGAGTGCGGCTGGGGAGCCTCGACGTCGAGGACACACCAGACCTCATCGTAGGGTTCTCCCTGGTCGGCTCGCCGCTTACCAGCGCTGTCCTGGCGGATTTTCGCCTTTTTAACCATTTTGAGAGGTTCGCCGGCTTCTCCGTCGATATCGACCTTAAGGCCGGAAAAGCGCAGTTCCCTCTTAATCGCCCTGAAGTAACTGGGAGCGGCATTTTTGTCCTCACAACAGATGAGGAAACGGCGTTTCTCCTGCTTTGTTCCGGTCTTCGGTTGCAGCGAGGACCGCTTTTTCAGTTTTGACCCCACATGGCCATGCTAGCGAGCATGCTCCACGATTTTGCTCGTATCGGGCAGAGACTCTTCCTCGAAGACCGGGACACCGCCAAAGCGTCCGAGGAGGTAACGGCGCAGCACATCGTCTCGGGAATCGCGGACCCCGTACTCGCGTAGGGCGGTGAGTTCGGTGACTCCCTCTTGGCTCTTCTCCGTCAGCCAGACTTGGTCGCGCGTCAGCCGACCGAAGGAACGCCGGTCCAGCAGCGTGACGTCGTGGGTGTTGAACACGAGTTGTGCGCCGTTGGGGTTGGTCGTGGGCTCCTGGAACAGCCGCACTAGCTGGCCGGCGAGGTTGGGGTGCAGCCGCGCGTCGAGTTCGTCGACGATGAGGAGCGTGCCGTGGGTGAGCGTGAAGGCGACGGCACCGATCAACTCCAGCCAGGTACGCGTCCCGCTCGACTCCACGTCGTAGGGCAGCTCCACATCACCGTCCGTCGTCGTGTGCGCGACCCGGATTTCGGGACCGGCTGTGAGTGAGTGCGGGTCCACCAGCTCGGCGTCCTCGGGATGGAGGAGTTTGATCGCTTCGACGAAGTGCGTGGCGGCTTCGGCCGGCATCTCCCGCTGCTTGGAGCGAAGGTCGCTGATGCCCAGATCGGCGAAGCGGATGAGGTCGCGCAACTGCGGCATCTCGCCGCTCTCCAGCAGGTCGAGCGTGAACTGCAACCGCGGGTAGGCGTCGTGTTCGTGGGCGATGCGCAACTGCTGGAACCAGTCGTAGACACGGGTCAGCAGCGGGTGGTTGTTGGCCGCGCCGGCGGAGACGAGCAGGCTGTTGGGCCGCACGGCCTCCCTAGCGAGCCGGCTGAGCTGGCCGTAGCCCTTACGCAGGTGGGGGCCGAAGTCCACCCCGTCCTCTCGGGTGCGCTCGAACAGCCGGCGCGGTCGCCCTTTGGGCCAGGACAGCAGCCACTCCTCGACGATCTCGCGGTCGTCGAGGGCGAAGCCGTACTCGTAGCGCACGCCGTCGATGACCATGTCGAAGGCGAACTCGCTGGACTGCTCGGCCATAGCGGGATCGAGCCGGAACGGTTCCCGCCGGGTGGGCGCGTTGGGCTTCCACCCCTGGTGGGAGGAGAGCACCACTTCGCGGGCGTAGAACATCGAGTGGATCAGCTTGGACTTGCCGGAGGCGTTGGCCCCGAGGACACCGACGACCGGCAGGGCCTGGAAGTGTGTGCCCGGGACATCGCGCACCGCCAGGTCCTCATGCCTGTCTGCGGCGATCAGACTGAGTTCCTGCTCGTCACGGATCGAGGCGAAATTGGCGACCCGGAACCGAAGCAACACGACCGGACTCCTGAAGGTTTACTCTTAACGACCTACCGGAGCGTATACCCGAGGAACGAACTCTTATTGGCGTTTTCGGGAAACTTCTCGGCAGAATCTTCCCAGAACCGCCTCTTGATTGTCTCGACGAAGCGTTCGAAGTGGTCATAGCAGTACGACGGCAGAGGACGACTGGCCGCCCCGCCCACGCGTTAGGCTCTCGCTTCGCCCCGTCGACCTCACCTCAGGACTGGTGCAGCACACACGTCTCAAGGTCGAATCGGGTGTGGGTCACCCGGTCGAGCAGCGGCTTGGCGTGCTCGTACTTGGGTTGCAGCTCCCGGGCGAGTACGACGGTGGCCACCGTGTGCGCCCCGGCCCGCTTGAGGCGGTGGGCCGCCGACTGGGCGCGTGCGCCGGTGACCCAAGTGTCGTCGATCAACAGCACGTTCGCCCCCTCGACACTCGTGGACTCGCCCGAGAGGTCGAACCAGTCGGCGTGGAACGAACGGCTGGCGGTGTCGATGCCGGTGTTGACGACGAGCTCGACGCGGTTGAGCGAGATCTTGGGCGCGAGCAGGACTTGCAGGGGATGGACCGCCTCCGTGTGCTTCGTGCTGGGCACGAAGCACACGTGGGTGAAGCGCTCGATCCCCACGGACTGCTTGACGCAGGTGATGTGGGTCTTGCAGAAGTACCAGAAGAGGGCGTGCAGCCGGCGCCGTGCCGCCTCGTTGCCTCGCAAGGGACGCTTGTACATCACGAGATCCTGGGCGTGCTGCCCGTTGTCGTTGACCCGGTAGGAGATGGGGACGACCGCGTCGGCGAGCACTCCCCCGGAGCTGTTCCGGGCTTCCACGCAGCGCCAGCAGCGGGAGAGCTCGACCGGCACGGCGCCGTAGCAGACCTCGCAGGCTCCCGCGGCGGCGGGAAGCGCAGCGTGCAGGTAGTTGACCTGCACCGCCACCTGGTGACGGATGATCTCCCAGGAACTCTCACCAGGCAATGTCGACGGCCTCGTGCAGATCCTCGGGGGTCAGCTCGGCTTCCCGGATCAGGGCGTCGACCGTGGCGGCGAGCTGATCGAGGCTGTCGACCACGTGCACGCCGGGGAATTCGGCGTAACGACGCGCCCACTCGTTGACCAGCAGCTCGCGCGGAAAGATCACGGGACGTCCGTGTTGCAAGGCGAAGCGGGCCTGGATACGGGCGCCGCTGTGCTCACCGGCCTCCACGACGACGGTGGCGGTGGCATAACCGCTCATCACAGCGTTGCGCATGGGGAAGCTGCGCTTGGACGGCGGGGCGTCGGGCAGGAACTGGCTCAGCAGCATGCCGCGCCGCGCGATCGTCTCGTGCAACTCCCGGTTCTGCTTGGGGTAACAGCGGTTGATCCCGGTGCCCAGGACGGCGACGGTGCGCCCGCCGTGGGCGAGGGCGGCGGTGTGGGCGGCGGTGTCGATGCCGAGGGCCAGACCGCTGACCACGGTGATGCCGCGCGAGGCGAGCATGCCGGCGATGTTCTCGGCGATCTCCAGCCCGCGCTGGGACGCTTTGCGCGATCCCACGACAGCGATTGCGTGGGCATCAGAGCGCAGTTCACCCCAGGTGAAGACTATGGGGGGCATCTCGTGGATCTCGCGCAGCCGCGCCGGGTACTCCTCGTCGAGGAAGCTGAGGACCCGCACGCCACGCTTCTCGCAGTCGGCCAGCAGATCGTGGGCGGCCGTGACCTCGGTCGGCGGCTCAGCAGCCGAAAACAACGCCTCTTGGGGGGCTGGTTGGCGCTGCAACACGGTTACGGCGCTACCGGCCTCCATCACGGTCTCGGTAATGGTCCGCCATCGCGAGCCTTCGCGCAGCAGCAGTGCCACCATCGCGGTCCGCTCGTCGATCTGCTGCATGCGTCCGATCGTAGAAGCTCGCCGCCCCCTGCCCAACTCCGACATCGCGACCGCCCTTACAACGGTGTGACCTTACACCGGTTTCCGGTGATGTACTTACCGATATCCACAATAGAACACACGTTCTAACGATGATCTTGTGGTCTACCGTACAGAGGGCTGCGGGAGCGAGAGGAGAAGGAGAGACGGCTCGGTGCTCGCGAGAAGCCGGGGCGACGACAGAAGCAGTCCTAGCGGGGCCAGGTTCTGTTCTTTGGAGGGACGGCCGGGGCCGGCGGTGGGCGCACGCGGGCGAGCGCGCCCGCTATCAGCCCACGCGGGCTGCCGAGATCGCGCAGCGATCGAGGCACGAGCGGACGACGAACACCCCACAGCCCCACTCCAGCCGCTCAAAAAACAGAACCCAGGGCGCTAACCACAGAGCAACTCCATGAGTTCCTGCGCGCTCATGCCCGCGGTTTCCGCAGCGGTGCCACTGCCGTACAGCCTCCACGCCATACGCTGCTCCCGCGTCTGCGCGCCCGCCACCCGCACAGGCACAGTGCGCCGTCCTCACCTTCAGCAACGTCGGCCTCGCCACCTTCGTACCATCCGACCTTGTCGCGAAGCTCGGCCGAGATCGTGACCTGCCCCTTGTTGTCGATCCGCACCCTCACTCCTCCGTATTACGTCTATTACGCAATACTGGCTGTCTCCGATGTGGTGAGAAGGCACACGAGCCGCGGGCGAAAGACACGTCGCAAGCCCGGTGAGGCGGAACCACACGCGGTTGCCTTGGCGACGGGACCGCAACTCCGGAGGGTGATTGACGAATAGCCTTCATTTGCCGACAGAAGGGAAGATCCGCCACATTGGTCAAGATTAATTAGCAGCAGGTCAAAACCCTTCGACTCATCTCAAGCAGCCGTGGCGAAACAAGGCGCCCCGACCGGGGATAGCTGGCATTCGATCCCCGAAACATCTCAATTAGCGACATACCACCTGCCCAGAACTTGGGAAGCATTCTTGAAACATTGCGCGACGAACGACCCCAGTTGACCGCAGTTCGCCTTACGTTTCCGGAACTGCTAAGAAAGACCCGTGCAACTCCCCATGTCGAAGGCTCAGATCGGTAGACTCGGCCAACGACTGATCCGTTCAGAGACTCCTTCCGAGGAGGACATCGCCGCCCTCCGGGAGCTACTTTTAGTGTACTCCCAGATGTTGGCCGAGACAGTTGAGTTTGTAACCTCAAGGCTGGAGCTGCTGCCGAGCTCTCGAACGAAGACGGAAGAGACGATCCTGGAGAAGCTACGCCGCGGTGGCGGCCGTTGGCTACGGGACGTTCAGGACCTAGCCGGTATGCGCTTTGTCTTTGAGGGAGACCTCAAAGAACAGGACAGGCTGGTTGAACAGGTTTCAGGATTGTTTATCGACTGTCCGAAACCCGTAAGGGTTATTGACCGCCGCAACGAGCCCAGTCACGGCTACCGAGCTGTCCACGTAATCGCGTTTCCTCACGGTATACCTGTCGAGATTCAGATACGCACATTGCTACAGCACGAGTGGGCGGAGACATTCGAGAAGCTCGCCGACCTCGCCGGCAGAGGCATACGGTATGGGGACAATCCTTCTCACATGGTTGTTCATAGTGCTAGTGCTTCTTTGTGGATTGCTGCGCCGGTTGATGATCCACGCGCACCAGCCATGCGCGCGGCCGCTCCACCGGGTAGCAGGCTGGCGATTGAAAGCATGCGGGAACTCGCGGCGCTGATCGCGGATCATGAAGAGCGGTGCACGGAGAGACCCGACGACGTAGAGCTGTCGCAGGCTACACTGGAGTTCCAGGAGACGCTGAGCACATTCAAACAGATGTTGATCGGCCTAGCCTCATCACCTCCGGACGAGTAGGGGACATGGTGAAGAACTTCCTGCTGGTCTACGACCGCCGCCGGGGAGAACTTCTTCGCGAGGAGGAGTTCAGTGACCCCCGGGAAGCGATGATGGCCAGGTTTGATGCTGAGGACAAGTTCCGGGGCACAGGACGCAACGTCGAGATCGTCGTGCTGGGGGCGCAGTCCCGCGAGGACCTGCTGCGTACTCACGGCCGTTACTTCTCCACAGCGAGCCAACTGGTCGACAGGCTCTCCAGCTCGCTGAAGATCACACCTGCTTGAGCGGAGCGTCGACGCTCAGGGGCGGCCCATAGCGAACGTACTCAGCGGGCGCCGGGGAGAGCGGAAGACTCCCTGCCCTTGCCGACAACGCTTCGGCGAGTGCCTTAGTCGGCGGGAACATGCCGTTGGCCGCACTGCTCGGCGTCTTCACAGAACCGGTTCCACGAGCGGTTGGAGCCCATCGGCGAACCGAGGTCCTCCTCATTCGCGATGACGCTGAAGACCTTCGGAGCGTCCGACTCGCTGTACCTTCGTCCCCCCTTCTTGGGAACGTCCTGCATCAGCACCTTCTTCGGGTCGGCGATCTTGCCGGTATCTTTTCCCCTGAAGCGCACCGGAACCTGCCACGTTGACACCACGCTGCGCAGCGCGTGGGGGAAGAGCAGCAGCCACGCCTCCATCTCAGCTACCGCCAGCACGTAGTGGGCGCTGCCGAGATGGGCGTGCAGCTCGCGTTCCACCTTCTCGTGTACGGCCAGATAGTTTTCGCTGTCCACTCCGTCGAGATCCTCGTGGACGAACACGCACGCCACCTCGGTGTTCTCGCGCTGCGCGCGGGCTTTGATCTTGCCGGCCAGTGTCTTGACCCGTTGGGAGAGCCGGCTGCCGGTGGCTTGACGCAGCCGCACATCATCGCTGATCTCCACGATCCGACCGCTCATGTGCGGACAGATCGCTTCGAGGAGGGCGCGCAGGCTCTGCCGGTCGTTGCGGTCTTCCCCCGCCACCACGACCACCGGTTTCTTGACCGCTTTCCTGCGGGTACCGCCGCGAGGGCTCACAGATCCCCTCCCAGCGCCCCGGAGAACCACAGCTCCCCCAAAGGCAGCCCTTCGCTGGCGGTCACGATCCGTTCCATCTCGCGTGCGGAGAGCGCGGGAATGTCGGAGGCGCCGTCGTCGCCGCGTTGGCAGACCACGAGTTCCGTGGGGCGCAGCCTGTCGGCGAGGGCAGGCGAATGCGTGGCGATGAGGAACTGGGTGTGCTCGCTGGCTTGGCGGACCCGTTCCACGAGCATCTCCAGCGCCTGCGGATGCAACCCGTGGTCGATCTCCTCAATGCAGGTCAGCGCGGGCGGCTGCGGATCGTAGAGCAAAGCGAGCAGCCCGAGGAGCCGGATCGTTCCGAAGGAGGCGTCGGCGAGTTCGGTGCTGCCGCGCAGCCCGTCCTCTTCCAGCACGACGATGACCTCGCGCGCCGCGCCGGAGGGAAAGCGGAAGTCGACGGCGCGCAACCCCGGCAGTACCCGCCTGGCGTCCTCCTCAAGGCGCTGCCAGGCGTCCTCGTCCCTGCTGCGCAGCGACAGCAGGAACGCGGCGAGGTTGGCCGCATCGTCGTCGAGCTTTTCATTGTCGGTTCGGGGAAACCGTGAGGGCGAACGCGCGAAGTCGACGTTGACGTCGAAAACCCGGAAGGAGGCGAGTTGCTCGGCCAGTGCCGCCACTTCAGCGCCGCCGGCGTCGTCGCTGAGCCGGGGGAGGGTCGACAGACCGCTGCTGAGCCGACGCAGACCGATCGAATGCTTTGTCTCTCCCTGGCTTTGCCTTTGGTCCACGACGTTGGCTTGCTCACCGCTGATCGTGATCCGCCGCCCCCGGCCCTGGGTCCGTTTGAACTGGAAGCTCTCCCTGCGCGAGAGGGAGACGCTGTCGCCTTTGGCTCGGCGGGTGATCCGCAGATCGTACTCGTCGGGCGCGCTCGCACTGCTGTAGCTGGTCCAGGTGGCTTGTAGCTTGATCCTGATGGACGGTGGGGTTCTCTCGCCGCCTCGAAACACCGTTCCGTCGAACCCGCCTCGGGCGTCGAGCGCGGGCTCGATGTCGGTGCGGATGATGTCGGCGAGGAACCGGAACACGTCAAGCACGTTGGTCTTTCCCGCACCGTTGGGGCCGACCAGCACGTTGAGCGGTCCGAGTGGGATCTTGACCTTGCGCAGACTCCGGAAGTTCTCGACTTCGAGTTGCAGCAGCCGCTTCTGCATAGGACCAGCATCCCATCTGATCGATCGCTGCGCTTCCACCGCGAACGGTGCCCCCGGTTCGACGGAAGCGGTGGAGCGATGTCATGTGTCCGCGGCCCCGCCCCTGTGGGGGATGGACTCCGCCGGGGAGCCGTGACGAACGCGGGGACCGGGGCCGTCGACGTGCCTTCCGAGTCAGGCGGCCGGCCAGTCGCTGCCGTCGAGGTCGTCGGCGAGGTGGAACCACACCATGCGGAACCCCGGCAGGCCGTTGTCGCCCCAGGAGGTGGAGAGGCTGTCCACCAGCGCCAGGCCACGGCCGTGCTCGGGGACGGTCTCGGGTTCCTCCTCTGGGACGGCCTCGGGATCGTGCCCGGTCGACGCTGCGGCCGGGCGCGGAACGAGGTGGACGGGAGCGCTGCCGTGGTGGTGGCCGGTCGCGTCGACGCCGTCGTCGCGGCAGGTCAACGTCATGCCGTCGCGGAAGCGCCGGGCGTGCAGCCGGAAGGTGCCGCCCACCCGGCCGGAGCGGGAGTGCTGGATCGCGTTGGCCGCCAGCTCACCGCCGAGCAGGCCGAAGACGTAGCGGTAGTCCTCGGAGCGGTCGGCTGCGCACGTGTCGAGGAAGGCGTGCACCAGCGGCATGAGGACCGGATCGCCCCCGGAACTCGAACGAGCGCCGGGTGAACCGCCGCACCGGCCGTCGGTTGAAGTAGTACTCGCTGCCCGACGGGATCACCATCGAGAGCGGAACGGTCACTTCGGGTAGCGACGGCGGCGCCAACAGGCCGGGCGTGACGGGCATAGGGAGACTCCTTGTTCGCACGGGCCGCGACAGCGGCCGGGAAGCGGACAGCCCCAACGGTTTCCGGCCATCCCCAGCCGGAGGAGGGGGCACGGGCGTAGCGTGGTGACCAACACTTTGAGCGACGGTTTGGTTACCTGATATAACTACATAGTGAGCGTGAAGTTCACTCACGTCAATGGCTAACGTGAAGTTCACCAAAAAGATCGAAGGCTGAGCCCATGGCAATGCAGCGCCCCCACAGCCCTTCCCTCCGCCGTCGGCGACTCTCTGCCGAACTGAAACGCGCCCGGGAGAACATGGGCATGACGACGGCCCAGGTTGCCGGGGAACTCAAATGGGCTGTCGGCAAGATCAGCAAGATCGAGAACGCCGAGACCAAACGCATCAGCACCCCGGACCTGGACAGACTGCTGGATCTCTACAAGATCAGGGACCAGGAGACCCGGGAAGCGATGCAAGCCCTCGCCCGGGACGCCCGGGAGCGCGGCTGGTGGTCGAAGTACAAGGAGATCTTCGGAGAACGCGCCCTTCCCGACTTCGAGGCCGAAGCTTCGAGCATCCGTAGCTTCGAAGCCTTGAGCATCCCAGGGCTACTGCAAACTCCGGAGTACGCAGAAGCAATCTTCAGAGGCGGACGCTACACAGCCCCTGAGGAGGTCAAACGCCGCGTGGACTTCCGGATGGCCCGCCGGGAGATCCTGCTGCGTTTCAACCCGGCACACCTGCGTGCGGTCATCGACGAGGCAGCACTCCGCCGAGTCATCGGTGACCGGGAGGTGATGCGAACCCAGTTGGAGCACCTGCTCTACATGGCGCAACTACCCAACGTTGACGTGCAGGTCCTCCCCTTCGAGGCTGGCGCGCACTCAGCACTTGCGGCTCCGTTCACGATCTTGGATTTCCCAGATCCGCTGGACACTCCGATTGTTTATATCGGTACAGTTACCGATGCTGTATTTCTAGAGGAACATGGAGACATCGAGCGATGCAGCGCGACCTTCGGCGACGTTCAGGGGGCTGCTATGAGCACTACACGATCAGCCGCCTTCATAAAAGACGTGATCGCATCTCTGGAGAGTGACCAGTGAACGAGCTTCAGTTTCGGAAGAGCAGCTACAGCGGGCAAGATCAGAACTGTGTAGAAGTGGCCCACTTCTCTTCCAACTTCCATAAAAGCAGCTACAGCGGCCAAGGCCAAGGCTGCGTAGAAGTGGCTGACTTCCCCTGCGGAGCGGCTGTCAGAGACTCGAAGCGTCCCGAGCACGGCCACCTCGCCTTCCCCGCCAGTGAGTGGAAAGCGTTCCTGAAAGCAGCGTGCGAGGAACAGCTCTAGGTTCTGTTTTTGAACGGATGGGGCGTGGGGCCACGGGGGTGTTCGTCGTCCGCTCGTGCCTCGATCGCTTCGCGATCTCGGCAGCCCGCGTAGGCGGATAGCGGGCGCGCTCGCCCACGTGCGCCCACCACCGGCCCTGGCCGTTCTTCCAAAAAACAGAACCTAGCTGGGAAGCCCGCCCCACCGGCGTGAACTCCTGACAACTCTCCGCCCTAGTCTCCTGCTTTCCTCCTCTTTCCGCCTGCTGGCCGAGGCTAGAACAGGGCGTTGTCCGGCTTGAACAGGCCGCCGTCGATAGATTCCTGATCATCGGCGGCGGTCTTGTGTGGTTGCTGGGCTTTCTTGGCCTTGCGACGCTTGGCGCGGGCACCGGGCTTGTGCTTCCCTTGCTCGACTTCCGCCTTGTAGCGGGCGTGGTTCAACTCCAGCAGCCGGTCCAGCACCTCGACCCGAGCGGCAGGACTGATCGTCCATCGCGTTCCCTGCGGCGTCTCGTGGTGATCGTGGCCAAGGTCGAGATCCATCCAGCCGTAAGCCTGCTTGACCGCCTCGTCGATCTCGACATGGATCTCCCGAAGCCGATCGATCTCGGTATCACTGTGATTGGGATCGTGGACCAGATTGTAGAGCGAAGTCAGACCAAGATCGCGGTTGATCATGAGGGGCTTACGGAAATCGTGGAGGGCTTGACCGCTTTTCTTAATACTTGAGACCAAACTCGGCTTGGGAAAAGTCTCATAACAATCCGAAGGAGTATAGCGCAAGTCTGCTTTCATACTTGACCCTCGGGACATCATCCAAACATAGCTCTGCCCACTAGCAAGAAGGGCAAAGTTTGACAGATCAGCTTGAGAGATAACAACGATCTGCTCACTCATAACCATGCCACGATCCACGAAATCAGGCTGAGCCGTTCGGCTCACCCTGGCAATCACCAGTACTTGCTCCAGCCCGGCGATGGCCTCATACATATCCGCAGCACGTTCCGCGAACTGCCACCAACGTTCTCTACGAGCAGCCCGATTGTTTTTTGCTCTGACTGGCTTCACCTCACGCTCGACGATCTCGAACGGTTCGGGGTATTCCCGCGCTTGTTCTTCGCTCATCGAGCCGAAGTTGATGACCCAGCGGCTCGGGGAGCAGTCGGGGCGGGAGTTGAGGTCTTTGCCGTTGAGGTAGGGGAAGAGTACGTCCCTGTTCTTTGGGTTGCGTTCGATCAGCTCGCGGGCGTGCTCCGGTTCGAGGACGAAGCCCTCTCCTAAGACGTAGGAACCGATGAACGACTGATCCTCGTTCTCCACCAGCCGGTGCGGGTTGCCGGTCACCCGGGACCGGGCGTCGAGGGAGGGGGTGATGGCGTTGACGGGAGTGTCGCCGAGAACGGACCTCTCGCGTTCGCCCGTATGTCCGGCCCACACCAGGGACACATAGACGTTGGCGGTGCCTTCCCACTTGCGGGACTTCTCGGCGCGGTAGATGGTCCAGCCCTGTTCGGTCACCCGGTCGAGGCCGACCTCCCGGGTGTCGCCCTGGGCGATGGTGTTGGTGGCGATGATGCCGGTGCGGCCCTTGGCGGCGACCTTCAGGTTGCGCAGCAGGAAATAGGAGCACAGGTCGGCGCTGCCGCGCCTGCCGTCGGCGACGTCGACCACCAGGTACTCGCGCACGTCGGTGCCCAGGGTGCCGGTGAGGCGCTGCCCGCCCATGAAGGGCGGGTTGCCCACCACGGCGTCGAACCCGCCGTTTCCCATCACCTCGGGAAACTCCAGCGCCCAGTGCAGCGGCCGGATGGGCGCGTCGCGCCGGCCGGTGAGCCAGTCCTGGACGCGCTCTCGGAGCCGCTGCTCCTTGAGGAAGTCGAAGGAGTCCTCGTCCAGCAGTTCACGCACGTCGGCGGAGATGTTGGCCAGCAGGTCGTTGTAGGCGTCGTGCCAATTGAGCTGTTTGCTCTCGGCGTCGCCGTCGACCCACCAACGTTCCACCTCGGTGTAGCGGTCGGCGGCCAGAGCGGCGGCGACGACGGTGTCGGCGGCCAGCCGCAACTGTTCGGAGCGCTGCTCGGCGCGCGCGAGCAGCCGCGCCTTCTCGGCGATGTCGCCGGGATCGCGCACAGGGGTGCGTTCGATCTCCTCGCGCAACGCGACGACCTCTTCGAGGACCTTGTCGATGTAGCCGCCGACGTCGCCCACAATCTGGGCGTTGACCTGGCGCCCTTCGGCCGGGGTGGTGTGGAAGGCGCGCACCTGCTCCTCGCTGATCAGGCCCACGAGGGAATCGCCGCAGCGTAGCGCGTGGTCGAGGAAGCTGAACGGAGTGTTCTTCTCCAGCGTCTCCAGCCACAGCGACAGCTTGGCCAGCTCCACGGCCATGTCGTCGCGGTCGACGCCGTAGATGCTGGCGGCGACGACCTTGCGCTTGGCGAACAGCCGCAGCTCGTCAAGTTCGTGGTCGGCGCCCACCGCTTGCAGCACCTCCTCGGGAACGCCGTCGCGCTGCCATGCCTGCACGACCCGTTCGGCGAGGTAGCGGCACGCGGAGACGAGGAAGGCCCCCGATCCCATGGCGGGGTCCACGACCTTGAGGGCGAGGAGCTCCTCGGCCGGGCGCACCCGCCAGTCGGCCTCGGCGGCGCCCTCGGCAGGGCCGGGGCGGTGCACCAGCGGGTCGAGGGTGTGGCGCACGACCTGTTCGGCGAGGGTGCGCGGCGTGTAGTGGGTACCGGTCGTGCGCCGCTCCCCCACACGGGTGAACAGCACCGAGCCCGCCGGGAAGAGCGTGGGCTCCTCGCGCAGGTCGGTGCGGAGCAGCCCCCAGAACGGGAGGGCGCGCTCGGTGAGCTCGTCGTCGGAGTCGGCGGCGGCGTGCAGGGCGGCGCGCTGCTCGGCCTTGGGGGTTTCGGTGCGGGCCCTGTCAAGCTGTTTGGGGGTGGCGCCGGTCTGCTCGCGCAGCCACTCGCGAAACGCCTCCTCCCCCGCCGAGTACTGTTCCTCCAGTTCACGCAGCGGCAGTTCCGGTTCGAGCTTGCCGAACAGGCCCACGTAGTGCTCGTCGACCTTGCGGCAGGAGAACTCCAGCAGGCCCTCGTAGATGTGGCCGATGTCCTCCACGCCCAGCCCCTTGTAGGAGATGCGGGTGGGAGTCTTGTGTTTGCGGCCGCGCAGCATCAGCAGCGCGTCGAGCATCTGGAACACGACACGGTCGGTGACGCGGCAGTCGGCCAGCCAGGAGAACCGTTCGGGGTCGAACAGCGAGCCGCCGTAGGGCGGCAGCCGCAGGTCAGGGTGCTCGCTTCCCCGGTGGATGCCGGTGAACAGGGCGATCAGCCGAGGCCAGGCGGCGGCTCGGCGGTCGCCGACCTGTTCGCCGTAGCGGTCGCGTTCGGCGGCGAGCTGGTCGTAGAGACGGGTGACGGAGTAGTGCTCGGTGTAGAGGTCGTCGGCGGGCAGCAGCCGCTGTTCCTCGGCGTAGAGCAGGAACACCAGGCGCATGAGCACGGTGAGCGCGCCGCGGTAGATCTCGCGTTCGGGCACCGGCGCCAGCAGGGCGCCGCGGGTCTCGCGGTCGAGCCGGGCGATCTCGTCGACGAGGAGTTCCACGGCCTGGCGCACCTGTAGGCCCAGCTCCTCGGTGAGGCGGCCCTGGGAGTTGGCGGTGCGGGAGAACAGGGCGGCGGTGGAGTCGGAGGTGGTGGCGCCGTCAGGGCTGACCGGCGGGATCTGCACGCGGTTGCCGGCGAGCAGGGTGGTGAAGGCCGCGAGCAGTCCACGTTCCTCCAGCCACAGGTCGGCGTCGAAGACGCCGACGGAGGTGGGTTTGCCGGGGCGGGCGTGGACCAGCGCCCACATCCGGCCGTTGGTGACCAGGGCCAGGGGCACCCCGTCGCGGCGGCAGCGAGCGGCGGCCTGCTCCACCGGCGAGGGCCGGTCGGCGGCCGAAGCGGTGAGGTCGCTGTCCCAGGGCAGCCGGTAGGCCAGCAGGCGGGGCTGGGTGCCGCCGCGCTGTCCGGGGCCGGTCAGGACAAAGTCGGGGTGGGGGCCGGGGCCGGTGCGGTCGGGCTCGGCGCGGAAGCGTTCCCGCCAGCCCAGGAGTTCGCCGAAGACCAGCTCGCTCCAGGCGGGCAGCAGCAGGTCAGGGGCGGCCTGCACCTCGTCCCAGGCAGTACGCAGCCGGTCGCGCAGCTCGGCGCCGGGGGCGGCCATCCCCTGCGGGAACGCCTCCAGCAACACGTCGACCGAGAGGAACGGGCCATCGGGGGCGAGTAGTTGCAGCCACTCGGCGTGCTGCTCGCCAGGAGACTGCTGGGGAATGCGGGGGCGGCGCGCGGGGGGCATGTCCTCAGGCTATCGAGCGGAGCGGCCGTCGCCTGCCCGTTCGGCGTGATGCGGGGCGCTTCTCGGCGGGCGCGGCGGCCCAAGCATCATGGGCGTCAGCGGGCGGCCTGCACCGATTTTCACGGCCGCTGGTCACGGCCACGAGGCGGCAGCGGCAGGTGAGTGGACTTCTAGGGGTGGCAAGCCGGAGGTGGTGGCGTTCGCTCGTACCTCCATCGCTGGGCGCGCCCGGCCGCCTGCAAAGGCGCGATGGCTGGGGTGGCCTCAAACGATGCAGGTGACCGCCGCGGGAGGAAACGCCGCTACAGCCCCAAACGCGACAGCGGGTGGCATCCTCCCCGGATACGGCGCCAGATGGGGCAGGTTCTCAAGCGCGATCGTTCCTCGGGGGTGAGGGGACACCTTCCCGGACACGGTTTCAGGGTGCGGCCCCAGACACGGCCCCTCTCGGGGCTGTCGAGATCGCGCAGCGATCCGGGCAAGGGCGCTGGGAAGCACCACGCTGCCGGCGCCGGCAGCCCGAGGGCGGCGCCGCCCCGGAACTGTTCTCGGGCACGCCAGCTCCCGCCTCGAACGCCCATAGCCGTCGCCGGTGTCGCCGCCAGGCGGTTTTCGACGCCGAATGTCGCCGCGCGGCAACTCTCGCAGCGATCACGGCCGCCCCGACCCGCCCCAGCGCCCTGGCACCCCCGGTCGATCGGTGGTCTCGGGGCGAGGCTCTCACCGCGCCAGGGACGCGGGGACCAGGAACGTGACCGCGGCCGGGAACCAGCGGGGGGTGGGTTCGGCGTAGCGGCGCCGCAGTGCCCTCGCCTCCTGCTCCTTTTGGCGCGGGATGTCGGCCAGGCGCTCGCTCAGGGCGTGGCGGTCGCGGCGCATCTGGTCCTTCTCTCCCTCGCTGTAGTCGAAGAGACTCTGCTGCTGCCACTGCGGCGTCTCGTCGAGGGCGGCGCGAATGGCCGTGTCCAACTCGTCGAGCACGGCCTGAATCGCGCGCACCTCCTCTTCGCAGCGTTTCTCCAGCGTCTTCTCCAGGCTGCGGGAGCGCTGCCGCGCCCGCGTGCGCAGCGCCCGGCGCAGCGGTTCGGCCAGCTCGGGCCACAGCTCGGCCAGGCTCTGGCGCACGTTTTCGGGGACGGGCCGTTGGGAGGCCGCCGCCAGCCAGCGCGCAAGATCGTCCTCCCTGGCGCGGCTGAACCGGCCCTGCTCGATGAGGCCACCGGCGGCCAGCACCTCCTCGTGCAGCCGGGTGCCTTCAGCGCCGGTGATGACGACCCGGCCGTGGGCCACCACCGCCGGCGTGCGCAGCAGGTCGGAGTCGACGACGCGGGCGGTGACGCGGGCCAGCCGCTGCCCGTCGGACCACAGCTCGCGGCGCAGCAGGGTCAGACACAGATCCACCAGGCGGTGTTTGAGATGCAACAGCACCAGGTCGTTGCGGCCCACCACGGCGTCGGGGTCGAACGTGACCAGGCGCTCGGCACCAGTGACCGGGTGCATGAGGCCGTCGTTGCGGGCGCTGGCCCACGCCCCGGCCAGCTCGGGCAGCCGGAAGCAGCGCGCACGCACCCCCTCGGGCGGTGCGGCCTCGGTCAGGTCCTTGCGGTGGGCCAGCCGCAGCCCCGTGCGCACCACGTGCTCCAACGTCTGGGGGGTGAGGTCCAGGCGCGCCCGGCTGCCGGCCAGTTCGTCGCTGAGCCACTCCACCTCGCGGCGCAGGTCGCGTTCGATGCGCAGTCGCGCGTTACCGGCCCGGTTGCGGATCTCCACGTCGGTCTCGTGCCAGTCGGAGCGTCGGCCCAGCATCTTCTGCTCGACCTGGGAGGCGATGACGTCGCCCGCGCTGCCCAGATCCTCGCGGATACGGTCGACCTTCTCGGCGGCCACCCGCAAGAACCCCAGCTCGTCCTCCAGAGTGCCGCTGGGGGCCGTCTGCCAGCCGCGCGGCACGAAGTGGGTGACCTCCACCCGGTCGGCGACCTGGCCGTGACGGTCGATGCGGCCGTTGCGCTGCTCCAGCCGGTTGGGGTTCCACGGGATCTCCCAGTGCAGCAGCCGGTGGCAGTGGCGTTGCAGGTTGATGCCCTCGCTGGCGGCGTCGGTGGCCACCAGAATCCGCATAGCGCCAAGGTCGGGATCGTCGGTGAAGACGTTCTTGACGTGCTCGCGTTCCTCGGTGTCCTGGCCGCCGTAGAGCAGCGCCACCCGCTCGCCGCCGCGCCCGCCGTAGCCGGCGTCGATGAGGCGCTGGTGCAGCCAGCGCTGGGTGTCGCGGTACTCGGTGAAGATGATGACGCGCTCGGTCGACCACTGCGCGGCCGGTCCCGGCCCGCCTTCGGCGAACACGATCGGATCGAGCCAGGAGCGCAGCGCTGTGAACTTGGCGTCGGGGCGGTCCTGGGCCTGATGTGCCCGGTCGCGCAGCTCGTAGAGGAGTCGCCGCTCCTCCCCGGTGAGCGGAGGCGCCCCGCGCCGGGCGGTGGCGAACGCCTCGACCTCGGCCTCCCGGTAGTCGGTATCGTGCTCGGCGGCCTCGGCCAGCCGTTCGGCCAGCGGCGCGAGAACGCGGGGAACCGCCTCGTCGGGCAGGGCGGGGCCGGGCTCGTCCTTGGCCACCATGGAGGTCAGATGCGTCTCGATGGTTTCGGCGAACGCCTTGGGTGAGGAGAACAGTCGTTTCTTCAGCAGGGTGGTGACGAAATCGGCGGCGTGGCGCCCCGAGGCGTGGCCGCTCTGGCGGCGCCGGCTCGCAGCGTAGTCGTTGAGCAGGTCGTGGGTGGTGCGTTCCTCGGGGGTGTAGTCGACGTCGAGGTAGCCCAATTCGCGCTTGGGGAAGCGTTCCCGGCCGTCCCAGCGCTTGGGTAGGTCGCGTTTGAGGCGGCGCACCATCGCGCGGTCCAACTGTTCCCGCGTGGGGGCCACGCCGCGGGCGAAGCGCTGGTCGTCGAGCAGTTCCAGCAAGGCTGAAAACGACTCGGGGTAGCCGTTGTGAGGGGTGGCCGACAGGAACAGCCGATGCTCACAGTGCGGGGCGAGCTCGCGCACGGCCATGGTGCGCTGGGAGTCGACCGCGTAGCGCCCGCTGCCCGCGGGTGCGCAGGAATGGACCTCGTCGACGACGAGCAGGTCGAAAGCGCGCGGGTACTCGGGGATCTCGGGCAGCACCTCGCGCAGCATGCGCATCGGACGCGGGCGTTTGAGCCAGTCGACGCTGACGATCAGCCGAGGATAGTGGGTCCACGGGTTGGCGTAGCGGCCGCGTTCGCGCCGCAGCCGCTTAAGTAGGTCGGCGTCGACGATGCGAAAGTCCAGCCCGAACTTGTCGCGCATCTCGTCGTGCCACTGGCGCGTGAGACCGGCGGGGCAGACGATGAGCATCGTGCGGGCGCGGTGGCGCAGGTGCAGCTCCTGCATGACCAGACCGGCTTCGATGGTCTTGCCCAACCCCACGTCGTCGGCGATCAGCAGGTTGGTACGCGGCATGGACAGCGCGCGCACCACGGGTTCGAGCTGGTACTCCTCGATCTCGATCCCGGAACGGAACGGCGCTTGCAGCGCCGTGGTGTCGGCCGATGCGATGGCCCCCCAGCGCACGGCGTGCAGGAAAGCGTCGAGTTCGGCGGGGTCATCGAAGCCGCGCTGCGGGCCAGGGAGCTCGCTGACCTCGTGGATCTGGGTGCCCGGCTCCAACTCCCACAGGACCTGGGCGGTGTCGCGCTGGGCGTCGTCCTCCACGCTGGTCAAAGAGACGACGTGCTGGGGCCGTGCGGTGGCGATGTGGGGATCGCTGGCGACCACAGAACCGGCCCATACATCGGAGACCCCCCAGACGCGGTTGCGTACCGTGACGAGCTGTCCGATCTCGGGGGGTGACGTCGGTTCCGCAGAGGGGGCGGCCTCGATACTCATGGGGTGACGCTTTCTCGCCGCGGGGTGGGCAACGCTGGCTGGTGTCACCAGACTAGTGAGGTTTTCCCGTGGGATTGCGCGTTTCCGGCGTTGCCGGCGGCGAGACCCCTCAGCGGGCGCGCTCGGCGTTGCCGTGGTCACCGACCATCGTGAAGTGACAGCGCCCGCCGTAGGAACCGGAGGCGGAAAAGCCCGCCACACGAGCGGGACCCGATACGACCGTGCCAGGTGAAGTTTGCCCCCTGGCACACCAGGGGGCAAACCGGGCCGCGCGGTAGCAGGCTCGGGCCGCCACAGCCCTTGCTACCAGTCCCGTCCATCTCCGGCCGCCGCTACGGCGGCGACCGCCGCGGTCGAGAATCCCCAACCGCCGGAGAGGCCGCGAGGAGAGCGGCAAGGGTGCGCGTGATGCACTTTCCACTCTCCACGGGCACGCGAAATGGCACCCCAAACAACCAATCGGTTGCTGTTGCCAAGAATACCCGGCAAGAACGGGTAATCGCCATACCCCCAGGACCTAATTTTTGAAATTTCTACCTTTCAAAATAGGTGGCTTTCTTTGCTTATGTTCTTATTTTTTTCTAATGGTGTTTTGTCCTGTCTGCATGGCTTGTAGGCATCGGCGGGTTTCGGAGGACGGGATCGCCGGTGTCCTGCTGATACGACGGTTATCCACAACCCGCGGATCGGGGGTGGCCAGGATCGGGAGGAGTGCGCATTATGAGTTGCGGCGGGTGCTCAGCGTGAGCGCCCTCGATGGATACGGAGGCTCCCCATGTCCGTGCTCGTTCGCGTCCTCCTCGTCGCCACACTGGCGGCGGGTGTCGTCATGGTGCCTGCCGCCGGGGCAGGGGCGCGCTCCGGCGCCGGCGGGTCGCAGACGGCGCATTCCCTCGACGGCTTCACGGTGACCGCCCTTCCCCCGCAGGTGGGAGAGGTGATATCCGACTTCGACTACGAGTGGCAGCGGGTGGCATTCTCCTCACGCGTGTGGGAACGGCGAACCGGCAGCGGCTACCGCGCCGACCTGGTCATCGCGGTCTTGCGGGGTGAGCGACTACGTGACCCGGCGGCGCTGCGCGAGTTCCTCGCCAATTACCACGAGCAGGAGGCCCGCGCATGGTCGCTACGCGACTTCCGGCACGCCGACGGCTCCGGGTTCATCGGCGCCGAGCGTGCGTTCTGGCTCGTGTCTCCCGGCGTAGCGGTGTCGGTGCGTCTCGACGGCGAACGGTTCGCCCCCCAATGGCTACAGACGACAGCACGCGGAGTGCGCAGCCCGTACCGTGGCTGAGTTGCCCGAGCCGGCATCGACACAAGCCGCGACCGCGATCGCCTGGCCTACCGCTGCGGCTCAAGGGCGGGAAGCCGTTTGCTGTTGGGTCGCAGCGCCGTGCAGAACATGCGCCGGTCCCGCGCGACAGGGCGATGGGGCAGGCAGCGGAGGCTCGCAACCGGCGTTCACAGCAGGCTCGCCTGACCGCTGTCGTAAACCAACAGCCCGTCCTCGCGCAGCCGGGCAGCGGGCATGGGCTCGTGCGCAGTGAGCCTGCCGTCAGGGGCGAGATGGCGCACCGCGACGCCACGCGCCAGGTGCACGAAGTCGGCGATGAGCCGCCGGTGGCAGCGCCACCACAGGCTCTCAGCGCACATGATCGCCGTAGGCTCGGTCGCGGTCTGGGCGAGCAGCTCGGACACGGCGGCCAGGAAAGGCTCGGTGCGCATGTGTCCGGCATAGCCCCGGAACCCCGCCTCGCGCCAGGCCACATCGGGTGAGTCGGAGGCGGGACGCCGGTGGCCACCCAAGCGTTTGTCCCAGCGGTAGGAGAACCCAGCTTCGGGGAGCCACTGCTCCAGCTCCGCGCGCGCGACGTGGGGGTGGCGCCGGCTCCCCGGGGCGATGCGCACATCGACCACCACTCGCACTCCAGCACCGCCCAGCAGTTCGGTGAGCTGCTCGCGGTCAGCGACCCCATGGCCGAATGTGACCAGAACATCCGGGGTACTCATCATCCTCCTCAGGGCGCCGCGAAGGCGCGCCTCCAGCCAGGCCAGCGGTGGGACCGTTACCACCGCAGCGGCAACAGTGCCACAGGGCGGTACCGATCGGCGCCGCCAGGGCGCTGGGCGTGTGCCAGGAGGTTCTGGCGCGACTACGCCCGAGGCGGGATGACCGGCCCCTCCCCCGCCGTTGGGCGGGAGCTGCCACCTGGCATGCAATCTGTGTGTTTCGAGACCGTTACGGCGCGTCGCTGCCGAGCGTACTATGCCCGACATGATTACCTGTTAATGCTCTTGTCCAGGAATAACGTCTTTCGAACCGTATGAGCGGCATGCCCGCGAATCGCCGCCCTCCCTACGGGCACCTCGGCCTAGCGGGCTGCTGGGGGGAGTCGATGCGGTTGCCGCAGTCCCGGCGCAACGGTCCGAAAGGGGGCCGAGTGAGTCTCGCGGTGGTGATGCCGGCGTACAACGAGGCCGCGAACCTCGCCGCAACCGTGGAGGACTTCCTCCATGAAATGGCAGCGCTGGGGTTACGCCACTGGGTGGTGATCGTCGACGACCGCAGCCAGGACGACACGGCGAGGATCGCCGGGGAGCTCGCAACACGCCACCCCAACGTGGTGGAAGTGGTCCATCACCCCGCCCGGCGGGGCTACGGCGCCGCCGTAGGCAGCGGTATCCGAGCTGCCCTGGAACGTACCGACGCCGAGTGGGTACTGCTGACCGACTCCGACGGCCAATACCGCGCCAACGCTGTGCCGGCCTTCATCAACACCGCCCTCCGCGAACGGGCCGATGCCGTCTTGGGCTACCGGGCCTCACGCGCGGACCCGCTCGGGCGCAAGGTCAACGGAGTGCTGTGGAGCTGTCTGAGCCGCCTGCTGCTACGGACCCCGGCCAAGGACGTCGACTGCGCCTACAAGCTCATCCGGCGGGAACTGCTGGAGCGCATGGACCTGCGCGGCAAGGCGGCGGAGTTCTCCCCCGAATTGGTGGCCAAGCTGCGCGCCACCAACGGCCGCATCGTCCAGCGCGCCGTGACGCACCTGCCGCGCCGACACGGCCAACCGACCGGCGCCGACCCGGCGGTGATCTGGCACTCCCTCAACGGGTTGACCCGCGTCTGGTGGGACGTCACGGTTCGCGGGGGAATGGCCCGGCTCGCCCAACCGCGCGACCCGGTGCTGACTATGCTCACCGCCGCGGCGGTCGTGCTGTCGGTCCTGGCCTATCTCTACTTTCGCCCCGCTTCCCTGGCCTATCCGGATTCAGTGTCGCACCTGGTGATCGCCCGGCGAGTGGTTGCGGCCTCCACGCCTGGGCTGGCCCAACTCGGCGGGGTGTGGCTCCCCCTGCCGCACCTGTTGGCCCTCCCCTTCATCTGGTTGGATTCCTGGTACCGCTCTGGCCTGGCCGGGGCCGTCGTGTCGATGGCCTCCTATGTGGTCGCCGTGCGTTACCTGTACCGCACCGCGGTGGCACTCACTGGCTACAGCGGTAGCGGTGTGGTGGCGGCAACCCTGTTCGCGCTGTGTCCGGCGGTGCTGTACCTGCAAAGCACGCCGATGAGCGAACTGCTGATGGCGGCCTGTGTCGTGGCGGCGGTGTACCACCTGACCCGGTGGTGCCAGGGTGAGAGCAGCCGACATCTGGCGGCGACCGCTGCGGCGAGCCTGCTGGGCACGCTCACTCGCTACGAGACCTGGTGCTTCACGGCGGCCGTGCTCGCGACCGTGGGGATCGTGGCGTGGCAGCGGGCACCGGTGGGGCAGCGACTGCACCGTACCGAGGCTCACGTGGTGTTCTTCGCGGTGCTGGGGTGCGCCGGTATCGCCGGCTGGATGGTGTGGAATGCGGTGATTTTCGGCGATCCGCTGTTCTTCCACAGTGGAGACTACGCCAAGCCCTCGCTGTGGGTCTCCCAAGACGAGGCCACGGTCGGTGACTGGGCGACGTCGACGCTGACTTACCTCTACGCGATCGTGGGCGTGGCCGGCGCGTTTTTGCCGGTTCTGGCCGGCGCGGGGCTGGTCGCCCATCTGCTGCGTCAAGGCTCACTCGCGCCGTTGACGCTGCTGGTGTTCCCACCGTTCATCATCGTGGCGCTGTACTCGGGCCAGCGCCCCCTGCACGTGGAACAGATCACCGGCGACCTGTACAACGTGCGTTTCGCCCTGATCGTGATGCTGCCCATCGCCGTGTTTACCGCCACGTTGGCCGCGGAGGTCCTGCGGTTGCGCGTGCGCTGGCCCCGCCAAGCCACGGCGGCGCTCGTAGGCGCCACGGCGGTGGCGGTGAGCGCCGTGGGAGCGGCCGGCAGCACCGAGCCTGACGTCTTGCGCGAAGCGCGGGAGTTCCAGTTTTCCGCGACCGAGCGGGCGAGCGCGCGGGCGGCAGCGTGGCTGCGGGACAACTACGACGGCGGCACAGTGTTGATGCAGTCCTTCGGCAACGAGACGGTGATGTTCGACGCCCGGCTTCCGCTGAACCGGATCGTCTACGAGGGCAGCTACCGCGCGTGGGAGCCGACGCTGGCCGACCCCAAGGGCAACGGGGTGCGCTGGATACATATGCGCCACACCCCCGGTAAGTCCGACCAGGTGTGGAAAAAGCTGGGAGACGCGCCGGCGCTGGAGGACTACACGCGGGTCTACGCCGACCGCCACCGATTCGTCTACCGCGCCGGGGAGCCGTGATGACGTCGTCGCTCCCGCGTGGCCGGCACCGGCGCGAGCCTGTGACGCCTCCTTCGATCTCCATCCCCATCGTGATCCCCACCCCTGGGCGGGCACGGGGCCGGCACGCCTGCCCCAGCCCGTCGCGGCACCACAGCGCCTACGAGCTGTTCAGTCAGGGGCAGCGGGTGACGCTGGTCCTGGCAGGGCTGGTAGCGGTCGGGAGTGTGGTGGCCGTGGGGCCGATCGCCGCCGGGGCCGCTCTGATCGCGGGGCTCACGGTGCTCTACGCGATTGTGCTGCTGTTCAAACTGTGGATCGTGGGAGCCTCGTGCGACTCGGCCGTGCTCCGGTTCGACGCGGCCGAGTTACCGCGCCGCGAGGAGCTGCCGGTCTACACGGTGCTGGTGCCGCTGCACCGCGAGGGCAAGGTCGTGCCGAGCCTGCTGGCGCGGCTGAGCGCGCTGGACTACCCCCACGACCGGTTGCAGATCCTGCTGCTGGTCGAAGCCGACGACGCCGAGACTCGGGAGGCGCTGCCAGCCACGTTGCCCCCCGGCTTTGAACTGGTGCTGATCCCGCCCGAGGCGCCGCGCACCAAGCCCAAGGCATGCAACGTGGGGTTGGAGCGGGCGCGAGGCGAGTTCTGTGTGATCTACGACGCCGAGGACCGGCCCGATCCCGACCAACTGCGAGCGGCGGTGGCCACACTGCGCGCGCTGCCGTCGTGGGTGGTGTGCGTGCAGGCCGAACTGCGGTATTGGAATCCGTGGACCAACTGGTTGACCCGCTGTTTCGCGGCGGAGTACGCGCTGAACTTCGGATTGTTCCTGCCGGGGTTGGACCGCTACCGGCTGCCGATCCCGCTCGGAGGGACCTCCAACCACTTCCGCACCGAGGCACTGCGCGAGCTGGGCGGGTGGGACCCGCACAACGTCACCGAGGACGCCGATCTTGGCATCCGCATCGCTCGCTACGGATGGGGTGTGCGGATGATGGACTCGGTGACCGAGGAGGAGGCCAACAGCCAACTGGGCAACTGGCTGCGCCAGCGCAGCCGTTGGATCAAGGGCTATCTGCAAACGTGGCTGGTGCATATGCGCGCGCCGATGCGGCTGCTGCGCGAGCTGGGCGGGCGCGGGTTCGCGTCGTTCCAGATCACGGTGGGCATCTCGACGTTCACCACGCTGGCCAACCCCGTGGTGTGGGGGTTGACCCTGTGCTATCTGGTGCTGGGACCCGAGCCCATCGCGTCGCTGTTTCCGCGCCCGGTGCTGTATACGGGCATGGTGGCCATGGTCGCGGGCAACCTGCTGCTCGTCTACTGCCACATGGCGGCCTGCCTACGCATCGGACTCTACGGTCTGGTCTCGGGGATGCTGCTGTTGCCGCTGTACTGGGCGTTGATCAGCGTGGCCGGCTACCGGGCGGTACTGCAACTGCTCCGTCCGTCACGGCGCCACTACTGGGAATTGACCGAGCACGGCCTCGTAACCGAACGGTGCGCGGAGGCCGAACAGCCGGAACCACTTCTGGGCCACGCCCCCACGGGGCATACCAACTGAGACAGCCTGGGGCGGCCCGCGCCATAGCGCGCGGTGGGAGTGTTTCGCACACCGCGGTCGCGGCCAGCCGCCGGTCATTGCGGCGGCGGACACAAGCGACTATTATTTTGGTCGAACGACCAAGGCAATTGACCAAAAAATGGGGATGCCAGTGGAGACGGCGACACAGCGCGGACAACAGACACGGGAACGACTGCTACGCGCGGCCACCGAACTGATCCCAGTACTGGGGTGGAGCGGAGTGACCACGCGCAAAGTCGCCGAACGCGCCGGATTACGGCCCGGGCTGGTGCACTACCACTTCCCCTCGGTCGACGATCTCCTCACCGAGGCCGCGTTGGCGTTCACGCGCAGCGCCCTGACCGGGCCGCTCCATCTACTCGACGACGCGCCCGACCTGGCCAGCGGGATCGTGGCCCTGGTGGAAGCGCTCGACGCCTACACCGGCCAAGACGAGGCGTCGCTGCTGATGGTGGAGGCCTACCTCGCCGCCACCCGCGACGCCCGACTGCGCGAGGGCATGGCGGCGGCGCTGGCGGAGTTCCGGGCGGCGGTGCGCGAACGGTTGGCCGGGCAGGTTCCCGACGCCGACAGTGCCGCCGCACTGCTGGGCGCCGTTTTGGACGGTCTGATCCTGCACCGCTCACTGGCTCCCATGCCCACCACGGCCGCTACCGCGGCCCACCTACTACGGATGATCGGACTGCCCACGGCCGCCGCCGAAGATCCCGCATCCCCCGACGAGGAGCCGTCCTCCATGAGAGAAGGAGAGTCGTAATGAAGGCTGTAATCTGCGGCGCCGGTATCGCCGGCCTGTCGCTGGCCTGGTGGCTGGAACGCGAGGGCTGGGAGGTGACCATCGCCGAACACGCGCCGGGGCTGCACGGGGCCGGCTACATGATCGACTTCTACGGTTCCGGTTATGACGCCGCCGAACGGATGGGGCTGCTGCCCGCGGTCACCGCGGCGGCCTACCGTGTCTCGGGCGTGGTCTACCGCTCCCCCGACGGCACAGCCACCAGCACACTCGACTACGGTGCCTTCCGCCGGATGAATCGGGACCGGGTGGCGTCGCTGCTGCGCGGCGACCTGGAACAGCTCGTGTTCGAGGCCCTGGGCGAGGGCGTCGACATCCGTTTCGGCACCAGTGTCGCCTCGGTGACCACCTCTGCCTCGGAGGTCGAGGTGGGGTTGACCGATGGCAGCGTGGAGCGCGCCGATGTTCTGGTGGGCGCCGACGGAATCCACTCCCGGGTGCGGGAGCTGACCTTCGGACCGCAGCAGCGGTTCCTGCGCCCTCTCGGTTACCACACCGCCGCCTACATCGCCACCGACCCAAAGCTGTGGCAGCGGGTGGGTGAAGCGTTCCAGATGGTCGAGGCGCCGGGACTACAGGCGGGCTGCTACCGGGTCAGCGAGAACCGGGTGGCCGCGTTCTTCGCCCACCGCGCCCGCGCTGGGATGCCCGCCGACCCGCGGGCGGAGCTGCGGCGGCGCTACGGAGGATTGGGCTGGGTCATCCCGCGACTGCTGGAGCACTGCCCCGAAGGCCCGCCCGAGCTGTACTACGACCTGATGGCCCAGATCGAGATGCCCACCTGGAGCCAGAACCGGGTGGTGCTGCTGGGCGACGCCTGCTATGCCGTCTCGCTGCTGGCCGGCCAAGGCGCGAGCATGGCCATGGGCGGAGCCTACGTGCTCGCCGACGAACTGGGCCGCGCCGGCGACGTCCCAAGCGCGCTGGCGGCCTACGAGACCCGGCTGCGCCCGGCCATCGCCAAAAAGCAGCGGGCCGGGCGTCGAACGGCCGAGTGGTTCGTGCCCGCCACGTCCGGTCGACTGCTGATGCGCCGCACGCTCCTGCGGCTGGCGTCCTCGCGGGCGTTGGAGGGGATGCTGCGGCCCGTGCTGAGCACTCCTGGCGGCAGCGTCGTGACCGACCGCGCATCCTCAGCCACCACCGGGGAAACCTGAAGGGACGCGCGGACCGGGTAGCCATCGCTCGGGGCAGTGGGGGCACGTCTTCCCCGGCTGACAGCACTGGCCGTGTGGGGAGAGCCGTAGTTCGTGCCTCGATCGCTGCGCGATCTCAAGCCTGGGGGCGGGCTGTGGCCCAGATACCCCAACAGACGGGCCACGGCCGAGGTGGAACGGGCACCGCGGCGCGGTGGTCTGGGGTTGGGGTGGGATCGCGGATTAACGCCTTCCGGGGGTGCCCGTGCCCCCGCAGAGATCGCCATCCACCGCTGTATCCCCCGCTACAGCTACGCCCCGGGCGGCTAGCGGCACCCCGCGCTGGAGTGACGTTGCCTCACCCGCCGGGCCCTCCGCGTTGTTTCCGCTCGTCCCCAGCCACGCCTCTCCCCTTGAGGCTGCCGAGATCGCGAAGCGATCGAGGCACGAGCGAACACCACCCTCTCCAACCACGGACAAGCAACAGCCCCCCATCTACGCCCCACCTATCACGACCACTGAGACCACACAACGATCAACGCACAAGCCGACACCATCCACCCCGCCCCCGCTTGACCACCCCAGAGAACCCCCACCGGGGAGCCGAAACCCGGGGCTGTACCGGCGGTGGTGCGCCCTCGCCCCCACGGGTGGCGGTGCAGGGGAAACCCCCGATGGGACGGGAGCAGCGCGAGGCTGCGGTGGCATCGCGCTGGTGCGGCTCGCCGGGGAGCCCGCTCGCAGCGTCGTTTTGGCCGACCAGTAAAGCTGGTTACGGACACAGGTGTTGGCGCACGGAGCGCCCTCCGGCCGCCACACGGGATAACCATTGCGCAACACAGTCGAACTCGCGTGCGAAAATCTACTTTGACCTGCGAATTCATTGTCCTCGCTGAGGCAGGTCGACAAAGGTGGGATCGCCTCGACTGGCGGGTTTGCCGGAATTCACCGACGCGCATGTTCACCCATAGCAGCGTTGGTCATCGCGACCGTCTTCCCCACGCAGCCGTCCCACCAAGGTCGATGCCCCGGAGGATTCACCGACGTGCCGCAGCTCGCGATCGCCCCGACCTTCCTCACCGACTTCTCCCACCTGGACACCCGCGTACAGTCAGCCACGCTGGCGGCTATGCGCTCCTATCTCTCCGGTAACCGCGACCATCTCGAACCCGTCGCCGAGGCTGCCGACCCTCAGGTGCGCGTCCTTCAGATCGGCCCGGAGTGGTCGGGGGTGGTGACGCGGACCACCGATGACGTCTACTGTCTGCTGACCGTGCGCCGTCACGACGACGCCGTGGCTTTCGCGCGTGATTACCGGGCCGAGGCCACACCGGCGCTCAGCTTCGTCGACGTGGCTGAGCCCCCGCGCCCTACCATCGAGATCCCCCACCCGCGCGGCCCGCTGACCGCCGCCCCCAAGGTGAGCGGACCGGTTGAGCTGGCCCCCGGTCTGGCTAAGGACTTCGACGACTGGCGGGTCACCCTCCACCCCGAGCAGCACCGGCTGGCGACGGGCCACTACGCCGGCGCGACACAGGTCACTGGCGGGCCGGGCACCGGCAAGACGGTGCTGGCGCTGCACCGCGCCGCCTACCTGGCCACGCGCGACGCCCAGCGCCTGCCCGCCGACGACCGTCGCGCCGTGCTGCTGACCACGTTCAACCGGATGCTGGCTCAGACGCTGGCCGCCCACCTCGACCGGCTCATCGACGATCCCGACATCCGCGCCAGGATCGATGTCGTCACCATCGATAGTCTCGCGCGCGGCATCGTCGCCGAGCGCACCGGCACCCCACCGCGAACGCTGGGCAAGGACGCGCTGAGCCGGCGCTGGCGCGCCGCCGCTCGCGCCGACGGGGTTGCCTACTCGGGACGGTTCCTCGTCGACGAGTGGGAGCAGGTGATCCTGGCGCGCGGCTTCACCGACCTGCCCTCCTACATCCGCTGTGACCGCAACGGCCGCATGCTACACCTGGCTCCCGAACACCGTGCCCTCGTGTGGGAGACGATAGGCCGCTACGTCTCGGCGATGCGCGCCGACAATGAATGGTCGTATCCGCAGGTGGCCCACGAGGCCGCCCGGCTTTTGCGGCGCGGCGGGCCACGGTATCGCCACGTCGTGGTCGACGAAGCCCAAGACCTGCACCCCGCCCAGTGGCGGCTGCTGCGCGCCGCCGTTCCTGCCGGCCCCGATGACCTTTTCATCGCCGCCGACCCGCACCAGCGCATCTACGAGCACCGGGTGTCGCTGGCCTCGCTGGGCATCAACGTGCGCGGGCGGGGGCACCGGCTGCGCACGAGCTACCGGGTAAGCCAGGAGATCCTGTCGTGGTCGGAGGCGATCCTGGGCCGGGCGGCGGCGGTGGGGCTCGACGACAGGAGCGACACGCCGGTGGGCTACCGTTCGCTGCTGCGCGGGCCCGCGCCGGTGCTGCGGGGCCACACCGGTCGACGCGCGGAGGTCGCGGCCGTGACCGAGCAGGTGCGCGCGTGGCTGGCCACAGGGGTGGCCGCGCCGTCGATCGCGGTGGCCGGGCGCAACCAGTGGGTGGTGCGCAACATCGCGAAGGAACTGTACGCGGCGGGGGTTCCCACCGCGGCGCTGGATGCCGCCGGAGCGGCCGACGCGGTGCGGGTGACCACAATGCACAAGCTCAAAGGACAGGAATTCAGTTGTGTCGCCGTCATCGGCGCCGGCGAGGGGTTGTTGCCGCCCAAGGCGGCGCTGGAGTCGGCCCAGGGTGACCCGGTGGCGCTGGAGCAGGTCTACCAACGCGAGCGCAACCTGCTGTTCGTGGCCTGTACCCGTGCCCGCGACGCCCTCTACGTCTCCTATGTGGGCGAGCCCAGCCGGCTGCTGCCCGAGCATGCTCGGGCCGAGGCCGCTGGGTAGACCGGTGGGACCACGGCTGCCGATAGCGCCGCTTCCGGAGAGCGCCACGGCCGGCCGGGGCTCATGGTGGCCGGTCCGCGGCGGCGCGCGTCGCCGCGGACCGGCGGGCCTGGTGGATCATGGCGACGATGTCGCGGGGCCGGTGCAGGTCGCGCCATGCGAACCGGAGGAGCACGAGAGGCTGGGGCGCGGTGACCATGGCGTTTTGCCGGTACCGGTCGGCGAAGAGGGCATCGGGAAGGCGGTGTGGCCCGGAACCGTCGGCCTCGACGACCACGCCCCAACTGGGCCAGGCGAGGTCGGCGTGGCCGATGACGGTGCCCGCGGCATCGCGCACGGGGTGCTGGAGGGTTTCCGGAGCGATGCCGGCGTCGTAGCAGAGCAGGCGCAGCCTGGTCTCGAACGTGCTGTGCGACCGACCATCGGTCAGCCCCCACCAGGGCTGGGTGCGCCGCGCACAGGCCCGGCCGGTGTTGGCGCGGCTGAGCGCCTCAAGGTCGTCGTGGTGGACCAGACCGCGCTGGAGCGCGGAATCGATGACGCTCACGGCACTGTGGCGATCGGTCAGCAGCACCGTGTCGCAAAGGGTGCGGGCAGGCGTGGTCAACCGGATGCCGTTGTACAGCGTGACCTGGCCGGGATCGATACTCCAGCCGTGCAGCGACAGCCCTTGGCGCCTGGCGCGGGTGCCCCCTGGCAGCCCAAGGTGGACGGTCTCGTGCCCGGGGCCGGGCAGCAGCCCCTGCATGCGCCACAGCCGCGCCGCGGTGGGGCCTACGGCGACCGCCCGGGGACCGTAGGCGAGCTGGGCGGCCATGACCCGGGTAGCCAGCGCGGGAGCCTCGCCGCAGCCGGGGGAGACGAAGTAGACGCCTGTGCGGATTCGCGACCACTGGCCCGTGCGCAGGAGCCGCCCGAGGCGGTGCTCCGAGAGACCGCACTGTAGTGCCTGCTCGCGTGTGAGGACCCCGTGCTGGGTGGCGGCGAGTGCGTGCGCGCTGGACAGTTCCGACATGCCTGCCAGGATCGGTGTCTCGGACCATGGGGCGCCAGCGCGGTTGGAGGGCTGTGGACAGGCAGGCCCGCCCTGGCCGTGGCGTTGGAAGGGCTTGCGAGGGGCGGTGGTGCCCGCCGGGGCGGGCACCACCGGATGCGGCAACAGCCGGATCAGGTACGTGGTGTGGGTGGCGCGGCCCCCGCGCTGGCGTGTCCGGTCGCGCGGGGGTCGGGGGAGAAAGAGCCCGCCTTGGCCGGCCAGCGATGGCGGCTTCCGATCCGGCCGGGAAGGTGGGCGCTGCTACAGGTTGACGTACTCGTTCAAGCCGCTGATGTCGATCTGGTCGGCCTGGGCCAGCGGCTGGTCTACCTCCAACTCGGTGACGTACATGACGGGCAGCAGCAACGGAGGCGGGAAGTCGGGGGTGAAGGTGAGTTCCAGACCGAGGATGCTCGCTCGCATCTTCGTGACATGCATGACGACGTCGCCGTCCATACGTAGCTGCGGATGCTCCAGCGTGATCCTGGTGCCGGAACGGTAGAAGAACTGCTCGGCGGCTTCAAACCGGGCCGAGTCCATCGACAGCTTGAGGAAGCGCCGCGGCCCGTCGGCGGTGGGATACTCCACGACCCCGTCGAAGGAGGCCCCGATCATGGTCAGGCTGTCGGCGGTGAGCCCGGTGTCGGCGGTACCGGCGGTCCAGGGCTGTTCGCTTTGCGTCACGGCGACGTCGATGCTTTGGCCGTTCTCGCGGGCGCTCTGGCATGCCTCGACCGCCTGGCGAAACTCTTCTTCTGTCGCGTCCTCGGCGGGGGCGCCCTCCTGGATTTCACAGTCAGCGGCCTGTTCTTCCCCTTCTTCCTCTGTGTCGTCGGCGGCGTCCCCCTCCTGGGCGCCGCCGGTGCTGTCAGAGGGGGGCTGCCCACCCCCGGCGCCGGTTCCCGGGCTGGGCGAGGGCGTCTCCGAGGGAGCGGACGAGGCGGAGGGGGATACCGCCCCGGAAGGACGCGCCGAGGGGGAAACCGACGCTGACGGGGACGGGGAGGGCGACGGGGACTGCCCACTGTCCCCAGAGCCGAACCAGTCATCCCACGGCAGCCCCAGGGCCGGAGAGGGAGCCATCGCCAAGGCCACCGCGGTTGTCAGGGCAAGGGTGGAGTGCAGCCGGTCGGGGCCCGGCTGCGGCGGAGACGAGGGAGGGAGGCGGTGGGTGGGCGGCGTGACGGTATCGCCGGCGGAGTCGGTAGGAGACACGGTGTCGGCCTCACCCGCGCCGTCGACACCCTGGGGGGCGTCGGTGTCGGTGGGCGGCTCGCCGCGCCTGCCTCCGCTGCGGCGGCGAGGCCGCTTCTCGGGCAACCAGCCGAAGATCAGGGAACCGCCGACGAGGCCGAGCAGCATCCCGATGAGGAACCCCCCGAAGTTGGAGGTGACGAAGGAGGCCAGCGCGAGCAGGATCGCGACGATGCCGTAGAAGATGCGCTGGGCGGGTTGCAGCCAGGCCAAGACCCCGATGGCGATGAGCAGCAGGCCGACCACGTAGCTGGAGACACCGGCAATGCCCTGCTGGACCAGGAGCGGCAGCGGCGCGAGCGGGGCGAGTAGGATGTCGACGCCGGCCAGGACGCTGAGAAGGCCGCCCCAAAAGGGGCGGCTCCCGCGCCACCGCCGGAACGCCAGCCAAGCGCCATGGGCGCGCCGCGCGATGGAGCTATGTGTGCTCATAGCCCTAGAAGCACTCGTGTTGGCCGGGCTCGACCGACAGCGACAGGCCGCTCAGGTTGAACGTGCCGGCGTTGACGGCCCAGGCGGTCTGTTCGAGGTCGGTGATGGTGACCGTTTCGGCCTGTTGGCCGAAGCCGCCGGGTTGCCCGGTCTCTCCGCTGGCGTTTTCCAGCGTGCTGGCGTCGCGGCCGATCTGCATCTCGGTGAAGACGGCGTCTCCGCGCAACTGTTCGACGTCGATGACGAGGTTGTCCGCGGTGACCGGGGTGTCGCCATCGCCGGCGTTGACCAGGAGGGTGACCTCGCCGACGGGGGTGTCCATGAGGACCGACTGGCACAGGTTCGTCAACGTGGCGTCGTCGACGACCGAGAGCGCGACCGGGTGGGCGCTGTCGTCGGCTCCCGTCGCGATCTCACCGAACTGAGCGAAGCCAGTGCCCTCGAGCGTGTCGGCCGAAACCTTGAAATTCTGGCCCGAAACCGCGAATGATGCGGCGATGCTGCCCTGGGCCGTCATGGCGACGAGGGCACCAGCCGCGCCAAGGGCGGGGAGCAGGGCGAGGCTGAATCGCTTCCAACCGACGCCGCCCTTGGCCGGCGTGGCTTCTGTCTGCTCTGACATGGGAAAACGCCTCCTATTCAGGGGCGGAAGACCGGGTCGCCCGCCCCGGTGCGGGGAGGAAGAGGATGGGGGCGAGCGGGGATCTCGCGACGATCGTACGTGACACCCTACTCACCAGTAGGTGATGAACCTTACAATAGGCAATGTCACTGTTCCAAGTGGCCTATTTCTCAATCGGGACACGTTCAGGGCTGTATCGCGGCCACCCCCGAGGAAATGAGGTGCGCACATGCGCGTTGATCCCCCTGATGACGGCCACCCCCGCACCGATTCGCCCGCCCCCGACACGGCTGCCACCGCACCCGACTTTGACTACGATGTCGTGGTTATCGGCTCGGGTTTCGGCGGCTCTGTGAGCGCGCTGCGACTTACCGAAAAGGGGTACCGCGTCGGCATCTTGGAAGCCGGCCGCCGCTTCACGCCCGAGACGCTGCCCGCGACCTCCTGGGATCTGAAGAACTTCCTGTGGGCCCCGGCGATAGGCATGTACGGCATCCAACGCATCCACATGCTGCGCAACGTGATGTTGCTGGCGGGAGCGGGTGTGGGGGGCGGCTCGCTCAACTACGCCAATACGCTCTACGAGCCGTTGGACGGCTTCTTCACCGACCCGCAGTGGGGCGACATCACCGACTGGCGCGCCGAACTGGCTCCGTTCTACGACCAGGCGCGGCGCATGCTCGGCGTGCGCGTCAACCCGACCACCACCGCCGCTGACGTGCATCTGAAGGCTGTAGCTGAGGACACCGGGGTGGGCGACTCCTTCCACATGGCACCGGTAGGGGTGTACTTCGGTGACGGCCACGACGGCGACGATCCCCCTGGGCGACGGCTCGCGCCGGGAACCGAGACCGAAGACCCCTACTTCGGCGGCGCCGGCCCGCGACGGCGCGCCTGCCTGGAGTGCGGGGAGTGCATGACGGGGTGCCGCCATGGCGCCAAGAACGAGTTGACCAAGAACTACCTGTACTTCGCTGAACGCGACGGCGCCCGCATCCACCCGATGACTACTGTGGAACGCGTGCGGCCACGGCCGGAGTCGGCCGGCGGCGGCTACGCGGTGGATACGCGGGTTACCGGCGCCCGGCGTCGACGCGGCGCCACCCGCACCTTCACCGCCGGCCAGGTCGTGCTGGCCGCGGGCACCTACGGCACCCAGCGGCTGCTGCACAGCATGCGCGACCAGGGGCTACTGCCCCACCTGTCACCGCGGTTGGGCTCGCTGACGCGCACCAACTCCGAGATGCTGGCCGGAGCCCAGACGCGCGCCATGGACCCCCCGCAGGACTTCTCCCGCGGCGTGGCGATCACCTCCTCCATCCACCCCAACGACCACACCCACGTGGAGCCGGTGCGCTACGGCAAGGGCTCCAACGCCATGGGGTTGCTGAGCACCATCCAGGTGCCTGGGCACGGGCGCGGGCCGCGCTGGCTGCGCTTCCTGGGGCTGATCGCGGCCCATCCCTACGTGTTCGCACGCAGCCTCTCGGTGCGCAAATTCTCCGAGCGCACCACGATCAGTCTGGTCATGCAGTCGTTGGACAACTCGCTGACGACCTACACCAAGCGTGGCCTCCTCGGCGGGCGCCGACTCACCTCTCGGCAGGGCCACGGCGCGCCCAACCCCACCACGATCCCCGAGGGCGAGGAGGTCGTGCGTCGGCTGGCCCAGCGCATCGACGGCTACGCCGGCGGGACGTTGGGCGACGTGTGCAACATCCCGCTGACCGCCCACTTCCTCGGGGGCTGCCCGATCGGGGCGAGCGCGGCCGAGGGGGTCATCGACCCTTATCACCGGCTGTACGGCCACCCCGGAATCCACGTGGTGGACGGCTCGGCGGTCTCGGCCAACCTGGGCGTGAACCCCTCGTTGACGATCACGGCGCAGGCCGAGCGGGCGATGTCGCTGTGGCCCAACCGTGGTGACCCCGACCCGCGGCCCGCGCCCGGCGCCGACTACACGCGGGTCGCTCCCGTGTTCCCCCGCCGGCCGGCGGTGCCGGCGGGCGCCTTCGCCGAACTGCGGTTCACCACGCCGCTGCCGCTGAGGGTGCGCCACCGCGCCACCGAATGAGACGGCGGCGCCTCAACCTCTGTCGCGGGGAGGGCGACGCGGCCGGCCCCGCCAGTGCCGCCCCGGCGGGGCTCACGCCGATCGGCGCTGCCGGTCCTCCTGGATCTGCTCCATGACCTCGGCCAGGCGCTCGCCCATCACCTCGTGGAGGTGGTGGGCCATGGAGCGGGCGAGGAGGGCGTCGACGGCGCTCTGGGCGAGGGGACGCAGCCGCCGCACCAGCGCCGCGACTTCGGCGATCTCCTCGCCCTTGAGCAGGCCGTCGGGAGCGTGCGCGGCGAGGATGTGGTCGGCGACCCGGGTCACCAGTTCCCCTGAGGCCCGGTCGACGTGCTCGTGGAGCTGTTCGGCGATGTCGAGCACGGTGTGCATCGACATTCCCACCGAGACCAGCTCGGCACCGGCGTGGAGCAGCCGCGGGCTGGGCACGCGGTACCTGCTCCCCTCGCGTTCGATGATGCCGAGCCTGATCGCGTGGGCGAGGTCGGCTTCGGAGATCTCTTGGCCGAACATCTCGTTGAGCTGTTCCGGCGTGACGTAACTGGGGATCTCATCGGAGCCGGAGTCGCCCATGGCCGATTCCAAGCCCAGGATGTCGGTGAGATCACCGCCCCGCTCCCAGACCGAGATCAGCTCGCCGATGTTGGCGAAGGTGTAGCCGCGGCCGAGAAGCTGACCGATCAACCGGAGGCGGGCCAGGTGCGCCTCGGTGTAGATGCCGATCCGGCCCTCCCGGCGCGGTGGTGGGAGCAGCCCACGGTCCTGATAGACGCGGACATTGCGGACAGTGGTCTCCGCGCGGCGGGCCAACTCGTCGATACGGTACTCGGCCATGCCTTCAGCTTATGGAGCGGCATCGCACGCGCGCGCCACCGGCGCCGCGCGGCACGGGCCGGACCGGGGACAGCTAGGCGGTTCACCACGGAAAAGAACATCCCCCCTTGTACTGTGACAATATTCATTGTAACGTTCAGCATGAGAAAGATGGCGGGAGGCTCGATGTGGCTGAACACGCTGCGCGACCCATACGGACCTACCGCGACCGCAGCCGGCGTCACCGCACCCTCCGGGGCTTTGGTCCCTTGCCCATCGGTCACGCCCCCCGGGCACCGTCCGCACCGCCACCCCTAAGGAGCAGCGACATGTCCGTTCAGGCGCAACCCTCGGACCGGGAGCAGATCGCCCGGCGCCTCCTGCGCTCCTCCGCGAAGGCATCCTTTGACCCCCTCGTGGAGATCGACTGGGATGCCCCCATCGACCCCGACCGTTACGCCATCCGTCCCGAGCGGATCTCCATCTACGGCACCGAACTGTGGGATCAGCTCAGCGAGGAGCAGCGCAAGGAGCTGAGCCGGCAGGAGGTGGCCAGCGTCGCCAGTATCGGTATCTGGTTCGAGACCATCCTGATGCAGATGCTGGTGCGCCACGCCTACGACCGCGACCCCACCAGCGAACACATCCAGTACGCCTACACCGAGATCGGCGACGAGTGCCGCCACTCGGTGATGTTCGCCAAGATGATCAAACGGCTCGGCGCCGGCCACCAGCGGCTCGACCCGCTCACCCACTTTCTCGGCAAGGTCTTCAAAACCACCTCCACCGGCAGCCTCACCTTCAGCGGAGCACTGTTCGTGGAGGAGATCCTCGACCAGCTCCAGCGCGAGATGATGTCCGACGAGTCGCTGGAGCCGCTGGTGCGCGCGGTGGCCCGCATCCACGTCGTGGAAGAAGCCCGCCACATGCGCTACGCCCGCGAGGAGTTCGCCCGCCAGTGGCGCGGCAAGAACGCGCTGGCCCGCGCCTACACCCAACTCGTGCTCGGTTTGGTGATCTACTACGCGACGACTCGCCTGATCCACCCGCGCTGCTACGAGGCGGTCGGGCTCGACCCGCGCGCGGCGCGCAAAGCCGCCGAACGTAACCCCTACTGGCGCCAGACCAAAACCTGGGCGGCACGCAAGGTCGTGGCCACCCTCGACCAGGCCGGAGCGATCTCTGGCCCCGGCGCCCGCTTGTGGCGCAAGGCCGGCCTGCTCGAACCGGACAGCGCCACTCCGGCCTGACCCGTCCACTCCGCCCAACGGGATCAGGCCCGCATTCGCGTCGCCGGGCGCCGAACGCGCCCGCGCGCCCGGCGACGCCTCTCCGCTTTGCGGCACCCGCCCCGCCGCACGCCCTCCATGTTCGCCGGCGTAAGGACACACCCGTGCTCGACTTCCACCTCCCCTCGCCCACCCTGGCCCCGCACCCCAGTGCCCGCGCAGCGGTGGGAGGGCGGCCGTGAGCGACATCGACGAGGCCGAGGAGGAGTACCGGGGAGCGGTCACCGTCACCGCGGGGGACCGCACGATCGAGGTGCGCGCCCACCTCGCCGGACACTTCGACCCTCTGAACGGCCACTACCGCTGGGTGGGACGACTCTCCCCCGCCGCGGAGATCACGACCGCCTTCGAGGCCGGCCACACCGACGTGCTGGTGCGCACCCCCGAGGGCCACACGGCCCGGGCCACCCTGTCGGCCCCCAACGTGTGGGGTGGCCACGGGCTCGCCGGCACGGGCCGGCCACCCTTCCCGGTACCGCACGTGATCCCCGACGAGTAACCCGTTGTAAAAGCCGCAGCGACGCGGACGCGCCACCTGACAACAGCGTTTCGAAGAACCACCTCCACTTCTCCCTCAGCACTTCCCTGGCACGGTCATCCCGTGGACAGCCGGTGGTACCGGCCGGACAGGCCCACCCCAGCTACCCCTGCATGGCAGCAACGGGAGCGCTGTGACTGCCATAGGGGTGGGCCGCAGCGGGATCACCGGTGGGGGCGAACCAGGTGGCCGGCTCCCACGGCTGCTCCGGCCCCTCGAATGCGGCGGCGGTGAGCCCGCCCCCGTTGAGAGCGCGCAACGCACTCACGTGGGCGGGGGCGAGCGTGTGCTCTTCCAAGCTCGCGAAATGCGGCTGCGGATCGGCCAGCAGACCGTGGCCGCTCACATAGTCACACGCCGCCCGGTAGGCCAATCGCAGCGCCAACGCCTCGGCCAGACAGACCGGCGCCACCCACCGGCTCTGGGTGAGCCGATGCGTACCGGTGCCGGCCACCAGGAGGAACCGGCGCACAAATGTGACGTCGTAGCGGTGGGCCGCGCAGCGGGGCAGCTCGCCCAGCAGCCACGCCTCTGTCACCTCGGCCGCTGTGCCGCCGGTGCGCTGCAACAGATCGAGGTCGTGGTAAAGACCGTCGAAAAGCATGTCGACGCCCACCATCAGCGCTCCCGCCAGCAGTCGATCCCGCTGCGGGTCGACGGCAGCGGGGGGACCACCCTCGGGGGGTGCCTGGGCGGCTTTGAACATCTCGGCCCCGAAGGCGCGTAACCGATCGGCGTGGTACAGCAGGTGCTCCCGTGCCCGGTCACGATCGGCGCGCGAGGCACTCAGCGCCCCGGCGCGCAGTACGGCCAGCGGCCCCGCCGCCGGCTCGACCACCGGCGAGGCGGCTAAGACCTCCCCGCGAACCCGGCAGGCGACGACGCGCCACCCCGCCAACGCCTCGTGCTCGCCCAGCAACCGAACCGCGGTGAGCCGCAGCCCGGTACGGGCATCCTCAAGGGCCGGCGCCTCGACGGCCGCCTCGATGACGGCGCCCCGGTCGTGGGCCACGCACCGCACGCGACACGGACGCACCACCACCCCCTCAGGCCCTCGGATCTCCACGACGGTGGCGAACCCCTCGGCGAGAAGCTGGGCCGCCCCTCGCGCCCGCAACTCCTCCAACGCTCCGGCGTCGGCGGGGGCTTCGACGTCGATACGGACGGTGTAGCGCACGGCCACCTCCCACAGTGAACTCGCGATTGCGAACCGCAAAGCTAGCCGAGCCTCCCCCTCGAACGTCGCGGTCATCCACAGGGGGCTTCCTCATGTGGGAGGCCGCAGGAGAGGGCGCTGTCACCGCCGCGCTCGCCCCGCAGCGGTAGTTTTGATGGTGTCAGAACCGGATCGACAGATCCGGTGGATTCGGATCTTCGTGGGAGTGCACCATGGACTCCGAAGAACTCCGCACCGTACAGGCCCCGTTGAAGGCGCGGTACCGAAATGCCCCCGAGGCCGCGTTGGTCACCCTGAGCGCGCAAGGGCGGGTGGACCAAACCCACGTCGCCTGCAAAGTACAGACGGGGCGCGCCCTCGTGACGGCGGGACTGCATCCGGCCACGGGCGGCAGCGGCCTACAAGCCTGCTCGGGCGACATGCTGTTGGAAGCGCTCGCCGCCTGCGCCGGCGTCACCCTGAAGGCAGTGGCCACGAGCATCGGTGTGCGGCTACGCGATGCCGTGGTCCACGCCGAAGGCGACATCGATTTCCGCGGCACGCTGGGGGTGGAGCGCGACGTAGCCGTGGGCTTCCAGGCGATCCGGGTGCGCTTCGAGATCGACGCCGACGCCTCCCAACCCGAAATCGACCGGCTGGTCGAGCTGACCGAGCGGTACTGTGTGGTGTTCCAGAGCCTGAACGTGCGCCCCGAACTGTCGATGCACGCGCAGCCGACCCCGGGGACGGTCTGAATGCGGGCCGTACCGGCGCGCGGGGGCTCCCTGGCTCACGGCGAGGCCGGCCTACCGGCACGAAGCGGTGCGCAGCGGGAGAGACCCGCCTTATGGCGCGTCAGCTCTCTGCGGGATCGCGCCAGGTACGCACCTGGCCACGTTGGCCGTTGGTCTTGGCGTACTCTCCCGGGAAGACCCGCAAGAACCACGGGGCGAGGCGCATCACGCCCCACGTTGGGGAGTCGGGGCTGTCCCACCCCGGAATGATCGCGGGGTCATAGCCCAACGGCGGCGGGGTCGATCTGAACCGTTCCCAGCCCTCGCGCTTGCTGCGCTCGTCGAGCAGCAGTTCGGCGCGGCACTCGGCCACACACGTGTCGTAGGCCTCAACCCCGTCCCAATAGTTGCACGACACGTACGGGTTGTTGCGCAGGTGAGCCTGCTTCATAGGTGTGACCATGCTGCCGACCCAGCCCACTAGCGAGGTGCCGTCCCACTCCCAGAGCGTGTGGACGATCCGGGCACGCGGCCGGCCCCGGCGGTCGACTGTGGTCAGCGTGGCATAGACCATCCGGTTGGCCATCTCAGCGAACGCCGGCGCCGTATCGGCGAACGAGTCGGTTGTCATCGCGTCCCTTCATTGCCGGACCACTCGGTTGTAGCGCCCGAACCGGGAAAGGCGCAACGGAATTTCCCGAGGCTCGCCTCGTGCGGGAGCGTCACGATCGCCCGCGTGCCGACCGTCGCTGTCACCACGGATCTTCGCCGCGGAAGAAGGCGGCTCGGACGCGGTCGACGCTCTCGGCGGCATAGCCGGGTTTGATCACGCTGTTGATGAGCTCCAGCCGATCGTCATGGCCGATGAACGCCGACTTCATCGCGTTGACGGTGAACCACCGCAGGTCGGTGAGGGTGTAGCCGAACGTGTCGGCCAGAGCGGCGAACTCCCTGGTCATCGAGGTCTGGTTGAGCAGCCGGGCGTCGGTGTTGACCGTGACGCGAAACCGCAGCCGGCGCAGCACCTCCACCGGATGCTCTTCCAGGGAGCGCACCACGCCGGTGCGCAGGTTGGAGATGGGGCACAACTCCAGCGGCACCCGCCGGTCGCGGATGTAGGCGGCGAGATCGCCGAGCTTGGCCGTACCGTCCTCGGCGACGGCGATATCGTCGACAATGCGCACGCTCTGGCCGAGACGATCGGCGCCACACCACTGGATCGCCTCCCAGATGGAGGAAAGGCCAAACCCCTCCCCCGCGTGCAGGGTGAGGTGGAAGTTCTCTCGCTTGACGTACTCGCAGGCCGAAATGTGGCGCGTGGGCGGGTAGCCGTGTTCGGGACCGGCGATGTCGAAGCCCACCACTCCCTGGTGCCGGAACCGCACCGCCAGGTCGGCGATCTCCATGGAGTGGGCGGCCTGGCGCATGGCCGTCAACAGCAGCCGCACCTCGATACGGTGGCCGAACAGTCGCGCCCGCGCGGCGCCCACCCGCACACCGGCCAGGACCGCCGCCACGACCTGGGCCGGGGTCAGCCCGGCGGCGGTGTGGCGCTCCGGCGCGATCTTGACCTCGGCGTAGACGACGCCGTCGGCGGCGAGGTCATCCACAGCCTCGGCGGCCACGCGGGTGAGGACCTGCTCGCTTTGCAGCAACTCGATGACGGGGTCGTGGCCGCCGTGGTCGTGTGAGGCCGCGCTCGTGGCTCCGGCGAGCCACGCGGCCAACCGCTCGGGGTCGTCGGCGGGCAGATCGGTGTCACCGGCTTCCCGCGCCAGTTCGGCGAGGGTTTCCACACGCACACCACCGTCGAGATGGTCGTGCAGGACGACCTTGGGGACGCGACGGATCGTGTCGAGCGCCAGCGAGGCCATCGGCTGCCTCCTTTCCGCCGCGAAGTTGCTTACCGGGAAAACCCTACTTTTGAGCTGGATCAATTCCCTGTCGTGGACGGTGCGATTCCTGCTTTAGCGGACCGGCTCCCCTGCCCTACTAGGCGGCGTCCCTGGACAGCCGCCCAGCGCCACGGGGTCCACCACGGTGGCTACCGGGCGAGCGGTTCGCCTCCGGTGAGTACGACGTGCTCGGAGACCTCCGAACGTACCTGGCGCAACCGGGTCTGCGCGGCGCGGCGCAACCGCGCGAAACACTCGACGAGCGCGGTGTCGTCGCCGATCAGACCGCCCTTGGTCACCACGGGCACCCCGTCGAGCGGCCCGCCGCTGAGCACCCCGTAGACGGCCAGCGGCAGCACCTCGCCACCGACCTCGAACGCACGCACCCCCAACTCGTCGAGTACCGCCGAGGTGACGTCGCCGCCGCTGGTGAACAACCCGCTGGGGACGGGGGCCTCGACACCGACCACATCGGCAACCAGGGAGGCGAGGGTGTGCGGCAGCGCCCGGCGCGCGGCCGGTGACAGCGCGTTGATGTCGCCGAGGCTGGTGACCGTGCGCACCACCACCAGTTCGGGGAACACGGCGGTGGCCAGATGGTCGGTGAGGGTGGCGGCGACCTCGCGCCGGTAGGCGTCGTCGGCGACGAGCGCGGCCACGTCAAGGTCGACGAAGCGCATCGGACCCGTGCGGCGCACTGCCTGCACCTGGCGGCGGGTCAGCTCGGTGGCGCTGCCGATCACGGCCAGCAGCGGCCCCGCCGGCGCGCTCTGGCCGCCCAGCCGCAGCGCGTCGGCGAGCATCGCGCCGGCCGGGCCGGGGTCCACCGACACCCACACCGTGCCGTGGCGGCGGTGTGCCTCGGCTGCCGCCGCGGCGATGTCGGCGATGTGCTGCTCGGTGAAGGCGTCGCACAGCACGATCGGCTCGTCGCCCGCCAACAGGTCGGCGGTGAGCATGGTCTGGGTGACCTTACGCATGGGCACGTGGCGCAGGGGCAGCTCGCTTTGGCGGGCCACGATCTCGGCGACGACGCTCGTGGTCATCGGCGTCAACGGGTCGTAGGCGAGTTCGGTGCGCTCCAGCGGCGCGCCGTCGAGCAACTGCACACCGTCGACGGTGACCCGGCCGGAGGCGGGAAACGCCGGCGTGAACAGGGCCCGCACCCGGGTGCTGGCCGGGACCCGCTCGCGCACCGCCCGCCAGGCCGCTTCCAGCTCGGCTCCGACGTTGCCGCGCAGCGTCGTGTCGGTGCGTTTAACCACCAGACTCACCGGCCACACCGCCTCGACCACGTCGGTGACGAGGTCGGCGGCTTGCTGCGGCGGCAGGTGCCTGCTGTCGAGGTTGGCGATGATGACGTCGTAGTCCTCGGTGCCCCGGGTCACGTGCTCGGGGGCGACCGTGGCCACGCGCAGCCCCGAGCGGGCGAAACGCGCACCGGTGGCGTTGGCTCCGGTGAGGTCGTCGGCGACGACAAGCACGTGTGCCATGCTCAATCCCCTGTCAGAGAACCCGACCTCATGGTCGTGGGGGCCGTTGGGGAAGCGCCGGCCGGTACCGGGAGCGTGCGGCGCGGGCACTCCGGCGGGCGTGCCCCCATCCCGCCGCACCTGCTCGCGCGGCTGGACCGGTGCTGGGTATGTCCTGGTTGGAGTCTAGATGGTGACAGACCTCACTGGTACCCCGTCGGGCCGGGATCGGCCGCAGCCGCCACGGGCCGGGCGCGGCGCAGGGCACTGCCGGCGAGCGCGGCGGCCACGCACAGCGCCACCACGAACCCCACGACGCCGGGCCAGCCGAACCAGTCGTAGCAGAAGCCGCCCAGCCAGCCGAACAGGCTGGAGCCCACGTAGTAGGAGAGCGTGTAGATCGCGGTGGCCTGGGCGCGGGCGGAGGCGTCAGCGCGATGGCCCGCCCACGAGGCCGCCACGGCGTGGGCGGTGAAGAACGAGAACGTGAACCCCAACAGCCCCGCCGCGACCACGGCGAGCCAGGGGGTGAGCAGGGAGAGGGTCGTCAACGCCATGCCGGTGACACCGGCGAGCAGCACCGGGTAACGGCCACGGCGCTCGGCGACGTGCCCGGCCACGGTCGAGGCGACGGTCCCGGCAAGGTAGGTGACGAACAGCAGCGCCACAACCGTCTGCGAGAGGTTGAACGGCTCGCCCACGATCCGGAAACCCAGGTAGTTGTAGACGGTCACGAACGCGCCCATGAGGAACAGGCCCTGGAAGTACAGCGCCAGGAGCGCCCGGTCGGCCACCGCCCGGTACAGGCGGCGCGCCAGGCCCGGGCCGCCGTGCGCGCGTCGCCGCAGCGTGAACCCGCGCGCCCGGGGCACGGTGATCACGAAGACGACGAGGAAGACCGCGGCGAGCGCCGAGTCGGCGCCCACGCCCCAGCGCCAGCCGAGCGCGTCGGACACGGCGCCGGCGACGAGCCGGCCGCTCATGCCGCCCACCGTGTTTCCGGCGATGTAGACCCCGGCGGTGCGGGCCAGATGAGCGGGGTGGATCTCCTCGGCGAGGTAGGCCATGGCCACCGCGGGCACGCCGCCCAGGGCGGCACCCTGCACTCCGCGGACCACCAGCAGCATCCCCAGCTCCGGCAGCAGCGGCGCCAGCAGCCCCAAGACGGTGGAGACGGTCAGCGCCGCCGTCATCACCCAGACCCGCCCGAAGCGGTCGGCCAGCGCGCTCCAGACCAGCACGAACCCGGCGAGCCCGCCGGTGGCCGCCGAGATGGTCAGCGCCACGCGCGCGGCGGAGGCGTCGAAGGCGCCGGCGATGGCGGGCAGGACCGCCTGGAGCGAGTAGAGCTGGATGAAGGTGGCGATGCCGGCCGCCGTCATGGCGACGACGATGCGCCGGTGGCCGATCTCGCCCACCCGGTAGCCGGCCCACGGCTGGGGCCACGCTTGGGCGCTGCCGCGCGTGTCGGTCATTCCATCGACGCTACGCTGCGGCTGTCCAGCGGTTTCCTCCCGCCCCGTACATTGGCATGGCATGCGCGGGTGGTAGGGCCGGGTGTGCGGGCTGCGCGAAAGCCCGGCAGGGCGGCAGGGCTTGTTCTGCGGGAGGCAGCCGCTGCGCTCCGCCGTGCCGCGCGGGAACCTTCCGCTCCGCACGGGGTACCGGGAGCGGCCCGGGGACAGTGGTGCGGGTCAGGTGGCCGGTAGGGGCACGACCTCGCCGGCCTCGTCGCTGCGGCGGGCGGCTTCGATGATCTCCAGGCCGTGAATCACCTCGTGCAGGTTGACCGGCAGCGGCTCGCCCTCGGCGACGGCGTCGCGCACGGCGGCGTAGAAGGCGGGGTAGTTGCCGTTCTCGCTGGGGATGGCGCGCAGGTCGCCGTCGAGGCCGTAGGCGCCCCACTTGACCTTGGGCTCCTCGCCCCAGTCGGGGGCGTCGGGGCGCTCGCCGCGCTCCAGGCGCCGTTCCTGACCGTCGAGGCCGCGGGTGGTGAACGCGGTGGCGTCGCCCAGGACGCGGAAGCGGGGGCCGAGTTGGGCGGTGAGCGCGCTCATCCACAGGTGGGAGCGGACCCCGCCGGCGTGGGTGAGGGCCACGAAGGTGTCGTCGTCGGCCGTGACGCCGGGGCGGCGGGTGTCGAGTTCGGCGTAAACGCGGGTGACGGGGCCGAAGAGGTTGACGGCCTGGTCGATCAGGTGCGTCCCGAGGTCGTAGAGCAGGCCGCCGCCGGTTTCGACACCGCCCTGCTCGCGCCAGGTGTCTTTGGATTCGGGGCGCCAGCGCTCGAAGCGCGACTCGAAGCGGTGGACCGTGCCGATCCGGCCTTCGTCGATGATGCGCCACAGCGTGAGGAAGTCGCTGTCCCAGCGCCGATTGTGGAACACGGTGAGCATCTGGTCGAGCCGTTCGGCTTCGGCGGCCAGCTCGCGCGCCTCGGCTGCGGTCAGGGCCAGCGGCTTGTCGACCACGACCGCCATCCCGGCTTTGAGCGCGGCGTGGGCCAGGGGCACGTGGCTGTCGTTGGGGGTGGTGATGACGACGATGTCGAAGTCCCCGGGGCGCTGCCACACCTGCTCGGGGGAGGCGATCACCTCGGTGTGCGGGTAGCGCTCGCGGACGGCCGAGGCGCGCTCGGGGTTGCCCGTGACGACTGCGGACAGCCGCAGCCCGGGCACGGCGTCGATGAGGGGCGCGTGGAAGACGGCTCCACCCTTGCCATAGCCGATCAGGGCCACGTGAAGATCGCGGTCAGCACCGTGGGATGTGGTCATGAACCCAATTATGCGGGTTCGTCCCCTCGGTGGTCGCGTTTCCGGGGCGATCGCCGCCTCACCGGGACCGGCCCGAGCACTCCCCACCCAGGTCGCGGTACCGCCCCCCGGTAGCCGCCACGCAAAGCCACACCCCTACTGCGCAACGCCGCCGCGTAGACCGCCCCGGCCGGTCCCGCCCGACTTGCCCGCACGAGAGTGAACAGAGGACCGACACAGACCGTGGAGCACGCATTCCCCGCACACTGCGCAAACGACAGACACTCTGTGCATTGGAGCGCTACTGTTCCCGTAATCCCTGTCCGGCACAACGACAATAGGCAACGAGATGACGGTACTTCTGGAGCCGCACCACAGCGGTTACTGTGAGCATATGGACAAGCGCATTGGTTTCGGCGGCGTCTCCTCCTCTGGCCACGGCCTCACGGTGCCCCAAGAGGTGTGGCAGGCGTTGGGGCTCGACAACCCCGACGCGGTAGTCGAATACATCGAACGCGACGGCGAAATCGTGCTGCGCCCCCGTGTCGCTGTCCACCCCAACGACATGTGGTTCTGGGAAGAAGGCCAACAACGCGCCGAGCGGGAGGCGGAGGAGGAACTCGCCGCAGGAGAAGTCAACGGACCTATGACGGGCGAGGAATTCCTCTCACACTTGGAAGAGCTCATCGACGACAAGGCGAGCAGAGAGTCGTGAAGTTCACGAGTCTGCGAGGCTTCGATCGCGAATTTCGGCAACTCCCGAAAGAGCACCAACGACTCTTCCTGGAGGCTGTCCGCAGGGACTTCCTTCCCGCCGTCGCGGCCGGCGCCTTCTCCGGAACGCTGCCGTGGCCTACGCGCCTTCGCACCCACAAGGCCCGAGGTCACGATATATACTCCTTGAACTGGAATTTTACACCGCCTGACGGGCGCGCCACATTTCATATCCAACTTCTGGGCTAGCTCGAAATAGTGGTCGTAGGCGGCAGCGCGTGAGAGGCGCTGATTGTAATTGCGCAGTGCCTCAGCCACCGCTGCGGTCTTGGTGCGGTGCCCGCCCAGCTTCCTGGCCGTCTCCACGACATCATCGTCGACCTCGATACGGGTGAGAGACACAGCCGGTCCTTTCATGTTCAGAGAAGTCTGAAAACCCTGGGAGAGTTATACATCCCGGTTTACGGACATTGGACCGAGCAGACGGGCGGCGCGGTTTTCTCCCCGACTCGCGGGGCCGGTGGGGCCGGTGGTCCCGGCCCCACCGAGACGGCTGCTCCCTCCGGAGTGGAGGGCTTACATGCCGGCTCCAGCGGTGTGCAGGGGGTCCTCGGCAGCGTGAGGACTGCGTTTCGGGGCCAGCGGATCGCTGCCGGCGGCGATCGCGGCCCGCGGGGGCGCCAAGGCGCGTATGGCCTCTTCCAGCAGCGCCAGGGACATGTCCTGGCCCAGCGCCTCGGCCTGGAGCAGACCGAACAGCGCGGTTTGACTTCCGCTCTCCGGGCTAAAGCCCGAGGGTTCCTACCACGGCCGGGTGGCCGTCTCGGTGGGTTCCTGCTTCTCCGCGCTGTGCCGGACCGGGGTCTGGTCTTACCTGCGCTCCACAGGCTGATGCGGCCAGTCCGGCGGCCGTGGCGACGTTGCGTGCCGCGTTGACGTCGCGGTCCAGGGCGGCCCCGCACACCGAGCACGTCCAGGTACGAACGTTGAGAGGCTTGGGGCCGTCGGTGACGCCGCACTGCGAGCAGACCTGGGAGGTGGGCTCGAACCGGCCGACCTTCACGAAGGTGCGGCCGTAGCGGGCGGCTTTGTATTCCAGCATGTTCACGAACGCCGACCATCCGGCGTCGTGGAC